>NZ_LR134287.1:1493963-2240945 GCF_900636515.1 Neisseria animalis
TCGGTAATTACCATATCTTCTACCGCAAGGCTGGAGGCGAATACGGCTTGCGGGAAGCGCTCGGCAATGATACGTAAACGCTGCTCTAATAAGGTTGTCCGTTCAGGAAGGCGTTGTTTGTCCGTATCGGCTACTTCGGGAATGGTCCACAACTGCGGGCGGAATGATGACATGGCGGTAATCCTGTTGCTTTTCGGGAATTTGCAGACGGCCTTTTGAGGGTAATGCCGTCTGCAAAATAAGGGTTTGCGCCATTGTCCGACTCTTGGGGTGAGAATGGAAAGAATACTTCTCTCTTTCTTTATAACCAAAGTGATTGTTGCTGGTTCTTCGGCAACAAATGGCTGACACCTATGCCAATCAGCCGGAATGCGTCTTCGGTTTGCGGCGGTACGCGCTGAGCCAAAGTATATGCGGCTTGCAGCAGTGCCTTGCTGTCAGGCAGGGCGGAGGAGTAGGTCAGCGAGCGGGTGATGATTCGGAAATCATGGGTTTTCAGCTTGAGCGTTACGCTTTTTGCGTCAACATTTTTACGCTGTATTTGCCGCCATAAATCTTCTGCCAAATGCGGCAGATGCTGGAGGGTCATTTGCAGGGGAATATCTTCAGGAAGGGTGATTTCGGTTGAAATCTGCAAGCGTTCGGCCCGCGGCTGCACCGGACGCTCGTCGATACCGCGTGCCAAATCGTACAGGCGGTATCCGTAGCGGCCGAAATAGTGAACCAGCTCCCCGCGCCCGAATCCCTTTAAGTCTCCGGCGGTATGCATACCGAGCGACTGCATTTTTTTCAAGGTAACCTTGCCTACGCCGGGAATTTTACCCAGCGGCAGTTTGTCTAAAAATGCGGGAACTTTTTGCGGAGGCAAAACAAATTGCCCGTTCGGTTTGCGCCAATCTGAAGCAATTTTAGCCAGAAATTTGTTGGGCGCGACACCTGCCGAAGCCGTCAGCCCTGTTTCTTCCAGAATCTCTGCCCGGATTGTGCGCGCCACTTCGCTGGCATAGGGAATATTTTGGAAATTTGCCGTTACATCAAGATACGCCTCGTCCAGCGACAAAGGTTCGATTAAATCCGTATGCCGTCTGAACACCGCATGGATTTGTGCCGAAACGCGGCGGTACAAATCGAAATGCGGCGGAATAAAGACTGCCTGCGGACAAAGACGCTTGGCGGTCAGTGCCGACATGGCCGAATGCAGGCCAAACTGCCGCGCCTCGTATGAAGCGGCACAAACAACCGACCTTGCACCCTCCCATGCCACCACCACCGGCAAGCCTTTGAGATGCGGCTGCTCGCGCAACTCTACCGAAGCATAGAATGCGTCCATATCGATATGAATGATTTTGCGTTCAGACATGGCAAGTGGAAACTTCAAACATTCAGCAAACTAGTGCAGCACCGCCATACCGTCGGGATTGACCGCCAACACGCCGTCTGTATTTCGGAAATACGCTGCCGCCTCGCTCGGCGAAACTCCCTGCGGTACACGGACGGCAATACCGTTGAAATTTTTGTACTCATACACGACTTCCACACCATAATCACGGGCAGCACGCAGCAAGGCCGCCTTTCCTGTTTCCGGCGTATAAAAAACAATCAGATTGCTACCGCCCCCAATATCCGCCGCCGTCCCAACCGGCGCATGCCCGCAGGCAGCAAGCATCAAAGCAACAGCAGTTGTATAAAATCTTTTAAAAATACCCATTGTAAGCCGTCTGCAAAATAAGAGTGGCAGTTTACCATTTTTCAGACAGTATGGCAGCGGCCTTTTGCCAAAGTAAAACATTTAAACCATATCAATCAAAATCTTATAAAAATTTTCTCAAGATAAAACCTTGCTGTTTTGCCGTTTGCGTTATAACAAAATTGCATTACAACCAAACAAACCATTCTTTCCTTTTTGCAGACGGCATGTATAAAGTAACGCCGACAAATTGCCGCAATACGGGCAAACCGATACCCTCTGTGAAGCAGCGGAAACAACAGGCATGATAATGCCGTCTGCATATCCGGCAGTACCTTCCCAACCCGATGCCTGATGCAATGTTCCTGCCGCTGCGACCAAAAAGGAAAACCCATGACCCAAGCCAATCCGCTTCCTGCTGAAATTTCAGCGCAACTTTCCACGCTTTCTCCTACCCAACTTGCATGGCTTTCCGGCTATTGCTGGGCGCAAAGCCAAGGCAATGCCGCCGCCAACATATCCGCCGCCTTTGCTGCCGAAGCGACCGCCCCTGCCGCCGCCCGCCGCGTAACCGTATTATCCGCCTCGCAAACCGGCAATGCCCGCCGCGTTGCCGAAACCTTGCACGGCAAGCTGGAAGAAGCAGGCATCACCGCACGCTTGGCCGGAGCAGCCGATTTCAAAAGCAAAACCCTGCCCGATGAAGACATCGTATTGTTGGTAACGTCCACCCAAGGCGAAGGCGAGCCGCCCGAAGAAGCCCTGCCACTGTACAAATTTTTGTTTGGCAAAAAAGCCCCCGACTTGAGCAAACTGACCTTTGCCGTATTGGGCTTAGGCGATTCTTCTTATCCGAAATTCTGCCAAGCAGGTAAAGATTTCGACGAAAAACTCGCCGCTCTGGGCGCAAGCCGTCTACATGATGTCGGTATTTGCGACTTGGAATATCAAACCGCCGCCGATGCATGGATTGACGCCATTGTTCCCAAAGTAACCGGACTGGCCGCACAATCCTCTCCCGCCTCTGCCCAATCTGTCGCAGCACAGGCAACCGCCGCTGCCGTGTACACCAAAGAGCAGCCGCTGACCGCCAGCCTGTCGGTACGCCAAAAAATCACCTCGCGCAATGCTGAAAAAGACGTAGAGCACATCGAAATCGACTTGAGCGGTTCAGGTTTGCAATACCAAGCAGGCGATGCCTTGGGCATATGGCCGCTGAATGCTCCCGAGTTGGTTAAAGAAATTTTAGAGTTAAATCAACTTTCCGGCAGCGAGCCGATTACGCTCCCCAACGGCAACGAAACCGATATTCAGACGGCATTGAGCGAGTTTGCCGACATTACCCAGATTACCCCCGCATTCGTACAGCAGTATGCCGAACTCAGTGGCAGCGCAGACTTACAATCGATTGCCGGAAATGCCGAAACATTGGATACCTTCCTTGCCGCTACTCCGCCTGTCGGCGTGCTGGCGCAATACCCGCACATTCTCGATGCACAAACCCTGTTCGGCTTATTCCGCCCGCAAACTCCCCGTCTGTATTCCATCGCCTCTGCACAAGACGAAGTCGGCGAAGAAGTCCATCTGACTGTCGGTGTCGTACGTTTCGAACACCACAGCAACACCTATACCGGAGCGGCTTCCGGCTTTCTCGGCAGCCGTTTGGAAGAAGGCGACAGCGTACGCGTATTTGTCGAACCCAATCCGCACTTCCGTCTGCCGCAAAACGGCAGCACCCCGATTATCATGATTGGCGCAGGTACCGGTATCGCCCCGTTCCGTTCTTTCATGCAACAGCGCGCCGCCAACGGAGACGAAGGCAAAAACTGGCTGATTTTCGGCAACCAGCGTTTTACAGACGACTTCCTCTATCAAACCGAATGGCAGCAATTCCGCAAAGACGGCCTGCTGACCCGCGCCGATCTTGCTTGGAGCAGACAGGGAGCGGAAAAAGTATATGTTCAGCATAAGATTACTGCCAATGCCGCCGAAGTATGGGCATGGCTGCAGCAAGGCGCACATCTCTACGTTTGCGGCGATGCCGGACGAATGGCACGCGATGTCGAAGAAGCACTGCTTGCCGTGATTGCCGAACAAGGCGGTCTCAGCCGCGACGAAGCCGAAGATTATCTCAACGACTTACGCGAAGACAAACGCTACCAACGCGACGTGTATTGACAAACAACCTCCCGTTATACGCCAAAGGCCGTCTGCATATGGCGCAACCCGCCGATTTGCAGACGGCCTTTTATCTGATTGAAACGCGCTCCATTCAAAATTGCCCTTTTGAAATTTTCAAGCCACCCCAAAACAGCACAGCCGATACCGGCCATCATCATCTCACATTATCCGCTTGAAGACGGTTTCACCCCCGACGGTCCGCCGTCCGAACAAAACCGCTGCATCAGACCATCAGCCTGCCGCTCAAACGTTTTGGCAGCATAGGTTTTTTCACACGTAACCATACAGCGTTACCGCGCTTTTCAAACTGATGGCACAACCTGCCTGCCGCACCGTATCCGCACCATCCGTGGCTTTGCCGCCTTGTTCCGTTTCGTGTTATCCAACGGTATTTTCCTGTTTTCCGTTCTTTATTGCGTGTGTTTGCAGGAAAGGCCGTCTGCAAATATAGTCGAATAAAATAAGAATGAGACAAGGCAGCGAAGCCGCAGACAGTACACATAGTACGGCAAGGCAAAGCAACGCTGTATCATTCTTATTTTAAATGACTATAAAAACACCTTGTACGGTTCAAATCGTACAAGGTGTTGCCTAAAATCACCACGGCAGCCGCCCTGATTGCTGACATGGTTTTATCTGCCGAAGCCGTGCAGACTATTGCCTGCGTTCGGGTCCGGCAGCCATCATGCTGAAATCATGGCCGGTCGGGTTTTGGAAGACGCGCAAACCAAACTCGCCGATAACGGCAAAGATATGGTCGAAAATATCCGACTGAATGGCTTCGTATTCGCCCCATGCCACAGTATTGGTAAAGCAGTAGATTTCCAGCGGAATACCGTTGCCGCTGCCTTCGGTCTGCCGCACCAGCAAGGTCATGTCTTTACGGATACGCGGGTGGTTTTCCAAATAATGCTTCAAATATGCGCGGAACGTGCCGAGATTGGTCAAACGGCGGCCGTTCAGGGGGCTGTCGCTGCCGATGGCGTGTTCGTGGTTGAACGCATCGATTTCCTGTTGGCGTTCGCTCAAATATTCTTTCAGCAAACGGCTCTGCGCCAGTTTTTCAATGTCCGCCTCGCTCAAGAAGCGTACGCTGGTGCTGTCGATGTAAACCGGCCGCTTAATCCGCCGTCCGCCCGATTCGCTCATCGCCTGCCAGTTTTTAAACGAATCGGAAATCAGCGCGTAAGTCGGAATGGTAGTAACGGTATTGTCCCAGTTGCTGACTTTTACCGTGGTCAAACCGATGTCGATAACCGAACCGTCGGCGTTGTATTTCGGCATTTCCAGCCAGTCGCCGATGTTCAGCATTTTGTTGGCGGAAAGCTGGATACCGGCCACCAAACCCAAAATCGGATCTTTGAACACCAGCATCAGCACCGCAGTCATCGCGCCCAAACCGCTCAATAAAAACAGCGGCGATTTGTTCAGCAGCATGGATACAATCAAAATACCCGCGCCGATGGCGGCAATCAGTTTTACCGTCTGCATCAGGCCGCGCATCGGGAAATGCTGGGCGATATTGCGGCGGAAGAAATAGGTTTCGACGGCACCGAGCAGCGCAAACAGCGTCAGCAGGCCGAAAATAATGGTGAAGATATTGGTCAGCGTCAGCAGAAATTCCTGTACGCCTCCCTGCTCCAGCCACAGCGATAATTGCAGAGACAGCAAAACGCCCTGTATGGTGAAGGCCAGATTTTTAAACAGCGATTTTTCCGCCAAAACCTGTAAAAACAAGATTTTGGACGATTGCATTTTCGCACCGATAATGCGGAATACCACCAAATGCAGCAAAATGTGTACGGCTGCCGTGGTCAGCGCAATCAAAGCCGCGATGGTCAGCGTCAACATCCAACCGCTATGCGGCAGGCCGTAGTTTGTGAGTATGGAAATCAAATAATCGTGCACACGTTCTCCTTATCCGTCGGATAACCGCCGGGGTGCGGTTACTGAAACAATAATAAAAACAAAGGGCACCACGATGCATTGCAGCATCATAATGTCCCGATACGGAATTGTACGGACAAACGGCCGGAAAAGTCAAACCGGCAGTTTAACCAAACAATTTGCGATTTTGCAGACAGCCTTAAACCTGAATTTCAGCACCTTCCTGCCCTGCTTCCGCCTTGCCCAGCGGCAGCAGATTCAGTTTGCCCATCAATATCCGGTCGCCGTCTTCATCAGGATTTTCCGTGGTCAGCAGTTTATCGCCGTAAAAAATCGAATTTGCGCCCGCCAAAAAACACATGGCCTGCATGGCTTCCGGCATATCCGCGCGTCCGGCGGAGAGGCGCACGAAACTTTGCGGCATGGTAATCCGCGCCACGGCAACCGTGCGTACAAATTCCGTCCAGTCCAAATCATCTGCATCGGCCAACGGCGTTCCCGCCACTTTGACCAACTGATTCACCGGCACGCTTTCCGGCTGCGGATCCAAATTGGCAAGGCTTGCAATCAAACCGGCACGCTCGGAACGGGTTTCATTCATGCCGACAATACCGCCGCAACACACCTTCAAACCGGCCCGCCGCACTTTGCCCAATGTATCCATACGGTCTTCATGGCGGCGGGTATGGATAATGTCATTGTAACGCTCGGGATCGGTATCAAGATTATGGTTGTAATAGTCCAAACCCGCCTGTTTCAACTCTTCCGCCATGCCTTCTTCCAGCATGCCGAACGTACCGCAGGTTTCCAAGCCCAAATCTTTTACGGCTCTGATAATGGCCGAAACAGCGGCCACATCTTGCGGTTTCGGGCCGCGCCACGCCGCCCCCATACAGAAACGTCCCGCTCCGCGTGCTTGTGCAATCTTGGCTTTGGCAACGATTTCATCAACATCCAATAATTGCTCCTTAGCCAAATCCGTATGATGGTGTGCCGATTGCGGGCAATACGCACAATCTTCGGGGCAGCCGCCGGTTTTAATAGAAAGCAAAGTGGAAAGTTGGATTTCGCGCGGGTTGAAATGCCGGCGGTGTACTTCCGCCGCCTGATACACCAAGTCCAAAAACGGCAAGTCGAACAATGCTTCAACATCGCATTTTTTCCAATAATGTACAGTCGGGTGCGGCTGACACGCGGTTTCACGACGCAAAGCTACGGGAGAAAGAGACATAAATTTTCCTTTATACCAGCAGTGGCACAATGACACTGACTACAAAACTGCCGGCACACTGACGGCAGCAGGGAAGCAACGGCATCACTTTTAAGACCATGCCGTCTGCAAAGAAAGTGTAACGCGCTTCCGAAAGAACTGTAAAGACCACGCCTGCAAGATAATCAAAAATCCCGTTATTCCTCCGAACACCGCTTAAAAACCTTTAAATCAATATAAAAAGCATTTTCCAATATCCGACACCTTAAGCCATCAATACAAACCATAAGGCCGTCTGCAAAATGCCGAATTTGCAGACGGCCTCCAACTGCATCATACTTGACCTTAACCCCACGTTAAGGTTTATCATCAACACATTGTTTCAATCCGAACGAAAAGGAAAGCATCATGGCAAACATTACTTTAAACATCGGCGGCATGACTTGCGGCGGCTGCGTGAAAAGCGTAACCCGTATTCTGGAAGGCGTGGAAGGCGTTGCCAAAGCCGAAGTCAGCTTGGAGCAAAACAACGCCGTTGTCGAATACGACGAAGCGCAAACCAATCCTGCTGCTTTGATTGAAGCGGTAGAAGACGGCGGTTTCGACGCATCGCTGTAAGCTGTTTTTCGATTTTCAGACGGCCTTTTCAGCATAAAGGCCGTCTGAAACCGATACGGGTAATATAGTCATTTAAAATAAGAATGATACAGCGTTGCTTTGCCTTGCCGTACTATCTGTACTGTCTGCAGCTTCGCTGCCTTGTCTCATTCTTATTTTATTCGACTATAAAATACACCCCGAAGCATGATTACTCGTTGATACACTGGGGCGCATCCTATCAAGCTGATTTGTTTACTGTTTAATTTACAGATATTAAAAATGAAACCGACTTTATCTTCCCGTTTGCAAACCGCCCTCTTCGGCCTGACTGCCGCCCTCAGCACCGCCGCCGTCCTTGCCGCGCCGCCGAATGCCACTCTGTATAAAAGCCCTTATTGCGGCTGCTGTGAAGAATACGTCAAATACCTGAAGCAAAACGGTTTTAACGTCAAAACCATCAACAAAGACGACATGAACACCGTGAAAACCCAATACGGCACCCGCAATGTGGCTAGCTGCCACACCATGCAAATCGGGCAATATGTAGTGGAAGGCCACGTTCCCGTTGCCGCCATCCGCAAAATGCTGAAAGAAAAACCGGCCATCAAAGGCATCGCCCTGCCCGGTATGCCGCCCAACTCGCCCGGCATGGGACCGGAAAAACCCGGCAGCCTGAACATCACAGCCATTCAAAAAGACGGTTCGGCCCGCCATTACATGAAACTGTAAATATTCAGACGGCCTCTTTCGGGGCCGTCAGCCCCTCCTATCCGAAAGGACGTGTACCGTGCAACAAAAAGTCCGCTTCCAAATCGAAGGCATGACCTGCCAAGCCTGCGCCTCCCGTATTGAAAAAGTCTTGAATAAAAAAGAGTTTATTGAAAGTGCGGGCGTAAATTTCGCCAGTGAGGAAGCGCAGATTACCTTTGACGACAGCCAAACCGACATCGCCGGCCTGATAAAAATCATCGAAAAAACCGGCTATGGCGCGAAAGAAAAAACCGATTTGCAGCCTGCCGCCGATGACGGTGCCGTACACATAGGCTGGCGTTTGTGGCTGCTGCTCGCCATCAATATCCCGTTTCTTATCGGTATGGCGGGCATGATGATCGGGCGGCACGATTGGATGATACCCGCCGTGTGGCAGTTTACGCTGGCCAGCATCGTGCAGCTTTGGCTCGCCTCTCCCTTTTACAAAAGCGCGTGGACCAGCATCAAAGACGGGCTGGCCAACATGGATGTATTGGTCACCATCGGCACAGTGGCGATTTACCTCTATTCGGCTTACATGATGCTCCACCACCGCGGCATGGGACACGACGGCATGGCGCATGTTTACTTTGAAGCGGGCGTGATGGTGATCGGTTTCGTTTCGCTGGGCAAATTTTTGGAACACCGCACCAAAAAATCCAGCCTCAACAGCCTTTCTCTAATGCTGAAACTCACGCCTCCGCAGGCCACCGTGCAACGCGGAGGCGCATGGGTGCCGCTGCCCCTCGACCAAATCCGAATCGGCGATTTAATCCGCGCCAACCACGGCGAACGCATCGCCGCCGACGGCACCGTCGAAAGCGGCAGCGGCTGGGCGGACGAAAGCCACCTCACCGGCGAATCCAATCCCGAAATCAAAACAGCCGGCAGCAAAGTGCTGGCGGGCGCACTGATGACCGACGGCAGCATTACCTACCGTGCGCAGCAGCTCGGCAGCCACACCCTGCTCGGCGACATGATGAACGCGCTTTCCGAGGCCCAAGGCAGCAAAGCACCGATTGCACGGATTGCCGACAAAGCCGCTGCCGTTTTCGTACCCGTGGTGGTCGGCATCTCAGTATTGACCTTCGCGCTCACTTGGCTCATCAAAGGAGACTGGAGCACCGCGCTCATGCATGCCGTAGCCGTATTGGTCATCGCCTGCCCGTGCGCACTCGGTCTGGCCACGCCCGCCGCGATTATGGTCGGCATGGGCAAAGCGGTGAAACACGGCATCTGGTTCAAAGACGCCGCCTCGATGGAAGAATCGGCGCACGTCAACGCCGTCATCCTCGACAAAACCGGCACGCTCACCGAAGGCCGTCCGCAAGTGGCCGCCGTATATCTTGCGCCTGAAAGCAGTTACAGCGAAGACGATTTATACCGCATCGCCGCCGCCGTCGAACAAAACGCCACCCACCCGATTGCCAACGCCATCGTTGCCGCCGCACACGCACGCAAGCTCAACCTGCCCGAAACCACCGGCGCGCAAACCGCCGTCGGTGCCGGCATTGCTGCCGATATCGAAGGCATCGGAGCGGTCAAAGTCGGCAAAGCCGATTATGCAGGCTTGACCCTCCCCGCCGGTTTGGACGAAGTATGGAACATCGCCACCATCGTCGCCGTATCGGCAGACAACCGCCCCGTCGGCGCGTTCGCACTGGCCGACACCCTCAAAGCCGACAGTGCCGAAGCCATAGGCCGTCTGAAAGCGCACGGCATCGAAGTATATGTCATGAGCGGCGACAACCCGGGCACGGTCGACTACATCGCCGCCCAACTGGGCATAGACCGCGCCTTCGGCAACATGAGCCCGCGCGACAAAGCCGCCGAAGTGCAAAAACTGAAAGCCGCCGGCAAAGTGGTGGCCATGGTGGGCGACGGTGTCAACGATGCCCCCGCGCTGGCCGCCGCCAACGTGAGCTTCGCCATGAAAGGCGGTGCCGACGTGGCCGAACACACCGCATCTGCCACCCTGATGCAGCATTCGGTCAACCAATTTGCCGACGCGCTGCTGATTGCGCGCGCCACCCTGAAAAACATCAAGCAAAACCTGTTTTTCGCCTTTTTCTACAATATTTTGGGCATCCCGCTCGCCGCACTCGGCTTCCTCAGCCCCGTGATTGCAGGCGCGGCGATGGCGGCAAGTTCGGTTTCCGTTTTGGGCAACGCCCTGCGCTTGAAACGGGTGAAAATCGATTAGTTACTCTCACCTTAACAGGATATGGCTGAATCACGCAGAATCAAACAAGAAACCAATCGGCAGTACAAACAATACCGGTCGGCGGATACGCTGTTTCCTCAGCTTGGCTAAGCTCCTTCGAGCAACGTATCCGGACAAGGCATCACAACGCTGTATCATTTGTCATTCCATCTCATAGACAGCCATCAAAACAGTATAGTCATTTAAAATAAGAATGATACAGCGTTGCTTTGTCTTGCCGTACTATGTGTACTGTCTGCGGCTTCGCTGCCCTGTCTCATTCTTATTTTATTCGACTATATAGTAATTTAAAAATAAAACAGTACAATTTTGATTTATTTTGAGTAAAAAATGGCATATTCAATAGATTTGCGGGAAAAAGCATTGAACCATTACAAGCAGTGTAATAACGCCAGCCAAACAGCCAAGACCTACGGCATATCAAGAAATACACTCTATCTTTGGATACAACTGGAAAAGCAAACAGGCAGCCTGAAACATCAAGTGAAAGGACAAAATGCTGCCAAGCTGGATACAGAAAAACTCAAACAATATGTCGGTCAGAATCCTGATGCCCATTTACATGAAATCGCCCAAGTGTTTAACTGCACAGCCCAAGCTGTTTTTTATGCACTCAAAAAGCTGGGTATCACACGTAAAAAAAGACCACCACTTACAGAGAACAAGACCCTTCGAAAGTAGCGCATTATTTAGCCCGATTAGCTCAATTTTCGGATTATCAACCGGTTTATTTGGACGAAACAGGATTCGATACCTATTTCTTTCGCCCCTATGCCCGCAGCCCCAAAGGGCAAATGGTTAAAACTAAGATAAGTGGGAAGAAATATCAACGGTTGTCATTGGTTGCTGCACAAATCGGGCAAAAACTGATTGCACCCATGGTTTATCAAAACACCATGACCAGTACTTTTTTTGAAGCATGGTTTGAAACCATGCTGTTACCTGATTTGCCACCAAAATCATTGATTATTTTAGATAATGCAAGATTTCACAGAATAAGTATTTTGCAAGAGATGGCACATCGTTGCGGACATGAAATTCTACCGCTTGCACCTTATTCTCCCGAATTGAATCCGATAGAGAAAACATGGGCAAATATTAAAAAATATATGCGTTCGGTTTTGCCCGGTTCAGATAATTTTACTGCTGCATTAATGTCCTATTTTTATTTTAATTAACTATAAAAAGAAAAAACCTGCAAAAAATGCAGGTTTTTCTCTATAAAATGCTTAACTCAAATGTATTGACACATATCAACCACAAAGGCCGTCTGCAAATCAGTATATTGAAATCCATGTTTCGGTTGCGCTGATTTGCAGACGGCCTTAATCATATTTCAAACTATAAAGCACGCAAACGGGCGATACGGTTGTCCAACGACGGGTGGGTACTCAACAGCGAATCTTTGCTGTCACTGGCAATGCCCATAGCGTTCATTTCCTGCGGCAAGTCGCTCGGCGCACCTTTCAGGCGTTGCAGCGCGGCAATCATTTTAGGCGCACCGACCAATTTAGCCGCGCCCGCATCGGCACGGTATTCGCGCTGGCGGCTGAACCACATCACGATGATGCTGGCAAGGAAACCGAATACGATTTGCAATACCATGCTGACCATAAAATAAGTGCCTTGCGAAGTCGAGCCGTCTTCATTTTTGGCAACCATACCGGAAACAATACGCGCCAAGAAGACGACAAAAGTATTGACCACGCCCTGAATCAGCGTAAGCGTTACCATATCGCCATTGCCGACGTGCGCCATTTCGTGTGCCAATACCGCTTCCACTTCATCGCGGGTCATGTGGTCGAGCAGACCGGTGCTGACGGCCACCAAAGAATTGTTTTTGCTGGCTCCCGTGGCAAACGCATTCGGCTCTGGAGAGTGGTAAATCGCCACTTCGGGCGTTTTCAGATTCCATTGGCGCGCTTGTGCCTCAACAGTAGCCAGCAGCCATGCTTCTTCTTCGCTGCGCGGTTGGGTAATGACTTCCGCACCTACCGAATTTTTGGCAACGGTTTTCGACATCAGCAGCGAAATAATCGAACCGCTGAAACCGACTACGGCGGAAAATGCCAGCAGACTGGCCGTGTCATCGGTACTGTTGATGCCTAAAACCGCCAATACGATGCGGATAACAATCAAGACGGCAATATTGGTAGCGATGAAGAGAAATATGCGTTTCACCGGTTTTATCCTTTTGGTATGGTTTATGGTGGTATCCGTATCGTCAACTTTGGCACGATACGGTGGCATATTGTCGCAAAAAGCGTCAAATGCGTGAATAAGCAAATAAGAAAAGCTATGCAAAATATCGGCAAGCGATTAACAAATCACGTTATCCGTCAATGGCTTTGCAAGATTGTGCATCATCATTCCGACCGGCACAGACAGGAGCAGCCAAGCCATCCAGAATCGGACAATCAGAAATTCCGCTACCCGAACATTGGTGATACCACCCTTCAATCAGACGGAGCATCGCCTGCATTTTGGCAATTTCGTCATGCAGTCTGGCAATATGCCGTCCCGTCAGCGATTTGACTGCTTCGCTGGTGCGGTTTGGATTGTCGGATAATGCCAGCAAGTCTTTAATGTCATGAAGCGGAAAGCCGACCTGTCTGGCATGACAGATAAAATGCAGACGTTTGATGTCGCTTTCTTGGTAAAGGCGGTAGCCGTTTGCGCCGCGCGAAGGCTGCCGGATCAAACCGATTTTTTCATAATCGCGGATTTGTTTGGCAGAAAGTCCTACCGTCTGCGCTGCTTGGCTGATGTTCATGTTTGTGCTTTCGGGTTATATGCGTTTTGTCTGGAATCGGGCGTTAACGGAGCCATACAGTCGGTTCGTCCGATTGCATTGTTTCCCTGCCATCGGAAACTGATGCCGATAATCTTGTTATGCTTTTTGCTACCGAGTGCGTTTTCGGGCAAATGCTTCCATTGAAAATCAAGCATCACAGAATGTCGGCTGCCTTCTGCTCAAAAAGCCCAAACAAACTGCCAAAGCGGAAAATCCGCCATTCCGTAGGATTCATACGGTTTGCGGCACGGCCTCATGCTGTGTTATCCGGCTATATTGTTGCCGACTGCCGCCGACAGGCCCTAAATGGAGAAAAAGGCCGTCTGCAAAACCGATGATGGATTTTGCAGACGGCCTTCCGTATGCATGGACGATGGGTATAGGAATCAGCGGTTACGCAGTTTTTCCGCCATCAGTTCGTGCAGGGTTTTCTTGGCAGGTTTCATCGGTACGCGGTTGTCTGTCCAGCCAAGCTGTTTGCTCGGTGTCAGGGCGCGGAAGGTGGTCGCTGCCCAGCCGAATGCGCGGTAGGCTTTTTTGCCGCTGAAGATGCCGTTGAATGTGCGCCATGCCAACTGTTCGCCGAAGGTATGGGACGCACCTTGTCCGCGAATCGGATACGGTACTTTTTCGTTCGGATCGCGCTGGGCTTCTACACGCAGACGCTGCATTTGCTCGGTAATCGGAATGCGTACCGGGCAGACTTCCACGCAGGCGCCGCACATAGAACAAGCGGTCGGCAGGTCGCGGGTGGCGTCCAAGCCCAACAGGTGCGGGGAAATAATCTCACCGATGGGTCCGGGATAGGTGGTGCCGTATGCCGCGCCGCCGATGCGGGTATAGACGGGGCAATGGTTCATACACGCACCGCAACGGATACATTGCAGGGTACGGCGCATTTGTTCTTCAACATAGGCTTGGCTTCGGCCGTTATCAAGCAGCACCAAGTGCATTTCCTGCGGACCGTCCAACTCTTCGCTGCGGCGGGGGCCGGTAATCATGTTGAAGTAAGTGGTAATGTTTTGTCCGATGGCCGAGCGCGGCAGCAGGCTGTACAGCGGCGGAACGTCCGACAATTTGGCCACGACTTTTTCAATGCCGGTAATGGCGATATGCACGGGCGGCACGGTAGTCGAAAGGCGGCCGTTGCCTTCGTTTTCGACCAGACACAGCGTACCGGTTTCCGCAACGGCGAAATTAACGCCGCTCAAGCCGACATCGGCCGTACGGTACACGTCGCGCAAGGCTTGGCGGGCAATGCCTGTCAGCTCGTCCACATCATCGGTAAGCGGTGTGCCGAGGTTGTTGTGGAACAGCTCGCTTACCTGCTCTTTGGTTTTGTGAATGGCGGGCATAACGATGTGGGTCGGCTTTTCGCCTGCCATTTGCACGATGTATTCGCCCAAATCGCTTTCAACCGCTTTAATGCCTTTTCCTTCAAGATAATGGTTCAGCTCGATTTCTTCGCTGACCATAGACTTGCCTTTAACCACCAGCTTGCCGTTTTTATCGGTAACGATGTTGTGGATAATCCGGCAGGCTTCATCGGGGGTTTCCGCCCAATGGACTTTTACGCCCAAACGGGTCAGGTTGTCTTCAAGCTGCTCCAAAAGCTGCGGCAGTTTGGATAGGGAACGCTGGCGGACGTGTTCGCACAAATCGCGCAGGTTTTGCAGCTCTTCTTCGTCGGTCAAAACAGCCTTGCGCTTGGTCATCAGCATATCCATAGCGGTACGCAGGCTTTTACGCAAGGGTTTGTCCTGCAGGGAAATGGCACTGTTTTGCTTGAAGGTTTCCGGTTTCATATGAAATTGGATGGTTTGCGTACTCATGCTTTGTCCTCCAAGTCGGCAGGGGAAATATGGTCGGGCAGCAAGGCCAAAACCACCAAATCGCGCGGGCCGTGTGCGCCGAAGGCAAGCGTCAGCTGGATGTCGGCGGTTTTGGAAGGCCCTGAAATCAGAATCACATTGGTCGGCATACCGTTTTCCACCAGTTTCTGACCCTCTGCCGCATCATGAAATTCGTTATACATTTTTGCCGCGTCAAACAGGCAGAAGTGCACCGGCGGTACCAAACTCAAACTGCGCGGCTCTTCAGGGCTGGAATACAGCATAATCGTGCCGGTACGGGCGATGCCGCACTCGGAAGCGGTAAAACCCGCTTCGATTTCGGCGAAAAATTCGTCTTTCCAACCGTCAATCACGCGGTCGAAGCCGCGCGTTTCGATATTGGCCGCCTGCAAGGCCGTCTGCGCTTTTTTGCCGTGTTCTGTTGTCAGCGGCAGCAGCATATTGCGAAGACCCTTTTCTTGTGCGACTTGGCACATAATCTGCGGCCAGTTTTCCTCCGTTACCCAGAAGATTTCGGTTTTGACCGCACGCATGGCTGCCGCCCAATGTTTCAAACGGCTGACATCGTCTGCCCAAGCCATGCCGCCGCGCTGATAGTATCCGGCGGTATCCGGCTCTGCCATCGGGTAGGCATCCGCCTGCTTCAATTTGTTCAGAATATTCTCGCGCGCGCTCATGCTTTACCTCCGGTACGCTCTAACAGGAAAGTCGCGATGTGTTTCGGCATCGGCATATCCGGTTCGTCTTTGGCGATTTTGCCGCCGATGTTCATCATGCAGCCGCAGTCGGCGCTGATGATTTCGGTAGCGCCGGTATCTTTCAGCGCGGCGACTTTGTCGGTTACCATCGCGCCGGAGATGTCGGGGTGTTTGACCGAGAATGTGCCGCCGAAGCCGCAACATTCGCTTTCGTGGTCGTGGACGATGCGCTCGACATTCGACATGCCGTCAATCAACTGCCAGCCGGAGAGGTGTACGTTCATTTCGCGGCGGGCGGCGCAAGAGGTATGTACGGCAACTTTTACCGGTTCGCCTTTGTCTTCAGGCTGATAGCCGATGGCAATCAGGAAATGGGTAAATTCGATGACCCGCTCGGCGATGTCGTTGGCCTTCTGCTCGTAAGGCGTGCCTTTAAACATTTTCGGCCAGTGGTGTTTCATCATACCGCCGCAAGAGCCGGAAGGCACGACTACCGGCCAGTTTTCAGGGAACAAGTCGAGTTGGGCTTTGGCAACTTCAAAGGCCTCTTCCGGATGACCGGAGGAATAGGCAGGCTGGCCGCAGCAGCTCTGCCCCATCGGAAAATGGGTGCGGATGCCCTGCTGCTCAATCAGGGTCATAGCGTCCATGCCGGCTTCGGGCATGAAAATATCGAGAACGCAGGTACCGAAAAAGTAAGCATCTGTCGGTACGCTGTCGTAGCGGATAATGGGAGTGGGAGTTTGTGCGCTCATAATTATGCAGAACCGGTATGCCGGTTTTCATCAGTAAAAAATCAACGATACTTTAAGTAATTGGCTGTAACGGGTCAAGTCTAATTTTAAAAAATCATTCAATTCCCACTGCAAATCGCCTAAAAAGCAGACGGCATAATAATTCAATATTTTTGAGAATAGACTTTATTATTGTTTCATATTTTTTGTTTAAATTTAAACAATTCATGCCGTCTGCAAAACCGCCCCTTTATCTCCTTCACTTTTTCACCGCCAAGCCGAACAAAAAAGCCGTCTGTCATTGATTTACAGACGGCTTTTTCATCATTTCAGCCATATCCCTGCCAACAAATACGCACCGAATCCTAAAAACAGCACCCCCGCAGCATTGTCCAGATACCTGCCGTAGCAACTGTAAAACCGTTTGACGGCACCGCCGGAAAACAACACCGCCACCATCATAAAATACAGCAGTGTTTCCACAAAAATCAGCAGCAATACCGCCACAATCTGCCACCATGCGGCCACTTCTGCCAAAACGACAGACATCACGCTGCTGAAATACACCACCACCTTGGGATTGGACAAATTAACCAGCAGTCCTTTTTTGACTTCACCGCACCAATCAACTGCCGTTTCCTGTTCCGCCCCGTAACGCCCGTCTTCCGGAAAAATGGTATGCGCACGCACCCCCAGCATTTTCCAACCCAAATACATCAGGTACACGCCGCCCGCGCACACCAGCACCGCTTCCACCGCCGGAAACGCCCGAAACAGCAACACCAGCCCCAAGATAGTCGCCACCGCCCAAGCCATGACTCCGACCACAATACCGCAAACCGCCGCCACCGCCTGCCTGCGCCCGAAACGTGCCGCCGTGCGCGTAATATAGAAAAAATCCGGGCCGGGGCTCATCAACCCCAAAAGATGAATCCATGCAATATGCCAAACCATCATAATCCGCGCCAGCCTTCGGTACATATCCAAGCAAATCAAGGTTCGCTATAATAACACGGTTTATCTGCCTACCCATAGGATTGCGACCATGAAAAGACTCCTGCTCCTTGCCCTTCCCGCGCTGCTGGCAGGCTGCGACGGCAATAGCGACAGCACACAGCAAACCGAAATCCCTGCCGCACCTAAGCCGGTATTCAAAGTCAAACACATCGACACCACCGCCATCGAAGGCTTGGCATTAACCCCATCCGGCAGCAGCCACGATGCAAAAGAACAGGCGAGCTACCAAATCAACGGCTTGGGCAACGACAACTACATCGTCCTGAGCGGCAAAAACCTGAGCGATTTGGAAACTGTCCGCGGCAAATGTATGGAAACCGATTCTTCCGCCCAGAAAACCGGTTGGCCGGCAAACGGAATCTGCCATACCCTGTTTGCCCGCTTGGTTGGCAATGTTGCCGAAGATGCCCCCGCGCTGACCGCCTACCTGATCGAACACGCCGGTTTGCAGCCTTACCAAAGCGGCAAAAGCGGTTATGCCGCCGTTCAAAACGGCCGCTACATCATCGAAGCCGACAGCGAAGGAATGTTTTTCTTCCGCCGCCGTCATTATTGATTTCCGTTTTCCCAAGCAAAAAGCCAAGCATTCCGGCTTGGCTTTTTGCTATTTTGCAGACGGCCTGTGCCGTCTGCAAAACGCTTCCCGTATCTAACGGTGGCGGTAAAAATGGCTGCCGAAATAGGCCGAGGCTCCCTCCCGCAACAACACCAGCGTAACAGCCGCCAACGGCAGGCCAATCAACATACCGACAAAGCCCATCAACTGCCCAAACGCCATTAATGAGAAAATCACCCAAAAAGGCGACAAGCCGATACGGTCGCCGACAATCTGCGGCGTAATGAAGAAGCTCTCCAAAAACTGCCCCACTGCAAATACGCCCCACACCATCAGCACACCCGGCCACGCACCAAACTGCAATACAGCAGCAACCGTTGCCAACAGTAGGCCCGTAAACGCCCCCAAATACGGAACAAATACCAAAATACCGGCAATCATGCCGATGGCAAAGCCCGAATCCAAGCCGACCAGCATCAAGCCCAATCCGTACACCAAGCCCATAACCAGCATAACGGTCAACTGTCCGCGCAGAAACTCGCCCAACACCTCGTCCATATTGCCGGTAATGCGTACATAGCTGTCTAAAAAACGACGCGGTACCAATGCCCGAATACCGGACGACCAACGCTTCCAATCCAGCAGAAAGTAATACAGCAAAAACGGCAGCAGCAGGAAATTGCTGACCCCGATGACCACATTGCCGCCCTGCTTCATCAAAGTCGGCATCACCGTTTTCAAGGTATTGGCCAGCTCGCCCGTATGAGACTGTAACCACGCCACAATCGAGGCCGTATCCAACTCAATATAGTTGCCGCCCACCCGCATCAGCCACGGCAGCAGCGTATTTTGAACGAAACCGACAATCTGCGGCAGCCTTCCGATTAAGTTGTTAAACTGCCCGATCAGCATCGGCACAATAATCAGCACCAAAGCCGTCAGCACCGCCAGCGACAACACCATGACCACCATCGAAGCCAACCCGCGCTTAAAGCGGCGGCGTTCCAGCTTTTCCACCAGCGGATTCAGCACATACGCCAACACCGCCGCCACGATAAACGGCGTTAAAATATCGCCCAAAGCATACAGCAGCCACACAAAACCGGCGATAACCGCACCCATCACAATCCACGGCTTCGCACCGCGCGCTCTTTTCTGATACATCGTTTTACCGCATAGCATTACATGAAAGAACCACAGTATAGCAGAATAACAGAACCGTCATGCCGTCTGCAAAACACTCCTCCCTTTCGGTTTCCAGACGGCATTCAATATGCGTATAATGCGGTTTCGTACCAAAACTTATCCGATTTCCCCGTATCCATCACAAAAGAGAAAACATGACTGAATCCATCCGCCTGCCTGCCGCCCAACTCAAGCCCTCAACCGTAGCCCTGCCGGGTTCCAAAAGCATCAGCAACCGCACGTTGCTGCTGGCCGCATTGTCCGACAATATCTGCGAAATCCGTTCGCTGCTCAAATCCGACGATACCGACCGTATGCTGGAAGCCTTGGAAAAACTGGGTGTCCGTATTGAATTTTTGGAAGAAGGCCGTCTGCAAATCCAAGGTACGGGCGGACGTTTTCCCAACCGTTCGGCAGATTTGTTTTTAGGCAACGCGGGGACGGCGTTCCGCCCGCTGACGGCGGTGTTGGCGGTATTGGGCGGCGATTACCATTTGCACGGCGTGCCGCGTATGCACGAGCGTCCGATTGGCGATTTGGTCGATGCGCTTCGTACGGCCGGTGCCGATGTCCGCTATTTGGGCAATGAAAACTATCCGCCGCTGCAAATCAACGAACGCAGCGACAACGGTGTGCACGAAATTCCGATTAAAGGCAATGTGTCCAGCCAGTTTCTGACCGCGCTGCTGATGGCTCTGCCGCTGACCGGCGAGGCGTTTGACATCCGTATGGTCGGCGAGCTGATTTCCAAACCTTACATCGACATTACGCTGAAACTGATGGCGCAGTTCGGCGTGCATGTCGTCAATGAAGATTACCGCGTGTTCAAAATCCCCGCCGGTGCGCGTTACCATGCGCCGGAAGTGTTGCATGTCGAAGGAGATGCCTCCAGCGCGTCTTATTTCCTCGGGGCGGGCTTGATTTCCGGTGCGCCCATCCGCGTAACCGGCATCGGTTTGAACAGCATTCAGGGCGACGTGGCTTTTGCGCGCGAGTTGGAAAAAATCGGTGCCCATGTGGTTTGGGGCGACAATTTCATCGAAATTTCCCGTCCGGCGCATCAAAGCGTGCTGCCGTTTGACTTGGATGCCAACCACATTCCCGATGCCGCCATGACCTTGGCCGTGATTGCGTTGGCCAGCGGCAAACCCTGTACCCTGCGCAACATCGGCTCGTGGCGCGTCAAAGAAACCGACCGCATTGCCGCCATGGCAACCGAACTGCGCAAGCTGGGTGCGGAAGTGGTGGAAGAGCCGGAAGCCATCTATATCACGCCGCCCGCCGCATTAAAAGCCGATGTGGCGATTGACACTTACGACGACCACCGCGTCGCCATGTGTTTCTCATTGGTATCGCTGCTGGGTACGCCGGTAATCATCAACGATCCAAAATGTACCCACAAAACCTTCCCGACTTATTTTGAAGTGTTTGCTTCGATTACGGAATAATCCGCATCACGCAAAAGCCGTCTGCAAAATACAGCACCGCAACAAGGGCTTGCTCTATTTTGCAGACGGCTTTTCTTCTTGCTATAGTCATTTAAAATAAGAATGATACAGCGTTGCTTTGCCTTGCCGTACTATGTGTACTGTCTGCGGCTTCGCTGCCTTGTCTCATTCTTATTTTATTCGACTATATTATTGCATTGTTGCCATTCTGTTCAGCAACCAATCCAAAAACGCGCCGTATGTTCTGCCCCGTTTGACCTGCTCTTGCTCTTCTGTCGGAATATCGTCCACGGCCGTAGCCAGCAGCAGTTTTTCTTTATCGCGCCACTTGCGGAATGTGCCTTGTTCAATATCGGTTGCCCCGCTTTCCGTGATGACGATATGTTTGTTGTAACCGTATCCGCACCATGTATCGCCATGATTATCCGGAGCGGTCAGATTGCAGCCGGTTTTCAAGTACGCCTGTTCGGGAATACTCAAAGCATACAGGGTCGGCATTACATCTTTATGCGAACCGACACGTTCGGGGCGGTATACCGCTTCACCGCGCAGCTGTTCCGGTACATACAGATAAAACGGCACAGCATGACCCAATGCCTGTTCTTCCGCCGAAGCATAGCCGATGCCCCGCATATTGTGGTCGCCGGTTGCCGCCACAATGGTCTTACCGCTCTGCTTTACCTCATCAATAAATGCGCCCAAGCTATCGTTGGCATAGCGGAAGGTATTGAAAGCCTCCTCTATTTCGGCGGGCTTGCCCAACTGTTGCAGACGGCTTTGTTCTTCAGCATCAAGCGCCATGCCGATACGCTCGCCCGTTGGCGGCAGGCGGTATGGCGGATGGTGGGTAATCGACAACATCAGGATAAATACCGGCTGCCCTTCCCGCTCTGCACGCTGCAAACGCTCGGCGGCATAACGGAACATATATTCGTCCGGCACACCCCAAGTATCGTTGACCGCTTCAGGATAGCGGCGGCGCAATGCCGTTTCGTCTATAAATTCATCAACGCCCAGATGTTTGGTAAAGTTGTTAAAATCACGCCAGCCTCCGTTGCCCGCCGTAATATAGACGGTTTGGTATCCTGAGGCTTTAAACGGGGCAAACAGATTGGTGGGATATTTTTTATTTTTTGCCGTACTTTGGCTGATATTGTTTAACGGACTGCGGATAAATAAGCGGTGCATGGTATCCGCCGTACCGTCGCCCTCGGAAACAAAACGGGTAAACAGCCAATCCTGCTGAAAATGAGGGCGCAATCTGCCCAAAAGGTCGCGCTGCAAAGTATCGAACCGGAACAGGTGCGTACCCATGCTCTCCATAACGGCCAAGGCGACATTCGGTCTGGCCGGCAGCTTGTTCTGCTGCGTTTTGGCGGCCAACTCTGTCCAATCCGCACCCGCAACCTGTCGCCCGGTCATCACGGAAAACAGTTTCCGCCCTTCTTCATCTCCCACTTCGTGAAAGCTGCTGCTGCGGTATTCGCCCACCGCCCAACTTAAGGCGGTAACGGCATTGGGAACCAGTTTGTTCAAGATGGCAAGCGATGAAACCTGCGCGTCCGACTGGCGCAACGGAAACTTCCCAAAAGATGTGCGGATACCGGCCGTTAATGCCAATACGATCATCAAAACCCATAATATCCGCTGCCACCAAGTATCGCTGCAGCGGGTTTCCTTTGCCGCCATGCGAATATGCAGACGGCGGAAGATTTGCTGAAACAGCCAGCCGACTGCCAACACGGCAAATATTATCCAAATAACGGGGTAATCCGTCCAAATGGTTTGCAGAACCGCTTGGGTATCGTCTTCCAACAATCCGAAAACGAATACGTCAAACGGGCGGTCATATACCGCATAATAAAATATGTTGCCCGAAGTCAACGCGGCAAGCAGCGTCAACAGCAGCGCGGCACAGCGGTAATGTATGCGGTATACGGCCGCCATCAGTTTTTGGTTTGCCAAACCCAATAATGCGGCCAACACCAATATTGCCGACATCAAGGATACGGTTTTAATGTCGAATAAAAAGCCTTTCAACCACATTGCGGCAACATCGGCAGAATAGGCCGTCTGCAAATCCGCACCGGCATAACGCCCGAACAAATATCCGCGCCCTGCCGCACACACCATGATGCCCGCAGTAAAAAACAGCAACCACTCCGGCAACAGCTTTTTAAACCACACCCATTTCATGATTATTCTTTCACCAATATGCTCATTCGGCATAAAAAATACGGCATAGCCCAACCTGCCTGCCGCTTTGTTTCGTTTCATATTGTCCGGCTGTGCTTTCCACTTCACCAGCAAAGCCGTTTTAAAGATAGCTGTCCGCTGGCCAAAAATGCAAAAAGCAGACGGCCTTACCGCCGCCCGATTGGGTTTCCAGCCCTCGTCAAATTGCAAAGCGGGCAGAACCGCCACTCCCAACCTACTGCATCAGTTTGCTCGGAAGAAGAAGTTTGCCCGCAATATCCTTCTTACTTGTCGTCAACGCGGCTGAATCGGAATAATCTTCGGCTGATTACGCTTGGCACCGCCTTCGCAGTAATTGGCTTCGACGTATTCTTCAACAATCTTCAAAAACTCGGCAGCAATATTGTCGCCTTTTAAAGTCACTTTGCGTTCGCCGTCTACATACACCGGCGCGACAGGCGTTTCGCCCGTGCCCGGCAAGCTGATACCGATATCCGCCAACTTGCTCTCCCCGGGGCCGTTTACCACGCAGCCCATCACGGCAACATTCAACGACTCTACCCCCGGATAAACAGTACGCCACACGGTCATTTTCTGACGCAGGTAGTTTTGCACGTCTTGCGCCAACTCTTGGAATACGGTGCTGGTGGTGCGGCCGCATCCGGGACACGCCGTAACCATCGGCGTAAACGAACGCAATCCCATGGTTTGCAGGATTTCCTGCCCCACTACCACTTCTTGAGTACGCGGGCTGCCCGGCTCGGGCGTCAATGAAATACGGATGGTATCCCCGATGCCTTCCTGTAATAAAACAGACAACGCGGCCGTTGAGGCAACAATGCCTTTGCTGCCCATTCCCGCTTCGGTCAAACCCAAATGCAGCGGATAGCGGCAGCGGCTGCCCAGCTCGCGGTAAACTTGAATCAAATCCTGTACGGCACTGACTTTGCACGACAAAATGATTTTATCTTCCGGCAGCCCGAGGCTGACGGCTTTCTCAGCGGATTCAAGCGCGGACACAATCAGTGCTTCTTTCATCACTTCTTCCGGTGCCCGCGGATTGGCAGATGCCAAATTTGCATCCATCATGCGCTTGGCCAGACTTTGGTCGAGCGAACCCCAGTTCACACCGATACGCACGGCTTTATTGTGCTCTGCCGCGGTTCGAATCATATAGGCGAATTTTTCATCGCCCTTCGCACCCTTGCCGACGTTACCCGGATTGATGCGGTATTTTGACAATGCTTTGCCGCACTCGGGAAACTCGGCCAACAGGCGCTCTCCGTTGAAATGGAAATCGCCGATGAGCGGTGTGGTATAGCCCATATCATCTAAACGGCTGCGGATTTCGGCCACTTTGGAAGCCGCCTCCGGGCTGTTGACGGTAATCCGAACCATCTCCGATCCGGCATCACTCAATTCCTTAACCTGCAATGCCGTTGCTTCGGCATCTGCCGTATCGGTATTGGTCATAGACTGCACCACAACGGGAGCTTCCGAACCTATGGTAATGTGGTCAATTTGTACCTGATGGGTAGACCGGCGTTTGAGTGTGTTCATGGTTTATTTTCCTGCGCGGAAGGAAACGGATTTTCGTCCTTCCCTACGGTATGCTTTCAAATCAATCGGTGTGCCGCCGAAATTGGCTTGCGCTTCGGCAGCAATGCCAATCCAAACTTCATAAGGTGCGCCGCCGCGCTCCCTGTGTTCGCTCCCTGCTGCCACAATGCCTTCAAATACCAGCTTGCCGCTGTTATCCCGGATAACCAAACGGCTGCGGTAGTGAGGTTTAATCCACAGTTCATCGGCCGCAACGCTGACTTCCGGAACAACCGGTTCGGAAGCGGCTGCCTGCTTCAAGGTATCCGAAGCGGCAACTTCCATGCTGCTTTCTTCAGTCATCGGCGATACGGTTACATTGCTGGCTTGCAATGCCGGCGCCTGCAGGCTGTTTTGTACGGCATTGCTGTCTGCTTCGTTCTGCCGGTTGTTTTCCGTTTGGGATTTGTTCTGCCAAGCATAGATCCCTCCGCCAACCAGCAACAATGCCGCCAAAGCCAAAATCCATTTAGGGAACGCCGTTTTTCCACCTTCCCGATAATCGAAACCGCCATCTTCCTTGCGGTTGACCAAATAGGCATGGCTGCTTTCCTGCGGCACGACGGTTTGCAGACGGCCTTCAATCTCCGATGTGTCCATATTGATCATACGGGCATAGGAGCGTAAAAAACCCATCACGAATACAACGCCGGCAAAAGATGAATAATCACCTTTTTCCAAGGCTTCGATCTGCTGCTCCGACAGCTTCAAGCGCTGGGCAACGTCTGCAACAGAAATACCTGATTTTTCGCGGATTTGCCGCAATTCGCCACCCAATGCTCGAGCGGCTTCTTTGTGATAAACGTGTGATGACTGGTTCTGCATGAGTTTAACGACCCGTGGTAATGGTTTGCAACGCCTCCGAATAAGGGAAACGTGCCTTCAGTTGTTCTTCATAGATAGCGGCCTGTCGGGTATCGCCCGAAGCCTGCGCCAACTGCCAGCCCAACAACAAATCATCGGCCGGCAACAAGCCGTTTGTTTGATTCAGGTATTGGCGGAAGTGGCTGTTTGCTTCGCTCAGACGGCCTTGCTGCCATTTGGCACGCGCCCACTCTTTGAATACCGGCGCAAATTCGGGATTGGCGGCCAACGCACGTTCAAAATAGGCATCGGCAAGCGCATATTGCCCTGATTTCGCACTGCATACGCCTTTATTAAAATGGGCGACATAAGGCGTAGGATAAGTCGGATCCGCCAATGCTTTATCAAAATAAGCAATCGCCTCGGCAGGACGGTTCAACCTGCTGCAAACAAACCAGCCGTAGTTATTATTGGCTTCCGCACTGTCCGGCTTCAGCGACAATGCCGTCCGGAAACTTTCCTGCGCTTTATCATCTACCTTCAGATATTGGTAAATCCCCGCCCGCACCAACCACGCTGCTTCGTTTTTGCGGTTGGCTCCCAAAGCCTCTTCTATGCTGGCGGTTGCCTGCCGGTAGTTTTCCGACCGCATATATTCCAATGCCAAACGGGTTTTGATGTCCGACACTTGCTCCGCGCGCATCTTGGCTTCCGAACCGAGATTTGTTCCGCAAGCTGCCAAGATACATGCGGACAACACCGGCAGCCAGTTTGCCTTCATCATTGATTCGCCTTATTTCTCCACCACAATCTGCTGCCATTTCTGCTGGCGTTTGGTTTTATCCTGAACCTGCCCCGCCAGTTGTCCGCAAGCTGCGTCGATGTCATCTCCACGGGTTTTGCGAACCGTAACCACAAAGCCTGCCTGCTGCAGAATATCGCGGAAAATGCGGATATTCTCATTGCTGGAACGCTCGTAACCCGAGTTTGGGAACGGATTGAACGGAATCAGATTGAATTTGCACGGTACGTCTTTAACCAGCTCGATCAATTCCCGGGCGTGTTGCGCTTTGTCATTAATGCCGTCGAGCATCACATATTCAAAAGTAATGAAGTCCCGCGGTGCTTTAACCAAATAACGCTGACACGCCGCCATCAATTCTTTCAGCGGATATTTTTTATTCAGCGGCACAATCTCATCGCGCACTGTATCGTTGGAGGCGTGCAGCGACACGGCCAACGCCACCGGTACGGCATCTCGTAATCTGTCCATTTGCGGCACCATTCCCGAAGTGGAAACCGTTACCCTGCGGCGGCTCAAACCGTAGCCGTGGTCGTCGAGCATAATGCTCAAAGCGGTAACGACATTGTCGAAATTCGCCATCGGCTCGCCCATGCCCATCATGACCACATTGGAAATCACGCGTTCGTTTTTCGGCGTAACGCCCATGGCTTTGTTTGCCCACCACAGTTGTCCGATAATTTCGGCGGCCGTCAGATTACGGTTGAAACCTTGTCGCCCTGTCGAACAAAACGTACATTCCAATGCACAGCCTACTTGCGAGGAGATACACAGCGTACCGCGCTCGGCTTCGGGAATAAATACCGTTTCCACGCCGTTGCCCGTACCGACATCCAGCAGCCATTTCCGCGTGCCGTCCGAAGACTCCTGCGCGGTCATCAACTGCGGAATGCCGATTACTGCCTGTTCGTTCAATTTGTAACGCAATGATTTGGCCAAGTCGGTCATTTCATCAAAATCAGCCGCACCGGCTTGATGAATCCAACGCATCACCTGTTTGGCACGAAACGGCTTTTCGCCCATTTGTGCAAAGTGTTCGGTCAATCCCGGCAAATCAAAATTCAGTAGATTGGTTTTCATGTATTCTGAAGACTTTATGCTGATCGGAATATGCTGCCGATTATCCGGCATGGCGCACATTCTCTGTTTACTTTACTCATCAGGCCGTATCCTGAAGCGGTACGGATAATCTGTCTTCTGCGCCGACAGTTATCCAACCGACACAACCATCAAAGCCAGCCAATAACAGTATCTTTATCCATTCCGTACTCAAACGGTTAAATTAAAACGACAAAACATAGTTATCTGACACAGAACAATACGGTATTGCCACACCCTAGCCGAAGAGACGGCCAAGCGAAGCTGCTGAAGCAGTCAGCCTACACCCGATATTGTCTGTACAGTCTGCGGCTTTTTTCCATTCTGCGTTATTCGACAATACATAATATGCCGCTTTAATTTAACTGCCTGAAACCCGAAATCAAGTTTGCAAGCCATATCTGCCGCATTTGCAGACGGCCTTTCCAACAATCATGCCGTCTGCAAATACAGCAAACACAGTTTTCCGGCCGCCCGAACAGAAAAATACTGTCCGAACGGCACGGTTTTGCCCGGAAATTAGCGTGGGCAGATTTCGCTGTCTTGGAAGAAGTAAGCAATTTCGATTGCCGCATTCTCCAAGCTGTCGGAACCGTGAACAGCATTGGCATCGATGGAAGCTGCGAAATCCGCGCGAATTGTGCCCGGAGCAGCTTCGGCAGGATTGGTTGCACCCATCAGCTCGCGGTTTTTCGCTACGGCATTTTCACCTTCCAAAACCTGAATCATCACCGGTCCGCTGGTCATGAAAGCCACCAAGTCGGCAAAAAACGGGCGTTCTTTGTGTACGGCGTAAAAGCCTTCGGCTTCGGCTTTACTCAAATGTTTCATTTTGGCAGCAATGATACGCAAACCGTTGTCTTCAAAACGGCTGTAAATTTTACCGATAACATTTTTACCTACAGCATCAGGTTTTACAATGGAAATAGTACGTTCGATAGCCATAAAATTCTCCTTAACATATTGGGGTTTATATCATGATTACCGACAAAAGCCGTCTGCAAAACAACGGCACGGACAAGCGGCGCTATTCTACCAAAATTCCTTACGGCTTGGTAAAAAGCTGGGGTATGCGGCGGTTATTTCCGACCGAGAGTCAAATGGGGCTGTTCCAAATACACTTCCGACTGCATCTCCACCATACGGCTGGCAGTACGGGTAAACTCTTGGGCAAAATCACCTTCCACATAAATATCGTTTACATCAACCGCGCTGGTGGCGCACAATTTGACCCGGAAATCATACAACACGTCGATCAGCCAAGTCAGACGGCGCGCCTCGGCTTTTTCCTGCGGGGTAAGACGTTCCAAGCCCGATACGAATACGATTTCGTAATGTTCCGCCAGATGCAGGTAGTCAGCCTGTGAGCGAGGGCCGAAACACAAAGCGCGGAAGTCAAACCAAACCGCACGTTCCGCATTCGCCTTGTGCGGAATCTCACGACCGTGAATAATACTGATACCCGGATTCAGTTCAGACAAGCCCGACATATCTTTAAACAGCGCGGCCAGTTTTTGTTCGTTTTCCTCACTGTTCGGAACAAAGAAAATCTCCGCCGGTTTCAAAGTACGCAAACGGTAGTCTTCCCCTCCGTCCACATTTAAAACGGTCAAGCTGGCTTCAATCAAAGCAATGGTCGGCAAAAAGCTGCTGCGGTTCTGCCCTTGCGGATACAGCTCCGACGGCGCATAGTTGGACGTTGCCACCACCACCACTCCTTCATTGAGCAGATTTTCCAGCAAACGACCCAAAATCATCGCATCGGCAATGTCGCTGACGTGAAATTCGTCAAAACACAAAACCCGTGTTTCATTAGAAATTTCCAAAGCCACCGCTTTAAGCGGATTAGCCTCACTTTTCAACCCTTTCAAGCGGTTATGGATTTCCGCCATAAACGCATGAAAGTGTACGCGGCGTTTGCGCTTATACGGCAAACAGCCGAAAAACGCATCCATCAAAAAGCTCTTGCCTCGTCCGACACCGCCGTAAAAATACAAACCTTTCGGCACTTGGGGAGAACGTAAGCTGCGCCCCAAAAACCGGTTGCGCTTACGCTTGAACATCATCAATTCCGTCCATAAACGGTCCAGATATTCTATTGCGGTTGCCTGAGCCTTATCGCTGATAAAGCCCGGCTGTTGTGCTGCGGCCTGATACCAAGTTAACGGACTGTGGTTTTCAAAAGAAGGGGGAACAAACAAATTTTCTCTATCACTCATTCTCTAGCCTTATTTTCATTATCGCGGATTGTGTTGTCTGCAACGGCAACCGGATTATTGTACAAATATGTTGCCTGAATCGGCATTATAAATGATTTCAGACGGCCTCCAAGCCCGATTACCATGTATTCTCCCGCACTCTGTCATAATTTGACGTTATATATCGGATTTATATAAGAAAAAACGCCGCATTTCTGCGGCGTTTGCTTTACTGGTTTCAATTGGCGTCTTTTTGTAAAGCCATATCCACGCGTTCACGCAATTCTTTACCCGGTTTGAAGTGGGGAACGTGCTTTTCGGGCACTTCCACACGTTCTCCGGTTTTCGGATTACGGCCAATACGCGCCGGACGATGGTTCAAGTCGAAGCTGCCGAAACCGCGGATTTCAATGCGTTGGCCGCGTGCCAGCGATCGGGTCATGGTATCCACCAAAACTTTTACGCTGTACTCAACATCTTTGGCCATCAGCTGGTTACCGTTTTTCTCGGCAAATACCTCTGCCAAACGAACCATTAATTCAGACTTGGTCATCTTGTCCGCAACCTTATTCTTGGTCGCCTGACAGTTTGGCTTTCAGCAGGTCACCCAAGCTGGTTGTACCGGCGCTGGCAGTTGCGGCTGCATTTACCGAGTTCAGTACATCGCGGCTTTCTTTAGCGTCTTTTGCTTTTACAGACAAGCGGATGCTGCGGTTTTTGCGGTCAACGGTAACGATAACGGCTTCAACTTCGTCGCCTTCGTTCAGCTTGGTTGACAAGTCTTCAACGCGGTCGGCGGCAAATTCGGCAGCCGGCAGGTAGGCTTCAACTTCTTCAGTCAGCGCAACCACAGCACCTTTGGCATCAACAGACTTCACAGTACCTTTAACCAAAGCACCTTTGTCGTTTACGCTGATGAAGTTATTGAACGGATCGCCTTCCAGTTGCTTGATGCCCAAAGAGATACGCTCTTTGTCAACGTCGATGGCCAATACAACGGCTTCAACTTCTTCGCCTTTTTTGTATTTGCGTACAGCTTCTTCGCCGGACTCGGTCCAAGACAGATCAGACAAGTGAACCAGACCGTCGATACCACCCGGCAAGCCTACGAATACGCCGAAGTCGGTGATGGATTTAACCGCACCGGAGATTTTGTCACCTTTGTTGTGGTTGGCGGCAAACTCTTCCCAAGGATTGGCTTGGCATTGTTTCATGCCCAAAGAGATACGGCGGCGGTCTTCGTCGATTTCCAGAATCATTACTTCGACTTCGTCACCCAACTGTACCACTTTGCTCGGGTGTACGTTTTTGTTGGTCCAGTCCATTTCGGAAACGTGTACCAAACCTTCGATGCCTTGTTCGATTTCAACGAATGCACCGTAGTCGGTCAGGTTAGACACTTTACCGAACAGACGGGTACCCTGCGGGTAACGGCGAGTCAGACCGTTCCAAGGATCTTCGCCCAGTTGTTTCATACCCAGAGAAACGCGTTGTTTTTCTTGGTCGAATTTCAGCACTTTGGCTTCAACTTCCTGACCAACTTCCAACACTTCGCTCGGGTGTTTCACACGGCGCCATGCCAGATCGGTAATGTGCAGCAAACCGTCGATGCCGCCCAAGTCAACGAATGCACCGTAGTCAGTGATGTTTTTAACGATACCTTTAACCACTGCACCTTCTTGCAGGTTTTCCAGCAGGGCTTTGCGCTCTTCGCCCAAAGTCGCTTCCAGAACCGCGCGGCGGGATACCACAACATTGTTGCGTTTTTTGTCCAACTTGATGACTTTGAACTCAATCTCTTTGCCTTCAAAGTGAGAGGTGTCTTTCACCGGACGTACATCAACCAAAGAACCCGGCAGGAATGCGCGGATGCTGTTGATCATAACGGTCAGGCCGCCTTTTACTTTGCCGTTGATGACGCCGGACAGAATGTCGCCGTTTTCCATGGCTTCTTCCAGAGCAATCCAGTCGGCAGCGCGTTTGGCTTTTTCGCGTGACAATTTGGTTTCGCCGAAACCGTTTTCAACGGATTCGATGGTTACGGTAACGAAATCGCCTACTTTAACTTCAATCTCGCCCTGAGCGTTTTTGAATTCAGCTACGTCAATCAGAGATTCTGATTTCAGGCCGGCGTTTACGGTTACGAAGTTTTGGTCGATGCCTACTACCTCGGCAGTAATCACCTCACCCGGATTCATCTCTTGCAGGGTAAAGCTTTCTTCCAACAGCTGGGCAAAATTTTCCATAGTCATATACTAACTCTTTTCGGTACACCGCCAAGGGGTGCGGGGTTGGTTGTGAAAATCTGCCGCCCTTGGCGCGACAGACGGATAAAATGCAATATATGCAGACGGCCTTTTACCTGAAAGGCCGTCTGCAAAAAACTTTTCGGATTATACAGCAGTTTTTCCAAATAATTCAAACATTATGATACCAGTCCAATACTTTTTTTACTGCCTCTTCAATGTTTAATTCCGTGGTATCCAAAAGCTGCGCGTCCGGCAGTTGCCGCAAGGGCGCAACTGCTCTGCGGCGGTCAGCCTCGTCTCGTGCTTCGATGTCCGACAAAATGCGGTCGAACTCCAAACCTTCGCACGGCAGTCCGATTTGTTTGGCACGCCGTTCGGCACGCACGCGGGCACTGGCGGTCAGAAACACTTTCAAAGCAGCATCAGGGAAAATAACCGAACCGATATCGCGCCCGTCGGCCACCAAACCTTTTTCCGTCAGAAAATCGCGCTGGCGTTGCAGTAAGGCTTCACGCACTTTCGGCAGCTGCGCCACCGCCGATGCGCCCATACCGATGGCTTCGCTGCGGATTTGCGCGGATACGTCTTCCTCTTCCAGCCATACCGAGCCGTCTGCAAATTTAGCCGGCAGGTTTTCCGCCAAGGCAGCCACGCCCGCTTCATCTGTCCATTCCACCTGCTGCTTCCGGGCATACAATGCCGTCAAACGGTACAGCGCACCCGAGTCCAGATAATCAAAGCCCAAAGCTGCCGCAACGCGCGAAGCAACCGTTCCTTTTCCCGAAGCACTCGGTCCGTCAATCGCAATAACTTTTTGCTTGCCTGACATAACAATACTCTCTGTGTTTTTGATAAAAACGGCACAGGCCGTCTGCAAATTCAAGCCGGTTACTTATCTTCGGCCACGAGCCTTATCGAAACGCCGTCGCATCTTGGTAAGCTCTTTCTCGAAGGCTGCGTCCTCATAAATATCCTTGCGCCCTTCAAGAATACCGTACCCGCGCCGCTCTTCAAGTTGTTTGAGATACGCAGCAGAGAAAGAACCATCGGGGTCTGCCATCTTTTCGAGAATATCCCAATAGCGTCTGACCGTACCAAGTTCCTTCTCGTGTACGAAGTATTTCCTAGAACCTACCAACAGTATGCACTCGCCGCTATACTTATAAAACCACTTATAGAAATACAATCCTGCTCGGTTTGAAATCCATTTCAAAGTCATTTCGCAACGGGCAGGGTCTTTTAAAGCGGGTATCAGACTTGGGTTTCTCTGCATGAAATCCGCAAATGCCTGACGCGCTTCGTCTGCTTCGTAAGGGGATTCGTAACCTACGGCCAAATATTTGAACGGCAGCATTTCAGAAAGCGTTTGCATAACAAAAATCCTCAAAGTTGGATAAACAGCCTGCTCAAGTATGCCTCATTATAAGAAATTTCTGCCGTTTTTTTAAGCCTGTAAGGGCAGATCCGTATCCGATTTAACCACCAGCAGCGGAATATCGGTTCTGATGTTCTGCACGCCCGGCAGCCGTGCAAGATAATCAGTATGAAAACGCCAATACGCCTGCAAATCGGCGGTAACAATCCGCAGCAGGAAATCGCTGTCGCCCGCCATCAGATGACATTCGGTAATCTGCTTCAGACGGCATACTGCTTCGGTAAACTGCCTGACGGTTTCGCCGTCCTGACTTTTCAGCCATATCCGCGCAAACACAGTAAAACCCAAGCCGATTTTTTCCGCACTCAGCTTCGCACTGTAACGCTCGATAATACCGGCTTCTTCCAATAATTTGACTCGCCGCAAACAGGAAGACGGCGACAGCCCGACCTGTTTTGCCAGCTCGATATTCTGCAGCCTGCCGTCCTGCTGCAAGGCGGTGAGGATTTTGCGGTCGATGTTATCCGGCTTCATACCTGCTCAATTCGATAAATTCATTATTTATTGAAATTCTATGCCGATTTTAGCCGAAACAAACAAAGATTTGCAACCCAATGCCGTCTGCAAAAGTTTATAATATAGTCGAATAAAATAAGAATGAGACAAGGCAGCGAAGCCGCAGACAGTACACATAGTACGGCAAGGCAAAGCAACGCAGTATCATTCTTATTTTAAATGACTATAACGCTCCAACTATTAGGATATTGACCAACCAATATGTCTCCCACACCCCAATCAGAATTTATACGCGGCATGAAAGAATGCTCCCCCATGCTGATCGGTCTTTTGCCTTGGGCATTGATTCTCGGCGTTCAAGGCGGTCAGAAAGGCATGAGCTGGGCAGAAATGCTGATGATGACCATGATGAACTTCGCCGGCGGTTCGGAATTTGCCGCCGTCAACCTGTGGGCCGATCCTCTGCCGATACTGCTGATTGCGACGGTGACCTTGATGATTAATTCGCGCCACATTCTGATGGGGGCGGCGCTTGCTCCTTATCTGAAGCACACACCGCTCAAAAAAGTCATGCCTGCGCTGTTTTTTATGTGCGACGAAAGTTGGGCACTGGGTTTGGCAGAGGCGCAAAAACGCAAAGCGCAAGGACTGCCTGCATTCAATATGCCCTTTTATGCCGGAGCGTGTACCGTACTGTATCTTTCTTGGGCTTCCTTTGCCGCAATCGGCGCGGCGGTCGGCCCGATGTTCGGCGATATTGCAGCATGGGGGTTCGGCATGGCGTTTCCTGCGGTATTTTTGGTACTGCTGCGCGGAATGTGGAAAAGTTTTGCCGCCTCGCGCCCGTGGCTGGTCAGCTTGGTCACGGCGGCAGCGGTGTATCTGACGACTGACGGCGCATGGTATGTACCGGCAGGCGCATTATCCGGCCTGTTTGCGGCTTATTGGTGGGGAGAAACTGCATGAACATCGCTTTCAACGCATTTTTAGCGTGCCTCGCCATGCTTGCCGTTACCTACTCTACCCGCCTGATTGGTTTTTTCGCCTTACGCAACCGCACATTGAGCCGCCGCGCACAAGTGGTGATGGAAGCCGCTCCGGGCTGCGTACTGATTTCGGTTATCGCGCCGTATTTTGTTTCCGACAAACCGCACGAACTTGTTGCCATCGCGCTGACTGTTTTGGCCGCCGGCCGTTTATCCATGCTGCCCACCGTATTAATCGGCGTAGGCACATCAGGTCTGCTCGGCTATTTATTAAGCTGAATGCCGTCTGCAAAACAGCCGTTATATGAAAAATATAGTCGAATAAAATAAAAATGATACAAGGCAGCAAAGCCGCAGACAGTACGAATAGCACGGCAAGGCGAAGCAACGCTGTATCATTTTTATTTTAAATGACTATATAACAACCGTTTTGCAGACGACATATTCAAACCTGTTCAAACAAAAACCGCAGCCCGGCTTCATCATGCGGCTGCGGCTTTCACCCTACGGCTTGCTGTTCCGCCGGCTTATTGACTAGCCCTACTGTTTCTTTTGAAATACCGCAGCAAAAAAACCGTCTGTTTGATGCTCTGCCGAACTCAGGCGCAGGTATTTTCCGGTGTTCAAATCAATTTTCAAACCCGCCAGCAACGCCCCGCAATCAAGCAGCTCAAATTCCGGATGCTCGACAAGGAAACGCTCTGCCTGCATTTCATTTTCTTCCGGCAAAACCGAACAGGTCGCATAAACCAGACGGCCTTGCGGCTTAACCAAATCCGCTGCCGCCGACAAAATGCTGTGTTGCTGTGCCAACAGCTTGGTAACGGTTTCCGGCGATTGGCGGTATTTCAAATCAGGATTGCGCCGCAGCGTTCCCAAGCCGGAACACGGCGCGTCAACCAAAACACGGTCGGCTTTGCCATGCAGGCGGCCGATGCGCGTATCGTGCTCGCTGCTGATGCGTTCGGGGTGAATATTGGTCAATCCCGCACGGGTCATGCGCGGCTTGAGGTTGGCAAGGCGTTTTTCGGCCACATCAAAGGCATAAATCCGCCCTTTGTTTGCCATTTGCGCGCCGATGGCCAGCGTTTTGCCGCCTGCTCCGGCGCAAAAGTCTACCACAATTTCCCCGCGCTTCGCCCCCAGCAGCAAAGCCAAGAGCTGGCTGCCTTCGTCTTGTACTTCCAATGCGCCGTCCAAAAACAATTCATGTTTGTTCAACACAATTTTATCTTTCAAGCGTATGCCCCACGGCGAAAATAGCGCAGCCTCGGCGGCAATGTCTTCATTTTGCAACTGCGCCAACACTTTGTCGCGCTTGGCCTTCAAGGTATTGACGCGTATATCCAAAGGAGCCGCGCTGTTTACGCTGCGCCCGAACGCCAGCACTTCTTCATCTGTATAATGCTGTTGCAACTGCTCCACCAACCATTGAGGCAGCTCGGCAGCAGTTGTGATGCCGTCTGCAAATTCGGCCTTCCGCGCTTTCAAACGGCTTAAAAATTCTTTATCTTCCTCGTCCAAAATATCTTGGATTTGGCTGATGTTCATACTGCGGCCGAGTACCAGCGCAGCCAGTGCGGCTTTACGCGCCTGAGCAGCCGGGCGGCGGAGTGCCGCAGAAATTTTCTGATGATGGCGCAATGCGGCAAACGCCGTTTCGGCGATTTCATGACGGTCTTGGCGGCCGAGTTTTTTATGTTCGCGGAAATAGGCGGAAAGCACGGCATCGGCAGGCTGCTTGAAGGTCAGCATTTCGGCCAGCACGGCGGCGGTATGTTCAATCTGAATGGCATTCATGTCGATAGGAAAAACGGGAAAGATAACAGCGGAAACGCCGTCTGCAAACCAAGCGTTGAAACACTTGGTATTTGCAGACGGCATTATATGGCGGTACTGCCGGCAGCTTAAGCCTGACGGTTCCAGCGTTCGATGGATTCCTTAATCACTTCTTTGGCTTCTTCCACGCCGCCCCATTTGGTCACTTGGGTCGTGCCTGCTTTTTTCAGGTCTTTGTAGTGGTTGAAGTGGAACTCGATTTGCTTGATTAATTGTTGCGGCAGATCTTCCAATGTTTGGTAAGCATTGCCGTTGTTGCGGTCGTCGGCAGGTACGCAGACGATTTTGTCGTCAACTTCGCCGTCGTCAACGAATTTCATCACGCCGATTACACGCGCTTCCAAAAATACGCCGGTTGCCAGCGGCTGCTCGGTGACCAGCAATACGTCCAATTCATCGCCGTCTTCGTCCAAAGTTTGCGGGATAAAGCCGTAGTTGGTCGGTTTGGCGAAAATCGCAGGCTCTACGCGGTCGAGTTGGAAAGCCGCCAGCTTGCGGTTCCATTCGATTTTGTGGTTGCTGCCTTGCGGAATCTCGTTGACAACATTAATGATACCGCCGTCCACGTCGCCCGGAGTCAGAATTTGGTTGAAATCAGCCATGATATTCCTTTATTTTAGATAACAAGTTCAAACCCTTGAAGTATAGCAAACATCATGCCGTCTGAAAAAACAAATTTGCGCCAAACCGCGGTTTGATAATACACCCCGTATCGCTTCCGCGTGTTTTGCAGACGGCATTTTCCGCAACAGAGTGCTACAATACACCTTATCTATTCCAACCATACACATAAGGAAAGCCATGAAAGCCTATTTAGACTTGATGCGCCACGTTCTCGAACACGGCACCGACAAATCCGACCGCACCGGCACCGGCACGCGCTCGGTATTCGGCTACCAGATGCGTTTTGATTTGAATCAGGGCTTTCCGCTTTTGACCACCAAAAAGCTGCACCTGCGCTCCATTATCCACGAGCTGTTGTGGTTTCTCAAAGGCGACACCAACATCAAATATCTGAAAGACAACAATGTCTCCATTTGGGACGAATGGGCGGACGAAAACGGCGACTTAGGCCCGGTGTACGGCTACCAATGGCGCAGTTGGCCCGCTCCCGACGGCCGCCACATCGACCAAATCAGCAACCTGATCGAACAAATCAAAAAAAATCCCGACTCGCGCCGCTTGATTGTCTCTGCATGGAATCCGGCTTTGGTGGACGAAATGGCGCTGCCGCCCTGCCACGCGCTGTTCCAATTCTACGTTGCAGACGGCAAACTTTCCTGCCAACTGTACCAGCGCAGCGCCGACATTTTCTTGGGCGTGCCGTTCAACATCGCCAGCTACGCGCTGCTGACCATGATGGTGGCGCAAGTGTGCGGCTTGCAACCGGGAGAGTTTGTCCACACCTTCGGCGACGCGCATTTGTACAGCAACCATTTCGAGCAGGCGCAATTACAACTTGGCCGTGAACCGCGCCCGCTGCCTGTGATGAAGCTCAATCCCGAAGTCAAAGACCTGTTCGCCTTCACATTTGAAGACTTTGAATTGAGCAGTTACGACCCGCACCCGCACATTAAAGCCGAGGTAGCCGTCTGAGAACATATGAACCGCCCCCCAAGGCTTCAGGGGAGGCGGCTTTTTCAGCATATCGCCAATCGAAACCATCGCTACATCAGGCAGCGGTTCAGAAGCCTAAGCGTTCCGTATTTTTTATTGCAAACGGCTGTCTGAAAGGCCGTCTGCAAAACAGCCGAAAAGGAAAAAACATGACCCTCCGAGCCCTTGCATTATTCGCCGTCACAGCCGCACTTACTTCCGCACCGCTACACGCCCGTAGCCTGCACCAAAGCAAACCTTTATCGTTTGAAGAGTTGCCTGAAATCTGCCAAAGCCACTTTACCCGCGCCCAAGCCTGCTACCAAAAAGCCGGCAAAGCAGCAGAGTTCCACAAAGGCAATACTGATTTTCTACGCCAATCCCTGCCTGCCGCCACCGCCGAACAGCGCGAACGCATGTGCAAAATAGCCGAAGAAGCGTTTGCTGAAAAAGCAGCACAGCTCAAATGCGAATAAGCCGAAACCGGCAACAAAAAGCCGTCTGCAAAATTAGATTTTGCAGACGGCTTTTTCAATATAGTCATTTAAAATAAGAATGATACGGCGTTGCTTTGCCTTGCCGTACTACGTGTACTGTCTGCGGCTTCGCTGCCTTGTCTCATTCTTATTTTATTCGACTATATATACACCCTGTCAGACTGCCTATACTTCAATCTTATTCGGCGTAAAAGTTTCCCATTTGTTACACGCCGGGCAGTGCCAGAAAAAAGCCTGTGATTTGAAATGGCAGTTGCGGCAGCGGTACATCACGCTTTTTTGCAACTGGCGGCCGACCACCGAGCGCATCATATCCGCATCAGCTTTCCATGCGGGGCTCATGTCGCTGAGTTTCAAGCCGAGCAAACGGTACACGCCGTTTAAATCAGGCTTTTTGCGCACCAACTCGACAGCAGTCTGCGCCGCCTCGGTTTCGCCTTTCAGCAGCAGAGATTTTTCATAAATCACATTAATCAAGTCCAAATCCGGGAAAGTCTGCATGAAACCGATTAAACGGTTCAAACCCTCCTCCTGCTTGTCTTGCGCCGCGTAGGCTTCGTAAAGTTTCTCGCCAACCATGCTCAAATAAGCGTGATTTTGCTGCTCGATTGCGCCATAAGCCTCGACAGCAGCAGGGAAATTGCCCTGTTTGGCTTCGATGTCTCCCAAAATCATATTGGCACGGCTGCATTTTTTATTCGCTTCCAATGCCTTGCCGATGTTGTAGCGGGCAACATCGAAATTGGATTTGAATAACGCCGTCTGCGCCAGCTCGCAGTAAAATTGGGCGATTTCAAACTGGTAGGTTTGCTCGTTACGGCTCAACTGTTGCGCCATTTCGATGGCTTTTTCCCAGTCTCTGTCCTGCTGGTAGATACTCATCAGGTGCTGGCGGGCTTCTCGGGCCATGTCGCCTTCCTGCAACTCGAGGAAAATCTGCTCCGCCCGGTCAACCAAACCTGCGCTTTGGTAGTTTTGCGCCAATTCAAACAGCACCCGCTCACGCTTGCTCCCCACCGTATCGGGCGATTCCAGCAATGCTTGGTGCATGTTGATGGCCTTATCGTTTTCCCCGCGCTGGCGGTAGAGCTTGCCCAAGGTCAGGTTCAAATCGTAAGACTGCGGCTGCTGATCAACCACTTCCGCCAATGCACGGGCGGCTCGGCCGTTGTTGCGGTCCACCAGCGCATCGAGGCTTTTATAAAAACCTGTCGGAATGCTTTTTGCCTGTTTCAACACGGTTTTCATGTCGACACGGGCAGCAAACCACCCCATTGCGAAAAACACCGGTAATAAGATAATCGGCAGCAGGATAGCCCAAAGTTCGTTATCCATATTTTTCCTTTGATATTATTTGGAAGGCGTCTCGGCTGTTTCCTGAGCAGCAGGAGCAGACGGCACAACAGGGGTTGCGGCTTGAATTTCCTGCTCACCCATACGGGCGTGTTTCTTCACTTCCGCACGCAGACGGTTATTTTCGCTACGCAAACGCAACAGTCGGCCAAACAAAGCAAACATACCGAAAACAATGCCCACGACAAATGCGCCGAACAACACCACAATCAGCGGCAGATTTACCGGCTGTCCGGGCAGGTAATAAAAGGATACGGTTTGGGTATTGCTGACGGCCAACAGCAAAAATACCAACAAAATCAGAATTTTAATAACAGTATAAAAAATTTTCATCAGAATCTCCGCAAAAGGACGCAAAGGCTGCCGGTTTGCCGCCCATGCCGTCTGAAAACAGGATTGGCGGTTAGTTTAAACGATTTGCGCCGTTTAGGATAGGACGGGCAGCAGTTTGCAGCCGAAGAAATTCAATTCCGCTGCCGCACCGCCAACCGCAGATTATGCAGGCAATACGCCAAAACAAGCCGGTGCCGTATCAGGGCTCTGCTTCGGAAAACCTGCCTTAATACTCTGCCAACGCGCATTTTCCCCGCGCCCACACTACTGTAAAATTGCCGACAATTTTCCCGCAAAATACTTGCCAAACCCATAAGCTAAGGGGTATTGTTTAGTCTTTTATTATCCCTTGTCCGAGCTGTTCGGCAAAAATAAGAAAGGCAAACATCATGACCAGACCTGTTCCCGCCGTATTCGGCAGCGTATTCCACGCAGAAATGCCCGTTATTTCCTTTAAAGACGGCGCATGGCAACCGGTCGAATGGCAGTCTTCCCAAGATTTGACAATCGCTCCGGGCGCACACGCGCTGCATTACGGCAGCGAATGCTTCGAGGGATTGAAAGCCTTCCGCCAAGCAAACGGCAAAATCGCGATGTTCCGCCCAAAAGCCAACATCGCCCGTATGCAGCAGAGCGCGGATATTTTGCATTTACCGAAACCGGAAACCGAAGCCTATCTCAATGCTTTGGTCGAGCTGGTCAAACGTGCGGCAGATGAGATTCCCGATGCGCCCGCTTCGCTGTATCTGCGCCCTACCTTAATCGGTACCGATCCGGTTATCGGCAAAGCCGGTGCGCCGTCTGAAACCGCGCTGCTGTATATTCTGGCTTCTCCTGTCGGCGATTACTTCAAAGTCGGCTCTCCGGTCAAAATTCTGGTGGAAACCGAAAATCTGCGCTGCGCCCCGCACATGGGCCGCGTCAAATGCGGCGGCAACTATTCCTCCGCCATGCCTTGGGTATTGAAAGCCAAAGCCGAATACGGCGCCAGCCAAGTTTTGTTCTGCCCGAACGGCGACGTACAGGAAACCGGCGCGTCCAACTTCATCTTAATCAACGGCAGCGAAATCATCACCAAGCCGCTGACCGATGAATTTCTGCACGGCGTTACCCGTGATTCCGTGCTGACGATTGCCAAAGATTTGGGCTACACCGTTACCGAACGCAACTTTACCGTTGACGAACTGAAAGCCGCGGTGAAAAACGGTGCGGAAGCCATTCTGACCGGTACGGCCGCCGTCATCTCTCCAGTAACTTCGTTTGTTATCGGCGGACAGGAAATCGAGGTAAAAAGCCAAGAGCGCGGTTACGCCATCCGCAAAGCCATCACCGACATCCAATACGGTCTGGCGGAAGACAAATACGGCTGGCTGGTCGAAGTATGCTGATGCACGCATGAAAACATGATTCGGAAACAGAACTTCCGCAGCGTTGTTCGGTTTCCGAATCATGTCTTGCGCCAATTAAAACGCCTGTAATGAAAATGCCTGTTTTGCAGACGGCCTTTTGATGCCGTCTGCAAATTCAGCCTTTCGGCATACCGTTTCGCACACAAGCCGTTGCGCCAAACCGCCTGATGACTGCCGCCACCCCGAACAGCAACACTGCAATTCCTTTCATTTATTGCTTCCCCTATCGTGAAAACCGCCTATATCCCCTCTTCCGGTATCCGCAAAATTCCCAATCTGAACCGCTTTCTGCCTGAATTTGCCATCAGTAAATCACCGGTCGGAGCAGAAGCCGTTATCGGCTGGGGCTTGCGTCCGACTACCCGCAAAGCCCGAGCGTTTGCTGCAAAACACTATTTGCCGTTTATCGCTTTGGAAGACGGCTTTGTCCGCTCGTTGGGCTTAGGCGTAGAGGGCTGGCCGCCGTTTGCCATGATCTTGGACGACATCGGCATTTATTACGACACCACACGCCCTTCACGTTTGGAACAACTGATTCTGGCAGCGGAAATGCCGTCTGCATTATTGGCAGAAGCGCAGGCAGCGGCGGATTTCATCGTCAATCAGCGTTTGTCCAAGTACAACCATGCTCCTGATTTTGAAACCGTTTTCCCCGAGTGGTGCGAAAAGCCGTCTGCAAAAAACGTGGTACTGGTTATCGACCAGACTTTTGGCGATATGGCGCTGCAATACGGCGGCGCGGACGAGCAAACATTCGTACAGATGTTTCAAGCGGCCTTGACAGAAAACCCTGATGCCGAAATCTGGGTCAAAACCCACCCTGATGTATTGTGCGGCAAAAAACGCGGTTATCTCACCGATTTGGTGCAGCAACCGCGCGTACGCCTGCTGGCCGCCGATGTCAACCCGATTTCATTGCTGCAGCAGGCAGATAAAGTTTATGCCGTGACTTCGCAAATGGGTTTTGAAGCCCTGCTCTGCGGCAAACCGCTGGTAACATTCGGCTTGCCGTGGTATGCAGGCTGGGGCGTGAGCGACGACCGCCACCCCGGTGCGGCAAACCTTGCCCGACAAAACCGCCGCGCGCCGCGCTCGCTCATGCAGCTTTTCGCCGCCGCTTACTTACAATACAGCCGCTATCTCAATCCGAATACCGGAGAAGCCGGCACGCTTTCCGATGTGCTGAACTACCTTGCGACCATGAGGCGGCAAAACGAAAAGCTGCGCGGCGAGATATATTGTGTCGGAATGTCGCTGTGGAAGCGTGCCGTCATCAAACCGTTTTTCCATTTCCCCTCATGCCGTCTGAAGTTTGTCGGATCGGTCAAAAAACTCAAACACACCGAATTCCCTGCCGATGCGCGCCTGCTGGCATGGGGCAACGGCAGGCAGGAAATTGCCGATTTTGCCGCGCGTCAAAACATACCGCTGCTGCGTATGGAAGACGGCTTTATCCGTTCGGTCGGATTAGGCTCCAATCTTGTGCCCGCGCTGTCGTTGGTCATCGACGATATGGGCATCTATTTCAATGCCGAAACCCCGTCCCGCTTGGAGCATATTCTGCAACACCAAGCATTCGGCGAGCATGATTTGCAGACGGCATTATCGCTGCAAACCGTGCTGACCGAATCAAACATCAGCAAATACAATGTTGGCAGCCGCTCGTTTTCCGTACCCGATACCGGCAAAACCGTTATCCTCGTCCCCGGACAGGTTGAAGACGATGCCTCGATCCGCTACGGCTCGCCCCAAATTTTCCGTAATCTGGATTTGCTCAAAGCCGTACGCGCGCGCAATCCCGATGCCTACATCGTGTACAAACCCCACCCTGATGTGGTGAGCGGCAACCGCACCGGCAGCATTCCGCCGGAAGAAACCGCCCGTTACGCCGACCAAACCGCCGCCGAAGCAGACATTCTTGCCTGTTTGCAGTATGCCGACGAGGTACACACCATGACCTCTCTTACCGGCTTCGAAGCCTTATTGCGCGGAAAAAAAGTCTGCTGCTACGGCCTGCCCTTTTATGCAGGCTGGGGGCTCACCGAAGATTTGCTGCCGATTCCCCGCCGCAGCCGCCGTCTCCGCCTGCCCGAGCTTGTCGCCGGAACACTGCTGCACTACCCGCAATACACCCACCCCGATACCTTGCAGGCAACCAATGCGCTGACCGCAGCCTTGGCTTTGGCCCAACAAAAGAGCAGACAAAAATCTTCTCACGGCATATACCGGAGCTGGCCGGCCAAACAAGTCGACAAAATCCGCCACCTGATCCGCTTGCTCAAACGACGTTGAAACCGTTTTTCTGTTTATTATCAATAATCGGCAACAATCCGCTTTACAAACACCGACATACCCCTTATATTTACTTCCTTTTACCGTTTCGTTTTCCCAAAATATAGTCGAATAAAATAAGAATGAGACAAGGCAGCGAAGCCGCAAACAGTACACATAGTACGGCAAGGCAAAGCAACGCTGTATCATTCTTATTTTAAATGACTATAAAAACGCAGATTGTATCCGTATTCCGCATAGCCTTTTTACAGACGGCCTCAAACATCAAAAGCCGTCTGCAAACAGCAAGCTGCTCCGAATAATTCTGCCATCGGGCGGTAAGGCCGTACCTACGGTTTACTGCCCCCGCCTCCTGCCTGCTCTCCCCATACCCACCGCCGGCGCAGGGGCAATAAACATTCCACTTGCCGACCATACCGCAAACCACCGCCATGACCGCACCATTCCGCAGCTATCTTCAGCAACTGGCTGAAAGTACCGATACCGTCTTACTGTTGCAGGGGCCGGTAGGGGATTTCTTTACCCAGTTTGCCCACTGGCTGCAGGCGCGGGGCAAAACCGTACACAAATTCAACTTCAACGGCGGCGACAGCTTTTTCTACCCGCCTTCCCTTCCGAACACGCTGGAATATCTCGACAGCTTGGATCACTTTTCCGACTTTCTGGCTGCCTATCTCCGCGAACATCATATCGGTGCAGTGGTCTGCTTCGGCGATACCCGTCCTTACCACCTCCTTGCCCGACAGGTTGCCGAGGCGCAAAATATCGGCTTTTGGGCATTTGAAGAAGGCTATTTCCGTCCGCATTTCGTTACCTTGGAAAAAACCGGCGTCAACGATTTCTCCCCTCTCCCGCGAAACGCCGCCTTTTTCTCCTCGCAGTTTCCCAAACTGCCGCAACAATTCTACGAAGCGCCGCCCGTTGTACCCGCCGGTTTTCTGCCGGTTGCCAAACGCGCCGCCCAATACTATATCCATACCCACAAACAGCGCGCCCGCTACCCTGAATATATCCACCACCGCGCCGCCAATCTCGGCCACTATATCCGTCTGTGGACGCTTTCCGGCTTGAAACGCCTCGGCTATTGGATTCAGGATGCCGCAGTCGCCAAACGGGTCAAACAAGGGCATTACCGCCGCTTTTTCATCGTACCGCTCCAAGTCTTCAACGACAGCCAAGTACGCGTACACAGCGACTTTTCATCGGTACGCAGCTTTCTGTTGCATGTTTTAACGTCATTCGCCACCCATGCGCCGGACGACATCAACCTGATTGTCAAACACCACCCGATGGACAGGGGCTTCATCGATTATGCGCAGGACATCCGCCGCTTTATCAAAAAACACCCCAAACTGAAAGGGCGCATTACCTACGTTCATGACGTTCCCCTGCCGGTTTTCCTCCGCGGCGGCATAGGCATGGTCACGCTCAACAGCACCAGCGGACTTTCCGCCCTGATTCACAATATGCCGGTGAAAGTATTGGGGCGCGCTCATTACGATATGGCAGGCTTGACTTTCCAAGGCCCGCTGGCGCAATTTTGGAACAATCCCACCCCGCCCGATGCCGAGCTGTTTCACGCCTACCGTATGTACCACATCAACACCACCCAAATTAACGGCAATTTTTACAGCTACATCAACTTTCCCGACCAAAGCAAAGAATACGACGCCTACGAATAAAGCGGATAGCAATGTGGTTTCGGTATTCAACAGCCGAAGAACAAGCGAACGGACAACGGTTTGGCTGCATTGCCCCGATGTTCCGCGCCTGTTTTATCCGACTGTATGCCCAAACTGCAAAACATACCCAACCCTGTAAACGGCACGGCAAACAGGTATCAGGCATATAGCCGTTTCAGCCGGCATGATGCAGCGTTGCTCAAAGAGGGAGCTTGACCAAACTGCTGAAACAGCAAGCCCGCCAGCCCGTATTGTCAGCACTGCCAACGGCTTTTGCTGTTTTGTCTCCTTTCGTGTGATTCAGAGACATCTTTTCATCGGCTACAACCACAAAAAGGCCGTCTGCAAAATCGTTGATGGATTTTACAGACGGCCTTTTTGCCGCAATAATGCAGCCAAACCCTTATTTTTCTGCCGCAAATAACATATTCTGCTTGTCTTATAGTCGAATAAAATAAGAATGAGACAAGGCAGCGAAGCCGCAGACAGTACACATAGTACGGCAAGGCAAAGCAACGCTGTATCATTCTTATTTTAAATGACTATATCATGCTGTTGGCGAACAACCGGCTTACCGTCTGTACCGAACTCCGTAACCGAACACCGTATGGCTGCCGTACCGCTTTGCCCGTTTCAGCGCACGCGCGGCGGCTCGGCCTTACTTTCCGGCAGTCTTTCGGATTATCCTGCCTGATCGGTTAATTCCAGCGTTTCAGGCTGCCATTGCGCTTCAAACAATTCGATAATTTTTTTGGCAGTCGGGTCTGCGTCCAAAAACGCTTGCGCCTGCTGCCTGCCTTCAACTTGCAAACGCTTTCGGCGCATATCCGGCGTTTCCCAACCCGCATCGTCCCGCCATGCTTCGGTTTGCAGCTTGAGCGGAATGGCGTAAGCCTCGGCCAAGACGTTTTGAATTTTATCCAAACGGTCTTTGCTGCTGGTTTTGCGCGCTTCTTCGGTAAGCGACAGCATCATCAGGCCGTCTTCGCTGCGGTACTCCGTCCATGCCGCATGTTGCGCCAACATTTGCGCGGCACCGAACTTTTTGGCAAAACGCTGTACCAATGCAGGCCAGTTTTCCGGCTTAAATTCGGGCAAAGGCGTAAATACAGGCTCGTCCGTCTCTTCCTCTGCTTCCTCCTCGTCGGCTTCTTCGTCTCCCACGTTTGCAGGCATCGCCGATTCGATAAAATCAGGAGGCGGATATTCATACGGCATATCATCAGCCGCCATATCATGGTAAACGGGCGGATATTCCGCGTCTTCCGCATACGGCAGGCCGTCTGCAAAATGAGGAGGCGGCGGCGTTTCAACTGTTTCCTGCTGAGAAACCGTATTTTCCCGAACTTCCGCTTTGTCTGCCACGGCTTGAGGCAGCGGATTATCCGCGGCGGCAGTCTCTCCCAATGCAGACGGCTGCTCTTCCCAAGGCGGAACATCATCTGACGGGAAAGGAGAAGGCGCGCTGTCTTCTGTTGAACTTGAGGGTGCTTGTGCTGCTTGCTGTACCGCCTGTTCGGGCGGTGCGGTATATGCAGACGGCTTACTCTCGGCTGCATTTGCAGAGATGGCCGTCTGAATGGCTTGAACCGGTTCAGACGACGCTTGGGGCTTTTTTAGCGGTGCTGCCGTTTCCGCATCATGAAGCTGGCTGTGTTCAATCATGCCGTCTGCATTATGGGCGGAGGCGGCCAGCGGCGCGAATGCCAGCATACGCAGCAAAGTCATCACGAAACCGGCATATTCGTCGGGGGCAAGACTTAAATCCTGCTTGCCGTGAATGGTGCATTGGTAGTAGAGCTGGATTTGCTCGCCGCTCATGGCTTGGCTGAGCGACAAAAGTATATCCCGTTCCGGATCGTCGTTTGCCAACGCGGCGGGAATGGTTTGAATCAGCGCGAGACGTTGCAACAGCATGGCCAATTCGCCCAACGCGCTGTCAAAACCAATGGCTCGCGCCGCCATTTCCTGCGCTTTGCCCAGCAGTGCTTGGCCGTCTTGCGCGACAATCCCTTGCAGCAACTCGTAAAGATATTGCTTGTCCACCGCGCCAATCATCTGGCGTACGTCATGTTCGGCAACTTTGCCCGAACCCATGGCAATGGCCTGATCGAGCAAACTCAAAGCATCGCGCATCGAGCCTGCGGCGGCGCGCCCCAGCAGTTGCAGCGCGGCAGGTTCATAAGGCACTTGTTCGCTGTTCAAAACATGAGCCAAATGCTCGGCCACTTGCTGCGTGGTCATGTTTCGCAACACAAATTGCAAACACCGGCTCAATACGGTAATCGGTACTTTGTGCGGATCGGTGGTGGCCAGAATGAATTTGACGTGTTCGGGCGGCTCTTCCAGCGTTTTGAGCATGGCGTTGAACGCGCTTTTCGAGAGCATATGTACTTCGTCGATGATATAGACTTTGTATTTGCCCGCCGTCGGCGCATATTGGGCGTTTTCCAATACTTCGCGGATATTGTCGATACCGGTATTGGAGGCCGCATCGATTTCCAATAAATCCACATACCGCCCCGAATCAATCTGGGTACAGCTCGCGCATGAACCGCAAGGTTCGCCGTGGTCGGCATTTTCGCAGTTGAGGCTTTTTGCCAAAATCCGCGCAATGGTGGTTTTGCCGACACCGCGCGTACCGGTAAGCAGGTAGGCATGGTGCAGACGGCCTTCGTCCAAGGCATTGCGGAGGGCTTTGACGACGTGTTCCTGTCCGACTAAATCGGCAAAGGTTTTCGGACGCCATTTTCGGGCAAGAACTTGATAAGCCATGTGTGCTTCCAGATAGTATCATCAAAGCCGCGCCTGCTGTTTTGCAGACGGCCTGACGGGTTGGGAAGGATAAGAATGCGGCGGCGCATGACGCACCTGCTCCGTATTCTAACATTTTTTGCCGTATTCCGCCCTGCTCCGGCAGGCCGTCTGTAAAAAAACACCGCCCTAAAAAGGCGGTGTTTTTGCAGACGGCTTACAACCCGCTGCTATCGACTGCATTGGCAATATCGCGTACGGCCGTGGCATACATGCGGCTGTTGTTGTATTTCCAAACTGCGTAGAAATTGTTCAAGCCCAAATAATATTCGTACACGCCCGGAGCGGTTTCCAAACGGTACAATACGGCTTTTTCGCTGTCGGCAACCGGCTGCTGCGGCACAACGCCCATTTTTTTGAAATCGGCCACCGTGCGGGTCAGCGCGGTTTTTTCATCGATAATCGCCTGCAAATCGCCGTTGATGTTCAGCGTTACCGGCACAACCATCTTGCCGCCCGTCTGCCAACCGTGCTGCTTCATATAGTTGGCAACCGAAGCGGCAACGTCTCCAATGTTGTTCCAAATATCGCGCTTGCCGTCGCCGTCGTAGTCCACCGCCCATTTGCGGAAGCTGGACGGCATAAACTGCGGTATCCCCATCGCGCCTGCATAGCTGCCTTTGAAGCTGAACACATCGCGTTTTTCTTCACGGGCAATCAACAGCAGCTCTGCCAGCTCGTTTTGGAAAAATTCGGCGCGGCGCGGATAATCGAACGCCAAGGTGCTCAAGGCATCTGCCACGCGGAATGTGCCGGTATTTCGGCCATAATTGGTTTCAATGCCGATGATGGCGACAATCAGTCCGGCCGGTACGCCGTACTGCTTGGCCACATCGTCAATGACCGCACGGTTTTCCGCGTAAAACTTACGGCCGTTGTTAAACTTCGCCGTGCCTGAATTGCCTTGGCGAAACTCATACCAAGGGCGTGAAGTACCCGGCCGGTACATGATATTGATGATGTTGCCTTTATAGGCTGCGCCGTCAAAAAACTGTTGCAGCTCGCTGCGTGAAAACTGCTTTTGGGCAACTTCGTAATCAATCCATTGTTGGACGTTGGTATTGGCATTGAAGCCGCTGCTGGCAACCGATTCGGCAGCAGTATCAAAAGTCGGGCGTTTGCTGCTTTGCTTTACCGGCTTGACTGTTTGCCCGTTGTCGGCCGGTATCGGCTTGTCTGTACCGCAGGCGGCCAATAATACGGCGGCGGCGGTGAGCGCGATGGCTGTTTTTTTCATAAATGTTCCGTTGTTTGCTGAATGATGGGAAAAGAGACGGAAGTTTAGCAAACTGCAGCGTTTTGATACAGTTTGACCAACAAAATATGCCGTCTGATTGCGTTTTGATACCCGAAAGCCGTCTGCTGTTGATTTTACAGACGGCCTTTGGTGTGATTGTCTGCCCGATTGGGCAGTGCAAGGTTACAGCAGGTGCCGCACTGCTTCCCGCTCGTCCAGCAGTTCGTTCAAAGTCAGCTCGATATGCTTTTTACTGAACTCATCGGACAAATCCAAGCCTTGTACGATTTCTGCTTTGCCGTTTTCGCAAATCACCGGAAAACCGAATACCACACCTTCGGGAATGCCGTAAGAGCCGTCTGAAGGAACGGCCATGGTTACCCATTTTCCGCTTGTGCCCAAAATCCAATCGCGCAAGTGGTAGATAATCGCATTCGCAGCAGAAGCGGCCGACGATGCACCGCGCGCCTCAATAATGGCCGCACCGCGTTGGGCAATTTTCGGCATATAGACTTCGCTGTGCCAATTCGGATCGGTAATCATATCAGCAACGGATTCTCCATTACTGATGGCATAGCGGAAATCGGCATACATGGTCGGGCTGTGGTTGCCCCAAACGCACATATGGTCGATGGAGGTAACGGAACGCCCTATTTTCTCGGCGATTTGGCTGACCGCACGATGGTGGTCCAGACGCATCAATGCGCTGAAATTTTCAGGCGGCAAATCGGGAGCGGATTTCATGGCAATATAAGCATTGGTATTTGCCGGATTACCCGCCACCAATACTTTTACATCCCGCTTGGCCACTTTGTTCAAGGCCTCGCCCTGCGTTTTGAAAATCGCGGCATTGGCCTGCAGCAAGTCGGAACGCTCCATGCCTTGGGTACGCGGACGCGCGCCAATCAAAATCGCAATATCGGCATCTTTAAACGCAACTTCCGGATCATCGGTTGCGAACACGTCTTCCAGCAACGGAAACGCGCAATCGTGCATTTCCATAATCACCCCGCCCAACGCTTTTTGCGCGTGCGGCAGATCGAGCAACTGCAAAATCACCGGCTGGTCGCGCCCCAACATGATGCCGCCGGCAATTCGGAATAAAGTAGCGTAAGCGATTTGTCCCGCAGCTCCGGTTACGGCAATGCGGACAGGAGGTTTCAATGTCATTTTTCTTATCCTTATGGCTGTGAACTTTTAATTATAACACCGCCTGCCGTCTGTTACGCTGCCCTGTGTTAAGACAAGATACCGAAACGTAAAAAGGCCGTCTGCATTTGGATTTTACAGACGGCCTTTTATCCCGGATAACACAAAAACAAAACCGATACGGCCGGGCCATATCGTTTTATAGTCAATAACTGCCCTATTTTTCCGATTGGCGGCTACGGTTAACCAATGCCGCACCCGAATGTAAGCCGAATAGCGAAATCGCCACCGCAACGGACAGTTCAAAAAACTGCTCATGCCGTTCAAACAGGCGGGCAAGGCGATTTAGTTGCACAACTCATTTTTCAGGCAAATAATTAAAAGCATACAAACATTTTAATTGTGCCGGTGTCAATTTAGAAAACAACTGCTCGGTATGGTGTTTTATTGCCTGCCAATCCTGCGCTTCTTTAGCCTGCTTGAGTGCCACAATATCATCATACGCCACGCCCCAACGCTTTTTGAGCAGCTCTTCAGGATATTCGTACACCACACGCTTAAACTGCGGATTCAGACGCATAAACAAAGTTGGCAGCCGCTCCATAATAAAAGGTATCATCGGATAGGTCCGCACATATGAATGCTCTACAAAGCTGCGTGCACCCAGTTGGTTGTCGGCATCCTCTTCAATCAAGCGGTAAAATTCATCGGCAAACGCCATATACGCCTGCCAAAATCTCGGGCTGCCTACCCAATAATTACAGTACACGGACGTACTGCTCAGATCGATCATATCTCCTATGGATACGGGAATTTTGAGTTTATCCAGCAGATTTTGCACAACCTTGATTAAGCCACTATGGCAAAAATCTCCTTGTCGCCATTGATTAATATATAAATGAGTGGGAGCAATAAGAGGATCAAACAAATAAATATCTCCCCCCCCCCCGCATTTTGCGAGGCATGCTTGGTAATGTACGCCTTAACATCTTTGCCGGTCAGCCCTGTTTTTTCATAAAATTTATGACTGAGCACACCCACAAAATCGTCAAAATAATGATGGTGATTTTGCCAAAGATTGCGCATTACGCCATATTCAAACCAGCGTTCTTGCGGATTGGGGGCGTTATAAACGGGGATAAATTCGGGGTCTAATTTGCTGATTTGTTCTGACGAATAATAAATTTGGAAGATGTTCATAGCGTTGGTGCGGTTTTGTGCCGGATGATTTATAGTCATTTAAAATAAGAATGATACAGCGTTGCTTTGCCTTGCCGTACTATGTGTACTGTCTGCGGCTTCGCTGCCTTGTCTCATTCTTATTTTATTCGACTATATAAAAAATTGCCAAACGACTATTATACAAAATTTTCATATATTTACACCGCACTTTTTTTGATGTTTGGTGAAAAAATGCGGTGTAAATGCAGTTTTTAAATCATTCAAGCCGCTTTATTCAAACAGCTGCCCTTTATTTTAGTCAAAGCAATTTAGCCTAAGACAAGCGGCGAACCACAGATAGAACTACCCTCGATTTATCCTATTCACCCACCACACCAGCGACAACATCACGGGCACTTCCACCAATACGCCCACCACCGTTGCCAATGCCGCACCCGAATGTAAGCCGAATAGCGAAATCGCTACCGCAACGGCCAGTTCAAAGAAGTTGCTCGTGCCGATTAAGCAGGCGGGTGCGGAAATTTCACGCGGCAATTTGAGCCATTTTGCCAAACCGTGTGCCAAAAAGAAAATGCCGTAGGTCTGCACCAAAAGCGGAATGGCAATCAGCACAATCACCAGCGGTTTGTCCAAAATCGTTTCGGCTTGAAAAGCAAACAGCAGTACCACGGTGAGCAGCAGCCCCACGATGGAAAACGGCTTGAGTTTGGCGGTAAAGGCGGCGATGGAGCGGTTGTTTTTCAGCAAAATCCTCCTTGTCAGCCAGCCTGCAATCAGCGGCAGCAGCACATACAAAACCGTGCTTAAAATCAAGGTTTGCCAAGGGATGGCAATATCACTCATGCCGAGCAACAATCCCGCAATCGGCGCAAAAGCAAAAATCATGATAATGTCGTTTACCGACACCTGCACCAAAGTGTAATTGGGATCGCCTTTCACCAGCTGCGACCACACGAATACCATCGCCGTGCAAGGCGCAACGCCCAATAAAATCATACCGGCGATGTATTCTTGTGCCGATTGCGGATCGACCCACGCCGCGAAAAACACACGGAAAAACAGCCAGCCGATAAGTGCCATCGTAAACGGTTTAATCAGCCAGTTCACCACCACCGTCAGCAAAAGCCCCTGCGGTTTTTTGCCGACATCTTTGATTGCCGACCAGTCAATCTGAATCATCATCGGGTAAATCATCAGCCAAATCAGCACCGCCACAGGCAGGTTGATTTGTGCCACTTCCAGAGCTGACACCCATTGAAATAGTGGCGGATAAGCCACGCCCAACACCACGCCAATGATAATCGCGAGCGTCACCCAAACGCTTAAAAACCGCTCGAAAATACCCATTTTATTTCCTCACATTACCAAAACATATTTTAAAGACTGAACCGACAACAGCACCGCCAGAACCGCCCACAGCGGCAAGGGGCGTTTGAGCTGTATGCCGAAAAGCACCGCCACCAAAAGTACGTCTGTAACACCGTGCAGGCTTTCTGTGCCGATGGGCGAATACAACGCCGCCGCCAAAAGCCCCACTACAGCAGCGTTAATGCCATTAAGTGCGGCTCGGATTTGCCGGTTTTCCGACCATTCAAACCAATACGGCAGCACGCCGAACACCAGCAGAAACGAAGGCAGAAATAACGCCAGCGTTGCCCATACCGCAAAGCCTGCACCGCCTGCGGCATAGCCCAAAAAGGACGCAAAACTAAACAGCGGGCCGGGTACAATCTGTGCCAAACCATAGCCGCTCAAAAACACGCTTTCGTCCAGATATTCAGGCACAAGCTGGGCGGACAGTACCGGCAGCACAACGTGTCCGCCGCCGAACACCATTGCCCCCGTGCGGTAAAAAATATCCAAAAAACGACCGCTTGCAGAATCAGCCAGCCACGGCAAAACCAGCAGCAACCCCGCAAAAACCGCCAGCCACAGCCACGGCAAACGCTTATTTGCAGACGGCATCACGGCTTGAGAAGCTGGCTTGACAGCAGCTGGCAAAAAACGCAACCCCAACAAAGCCGCCACACCAATCACCGCAAGCTGCACGGCAATGCGCGACGAGAAAACCAGCACGCCGCAGGACAACACCGCAATCCACACCGCAGGCAGACTACGGCAAAACGCCTTTGCCATACCCCAAACCGCACCGGCCACCACAATCACCGCAAACAGCTTTAAGCTGTGAATCCACACCTCCGCCCAACCGCCCTGCCAATGCGAAAACCCCATTGCAAACAGCAACATCAATACCGCAGACGGCAGCGTAAAGCCCAGCCACGCCGCCACCGCCCCCAAATAACCGCCCCGCAGATAGCCGATGCCGATACCGACCTGACTGCTGGCAGGCCCCGGAATAATCTGGCACAACGCCACCAAATCCGCATATTGCTGCTCGCCCAGCCAACGGCGTTTTTCCACCAACTCCGCCCGAAAATAGCCCAAATGCGCTATCGGCCCACCAAAAGACGTACAGCCCAAGCAGAAAAACACCCAAAACAAATGCAGCACATTCATCTTTAATCCTCAGGATAAATCCACTCACCGTCTTCTTTTTGAAACGGCACAGTTAAAGGCACGGACACCACCGACAGCACTTTTTCAGACGGCCTGCATAACGCCACGCCCAAACCCCCCGCGACAATCGGGCGGTTGATTAGAATCGGTTCGGCAAGCATCGCCATAATCAACGCCTCGTCGTCCAAATCGGGATTATCAAGTTGCAACTCTTGATACGGCGGCACATTGGTACGGATAATCTCACGCACCGATACGCCCATTTGGGCAATTAACCCGCGCAAAGTGCTTTCATCGGGCGGATTATCTAAATAATGAACAATGTTTGGCTCAATGCCCAAATGGCGCAGCAACGCCAAAGTATTGCGGGAAGTGCCGCAGTCGGGGTTGTGGTAAATCGTTGCGGTATGCATGGTTTTATTTCCATCATTCAAGAATCATTGAAATATCTCGGCAAAAAATTTTGCGGTTGCGCTTAACCGCAAAATGATTTGCAAGGCTCATCACCGCTGTTTTGGCAGCAATTGGCCGTTAAAAACGACACCAAATCCATCATCAAATCCAAATTGGCATAATAACGGACAAATCGACCTTCATTCTCGCTGCGAACCAGATTGGCAACGGCGAGATTTTTTAAGTGGAAAGACAGATTATTCGGGGCAATTTCCAAAGCCTTGGCCAAATCCCCCGCAATCATCCCTTGGCTGCCGGCTTGGGTAAGCTGCTGGAAAATAGCAAGGCGCGCCGGTGATGACAGGCTTTCAAATAATCTGCCGGCTTGTTCGGTATTCATAGGCGGATTATATGTCTCCACATCGATTATTTCAATCAAAATTGAAATAAGGCCGTCTGCAAATTCGGTTTTACAGACGGCCTTATGCCAAATTATCCGGTTATTTTTCCACCTCTTCAAAACCGGCAATTTCCAAACCAAATCCGGTCAGGCCGGTAAAAGATGAGGGCTTGCCCAGTACGCGCAGTTTTTTAACATTCAGCCCGGCCAGAATTTGCGCGCCGATGCCGTAGCTTTTGCTGTCCCATTTGTAGGCTTGGCTGGCACTTTTCGGCAGGGTGCGGTCGAGCAATGCGGCTCCGTCTTCAGCGCGGTGCATCAAAATAATCACACCGCTTTCAGCCTGCTGGATACGCTCCAATGCTTTGGGCAGCGACCATGAATGGCGGGGATTGGGCTGGATAAAGTCCATTGCGCTGAAGGGTTCGTGTACGCGCACCAGCGTTTCGCTTTCCGCATCGGGCGTGCCTTTAACCAAAGCCAGATGGGTCTCACCGGAGAGTTTGTCAACGTAAACATGTTGTTGGAACTCGCCCCACGGTGTTTGCACGGCGGTGTCGCCCATTTCTTCCAAGAGGCTTTCGGTACGGCTGCGGTATTCGATCAAATCGGTAATGGTGCCGATTTTCAAGCCGTGAACCTTGGCAAATTCAATCAATTCGGGCATACGCGCCATGGTGCCGTCGTCGTTGATGATTTCGCAAATCACGGCAGCAGGAATCAGGCCGCACATCTGCGCCAAATCGACACCGGCTTCGGTGTGGCCGGCGCGTACCAATACGCCGCCTTTTTGCGCGCGCAGCGGGAAAATGTGGCCGGGCTGAACAATATCTTCGGGCTTCGCGGCAGGGGATACGGCGGTTTGAATCGTCAGGGCGCGGTCGGCGGCGGAAATGCCGGTAGCGATGCCGTTGGCCGCTTCGATGGAAACCGTGAAGTTGGTGCCGTATTGCGCGCCGTTTTTCTGGGTCATCATCGGCAGGCCGAGTTTTTCGACCATAGCTTCTTCCATCGGCAGGCAGACGAGGCCGCGTGCGTGTTTGATCATGAAGTTGATGGCTTCGGGCGTAACAAACTGCGCCGCCATCAGCAAATCGCCTTCGTTTTCGCGGTCTTCCGCGTCGGTAATGATGACCATTTTGCCGGCTTTGATGTCGGCAAGGATTTCTGGGACGGTGGAAATATGGCTCATGGTGCGGCTCTCTTGTAAACGGATGGTGTCGGGTGTGTGTTCGGTATCCAGCCACCTATCGGGCATGGCGGCAGCGGCTTCGAGTTTCCGCGCTTTTTTCTCGCCGAAAGATTTGTTTTTCAGCAATGCGGAAAGTTCGCCTTGGTTGACAGCGGCGGCGGCGGCAAACCTGCTTTGCTGCCCGCCATAGCGTTCTTCAATCCATCGCCGTAAATTGTGGCGGCGTATATCGGCAATATTCATCAGTCGTTCCCGTATCAAGAACATTTCATGTATTGTAGGCTTGAGTTTACCAAAAAGCAAATTCGGTGCATTAGTTTTTCATTACCATTTGGTCAATTACAGATACTGCCCGTCATACCAAACAACCCAAACTGCCGTATTGCCTGCCCATGCCGTCTGCAAAACAGGCCAAACGGCCATACTGCGGCAATACTCGCCTGAAATTGCAGACGGCAATTATTAATACAAACAAAAGCCGCCTGAAAAAATTTTGCCTCACCCTGCATTTTTGCAGACGGCCTCAAGCCCCGTAAAACCACTCGGGCAAACCGCTTTGATTTACTTATCAAAATTTAACAAAATACCGATACTTCATCATCAAGAAACCGCAAAACCGCTGAAAAATCTTAAAAAACCTCCCGACAAAATCTTACCGTTCTGTTTAGTTTTATTAAGATAGAAAGAGAAATTTGCCATCAGACAACCTGAAATATTTTGTAGCACGGCTGATTTTGCTGTGCTAGTATCTCTGCGGTTTCAAAACAAATCAAACAAAACAGAGGTGAAAACCATGAGTGAGAACCACGAATCTTCGTATAGCGAATTACACCGCCCCTCGTCGTCGTTTTCCAGCCGTGACGAATATCTGAATCACGAGCTGCAAATCATGCAGCCCAAACGCTGGCGGGTCAATTTGCCGTTCCGCGACTACCGTTTTGAATGGGAAGACATGATTCCCGCTTTTGCCGGCACCATCGGCAAAGTGGTTATGGTCGGAGCTGTGGCGGCCGCATTTGCCGGTCCGTTGGGGCTTTCTTCCGATTTTATCTTAGAAAATGTGCGCTATGAGCTGCTGATTGCCGCAGTGTTTATTTTGCTGCTGTCCGGCTTTTTCCTGCCAAGCGCCAACCTGCCGGGTACGCACGGCCCGCTGATTCCGCTGATTCCGCTGGTGGTGGCGGCAGGCGGACACCCTTTGGCGTTCGGTCTGCTCATCGGTATCTTCGGTTTCCTGCTGGGCATTACCAAAGGCGGCAGCCTGATGGCGAAGCTGACCAGTAACGGCGTATGCGGCGGTCTGCTGCTGTATCTCGGCTTTATCGGCACAACCGGACAAGTCGCCAAGCTGTTCCAATGGGCGGAAGGTTTCGGCAAAGCCCATATTGCCTTTATCGTCATCATCGGTACCATTCTGCTTTACGCGCTGTTGGAGCATTGGAAAAAACGCTGGCTGGCTGTGCCTTTGGGCTGCGTGCTGGCAGGCGTAACCGCTTATGCCTTGGGCGCGCCGTTCTCTTTTAATACCGAACCGGGCCTGCCGCCGATGAGCCCTACCTACTGGTGGGGTGAAAACACCGGCTGGATGCTGGGTCTGCCCGATTTCAACAGCTTCTTGGTTGTATTCCCGTTTGCAGTCTTGGCCGTCGCAATGTGGTCTCCCGACTTTTTGGGACACCAAGTATTCCAAAAAATCAGCTACCCCGAGCGCACCGAAAAAGTGCAAATGAACATCGACGATACCATGGTGAGCTGTTCGGCACGACAAATCGCCGGCTCGGTTTTGGGCGGTGCAAACTTCACTTCCTCGTGGGGAACGTATATCGTCCCCGCCTCAATTGCCAAACGCCCTATTCCCGCAGGTGCAGTGCTGACAGCCTTGTTCTGTATCATCGCCGGCGTTTGGGGCTATCCGATGGATTTGGCCATCTGGCAGCCGGTATTGAGTGTGGCGCTGGTGGTCGGCGTATATGTTCCGCTTTTGGAAGCCGGTATGGAAATGACACGCAAAGGCAAGACTACCCAATCTGCCGCCATCGTGGTTTTCTCTTCCGCACTCGTCAATCCGGTATTCGGCTGGTCGCTGACCATGCTGCTGGATAATCTGGGCTTAATCGGCTGTAAAGAGCGCAGCTCCGAGCTGGGTGTTGCAGGACGCGTTGTCGTACCGGTTATCGGCTTTGTGATTCTGTGTACCGTGATGGGCGCAGTCGGTATGTTCCCCGGCATTCCCGCATTTTTAGAACAATTTAGAAATTTGGGTTAACCTTAAGGCAAAATCCACAAACAAGGCCGTCTGCACAATTCAATTTGCAGACGGCCTTTTCGTTAAACATTGCCGCATCAAATAGAAATTTGGCAAAACCGTATCATCATGCTCCCAAGCAACCTTATAGTCGAATAAAATAAGAATGAGACAAGGCAGCGAAGCCGCAGACAGTACACATAGTACGGCAAGGCAAAGCAACGCTGTATCATTCTTATTTTAAATGACTATATTTTGAAATTTCAAAAATCCCCCCTATATAATCCCTGCAAACGCAACACGCATACCGACCAACACTCACAATACGGAAAACTGCCGATAATGAAAAAAACACTCCTACTTCTCGCCGGCTTCTTACTGCTGGGCGGCCTGCTGGTCAGGCTGTTTTACCCACAGCAAAACCAAGCCGCCGAAAAAATCCTCTCCCGCGACGGCATCATCACGCAAATCAAACAAATCAACCGCTTGGAAAGCACCGCTTTTTACATCGACACCATTATCCGCACCGAGAAAAAAGGCGATTGGCGCAAGCTCTGGCAAGACGCACAAAGCGGTTTGTTTATCGTGCGCGGCAAAGTATTGGCCGGTTTGAATTTAGACAAGCTCACGCAGGAAAACATCAACATCGTAGACGGCAAAGCCATCATCAGTCTTCCGCCCGTAGAAATCCTGAGTGCAGACTTGGAAAACATCGAAATTTACGATCTGCAAACCGGCACATTCAACCTGCTGCCTGCCGAAAAAACCCTCTTCCAACAGGTGCAAACCGAAGCCAAACGGCAAATCCTCGCCTCCGCCTGCAAAGCAGACATCTTGCAACACGCCACCCGACAGGCAGCCGTACAGTTGGAAAACCTATTTACCCTGACGCAAACACAAGTATCCGTCTATCCCGCCGCCGCCCCGCCCTGCAAAGTATCGATATATAGTCGAATAAAATAAGAATGAGACAAGGCAGCGAAGCCGCAGACAGTACACATAGTACGGCAAGGCAAAGCAACGCTGTATCATTCTTATTTTAAATGACTATAAAACCATCAGAAGCCTCACCCGCCGCCCCACAAGATTTCATCAGGCATAAAAAGGCCGTCTGTAAAATCCACATTTGCAGACGGCCTTTCCCATCAAAAAACGGAATTGCTATCACCCATTCACGCTACGCATCTTCCGTTTTCGCATCGGGCAACACCCAATTCAGCACAATCGCCAAAATCGCACACAAACCGACACCGGCAAAGCTCAACGTACCCAGCTTAATCACCATACCGCCGATACCGGCCGTTAAAACCGAGCTGACAATCACCAGATTCTTCGGCTGCATCAAATCCACTTTCGCATCAATCAGCGCCTTCAAGCCCAAAGAAGCAATCGTACCAAACAGCAAAATCATGATACCGCCCATCACCGGCAGCGGAATAGAGGCCAGAAAAGCATTAAACTTACCGAAAAACGCCATACAGATTGCAAAAACAGCCGCCCAAGTCATGATTTTCGGATTACTGTTTTTCGTAATCATCACCGCGCCCGTTACCTCACCGTAAGTCGTAACCGGAGGGCCGCCGATTAAACCCGCAACACACACGCCCAAACCGTCACCTGCCAGCGTCTTATCCAAACCCGGATCTTTCGCATAATCCTTACCCGTAACATTACCGATGGCCATAATACCGCCGATATGCTCGATAGCAGGCGCAATCGCAACAGGCAGCATAAACAAAGCAGCCTGCCAGTTTACCTCGGGCGTTTCAAAATGCGGCACAGCAAACCACGGCGCGGCCGCGATACCCGAAGTATCCACCACACCCAAAAACAGCGCCAGCACATACCCCGAAGCCACACCAATCAAAATCGGCACCAGCTTCATCATCTTACTGCCGAACACCGTAACAATCACCGTCACCGCAAAAGTAAACACCGCCAGCAGCAGCGACAAAGTATAGTCCATCACCTGCTGGCCGCCGGACTGCCCCATCGCCATCTGGCTGGCCGCCCCTGCCACCGACAAACCGATAACCATAATCACCGGCCCGATGACCACCGGCGGCAGCAAACGGTGTACCGCCGCCAAACCGCGCCACTTAATCAGCGCGGCAAACACAAAATACATAAAACCGGCCGCAAACAGACCGAACATGGTCGAAGGCAGCCCCCATTCCCCGATGGAATAAATAATCGGCGCGATAAACGCAAAAGACGAGCCCAAGAAAATCGGCACTTTGCGCTTGGTCAGCAGTTGGAACAGCAACGTACCGATACCCGCGCCCAACAAAGCCATCGCAGGATTAAGACCGGTCAGCAACGGCACAAGCACCATCGCACCAAACGCCACAAACAAAATCTGCGCGCCCGATACAGCCAATTTAAGTTGTTGCATGGTTAAATTCCGTTAAACACATTAAGGTTTATTATACAACCGTTCCGAAAAGAATTTCATCTCAAAACACACAAGGCCGTCTGCAAAATCCCTGTTTTCCGCCACAGCAGTCCCGCCTCCCGCCTTGCCGCGTGCCAAACCCCAACCGCCGCAAGAATTGTAAACACCGCACCGCTCTGCTAAAGTTTATCCTTTCGGAATAAATCCCTACCGAACCACCCGATCAAACCGCAGGCAAAACGGCATGAACACAGGAAAACTGAATATCGTCTTCATCGTCCACAACATGTATGTATGGGACGCTCTAAGCAATATCTACCAAGAATGTATCCGGAATCCCCAAATCAATACCTATGTCATCATCGCAAACGACGAACATTCCGGAGAAACCATCAGCCAGAAAGCATACGCTGCCAAACTAACCGAATATCTGCTGGAATTGAAAATCCCCTACTTCAAAATTCCGCGCAACGACCCCGCATTGCTGCAGAAATTTTTTGACGACATACAGCCCGACTATATTTTCCGCCAATACCCTTGGGAAGATGACTACCCCACGCTGTTCAAACTGCCGAATTTAAAACCCTACAAGCTGATTTACGTTCCCTACTTCGCCCTCGACCTGATGCACTTTGTAATCAACAATCACAACATGGAAGTCGACTCTCCTTTCCACCGGCAATGCTACCGTATCTATTGCAACAGCCCATCCATGCTTGAAGCAGGCAAAGAAGCGGAGCGACAGCGGAGCGACAGCGGAGCGACAGCGGAGCGACAGCGGAGCGACAGCGGAGCGACAGCGGAAAAATTTGTCTATCTCGGCAATACCAAGTTGGAACACATTACCCTCAACCACCAACCGCAACACAATTTCCAACGCACCGGCAAGCTCCATATCCTATGGTGTCCGCACCACAGTATCGAAGGCACGGTTAACATCGCAACCTTCACCCAAAACTGCATGGACTTCGTCAGACTCGCACAACAAAATCCGCACAGCATACACATCAGGCTGCGCGCCCACCCGTTTTTATTCGCCAAACTCGATACCATGCTTCCCCAATTATCGGCTCAATTCAAGCAGCAATGGGCGGCACTCGACAACACTTCCGTTGATGAACATTGGGATTGCTTGGAATCATTCGGCTGGTCGGATCTGCAAATTACAGACGGCGTTTCATTCCTTGCCGAATATCCGATTATCGGAAAACCCAGCATTTTCATCGAAAAAGACGGACATATGCCTTTCAATGAAAACGGCAGACTTGCCGCTGCGTGCAACCATACCGCCCGAAATATGCAAGATGTCGTCCGCTATCTGCAAGATTATTTGAACGGCAGGCTGCCCAGCAAACAAAACGAGTTGGAACGCTTCAAGCAGCGTATTTCCTATCAGGGCGCCGCAAAAAGAATTGTGCAGGATTTGCTGCAGCATACGCCGTCCGAACCCTAGCCGCCAACGCAAACCATACTGCTTATATTGCTGTTTTATAGTCGAATAAAATAAGAATGAGACAAGGCAGCGAAGCCGCAGACAGTACACATAGTACGGCAAGGCAAAGCAACGCTGTATCATTCTTATTTTAAATGACTATAGAATACATTCTGACAACAAAGGCCGTCTGCAAATCGTGCATTTTGCAGACGGCCTTTCGGGTTTGGAAGCAAACTTCTGCAGCATTACCCGATTATTAATGAGCCGAAATGAGCCAATCGGCAGCCCGAATATCAGGCAAACACCAATTTATCCCCCTCTGCCGTAACCTTAATCTCGCTCTCGGGCGCATATTGTCCGGACAAGAGGGCTTTGGCCAGCGGGTTTTCGATTTCCGACTGAATTGCGCGTTTGAGCGGACGGGCACCGTAAATCGGGTCGAAACCGGCTTGGGCAATCAGGTCGAGTGCCGCATCGGATACCTGCAGGTGCAGGTTTTGCGCCGCCAAGCGTTTTTCCAAAGATTGAAGCTGGATTTTGGCGATGCTGCGGATATGCTCGCGCCTCAAGCCGTGGAACACCACCACTTCATCAATGCGGTTAATCAGTTCGGGGCGGAAGTGTTCTTTCACATCTTCCATTACCGTTTCTTTCAGCGCATCGTAATCGTCCGTACCCATTTGCTGGATATGCTGGCTGCCGATGTTGGAAGTCATCACCACCACGGTATTTTTGAAATCCACCGTGCGGCCCTGTCCGTCGGTCAGGCGGCCGTCGTCGAGCACTTGCAGCAGAATGTTGAACACATCGGGATGTGCTTTTTCCACTTCGTCGAGCAGAATCACGCTGTACGGCTTGCGGCGCACTTGTTCGGTGAGGTAACCGCCTTCTTCGTAGCCGACATAGCCCGGAGGCGCACCGATGAGGCGGGCGACACTGTGTTTCTCCATGTATTCCGACATATCGATGCGGATCAGGTGTTCTTCGCTGTCAAACAGGAAGCCTGCCAGCGTTTTGCACAACTCGGTTTTACCCACGCCGGTCGGACCTAAGAACAGGAAGCTGCCGTAGGGCTTGTTGGGATCGGCCAGACCGGAGCGGCTGCGGCGGATGGCATCGGCCACGGCACGCACGGCTTCGTCTTGTCCGACCACGCGCCGGTGCAATACTTCTTCCATTTTCAGCAGTTTTTCGCGCTCGCCTTCCATCATTTTGGCAACAGGAATGCCGGTCATGCGGGAAACGATTTCCGCTACTTCGTCTGCACCCACTTCGGTGCGGAACAGCTTGTTGGCTTTTTTTGCTTCCGGCTGGCTTTCCGCTGCCTGCAACTGTTCACCCAGCTTCGGCAGTTCGCCGTATTCCAACTCGGATGCGCGGGCATAATCGCCTTGGCGTTTGGCCTGCTCGATTTTTACTTTCAAATCGTCGATTTGTTTTTTCAAATCGGCGGAGCTGGAAGAAGCGGCTTTTTCGGCTTTCCAGATTTCGTCCAAATCGGCGTATTCTTTTTGCAGTCCGTCGATTTCTTCGTCAATCAGCTCCAAGCGTTTTTTGCTGGCTTCGTCGCTTTCTTTGCCGACGTGCATTTTCTCCATTTTGAGCTGGATGATGCGGCGGTCGAGTTTGTCCATCTGCTCGGGTTTGGAATCCAGCTCCATTTTGATGCGGCTGGCGGCTTCGTCAATCAGGTCGATGGCTTTGTCGGGCAGGAAGCGGTCGGTGATGTAGCGGTCGCTCAATTCTGCCGCCGCCACAATCGCCGGGTCGGTAATGTCGATGCCGTGGTGGATTTCGTAACGCTCCTGCAAACCGCGCAAAATTGCGATGGTATCTTCCACGCTCGGCTCACCCACCAATACTTTTTGGAAACGGCGTTCCAATGCGGCATCTTTTTCGATGTATTGGCGGTATTCGTCCAGCGTGGTCGCGCCGATGCAGTGCAGCTCGCCGCGTGCCAGAGCGGGTTTCAGCATATTGCCCGCATCCATCGCACCGTCGGTTTTGCCCGCGCCCACCAAAGTATGGATTTCGTCGATGAAAATCAGCGTATTGCCGTCGTCTTTGGCCAAATCGTTCAATACGCCTTTCAAGCGTTCTTCAAACTCGCCGCGGTATTTCGCACCGGCAATCAAAGCCGCCAAATCCAACACCAGCAGGCGTTTGTTGCGCAGGCTTTCCGGCACTTCGCCGTTGACGATGCGCTGCGCCAAGCCTTCTACAATCGCGGTTTTACCTACGCCCGGCTCGCCGATGAGCACGGGGTTGTTTTTGGTGCGGCGTTGCAATACCTGAACGGCGCGGCGGATTTCGTCGTCGCGGCCGATAACCGGATCGAGCTTGCCGTCGCGGGCACGCTGGGTCAGGTCCAGCGTGTATTTTTTCAAGGCTTCGCGTTGGTCTTCCGCATGGGCATCGTTCACGGTTTGTCCTCCTCTGACCGCATCAATCGCGGCATTGATGTTTTGCTCGGTGGCACCGGCGGCTTTCAGGATTTTGCCGGTTGCGTCGTTTTGCTGAACCAGTGCCAATAAAAACAATTCGCTGGCGATATAGGCATCGCCGCGCTTCACGGCCGCCTTGTCCGTCAGGTTCAATACTGCCTGCAACTCGCGGCTCGGCAGGATTTCGCCGCCGTTACCCGATACTTTCGGCAGCGCGTTTAAGGTTTGCGCCAACCGGCTTTTCACTTGGGCTACATTCACGCCCGCATGCGCCAGCAGTGCAGCCGCGCCGCTGTCGGCATCGTCCAGCATGGCTTTTAACACATGGCCGGCTTCCAGATAACTGTTATCAGCCGCCAATGCCGAACTTTGGCCGTCTGAAAGTGCTTGTTGGAATTTGGCGGTCAGTTTGTCGAATCTCATTTTAAGTTTCCTTCTCTCGGAAATATTTGCTTATCCCCTATATGCGCCCACCTGTGGATAACTCAATAGCCAAATTTCAACTCTATATTATATTTTTATAATTTATTGTTTTTATAGTAAATTAATTTAACTCCTTATGTGAATAACTTTTCAGACGGCATAATGGCAACAGGCCGTCTGTAAAATCTTACCGTTTCCGTTATCCCGCAAAATACCCCGTCAAAGCAAACCGGGCAGGCCGGATTCCAGCCCGGCAGGAGCATGGTTTGGACGCTTGAAGCCCGACGGATATTCCGCTTTTACTGCTGTTACACTATAATCAGTCTGTTTCGCCGTCGGCTGCCATTTTGCAGACGGCCTGATTATTTTTTAGGAAAGCCTACCATGAGCAAAAAACGCGTTTTAACCGGCGTAACCACCACGGGTATCCCGCACTTGGGCAATTATGTCGGAGCCATCCGCCCCGCCATCCGTGCGGCGCAAAGCTCCGATGTCGAATCGTTCCTTTTCTTGGCCGACTACCACGGCATCATCAAATGCCACGACCCGGCCATGATTCACGAATCCACCCAAGCCGTTGCCGCCACTTGGCTTTCCTGCGGCCTCGATCCCGAACGCACCACGTTTTACCGCCAAAGCGACATTCCGGAAATCATGGAGCTGAACTGGATTCTGACCTGCATCACCGCCAAAGGCCTGATGAACCGCGCCCATGCCTATAAAGCGGCGGTACAGGACAACTTGAACAACGGCCAAGAAGATTCGGACCACGGCATCGAAATGGGCTTATACAGCTACCCGATTCTGATGACTGCCGATATTCTGATGTTTAAAGCCAACGAAGTTCCCGTCGGCCGCGACCAAATCCAACACGTCGAAATGGCGCGCGACATCGCAGGCCGCTTCAACCACCGCTTTAAAGAAGTGTTTACCCTGCCGGAAGTCAAAATCGACGAAAACGTCGAGCTGCTGGTCGGACTGGACGGGCGCAAAATGTCAAAATCCTACGGCAACACCATTCCGCTGTGGGAAAACGACAAAAAAACCCAAAAATCAGTCAACAAAATCATTACCAATTTGAAAGAACCCGGCGAACCGAAACAGCCCGACGAAAGCCCCTTGTTTGAAATCTACAAAGCCTTCGCCACACCGTCCGAAACCGCCGACTTCACCCGAATGCTCGCCGAAGGGCTGGCTTGGGGCGAAGCGAAAAAACTTCTGGCGGCCAAAATCAATGCCGAATTGGCCGAACCGCGCGAACGCTACGCCGCACTGACCGCCAACCCGTCGCAAATCGAAGACATTCTGCAGGCAGGTGCCGCAAAAGCCCGCCAAGAAGCCCGGGAGTTGTTGAATCAAGTGCGCGATGCAGTCGGCATCCGTGCGCTGAAATAATCCCCGCAGACAAAAGGCCGTCTGCAAAACACATACCGCACACCGGTCTTGATACGCTGTTTTACAGACGGCCTTTTGTCTGAAATGTGCATTATTTAAGCAAACAGCCGTCTGCAAAATCCGTCTTCCCACGAAGTTTTTACAGACGGCACTTGTTAAAATCTGCCGAAACCCGAGCAAATTTGACAGCAAAGGCAAAATAAATTGGAATCATTACAACAACTTATAGAAATGTTAGTCAATTTTGCCAAATGGCTGTTGAAACTGCTCGACTTTTTGTTTTAAACTAGCGTAAATAAATTATTCCCGCAGCCGTTTTCATTATGCAAAACTTTATTCATTCAGCCGCTTACTATTATTGGTACCACACAAACGTGCGGTACTCTTTTGCGCTTGTCTGAAACAAAGTTTTAGTACCAAAGCAACGCAAACCGGGCCGCCACAATTCAGGCGGCTTTGTTATATCCACAACATCCCGGCAGCCGCCTGAAATCCAAACAAACATACGATTTTAAGGAACTGCCATGAACACCGCGATTCAAACCAACTGTCAAACCGTACAGCAAACCACACCGCTGCACCGTATCCGCCTGATTACAGACGGCAATACCCACCGTCCCGACCTCTGCAACAACGACCTCCCTGCCTCAGAAACCGCCTTAATCAGCGAAGCCTTGCTGCCGCAAATCCGCACCGTTGCCACCCTGATTGCCGCTTCCCGCCACACCTTCTCCCAAACCAGCCCTGCCGTATTCACCGAAGAAGCCGACTTCTTCGCCGCCCGCATTTTGGTTTTAGGCGTGCGCCGCTTCCATCTCGACATCACCCTGCTGCCCATGCTGAAAACCGCCAATCAACGCGCCCAGTCTTTCGCACAAGCACACGCGCTGCCCTTTACCGCCGCAGAAATGCACATGAGCCTGCACGCCGGCCGCCCTGCCAACCTGCTGATCATCGAAACCGAATGCGAAATGCCCGATTGCGGCAGTTTGGTGGCCAACAGCTTGGCGTTTGCCGCGCAATTACCGCAGTTGCCGCTGTAAAATGCCGTCTGCAAACCGCACACCCTGCCGCCTGCAACGCCCTTAAAAGACATCGGAAACACCTTAAAAAATCCACAAAACCCTTGATAATTTCCGAATTTCCACTATATTAAGCGCATCAGTTCCGCATATTGCGGCAACCGCGCCGACCTACTCGGCTCAGACAACCTTTTACTGAAACAGGAACAACGATGAAAAAAACGATTGCCTTAGCCGTTTTATCCGCCTTCGCGCTGGCTGCCTGCAAAGATGACACCAAAGCCCAACTCGAAGCACAACAAAAACAAATCGAAGCCCTGCAGCAGCAACTCCAACAAAACCAAGCCGCGCAGGAAGACAATACCGTTTACGCACTCGCCGCAAACGCCGTTCAGGAAACCATTCCCGCCGAAGCCCTTGCCAACAACGGCAACGGCGAACCTGTTACCGGAACAGACGGCCAGCAATACATCTACGACCAATCCACAGGTTCATGGCTGCTGCAAAGCCTCGTCGGTGCCGCCGCCGGTGCCTTCATCGGCAATATGCTTGCCAACAAATTCACCCAAGCCAAAAACCAAAACAGCCCTGTTGCCCAACGCGCGCGCGACAGCTACTACCAATCCGCCCGCCCGAACGCGCGCACCAGCCAGCAGTTGAACACCCGCAGCGTACCGGCACAACAGCGCAATGCCGCCACCACGCCGAATTACCGTCCTACGCAGGCCGCACCGTCCAACACCCGCCGTGCCACGCCTGCCCGCCGCAGATTCGGCCGCCGACGCTAACAGTTCCCATAAAAGCCGTCTGTATATCCGTGATCGCGATGCCCTGTTTCGCGCCACAGCATATGCAGACGGCTTTTTTGCACAATCCAAACCATTCCTTGCTGTTTTACGCCGCACTCGCTCCACCGAAACAGCTTATGCCGTCTGCAAAATCGGCACTATCTCCACCCTGCCTCCGCCGTACGAGCACCATAAAAATACAGACGGCTTTTTGCATAATCCAAACTACTTCTTGCCGTTTTACACCGCAGTTGTTCCGCCGACACAGCTTATGCCGTCTGCAAAATCGGAACTATCCCCGTTCCTCCCATTCCCGCCATGCCGGAACAACGCCGGATATTGAAATATCCCGTTCCGCCCAAACATAGCCTAAATCCCTTCATTCAACCGTTTCAAACGTCTTTACAGTACAATAAGGCCGTCTGAAAAAACCACACAAGGAAAACTCATGAGCCAACACCACAAGCTGATTATTTTAGGCTCCGGTCCGGCCGGTTATACCGCTGCCGTTTACGCCGCGCGTGCAAACCTCAACCCCGTCATCATTACCGGTATCCAACAAGGCGGCCAACTGATGACCACTACCGAAGTGGACAACTGGCCTGCCGATGCCGAAGGCGTACAAGGCCCGGAACTGATGGCGCGCTTCCTTGCTCATGCGGAACGCTTCGGCACAGAAATGATTTTCGACCAAATCCATACCGCCCAACTGCAACAACGTCCGTTCAAACTCATCGGAGATATGGGCGAATACACCTGCGATGCCTTGATTATCGCTACCGGCGCTTCCGCCAAATACCTCGGCTTACCGAGTGAAGAAACCTTCGCCGGCAAAGGCGTATCCGCCTGTGCAACCTGCGACGGCTTCTTCTACCGCAACCAACCCGTTGCCGTAGTCGGCGGCGGCAACACCGCGGTCGAAGAGGCTCTCTATCTGGCAAACATTGCCGAAACCGTTACCCTGATTCACCGCCGCGACAGTTTCCGCGCGGAAAAAATCATGGTTGAAAAACTCATGAAGCGCGTAGAAGAAGGCAAAATCATCTTAAAACTGAATGCCAATCTCGATGAAATCCTCGGCGACGACAAAGGCGTAAACGGCGCACGTCTGAAATACAACGACGGCAGCAGCGAAGACATCAGCGTACAAGGCGTATTCATCGCCATCGGCCACAAACCGAATACCGACATCTTCAAAGGCCAGCTCGATATGGACGAAACAGGCTACCTGAAAACCAAAGGCGGTACCGGCGACAATGTGGGGCTGACCAACATCGAAGGTATTTGGGCAGCAGGCGACGTGAAAGACCACACCTACCGCCAAGCCATTACCAGCGCCGCCTCCGGCTGCCAAGCCGCTTTGGACGCAGAGCGCTGGTTGGACAGCCAAGCATAAACACAGGCTGTTGAAACGATAAAAGCCGTCTGCAAAAATGCCATACAGCAAACCTTAAATGTTTCCGTATTCATTTTGCAGACGGCTTTTTATAGTCGAATAAAATAAGAATGAGACAAGGCAGCGAAGCCGCAGACAGTACACATAGTACGGCAAGGCAAAGCAACGCTGTATCATTCTTATTTTAAATGACTATACATAACCGCCCGATCGGAATCAATACGATTCAGCCTTATCCGACAGTTTGCCCGAATACGCAAACATGAGGCAGAATGCAAACAATATTCAGACCGCGCAATAACGGATTTCACCCTCAAAAGCCGTCTGCATATTACCGGCAAACCGAAAGCCGAACCCGAAAAACAAATTTCAATATGCTGCCGCGGTTTGCCTCAAATTTCCCCGCTTCGGCTATAATAGGAATGCAAAACAAGTTGTTTCCATTTGGCGGTTTTTGCTTATCCGCCCCAACCCGTAAACCACCTGAAATCAGAAAGAGGTATCACAACATGGCACGTTTAACCGTACACACTGTCGAATCCGCTCCGGAAGCCGCCAAACCGCGCGTTGAAGCAGCGTTTAAAAACAACGGCTTTTTGCCGAACCTGATTGGTGTGCTGGCCAATTCTCCCGAAGCATTGGCGTTTTATCAAGAAGTCGGCAAACTGAATGCTGCCACCAGCCTGACTGCGGGCGAAGTGGAAGTGGTGCAGATTATTGCCGCCAAAACCAACCAATGCGGCTTCTGCGTGGCCGGTCATACCAAGCTGGCAACTTTGAAAAAATTGTTGTCCGAGCAATCTATTCAAGCCGCGCGCGCTTTGGATGCGGGTGCGTTTGACGATGCCAAGCTGAGCGCACTGGCTGCCTTTACCCAAGCCGTAATGGCCAACAAAGGCGCGGTATCCGATGCCGAGCTGAAAGCCTTCTTCGATGCGGGTTATACCCAACAGCAATCGGTAGAAGTGGTATTGGGTGTGGCACTGGCTACTTTGTGCAACTACACCAACAACTTGGCGCAATCCGACATCAACCCTGAATTGCAGGCGTTTGCTTGATTCGCTGATACATAAATCTTACAAAAAGGCCGTCTGCAAAATGGTTTAACGCTTCCAACCATTTTGCAGACGGCCTTTTCTTACCGTTTATCCGCGTATTACTTTACGTACCTGCGGTATGGTGTGCAGATTGTGGATAATTTGCTGAACTTGCGCCAAATCGGCAGCCTTGATGATAAACCGAAATTCGATAAAGCCTTCTGTTCCCGCCAGTCTCGAAGGGGTATCAACGGATTCGATGTCGGCTCCGGCGCCTGAAATGGCTTGAGCCATCAATGCCAGCAGCCCGTGCGTATCTTCGGATTGGATATTCAGACTGATGCGGTAGCTTTGGCCGTTCATGCTGTCCCAGTCGGCATCAAGCTGCTGCTCGGGGTCGGTTTTGAGCAGTGTCGGACAGGTATCACGGTGAATCACCATGCCTTTGTCTTTAATCAATACCGCACGAATCGGATCACCGGAAACGGGGTGGCAGCACTCTGCCAAATGAACGCGCCCGCTTTCCTGACCGTTGGCTTTGATGGGACTGAGTTTGACTTTGCTGCCGAAGTGCTGCCCTGCCAGCTCGGCGATGTGCATGGCAACGGAGGCAGGCTGGGTGTGTCCCAAGCCGACGTTGTACAGCACTTCTTCAAACGAGGTTTGTTTGTTGTTCAAATCGGCAAGGTATTTTTCTTTGAGGCCGTCTGAAAGCAAAACGTCTTTCGGCAGCAGGCTGGAGAGTGCTTTTTGCAGCAGATTTTCGCCCAACATAATCGCATCGTGGCGGTTCATGTTTTTAACATATTGGCGGATGGCGCTGCGCGCCCGGCCGGAGACGGCAAAGTTGAGCCATGCAGGGTTGGGCTTGGCGTGTTCGGAGGTGATGATTTCTACCGAGTCGCCGGTTTTGAGTTTGGTACGCAAGGGCATCATGGTGTTGTTGATGCGTGCGGCAACGGTTTTATGACCGATGTCGGTATGCACGGCATAGGCGAAGTCAATCGGCGTAGCACCTTTGGGCAAGGTAAGGATTTTGCCTTTGGGAGTAAGGATATAGACTTCGTTGGGGAACAAATCGACTTTGACATGTTCGAGAAATTCGATGGCGTTGGCGCTGCTGGCCTGTAAGTCGAGAATGTTTTTCAGCCATCTGTTGGTATGCAGCATGGCTTGGTCGATGGTATTCTCGCCGGATTTGTAAATCCAGTGTCCTGCGACACCGCCCTCGGCCACGGCATCCATTTCATGTGTACGGATTTGTACTTCAATGGGCAGACCGTAAGGGCCGACAAGCGTGGTATGCAGGCTCTGGTAGCCGTTGCTTTTGGGAATGGCGATATAGTCTTTGAAGCGGCCGGGTTTGGGCTGGTAGAGCGTATGCAGCGCGCCCAGCGCGGCATAACAGGCAGGAATGTTGTTGACAATCACGCGGAAGCCGTAAATGTCCATCACTTCGGCAAAACGCAGTTTTTTGGCCAGCATTTTCTGATGGATGCTGTACAGGTTTTTTTCGCGGCCTTTGATTTTGGCTTCGATGTTTGCACCAACCAAGCGTTGCCCGAATGCGCGCAATACTTTGCCGACTACGTCGTGGCGGTTTTTGCGGCTGTTCTGCATGGCTTTACGCAGGGTTTCGTAACGTGCCGGATGGAGGTTTTGGAACGATAAATCCTGTAATTCCTGATAGGCGTTGTTCAAGCCGATACGGTTGGCGATTTGGGCATAGATTTCGAGGGTTTCTTTAGCGATGCGGCGGCGTTTGTCGGGGCGCATCGAGCCGAGCGTACGCATATTGTGCAGGCGGTCGGCGAGCTTGACGACAATCACACGCACATCTTTGGTCATGGCCAAAATCAGCTTACGGAAACTTTCTGCCGGATGCTCCGCCTGATCGTCGAATTTGAGTTTTTCCAGCTTGGAGAGCCCGTCTACCATATCAGCGATGGTATCGCCGAACTCTGCCGCCATCTGTACCTTGGTTACGCCGGTGTCTTCCAAAACATCGTGCATCACGCCGGCGCACAATCCCTGTATGTCCATGTGCCATATGGCTAATTGGGTAGTCACGGCAATCGGATGGGTGATGTAGGGTTCGCCGCTCTTACGGGTTTGCCCGTCGTGGGCATGGAAAGCATAGGCAACTGCCCGCTCAAGCTCTGCCTGTTCGTTTTCATTCAGATAGGAAGCTGTATCAAACAGCAGATTGCGCGCTTCTGCGGTAAGGGGGTCGTAAGGAGCAGTGGGCAATGGAGCGGGCATTTTCATACGTCCTCCTCGTCAATTTCAGCTTAAACGTGCAGCAGAATATAAAAAATTACAGATACGGAAACAGAAATACAGACGGCAAAACGCTCTTACTGTTTCCGGACCATTCGCTGCTTATTGTTGGTTTTAGCGGTTACGGTTCAATAATTCCGTACCCACCTGACCTGCTGCGATTTCGCGCAAAGCAGTAACGGTAGGTTTGTTATTGCGGATATCTTCAACCAGCGGTGCATTACCGTTTTCCAACTGACGGGCGCGACGGGCCGCCACCAGTGTCAAATCAAAATGGTTAGGGATTTTAGGAGTACAGTCTTCAGTAGTGATGCGTGCCATAATAATTTCTTTCAGTAAAATGCAAAATATAAAGTGATGGGTATATTGTCGCTGTTTTTTAGAAATTTTCCAACAAATTTGCTAAAAATCCCTGTTGCGCCGTTTTTTGCAGACGGCATGAGCGGACAATATTCAGCAAATCCGCTTCAGCCTGTGCCAAATCATCGTTGACAACAATATAATCGAAACCTGCCGCCTGTTCGATTTCGTGTCGCGCTTTCGACAGGCGGGTACGGATAACTTCCTCGCTGTCGGTTGCCCTGCCTTTCAAGCGGGCAGCCAACACTTCAAAAGACGGGGGCAGAATAAAGATGCTGTGTGCTTCGGGCAGCGTACGGCGTACCTGCTCCGCGCCTTGCACATCAATTTCCAAAATCACATCAAAACCCTGCTCGCTCAAGGCATTGACACCCGCAATGCTTGTGCCGTAATAATTACCGAACACGTTGGCATGTTCCAAAAAAGCATTCTGAGCAATGAGCGCTTCAAATTCCTCCTTAGAAACAAAATGATAATGCACACCATTTTGTTCACCCTCGCGCGGCGCACGGGTCGTATGCGATACCGAAACGCGCAAATCCGCATGATTGTTCAGCAGTCGCGAAACCAAAGTAGTTTTACCTGTACCCGAAGCGGCGGAAATGATGAAAATGTTGCCTCGATTAGAATCTTTCATGATGCCCTTTACCGGAAAATTTCCGAACAATAACCTGTCTTAATCATACCACAGCAACCCGTATTTTTCGAGATTCAGACAGCAGATGCGCTGTGTTACAATATCGGAATAAACCACCATACCGACAGAATACCCACCATGTTGATACACCGCGAAGTTATGGGCGCAAACGCGCTGGCGGAAAAAATCCGCAAAATTGAAAACTGGCCGCAAGAAGGCATATTGTTTCACGACATTACCCCCGTTTTACAAAATGCCGAATACTTCCGCCTTCTTGTCGATTTACTGGTCTATCGCTACATGAGGCAAAAAATCGATATTGTCGCCGGCTTGGATGCCCGGGGTTTTATCATCGGCGCGGCACTCGCCTACCAGCTCAACGTCGGCTTTGTTCCCATCCGCAAAAAAGGCAAACTTCCGTTTGACACCTTATCGCAAAGTTACGCATTGGAATACGGAGAAGCAACAGTAGAAATCCATACCGATGCCATACAGCCGGGATCCCGCGTTTTACTGGTTGATGACTTGGTCGCCACAGGCGGCACCATGCTGGCCGGCATCGAGCTCATCCGCAAACTCGGAGGCGAAGTTGTTGAAGCTGCTGCGATTTTAGAATTTACCGACTTGCCCGGCGGTACCAAAATCCGACAAAGCGGCGCACCGCTGTTCAGCCTTTGCCAAAACCAAGGCTGCATGTAAACATCAGAAACTGCCCATACACCCATGTTTGCGCCCTTTCTTGCACCACAAAAGAGCGCAAACACGCCTTTTCAACACCCTCTGCACAGCACCTTCGCCGAAAACAACATTTCCCAATGTTGCAAATCTGCAAAATTTACCAAACTTATCAAAAATAGAAAGTCAATTTTAAAACATAAAGTTACTTGAAAAACAGTAACAAAACCATCTCAAAAACCACCACCATCTCTTCCCTATACCCTCCAAAAATCAAGCAACTTCCACCCAACATGATAAAATTAACCGATTTGAAAGTATAATATCCTGTGCGGCATTTCTGCCGACTATACCTCTTCAAGGCTGTTTGGCGGACGGCATTACCATATAAAGGCCGTCTGCTGTTTTTGATTACATTATTATGGGAAGGACAAAATGAAAACCCGTCTGAAAGTTTTAGGCGCAGGTGTTTTAGCAATTGCTCTGACAGGCTGTGTAACACAATCACGCGAATATTGGCACAATTTCGAATCCAACAAAATCGTATCCGAAGTAGGCGAAAACGATGCCGCTTTGGTATTCTTCCGCGACAACAGCGGTTCGGAAACCGCCGCCGTCAACATCAACATCAACGGCGAATACCTGACTTCCTTACAACAAAACGGTTTCTCCCAAGTAACCACCTGTGCCATGCCGCAACGCATCGGCGCATTTGTTACCGGCACCGACAACGAATACCTGCGTAAAGAAAACCAAGGCAGCTTCTACAAACTGCCGAACGGCGAAGTATCTTACTTCCGTGTAACCGTAGGTGAAGACGGCCAAGCCGTTGTTACCCCTGTTGAAGCCGAAACTGCCCTTGCAGAAATCAACACCCGCAAGTTCCAAACCAACACTCTGCCGCGCGTAGAGAAAAAGAACACCTGTGTTGACCGCACACAACCCCGCACCTACACCTTAGACGCCTCTGCCCTGTTCCACTTCGACAAATCCGGCGCCAACAACGTATTACCTAAAGGCCAGCGCGAAATCCAAGAAGTCGCACGCGACATCCGTGAATATCCGGTACGCATCCGCGCCATCGAAGTAATCGGCCATACCGATCCTCAAGGCTCTGCCGCCTACAACCAACGCCTCTCTGCCGATCGTGCACAAACCGTCGGCAATATGCTGGTACAACTGGGCGTACCGGCCAACCTGATTCAAACCCGCGGTTTGGGTGAAAGCCAACCCGTAGTAAACGGTTGTGCCGAACAACACAAAGGCAACCGCGAAGCCCTGAATGCGTGCAACCAGCCTAACCGCCGTGTAGAAATCAAACTTTACGCACAACAATAATTTTAAAAGGGGACAAAATCCATGTCTAAAAACATTACCTTAAAAATCAACAGCGCAACAGAAACGCTGGAAACCCTGCAGTTCAATACAGCAGGTAACGCCGTAGTCCGCGTACAGGCACAAAACAACGTAAACTACGAATTTACCGACCACGCTACCGGTTTCGGTCCTGAAAACATCATGACCAAACGCATCGGCGACGATCTGCACATTGCTTTTGAAGGCAGCAACATCGAACAACCCGATTTGGTTATCGAAGGCTTCTACGCACAAGAAGACAACAGCCTGTTGATCGGCCAACACGAAAACGGCGGCTTCTACCCATATGTTCCTGAAAGCGGCCAAGTCAGCGATGCAGTAACCATGCTGGCAGACCAAGTATTCTCAGGCCAAGCATTGGGCGGCGAAATCATTGCCAGCCCGCTGTGGGTTTTCAATCCTCTGTGGTTGGTAGGCTTGGCTGCTTTGGCCGGCGGTATTGCTGCCGCAGCAGGCGGTGGTAGCGGCGGCGGTTCTCCTGCTCCCGCCCCTGCCCCACAACCGGAGCCACAGCCTGAACCTGCCCCACAACCGGAGCCACAGCCTGAACCTGCTCCTCAGCCCGAACCGCAACCCGAGCCTGCTCCTGCTCCACAACCGGAGCCGCAGCCTGAACCGCAACCCGAGCCTGCTCCTGCTCCGCAGCCTGAGCCGACTCCTGTAACTCCGCCAAAATCACCAAACGTAACAACCGTTGACACCAAAACCGAACACACCGGTGTTGTTCCGCCAACCAAAGACGGCGAGCAACCTCCTGTGATCAACGACGACACTCCGACTTTCAACGGCAACCTCTTAACTCCGGGACACACCGTTACCGTTACCGTTACCCATAGCGAAACAGGTGATACACACACCGTACACACTGTAGTTAAACCTGACGGTACTTGGGAAGTGGTGATGCATCCGAACCTGCCGGAAGGTACATACACCAGCACCATTACCGTTACCGATCCGAGTACAGGCCTGACCAGCGAGCCGACCAAAGGTAACCCGTTTGTGATTGACATTACCACACCGGAACCCGGCAGCTTCACATTTACCGCAACCGATGACTTCGGTACAGTAAAAGGCACCATTGCAGACGGCTCTATCATTGACGACAGAACACCGACTTTCTCCGGTACAGGTACTCCGGGTGACACCATTACCGTAACCGTAACCGACAAAAACGATCCGAACAAAGTATTCACTGCAAAAACCGTAGTGGACGCAGACGGCAACTGGACTGTGGACATCCGCACCCTGAATCCTAATGCGACTTACACCAGCAAAATTACCGCTACCGACCCGGCGGGCAATACCGGTGAAGCAGTAAACGGCCCTGAGTTTACTCTGGAGGATCTGAATGCTTCCAAACAACTGGAAGTAATCATCAATACCGGTATTGACGGCGTTGTTGAGTATCCTGATTTGTTTGAAAAAGAAGCCGCACCGACCGTTCGCGTCTTCATCAACAAACTGGGTACTGCCGGCTACAAAGAAGGCGATGTCCTGAAAGTAACCGACCAAGCAGGCAACGAGTTGTACAACAAACCTTTGACTGCTGAAGATTTGGCGAAGAACCACGTTGAAGTATTGCTGCCTGTACCAACTGACAACACCGACGTTACCGTAACTGCAACTGTCGGCAGCGATACTGCTGTTGCTACTGCACAAACCGACCTTGCTCCTGCCGTTGTTACTGCTGTAGCAAGCACTGCTACTGTAAGTGAAGGTGAAAACTTGGTTACTACCGTTACCCTGAGCAACCAAAACGGTGTGGACAATTTGGCAGTTGAAACCAACGGCACTGCAGACGCTACCGACTTTGGCAAAGCAATCTACAGCCAAGGCGTAACCGTAAATGCAGACGGCACTGTGAATGTAGATTCTACCGTAGAATCATTCACCATCACTACACCGGTATTGACCGACGGCTTGGTGGAAGGCGCTGAAGACATCACTTACACCGTAGGCGGTGTTGCAGCCAATAAAGTAACCATCAATGACGTATTGTCTGCTTCTCCGCTGACTGTTGGCGCAGTAGAGCTGGATTTGACCGCTGCACAAGCAGACGAAGCAGCCGGCGAAGTGCGTACCTTCGGTGCTGATGCCGACCAAGTAACCTTTGAAGGTCTGTTCATCGACTTGGCTCAAGGTGCTGCCAGCGCAACGGTAGACTTGGGCAACGATGATGCTGCGGCAACCGCCGGATTCACCGCTGCTGCAGAAGCTCCGGCAGGTTACACCGCTTACGCGACAGATGCAGGCACTCAAGTGTATGTCCAAGACGGTATCGAAGTAATCTAATCTGTCTGTTATACAGATAGCAACAAAACACCCCCGAACATTCCGCTCGGGGGTGTTTTTTATCTCCGAAATACCTAGAAAAAATCTGCCTTATCCGCAAGCACGCATAATGTCTTATAGTCGAATAAAATAAGAATGAGACAAGGCAGCGAAGCCGCAGACAGTATACATAGTACGGCAAGGCAAAGCAACGCTGTATCATTCTTATTTTAAATGACTATAAATATTCAAAACACAAAATATGGGCATATCCATACTTAAAAGCCGCATTCAAACCCAAACTTCATCAATCATCAAAATACCATTTCCACTCCATTGATTAAAAATTGTCAACAAAATACATTCCCTGAAATTTCATTTCAGTATAAAATAAACGTCTGTTTGTCATTTAAAAACAAAGAAAACCAACATACAGCACATTTTGCAGACGGCATGAAACACGCAAAGGCCGTCTGCAAATCCACCAAATCAAAAATATCCATTCAAAACCACGGACCCCGCCATGACCACGACCACCGCCCCGCAGCGTATCCGCGAGATTCCCTACAACTATACTTCCTATACCGACAAAGAAATCGTCCGCCGCCTCTTGGGAGCCAAGGCTTGGGAGATTTTGCAAGACTTGCGCGGCCAACGCCGCACCGGCCGTTCGGCGCGGATGCTGTTTGAAGTATTGGGCGATATGTGGGTGGTGGAGCGCAACCCGTATCTGGTGGACGACCTGCTCGAACACCCTGCCCGCCGCGAAGCTCTGGTTCGGGAAATGTGCCACCGTCTGGGCGAAATCCAAAACCGCCGCGACGACAATCCGCTGGTAACGGAGTTGGTCAAAGCGGCAGAAGAAGCGGTGGCGCGGTTTAACGCCGGCTTTGAGGAAACCCGCCGCAAGCGCGAACGTGTTTTGGCGCGCTTGAGCCGGATTACCAAACCGCACAATATTATGTTTGACGGTTTGGCACGGGTAACGCACGTTACCGATGCAACCGACTGGCGCGTGGAATATCCGTTTGTGGTCATCAATCCCGACTCCGAATCGGAAGTCGCGCCTTTGGTCAAGGCTCTGATCGAGCTGGACTTGGTGATTATCCCGCGCGGCGGCGGCACGGGCTATACCGGCGGTGCCGTACCATTGGTAGCCGACAGCGCCGTAATCAATACGGAAAAACTGGATATCCACAACGGCGTGCAATACGTCGCCCTGCCCGGCTTGGAAGGCAAGCATCCGATTATCCATTGCGGCGCGGGTGTCGTAACCCGCCGCGTAGAAGAAACGGCACATAAAGCGGGTTTGGTGTTTGCCGTTGATCCGACTTCCGCCGATGCTTCCTGCGTGGGCGGCAATGTGGCGATGAACGCGGGCGGTAAAAAAGCGGTGCTGTGGGGCACCGCGCTCGACAATCTGGCTTACTGGCAAATGGTTAATCCGCAGGGCGAATGGCTGCGTATCGAACGCGTGCGCCACAACTTCGGCAAAATCCACGATGAAGAAACTGCTGTTTTCGATGTCCACACTTTGTCTTCAGACGGCCTCAGAATCACCAAAACCGAACGTCTCGAAATCCCCGGCCACAAATTCCGCAAAGTCGGTTTGGGCAAAGATGTAACCGACAAATTCCTGAGCGGCCTGCCCGGTGTGCAGAAAGAAGGCACCGACGGCATCATCACCAGCGTGGCTTTTGTCCTGCACAAAATGCCCAAACACACACGCACCGTGTGTATGGAATTTTTCGGCACAGTCGCCAACGCTACGCCTTCCATCGTGGAAATCCGCGACTATCTGCTCGGCCACGGTTCGGTCAAACTCGCCGGTTTGGAGCATCTTGACTGGCGTTATGTCCGTGCCGTCGGTTACGCCACCAAAGCGGCGGGCAAAGGCCGTCCGAAAATGGTGCTGATTGCCGACGTGGTGTCCGACGACGAAGCCGCCGTGCAGCAAGCCGCCGAACACATGGTGGAAATGACCCGCAAACGCGAAGGCGAAGGCTTTATCGCCGTTACCCCCGAAGCGCGCAAAACCTTCTGGCTCGACCGCGCCCGCACCGCCGCCATCGCCAAACATACCAACGCCTTTAAAATCAATGAAGACGTGGTGATTCCGCTGGAACGCTTGGGCGAATATTCAGACGGCATCGAGCGCATCAATATCGAGTTGTCCATCAAAAACAAACTGGCTTTGTGCAACGCCCTGCTGGAATACCTGCAAGGCCGCCTGCCCGTCGACAAAATGGGCACGGATCTGCCGAGCAGCGAATTATTGGGCGACCGCGCCAAACACGCCCTCGCCCATGTGTCTGCCGTCAAAGAGCGTTGGGAATGGCTGCTGGACAACATGGATGCGCCGCTGGCCGAATATAAGGCGCGTTACGGCAAAGCCGTATTCGCCAGCGAAGAAGCACAAGACCGCGAAAGCTGCTTTATCGCCTTCCGCGACTTCCGTTTGCGCGTTTCCATCAAGTCCGACGTGATGAAACCGCTGACGGAAATTTTCAGCGGCAAAACCGACACCAAAATCATCGGCGCACTGAGCAAAATCCACAGCAAAGTTGTGCGCGGCCGCGTCTTCGTCGCCCTGCATATGCACGCGGGCGACGGCAACGTCCACACCAACATTCCCGTTAATTCCGACGACAGTGAAATGCTTCAGACGGCCTATCAAGCCGTCGACCGCATCATGCACATCGCCCGCAGCTTGGGCGGCGTGATTTCCGGCGAACACGGTATCGGCATTACCAAAATGGAGTTTTTGAGCGACGAAGAGATGCAGCCCTTCTGGGATTACAAAGCCCGTATCGACCCCGACAACCGCTTCAACCGTAAAAAACTGATGAAAGGCAGCGACCTGCGCAATGCCTATACACCGTCGTTCGAACTTCTGGGCGCGGAATCGCTGATTATGGAAAAATCCGATTTGGGCACCATCGCCGAATCGGTGAAAGACTGCCTGCGCTGCGGCAAATGCAAGCCCGTCTGCTCCACCCATGTGCCGCGTGCCAACCTGCTTTACAGCCCGCGCAACAAAATCCTCGGTGTCGGCCTTTTGACCGAAGCGTTTTTATACGAAGAACAAACCCGCCGCGGCGTATCCTTAAAACACTTTGAAGAGCTGACGGACTTGGGCGACCACTGTACCGTCTGCCACCGCTGCGTGAAGCCCTGCCCTGTCAACATCGACTTCGGCGACGTAACCGTTGCCATCCGCAATTATTTGAATGACAGCGGCCACAAACGCTTCTCGCCCGCAGCCGACCTCGGCATGGCCTTCCTCAACGCCACCAATCCCAAAGCCATCAAAGCCCTGCGCGCAGCCATGATCCAAACCGGCTTTCCGGCGCAAAACTTTGCCTACAAAATCGGCAAACTGCTGCCTGTCGGCACCAAAAAACAAAAAGCCGAACCGAAAGCAACCGTAGGCAAAGCCTCCGTTAAAGAGCAGGTTATCCACTTCATCAACCGCCCGCTGCCGAAAAGCGTGCCCGCCAAAACACCGCGTTCGCTCTTAGGCATCGAAGACGATAAAAGCATTCCGATTATCCGCAACCCGCAAACGCCGGAAGACAGCGAAGCCGTATTCTACTTCCCCGGCTGCGGTTCGGAGCGTCTGTTCAGCCAAATCGGTCTGGCTACCCAAGCCATGCTGTGGCACGTCGGCGTACAAACCGTTTTGCCGCCGGGCTATATGTGTTGCGGCTATCCGCAGGAAGCAGGCGGCAACAAAGCCAAAGCCGAACAGATGTCCACCGACAACCGCGTCGCCTTCCACCGCATGGCCAACACGCTGAACTACCTCGACATCAAAACCGTCGTCGTCAGTTGCGGCACCTGCTACGACCAGTTGGAAAAATACCGTTTTGAAGAAATCTTCCCCGGCTGCCGCATCATCGACATCCACGAATTTCTGCTTGAAAAAGGCGTGAAGCTCAACGGCGTACAAGGGCAGCAATACCTTTACCACGACCCCTGCCACAGCCCGATTAAAACCATGAACGCCACCAACATGGCCAGCGAACTCATGGGGCAGAAAGTCGTTTTGAGCGACCGCTGCTGTGGCGAAAGCGGCATGTTTGCCGTCAAGCGTCCCGACATCGCCACCCAAGTGAAATTCCGCAAGCAGGAAGAAATCGGGAAAAACCTGCAAGAGCTGGGCGCACAACCCGGCGAGCAAGTCAAAATGCTCACCTCCTGCCCCGCCTGTCTGCAAGGCTTGAGCCGCTATGCCGACGACAACAACATGCCTGCCGACTATATCGTCATCGAAATGGCCAAGCATATCCTCGGCGAAAACTGGCTGGACGAATTTGTCGCCAAAGCCAATGCCGGCGGCGTAGAGAAAATACGCCTGTAAGCCGTAAGGCCGTCTGTAAAATATCCATTTTGCAGACGGCCTTCCCTGCAAGGCAACCCTTATTTAACCGCGTATCATCACCCATACAGATAAAATATCGCCGGCATAAAATACGGAATACCGCTTAACCTTACTGCCGGCATAAGCTCCACCATGAATACACTCTACCTCGCTTCCGGCAGCCCGCGCCGCCGTGAGATTTTGGAAAACTTAGGCTATACCGTCATCCGCATTCCCGCCGAGATCGATGAAACGCCGTCTGCAAACGAACCTGCCGCCGATTATGTGCAACGCATGGCGCGGGAGAAAAACGCCGCCGCCGTCGCGCAATGGTTTTGCGGACACGATGCGCCGCCCGACTGTCCGATATTGACCGCCGACACCACCGTCGCCCATCAAAACCATATCCTCGGCAAACCGGAACATGCCGGACATGCCGCCGAAATCTTGTCGCTGCTTTCGGGGACGACACATCAGGTATTCACCGCCGTTTGCGTGTATTGGCAGGGCGAAACCCGCGCCGTATTGCAGCAGAGCGATGTGCGCTTTAAAACTTTGTCGGCAGCCGAAATCCAAGCCTATACCGACAGCGGCGAGCCGATGGACAAAGCGGGCGCATACGGCATCCAAGGCTTGGGCGGCGTGTTTGTCGAACATTTGCAGGGCAGCTTTACCGGCGTGATGGGTTTGCCGGTGTTTGAAACTGCGGAGCTTTTACGCGGCTTCGGTTTGGCTGTGCCGCCGTTTGCAAAGGCCGTCTGAATCGTGGCAGCTTGGGCTTGCCGCATCTTTGGCATGTAAATCGGCCAAGCAAAGCCGGGATTGCATTCCAACCTGCAAACAGTCTGTTCCCACCATAATTTTTTCAGACGGCCTTTGTCATTCCCGTAAGGTTTTCAGTTACAATACATCCTGAAAGCAACTGATTTAAAAAGAAGCAGCATGAAAGAACACAAAGCCCGGAAGCGTTTCGGGCAGAATTTTTTGCAGGATACGCGCATCATCAGCGATATCGTCAACGCCGTGCGCCCGCAGCCCGACGATATAGTTATCGAAATCGGTCCGGGCTTGGCGGCGATTACCGGGCCGTTGGCAGGAAAGCTCAACCGGCTGCATGTGTGCGAAATCGACCGCGATATTGTCAAGCGTTTGAAAACGCTGCCGTTTGCCGATAAATTGGTGATACACGAAGGCGATGTCTTGCAATTCGATTTCAACAGCGTTGCCGGTAAGAAAAAAATCGTCGGCAATCTGCCTTACAATATTTCCACGCCGCTTTTGTTCCGTTTGGCCGATGTTGCCGACGATGTAACCGATATGCACTTTATGTTGCAGAAAGAAGTGGTCGAACGCATGGTGGCCGCGCCGAAAACCAACGACTACGGCCGTTTGGGCGTGATGCTGCAATATTTTTTCGACATGGAAATGCTGATTGAAGTGCCGCCCGAGTCTTTCGACCCCGCACCGAAAGTCGATTCCGCCGTGGTGCGTATGATTCCGGTGAAACACCGCATCGGCGAAGCTGCGGATTTCGGGCATTTTTCCAAGCTGGTCAAAGCCGCCTTCCACCAACGCCGCAAAACCATCCGCAATAATTTGAAAGACATCGCCTCCGACGACGATTTGCAGGCCGTCGGCATCAGCCCGCAAGACCGTGCCGAACACATCGCGCCGGAACTGTATGTAAAACTGAGCAATTATCTGGTGCAAAAGGCCGTCTGAAAGAATATTAAAATCATGATTAAATTCAAAAACGTACATAAACATTTTAAAGACCTGCACGTCATCAACGGCGTGAATTTGGAAGTGAAGCAAGGCGAAGTGGTGGTGGTATGCGGGCCTTCGGGCAGCGGCAAATCCACGCTGATCCGCACGGTCAACCAGCTCGAATCCATCGAAAGCGGCGAAATCTGGGTGGACGGCATCAACGTTGCCGACCCCAAAACCGATTTGAACAAAGTACGCGAAGAGGTCGGCTTTGTCTTCCAAAGTTTCAACCTTTATCCGCACCTGACCGTCTTGGAGAACATCATCCTTTCGCCGATGAAAGTCAAGGGACAAAGCCGCGAACAAGCCGAGGCCAAAGCGATGGAATTGTTGGAGCGCGTCGGCTTGGCACACAAAAAAGACGCGCTGCCGAGCCAGCTTTCCGGCGGCCAGCAGCAGCGCGTAGCGATTGCCCGCGGCTTGGCAATGGAGCCGCGCGTGATGCTGTTTGACGAACCGACTTCCGCACTCGATCCTGAAATGGTCGGCGAAGTGTTGAAAGTGATGAAGGATTTGGCACTCAGCGGCATGACCATGATGTGCGTTACCCACGAAATGGGTTTTGCCCGCGAAGTGGCCGACCGCGTGATTTTCGTCGATCACGGCCAAATCATCGAAGAAGCACCGCCGGAAGAGTTTTTCACCCATCCGAAACACGAGCGAGCCAAACAGTTTTTACAGCAGGTGATGACGCATTAAGTTTTCTGCCCCGCAAACCATCGCATCGCCTGCGGGTTTGGATATGCAGTCCGATCAGACAGGCCGTCTGAAAGCGGCGCATGATTCCGGTGCAAAAAGAGCATGATGCGCCGGAGCACATCCTATGCAAAGTTTGATTTCAGACACGCAATCCGCAGGCCGTCTGAACATGCTCATCATTTTGCAGATAAAGAAAATGATGCGTCGGGCCGATTGCCTTCGAATCCGCTTGCAGATTTGATGTTTGGCGATGCCGTACTTTTCAGACGGCATTTTCCCGCAACAGACAAGGAAAAACCATGTATTTTGTTGACCGTACCGCCGTGGTATTGAAACCGACCGCACGTTTTCTGGAGTGGCTGAAAACTGCCGATGAGGATATGCCCGATTTGACCCTGGAACAGCTGCGTACCAACTGTTCCGTGTTTCTCGTTCCCGAATTTGATGAGCCGGAGGAAGTGGTTTCCTACTTCGACGAACGCTACCGACAGATTTTTGAAGCAGAGCTGGCAGGTTGGGACACCGATCGGGCAAGATGGCCGCAAGACATGAGCCTGAAAGCATTTTGGGAGTTTTTCGATATCGAAATCCACGATATGGTATTGGACATGGAAGAAGCCGATTTAAATGTATCGCCCGTGTTCGACAATATGATGTAAGCCCATGCCTGCGCCGGATTCACAGCATACCTATCCGCCTTTTGCCGTTAGACTGCGCCCTTCGCATTTTTTGAGGTGCGCGTCAGCCGTCCTGCACATGACCGCTGCGGCCATCTGCCTGACCTGCTTCTACGGCATAATGATGTGGGCGGGTTTGGCGGCATTATCGTTCAGTGCATTTCATGCTTGGCGCGTAACCGGATTGAAACATACCGGATCCGTACATAAAATTGCCGTCAACCCGCAACTTCGCGCCGCAATTTTTATCGGGCAAAATCAGACGGCATGGGAAGCAATATTGCTGGATTCCAGTACCGTTACCGCAAATGCCCTGTTTCTGCATTGGGATACGGGCAGCCGCAAAATATGGCATGCCGTACTGCCCGATATGGCTGATGACGAAAGCTACCGCCGCCTGCGCGTATGGGTGCGTTGGTGCCAAACCAAAGACAATACGGCACCGTTGCCGTCTGCAAAAGACGATTTTCCCATGCCGTAGCCCGAACAACCCGCCGTCCCCTCCTTACGTTACGGCAAAGCAACCGGTACCGAACTTTAATCCGGCGCGAATGCCCCCATGTTATGACTTGATGAGCCTATTTTAAAACAGGCCGACCTCGGAAAAACCGCATGAAAACACTTCAAGACTGGCTTTCCCATTTAGAAACCGCCCATAGCGGCGGCCCGATTGATATGGGTTTGGAACGGATTGGCGCAGTTAAAGAACGCATGAACCTCAATCCGCAATGCCCCGTCGTCGCGGTTGCCGGAACCAACGGTAAAGGCTCGGTATGTGCTTATCTGTCGCATATCTATGCACAGGCAGGCTACAAAGTCGGCACATTAACCAGCCCCCATCTGCTGCGCTTCAACGAACGCATTGCCGTTAATACCCGACCCGTTTCCGATGAGGCGATTATTGCTTCGTTCGAGCGCATCGAAGCCGCGCGCGGCGATATTTCGCTGACCTATTTTGAATTTAATACACTGGCGGCCGTCGATATTTTTATCCGCGAAAATGTGGACGTGATGGTGTTGGAAGTCGGATTGGGCGGCAGGTTGGATGCAGTGAACGCATTTGATGCCGATTGCGCCGTCGTTACCAGCATCGATTTGGATCATCAAGCCTTTTTGGGCGACACCGTAGAAAAAGTCGGTTTTGAAAAAGCAGGCATTTTCCGTGCGGGCAAACCGGCAGTGTGCGGGCAAAATCCCCCGCCCCAATCCCTGCTCGGACACGCCGAAGCAACCGGTACGCCCCTGCTGCTGATTAAGCGCGATTTCGACTTTATCCCGTTTGAAAACGTACAGTGGAGTTACCGTTACCACCCCCATTTTGCAGACGGCCTCAAGCGCAACCGCAACGCCCTGCCCTTACCGGCATTGCGCGGCGCGTACCAAACCGCCAATGCCGCCTGTGCGCTGACTGTTTTGGAAGTATTGCACGACCAACTGCCCACAGACATCGGTGCCGTCAAGCGCGGCTTGGTACTGGTGGAAAATCCCGGGCGTTTCCAAGTATTGCCCGGCCGGCCGCTGACCGTACTCGATGTCGGCCACAACCCTCATGCCGCCCGCGCCCTGCGCCGCAGCCTGATTAATCTTGCCTTTGCCCAAAACCGCACCGCAGTTTTCAGTATGCTGGCCGACAAAGACATCGACAGCGTACTGGAAACCGTGAAAGACCAGTTTGACGAATGGCATATCGCCCCGCTCGACGTACCGCGCGGCATGAGCATCGACGCTTTACAGGAAAAACTTGCAGCACACGGCATCACACGCTTCCGTATTTTCGACAATATACAGACGGCCTATCAAGCTGCTTTGGCGAAATCCGGCGAAAATGATAGAATTGTCGTATTCGGCTCATTCCACACCGTAGCCGAAGTCATGGCGGCGTTGGCATCATAACGGCAAACGCATTCGCGCCGGAACTATTTTCCGGCACCGAGTTCACTACCCATAGGAATTTCCCATGTCTGACGATAAACAAACCGAAGTGCTGACCGGCTACGAACAACTCAAACGCCGCAACCGCCGCCGTTTGGTTGCCGCTTCCGGACTGGTAGTGCTGTCCGGCATCATGTTTGCCGCCACCATCGGCTCAGGCGGAAGCGACCGCTCCCAACAGGAAACCGTCAACGCCGAAAAAGCGCAACAAGACATACAGCCCGTAATCTTAGAGCCTGCATCTGCTGCCGAACCGGTCGAACCCATTCCAGCAGCCGAAAACAGATCTGAAAATGCAGACGGCCTGCAGGAATCCGCCGAAATCCTGAAACCGCAAACCATTCAGGGTCAGGAAGAGCCTGCGCCGCTGGTACTGATTAACGACAAACTCGTAGACAGCGACATCAAAGGTCTCGAAGAATCCGAACGCCTGTTGCAAGAAGAAGCAGCCAAACGTGCGGCGGAAGAAAAACGTGCCGAAGAGCGCCGCCAGCGTTTAGCCGAACAACGTGCCGCCAAACGCGAAGCACAGCGCAAAGAAGCAGCCGAACGTGAAGCCGCCGCGAAAAAACGGGCAGCAGAACGCAAAGCACAAGCCGAAAAAGCAGCAGCCGAACGCAAACAGGCCCAAGCAGCCAAAGCTGCCGCCGAGCGCAAAGCAAAACAAGAAGCAGCGAAAAAAGAAGCAGCCAAAACCAAACAGGCAGCCGCACAAACATCATCGGGCAAGTCTTCCCGCCAAGATTCCTCACGCGCCGAAAAACCGCAAAGCAGCCAGCGCGCCGCCATTCAGGCAGGCTATGCAGAGAAAGAACGTGCCCAAAGCCTCCAGCGCAAAATGAAAGCAGCCGGCATCAACTCTAAAATCATTGAAATCAATACCGACAACGGCAAAGTGTACCGTGTAAAATCCGAAGCCTATAAGAGCCGCGAAGCTGCCGGCCGTGATTTGGAAAAACTGCGCGTACACGGCATCGGCGGTGCGATTGTCAATGAGTAAAGCCCGATGAGCAATATTCCGCTTGCCGACATACTGGCTTTGGCCGTTATCGTTTCCTGCTTTTTCATATCGATGAGCAGAGGGGTCATCGCCGAAGCAGGTTCGCTGATTACTTGGATTGCCGCGTTTTTTGCCGCCAAAACCTTTGCCGTGCAGTTTGCCGACATCGCTTTCCAAACCATGCAGCCCCGCGCGTTGGCGGTTGCCCTGTCGTTTGTGATGGTTTTTATCGCCATACGCGTGGCGTTGTACCTGATACGCTCCCTGCTTACCTCGGCCGTATCCGCATTGGGCTTGGGCAGCGTTAACCGCCTGCTCGGCGGCATATTCGGCGCAATCAAAGGCGTACTGTTGGTTACGCTGGCGGTAATGGTCTGCTCGTTTACCGATTTGCCCTCTAGCGAAGGCTGGCAGCAGTCGTACACTATCCCCTATTTCGAGCTGCTGGCGCAAATAGTCATGCCCTATCTGCCCTACGGCGGAGCGGCAACAGAAGATTTCCTCTGACAACAACCGTTTGCAGACGGCATATTCCGCAAAATGCCGTCTGCAAACGGTTTTGATGTTCTTTATTTCAGCAGCCGGCGCAATCCGGCAAATTTCAGAACCCTCGGGTTTACCTTATTTTGGAGAAAACACCCATGTGTGGCGTATTAGGTTTGGTGAGTCATGAACCGGTCAACCAATTATTGTATGACGGCTTGCAAATGCTGCAACACCGTGGTCAGGATGCCGCCGGCATCGTAACCGCAGAAGGCAGTATGTTTCATATGCACAAAGCCAAAGGCATGGTGCGCGAAGCCTTTCGCACCCGCAATATGCGCGACCTGATCGGCAATGCAGGCATCGCCCATGTCCGCTACCCTACTGCCGGCAACGCGGGCAGCAGTGCGGAGGCGCAGCCTTTTTACGTCAGCTCGCCCTTCGGCATCGTGTTGGCGCACAACGGCAACCTGACCAATACCACCGAACTGTACGAAAACGTGTGCAACAAACACCTGCGCCACATCAACACCAGTTCCGATTCCGAAGTATTGCTCAACGTCTTCGCCCACGAACTGCGCCATGAAGTATCCGGCAACAGCGACAAACGCCTGAACATCGACAATATTTTCAACGCCGTCCGCCAAGTACATACCCTCGTTCGCGGCGCATACGGCGTGGTGGCCATGATTGCCGGTTACGGTATGCTGGCTTTCCGCGACCCCCACGGCATCCGTCCTTTGGTTTTGGGTACGCAAACCGATGCCGAAGGCAGAAAATCCTATGCCGTTTCTTCCGAGTCCGTTGCCTTCAATGCCATCGAATTTGATTTGGAACGCGACATCGCTCCGGGCGAAGCCGTATTCATCACTTTCGACGGCAAATTCTACTCGCGCCAGTGCAGCGAACACGCCAAACTCAGCCCCTGCCTGTTTGAATACGTTTATTTTGCCCGCCCCGACTCCGTGATCGACGGTGTATCCGTTTACCAGTCCCGTTTGGACATGGGCATTTCGCTGGCAGAAAAAATCAAACGCCAACTGCCGCTTGACGACATCGATGTTGTCATGCCGATTCCCGATACCAGCCGCCCCAGCGCCATGGAACTTGCCGCACACCTGCAAAAACCCTATCGCGAGGGTCTGATTAAAAACCGCTACATCGGCCGCACCTTCATCATGCCCGGCCAAGCAACGCGCAAAAAATCCGTGCGCCAGAAGCTCAGCCCGATGGAAACCGAATTCAAAGGCAAAAGTGTGCTGCTGGTGGACGACTCTATCGTACGCGGTACTACCAGCCGCGAAATCGTCGAAATGGTACGCGCAGCCGGAGCGCGCAAAGTCTATCTTGCCTCCGCCGCCCCCGAAATACGCTATCCCAACGTGTACGGCATCGATATGCCGACCCGCGAAGAATTGATTGCCAACGGCAGAACCCCTGAAGAAATTGCACGGGAAATCGGTGCGGACGGAGTAGTATTCCAAGAGTTAAGCGATTTGGAAGCCGCCGTCAAAGCCTTAAACCCGAACATCGTATCCTTCGATTCTTCCTGCTTCAACGGTATTTACCAAACCGGCGACATCGATGAAGCCTACCTGCAACGCCTTTCCGCCGAAAAAGCCGGTTGCGGCGGGCTGAAAGTGCATCCGAGCAAAATGGAGCACAGCATCAGCATCAGCAGCGATGAAGAATAAACCATACGACTGACAGCAAAAGCCGTCTGCAAAATCAAATTTGCAGACGGCTTTTTATCAAGGTTTCACCCAACATATAGTCGAATAAAATAAGAATGAGACAAGGCAGCGAAGCCGCAGACAGTACACATAGTACGGCAAGGCAAAGCAACGCTGTATCATTCTTATTTTAAATGACTATAAAAGTTTGACGCGACAACCGGCCATACGCACCCGTCAGCGCAACAATGCAAAACGCAGGAAATCGGCAAAATGATTTGCCCAATGGTATTCGTGATGAATTTCATGCGCCATGATTCGCAAGCGGATATTGTCCAGCGGGTGTCCGGTGCGGATAAGCGCCTGATAATAATGCAGCGTGCAATCAATATAGGCTTGGTTCATATTGGAAATGAAATGTGAATCTATTTCATCTCCTTCATTGGTGCCGACTTGGATAAACACGCGGCTGTTGCGGTCTATCGGGTGGTGGTGGATAAAAGCGTTGAAGTCCTGCTCGTTAAACCACGAAGCCAGCGAAAACACGCCCAAATGCCCGAAAACATTCGGGTATGCCGCGCCCATGTAGGCGGTAATGATGCCGCCCATCGAGCTGCCCGCCAGCAGGGTATGCTCCCGCTGCGGCAAGGTGCGGTAACTGCGGTCGATAAACGGCTTAACCGTTTCCACCACCCATTTCCCATACATCATGCCCATGCCGCCTGCGTGGGCAGTTTCCGGCGTAGAGCCCGTATTGGTACGCCACGGCCCGTATTCGTCCAGCCTTTGCGTACCGGCATTGTCGATGCCGACAATAATCAGCTTGGGCAAATCGTGCTGCTTTTTAACGGTCGGAATGATTTTCCACGAATGCCCCGAATAAGACTCTTTACTGTAAAACACATTCTGCCCGTCGTGCATATAAACAACGGGATAACGCGCCTCCGGCTCATTGTAATAGTCTTTCGGCAGCAATACGCGCACGCGTCGGGCATGGTTAAAATACGGCACATGAAGGAAATGCTCCTCCATTTTCAAATAATCGGGTTGAAACTGCATAAACCGTGGCTTTTCTCGGGTCAAAGCCGCGATTTTAACAGATTTAGCCTGTTAAGCGTTACGAATGTTACAATGAGGCCGTCTGCAAAATGCCCGTAGGAAGCCGTTTATGTTCACGCCCAAAATCATTTTTTTCGACATCGACGACACGCTTTACCGTAAAGAGAGCGATACCGTCCGCCCCTCGGTTGCCCTTGCATTGCGCGCCTTGAAAGCACGCGGTATCCTGACCGCGATTGCAACGGGCAGGCCGCCTGTTGCCATTCCTCCCAAAATTAAAGCCCTGATTGCCGAAACCGGTACGGATATGCTGGTTACCATCAACGGCCAGTATGTCGAGTTTCGCGGCAAGCCCCTGCACACCGCTGCCATGAATACCGATACCCTTGCCGCCATGGCTGCCTATTTCGACGGCAAAAACATTCCTTATGCCTTTGTCAACCATGCCGAAATCGCCGTTTCCGAACCCGTACCGCAAGTAGAAACCGCCTTGGCAGACATTCTGCCCGTACACCCTACCGACAAATATTATTTCCGCACCGCGCCCGTATATCAAATGCTGGCTTTCTATTCTGCCGACCGCGATCAGGAAGTGGCCGGCGACATTGCGGCGGCCGGTCTGCAAACCGTACGCTGGCACAAGCAGGCGGTTGATATGCTGCCTGTCGGGCATTCGAAAGCCCAAGGCATTACCGCCGCCATCGCCAAGCTCGGTATCGCCATGCAAGATGTCATGGCTTTCGGCGACGGCTTAAACGATGTCGAAATGCTGCAAAGCGTCGGTTTCGGCGTGGCAATGGGCAACGGTGCGGCAGCCGCCAAAGCTGCGGCGCGCCATATCTGCCCGAGTGTAGATGAAGACGGCGTTTACCGCGGGCTGAAAGACTTAGGGATTATCGACGGCTAGCCCTGCTTTCCTGTGATGGCCGTCTGCAAAATATCCGGTATTGCTTTTCCTTCCTGCGGCTTATGAATCCAAACCGTCCGTTTTCCATACCCGCAACCCTGCTCCGCTTCATATTGCCGTGCTGGGTAATCGGCGTGGTGCTTTCTTTCGCGCTTCCCGCCATACCGCATTGGGCGGTATGGCCGTCTGCATTTGCCCTGTTGGCGGCGGCAGGATTGCGGTGGCGCACGGCGTGGCTGCTGCTTGTCCTGCTGCTCGGCACGGGCTACGGCGTATGGCGTACCGAAAATGCCCTCTCTGCCCAATGGCCGCTGCACCGCTCGGAGGCGGCCGAGCTGACCATCGAAGTTGCCGACATTCCCCGCATCAATGAAAAACGGGTTCAATTTACCGCCACTGCCCGCCATTCTTCCGGACAAACATTCACCCTGCTGCTTTCAGACTACCAACTGCGCGACTGGGCAGTCGGCAGCCGCTGGCAGGTTTCCGCGCGGGTACGTCCCGTAATCGGAGAAGTCAACCTGCGCGGTTTCAACCGCGAAACATGGGCGCTGGCAAACGGTATCGGCGGCGTGGGAACGATCGGCAAAGTCCGCCAACCGCTGGCAGACGGCAGCCGCGCAAACCTTACCGCCCTCAGGGAAACCGTCAGCCGCCGCTGGCAGCATACTCCCGAGTACGGTCATGATTTTGCAGACGGCATTGCCCTGATGCGCGCCTTAAGCATAGGCGAACAATCCGCCCTGCGCCCCGAATTGTGGCAGGCGTTCCGTCCTTTGGGGCTGACACATCTGGTCAGCATTTCGGGGCTGCACGTTACCATGATTGCGCTGATGGCAGGCTGGCTGGTCAAACAATTCTTGCGCCGCCTGCCCTTTACCCCTGCCAAACCCCGCCTGTGGATACTGTTCGGCGGCTTAAGCGCTGCGCTGCTTTACGCGGGCATGGCGGGATTCGGCGTACCGACCCAACGCAGCATACTGATGCTGGCCGCCTTTGCTTGGACATGGTGGCGCAGCCGTACATCATCAGTATGGGCAGGCTGGTGGCAGGCACTCGCCGCCGTGTTATTACTCGATCCCCTTTCCGTATTGGGCGTAGGAACTTGGCTGTCGTTCGGTTTGGTTGCCGCCTTAATTTGGGGCAGCTCGGGCCGTCTGCAAATACGCGGTTTGCAGACGGCCTTGCGCGGGCAATGGGCGGCTTCGGTATGCTCCATCGTCTTACTCGGCCATCTGTTTGCCGCCCTGCCCTTAATCAGCCCGATAATCAACGCCATCGCCATTCCGTGGTTTTCATGGGTGTTAACCCCTTTGGCATTATCCGCTTCCGCTCTACCGTTTACCCCCTTGCAATGGACGGCGGCAGCCTTGGCAGAATATACCCTGCGCTTTTTATTATGGCTTGCCGCATACGCCCCCGAATGGCCGGTTGCCGCCGCCCCGCTGCCGCTTACCCTGTTTGCAGCCGCTGCTTCCCTACTAATCCTGTTACCTCGCGGCTTGGGTTTGCGCCCGCTGGCATGGCTGGTGCTGGCCGCCTTTGTCTTTTACCGCCCCGAAAAAGTCGAAACAGGCCGTCTGCAAATCACCGTTATGGATTCAGGCCAAGGCTTATCCGTATTACTCCAAACCGCCCGCCGCACTCTGCTGTTCGATACCGCCACCCTTCCTACCGCCGTTTCCAACATCATTCCCACCTTAAATGCCCTCGGCATACGCCGCTTGGACGCACTCGTCCTCTCCCATCACGACAACGACCACGATGGCGGTTTTGCCGCCGTACAACAATACACGCAACCGGCAACCCTCTGGGCAGGCCAACCCGAATACTATCCCAACGCGCAACCGTGCCGCCGCCAACAATGGCAATGGGACAACGTATGGTTTGAATTTCTTACCCTGCCCGCACACGACAACCAAGCAGACAACGACCAAAGCTGCATCTTACGCGCAGTTGCCGGCGGAGAAGCTATTTTACTGACCGGCGATTTGGCCAAAAAAGGCGAGCTGGCCTTGCTCGAGCAATACGGCAGCAAACTGTACAGCCAAGTGTTAATATTGGGGCACCACGGCAGCAACAGCGCATCTTCAGGAACTTTTCTCAACACCGTTTCACCGCAATATGCCGTTGCCTCCAGCGGCTACGGCAATGCCTACGGACACCCGACACCCGCCGTACAAACCCGCGTCAGCGCACACGGCATTACTCTGCTCCGCACCGACCAATCCGGCGCGTTGCGGTTTGAACTCGGCAGCGGCGAACCCTATCGGGGCCGTCTGCAAAAACACAAGTTTTACTGGCAGAAAAAACCATTCGATTACTATAGTCGAATAAAATAAGAATGAGACAAGGCAGCGAAGCCGCAGACAGTACACATAGTACGGCAAGGCAAAGCAACGCTGTATCATTCTTATTTTAAATGACTATAGCCTCAACCCTGCACGTCGATGCCGCCCCGCCATCCGTCCAAACTTTTCCAAACATCAAAATCCTCCCCTGCTTGTCGCTTGTTCCCGCTACACCACAACCGTTTCCATTTCACCCAACCCCAAACGCAGACGGCAGGCGATAGCAACCCTATCCGCCCAATCATCATTTTCTTCCAATCCGTCATAAAAAAAGACCATAAAAAAAACAGGGCGCGAACGCCCTGTTTTACTTTGCTCGGAAATTAATCCTGCTTGATTACCATTGGTACAACGCACCTGCACCGATACCAACGTTACCGTTGCTGTTGGCAGAGAAGTTACCTTTGATAATCCAGTTACCGCCGTCGCTCATAGACGACAGACCGATTGCCATCGCAGATTCGCCACCATAGTAGCCACCGCCGATACCCAAACCGGTTGCGCCCGGACGGGTAACTTGCGGGATAGAGCCTTGTGCAATCGCACCGGCAACACCTGCATTGGCTTTCTTACCGACATTGTCAATATCGTTTTTCAGTTGGCCCAAACCATGTTTCAACTGATTCACGTTAACAGCGTCTGTACCGTTTACACCCGGCGCAACATTGGTAATGCGGACCGGTTCGCCGTTGGCATTACCGATAGCGATGTTACCTTCGCCGTCAGCACCAATTTTCGGACCGTTTTCGCCGCCAACTTGGAGCGTATCGACTTTGATGTCTTTCGCCAAGTTGTATACCACAGCGTTGTCGTCAGCAGATTTGCTGATGGCAATATTGCCGTCAGTATTTTTCATATCCACTGTCGAACCCGGTTTCACCACAGAACCGTTTTCACCTTGAGCAGTCAGCGTGAAGCCGGAATTGTTGATTGCTTTGGCAATGTCGTCAGCAGTTGCCAATTTGCCTTCATTTCCGGCCGGAACTTGTACTTGGCCATTGGCATGTTCAAATTCCGTTGTGTGTACTGTCAAGCCTTTACCCGGCTCGTTGGTAATGGTTGTACCGTCAACTTTCACAGACAAGTCGTAGTTGGTCACGCCGGTAGCAGGATGTACGGTTTCGCGTACAGTAACCGAATCATCAGCAGAAGATACTGTGCTCTTCGCACCTTTCACCGCTGCATTCAACTGACTCATGTTTACTGCATCGTCCGGATTCACACCGGCTTTAACACCTGTGATCGTCTTACCGCCTGCATCGAGACCGTCAACAGTCAGGCTCGGGCCGCCGGCAATGGTCAGACCTTTGCCGTCCAGCGTTGCATTACCGGTAGTTACGCTGTCCAGTACCAAGTCTTTGGCAATGTCAACGGTGTAAGTAACATCGTTGTCGCCGTCACGTTTGCCGTGGGTTACGGTAACGTTGTCGCTGCCTGCTTTCACATTGGTACCTTCGGCGTTTACGGTGTAGATAGACTCACCGTTTGCACCGACTGTATGCGTAACATTGGCTACGTTGGTACCTGCGCGTACTTCAGACTTGGTTACGCCGGCCAGCGCGTTTTGCAGGTCGCCTACGTTAACTGCATTGTTCAGCATATCGCCGGAAGCGTTAATCAAGGCTACCTGATTACCGTCTTCGTCTTTCAGACCGCTTTCCAAGTTGACGATTTGTACCGGAGCACCTTGATCGCCTCGACCCAGATGGATGTTGCCTTTAGGCGTAACATCAATCTTCGTATCGCCGAAGGACAGGGAACCTGTTTCACCCAAGTTTACGTCTTTGTTCAACTGGATGGTCAGGGTGCTGCCGCCGTCTGCTACTACGTTGATGTTGCCTTGTGCAGAAACGAAGCTCGAAGTATCACCTTTTGCTTTATCGCCCACAATGTGAACTGTGCTGTTCAGTTTGTGCGGGTTCAGGGTATCGCTGTTGTTACCGGTGAAGTACAGACCGTCGTTCAGGGTCGCTACTTCTTCCTCATCACCATTCGGCTTGGTGTAGATGATGCGGGTCTTGCTCTTGCCGTCTACACCGTCGTTACCATCAAGACCTTTTTCGCCTTTACCCATGGTGAGGCTTGCATCTTTACCGTCTACGCCGTCTTTGCCGTTAACACCGTCCAAACCACGGAAGGTGATTGCGTCAGGGACGATTGTAATGCCGTCCACACCATCACGACCGTCTTCGCCGTGGAAGGTAATGGCGTCAGGCGTCAGACTGATACCGTCTTTGCCGTCTTTACCGTTGATGCCGATAAAGCCGTCTTTACCGTCTTTACCGTCTTTGCCCAAACCACCGAAGGTTACTCGGTCGTCTGTTGAGTAAGTGATGTTGCCGTCTGCTGTGTGCTCGACAATCATGTTCTTACCGGCAATCAGGGTTACGGTTTCACCTGCTCCGATGAACTCGCCGTCTGCAAGTGAGGCATCTGTGGTGTTCTTACCGTCTTTAGCTTTGTCCGCTTTCAGCGTGAAGCCTGATTTGCCTACTGCTTCGTTTACGGCAAGTTTCAGGTCGCCTACGTTAACAGCGTTGTTGTTAATCGTATCCGGTGCGTCTGTGATGGTGAAGGTATTGCCTGCTTCATCTTTCAGACCGCTGTCCAGATTTACGATTTGTACAGCTTCTGTACCGTCTTTGCCTTTACCCAGATTGATGTTGCCTTTTTCGGTTACGTCAATCTTCGTATCGCCGAAGGACAGGGAACCTGTTTCACCCAAGTTTACGTCTTTGTTCAACTGGATGGTCAGGGTGCTGCCGCCGTCTGCTACTACGTTGATGTTGCCTTGTGCAGAAACGAAGCTCGAAGTATCACCTTTTGCTTTATCGCCCACAATGTGAACTGTGCTGTTCAGTTTGTGCGGGTTCAGGGTATCGCTGTTGTTACCGGTGAAGTACAGACCGTCGTTCAGGGTCGCTACTTCTTCCTCATCACCATTCGGCTTGGTGTAGATGATGCGGGTCTTGCTCTTGCCGTCTACACCGTCGTTACCATCAAGACCTTTTTCGCCTTTACCCATGGTGAGGCTTGCATCTTTACCGTCTACGCCGTCTTTGCCGTTAACACCGTCCAAACCACGGAAGGTGATTGCGTCAGGGACGATTGTAATGCCGTCCACACCATCACGACCGTCTTCGCCGTGGAAGGTAATGGCGTCAGGCGTCAGACTGATACCGTCTTTGCCGTCTTTACCGTTGATGCCGATAAAGCCGTCTTTACCGTCTTTACCGTCTTTGCCCAAACCACCGAAGGTTACTCGGTCGTCTGTTGAGTAAGTGATGTTGCCGTCTGCTGTGTGCTCGACAATCATGTTCTTACCGGCAATCAGGGTTACGGTTTCACCTGCTCCGATGAACTCGCCGTCTGCAAGTGAGGCATCTGTGGTGTTCTTACCGTCTTTAGCTTTGTCCGCTTTCAGCGTGAAGCCTGATTTGCCTACTGCTTCGTTTACGGCAAGTTTCAGGTCGCCTACGTTAACAGCATTGTTGTTAATCGTATCCGGTGCGTCTGTGATGGTGAAGGTATTGCCTGCTTCATCTTTCAGACCGCTGTCCAGATTTACGATTTGTACAGCTTCTGTACCGTCTTTGCCTTTACCCAGATTGATGTTGCCTTTTTCGGTTACGTCAATCTTCGTATCGCCGAAGGACAGGGAGCCTGTTTCACCCAAGTTTACGTCTTTGTTCAATTGGATGGTCAGGGTGCTGCCGCCGTCTGCTACTACGTTGATGTTGCCTGCTGCGGAAAGGAAGCTGTCTGAAGTCGCTTTGTCTACGCCTTCGCCTTCAATGGTAACCAGACTGTTGAGTTTGTGTTTGTTCTCAACGTCGTTGTTACCGGTAAAGCGCAAGCCGTCTTCCAGCGTGGCCAGTTGTTTGCCGTCAAATTCAAGACGCAGTTCGCTTTCGCCGTCGCGGCCGTCCAAGCCGTTGGCGCCGTCCAAGCCCGGTAAGCCGTCAACCATTTTGAGGCTGCCGCTTTGGCCGTCTTCGCCGTTCTTGCCGTGGAAGACGATGGCTTCAGGGGTGATGGTTACGCTGTCGCCGTCTGCGCCGTTAACGCCCAGCGAGCCGTCTTGACCGTCTTTGCCCGGACCGATGTCCACTTTGTGTGACAAGCTCACTTCGAGGGCTTTGCTGCCGTCCTCGTTGGTTACAACGTTGGTGTTGATGTTGCCGTCACCTTTGATTTGGGCGGTTGTACCCAAGTCTTGTTTGAACTCGTTGCCGTTCTCGTCTTTCAGACCGTAGGCATCGGCGCTCACTTCTTTAACGGTTGTTTTCAGGTCACCTACGTTTACGGCGTTGTTCAACTGGTCGCCTGCGGCATCAGCTATGCTGAAGGTGCTGCCGTCAGGATTTTCCAAACCGCTCTTCAGGTTAACGATTTGTACCGGGCCGCCTGTGGTCGAGCCTTCACCCAGATGGATTGCGCCGTCTGTGTTGCTGCTGATGACAGGACCTGTGGTGTCGCCAAACTGTACGCTGTTGAAGTTCACATCGTCTTTAGTGGCGTAGGTGAAGGTTTGACCGTCTTGTACCAAGGTCAGGTTTTTGCCTGCTTGGAAGGTTACGGTTTCACCCGGTTTCACCAATTCGCTAGATGCACCTGTGGCGTTCTCGCCCGCTGCGGTAACGTTCCAGCCTGAGTTGTTGATGGTGTTCACAACATCGTTTGCTGACAATACCATGGTATCGCCGCCTTCGATGTTACCTGCTACGCCCAAGCCGTTGATAACGGGTGCGTCTGCTTTCGGTACGTTTACGTTGTAGATGGTTTGACCGTTGTCGCCTGTCGAGGTCGTTACGTCCGCTAAGCCGCTGCCTGCTACTTCTACGGTAGAGGCTTTGATTGCGTCTTTCAGGTCGCCTACGTTAACAGCATTGTTGTTAATCGTATCCGGTGCGTCTGTGATGGTGAAGGTATTGCCTGCTTCATCTTTCAGACCGCTGTCCAGATTTACGATTTGTACAGCTTCTGTACCGTCTTTGCCTTTACCCAGATTGATGTTGCCTTTTTCGGTTACGTCAATCTTCGTATCGCCGAAGGACAGGGAGCCTGTTTCACCCAAGTTTACGTCTTTGTTCAATTGGATGGTCAGGGTGCTGCCGCCGTCTGCTACTACGTTGATGTTGCCTGCTGCGGAAAGGAAGCTGTCTGAAGTCGCTTTGTCTACGCCTTCGCCTTCAATGGTAACCAGACTGTTGAGTTTGTGTTTGTTCTCAACGTCGTTGTTACCGGTAAAGCGCAAGCCGTCTTCCAGCGTGGCCAGTTGTTTGCCGTCAAATTCAAGACGCAGTTCGCTTTCGCCGTCGCGGCCGTCCAAGCCGTTGGCGCCGTCCAAGCCCGGTAAGCCGTCAACCATTTTGAGGCTGCCGCTTTGGCCGTCTTCGCCGTTCTTGCCGTGGAAGACGATGGCTTCAGGGGTGATGGTTACGCTGTCGCCGTCTGCGCCGTTAACGCCCAGCGAGCCGTCTTGACCGTCTTTGCCCGGACCGATGTCCACTTTGTGTGACAAGCTCACTTCGAGGGCTTTGCTGCCGTCCTCGTTGGTTACAACGTTGGTGTTGATGTTGCCGTCACCTTTGATTTGGGCGGTTGTACCCAAGTCTTGTTTGAACTCGTTGCCGTTCTCGTCTTTCAGACCGTAGGCATCGGCGCTCACTTCTTTAACGGTTGTTTTCAGGTCACCTACGTTTACGGCGTTGTTCAACTGGTCGCCTGCGGCATCAGCTATGCTGAAGGTGCTGCCGTCAGGATTTTCCAAACCGCTCTTCAGGTTAACGATTTGTACCGGGCCGCCTGTGGTCGAGCCTTCACCCAGATGGATTGCGCCGTCTGTGTTGCTGCTGATGACAGGACCTGTGGTGTCGCCAAACTGTACGCTGTTGAAGTTCACATCGTCTTTAGTGGCGTAGGTGAAGGTTTGACCGTCTTGTACCAAGGTCAGGTTTTTGCCTGCTTGGAAGGTTACGGTTTCACCCGGTTTCACCAATTCGCTAGATGCACCTGTGGCGTTCTCGCCCGCTGCGGTAACGTTCCAGCCTGAGTTGTTGATGGTGTTCACAACATCGTTTGCTGACAATACCATGGTATCGCCGCCTTCGATGTTACCTGCTACGCCCAAGCCGTTGATAACGGGTGCGTCTGCTTTCGGTACGTTTACGTTGTAGATGGTTTGACCGTTGTCGCCTGTCGAGGTCGTTACGTCCGCTAAGCCGCTGCCTGCTACTTCTACGGTAGAGGCTTTGATTGCGTCTTTCAGGTCGCCTACGTTAACAGCATTGTTGTTAATCGTATCCGGTGCGTCTGTGATGGTGAAGGTATTGCCTGCTTCATCTTTCAGACCGCTGTCCAGATTTACGATTTGTACAGCTTCTGTACCGTCTTTGCCTTTACCCAGATTGATGTTGCCTTTTTCGGTTACGTCAATCTTCGTATCGCCGAAGGACAGGGAGCCTGTTTCACCCAAGTTTACGTCTTTGTTCAATTGGATGGTCAGGGTGCTGCCGCCGTCTGCTACTACGTTGATGTTGCCTGCTGCGGAAAGGAAGCTGTCTGAAGTCGCTTTGTCTACGCCTTCGCCTTCAATGGTAACCAGACTGTTGAGTTTGTGTTTGTTCTCAACGTCGTTGTTACCGGTAAAGCGCAAGCCGTCTTCCAGCGTGGCCAGTTGTTTGCCGTCAAATTCAAGACGCAGTTCGCTTTCGCCGTCGCGGCCGTCCAAGCCGTTGGCGCCGTCCAAGCCCGGTAAGCCGTCAACCATTTTGAGGCTGCCGCTTTGGCCGTCTTCGCCGTTCTTGCCGTGGAAGACGATGGCTTCAGGGGTGATGGTTACGCTGTCGCCGTCTGCGCCGTTAACGCCCAGCGAGCCGTCTTGACCGTCTTTGCCCGGACCGATGTCCACTTTGTGTGACAAGCTCACTTCGAGGGCTTTGCTGCCGTCCTCGTTGGTTACAACGTTGGTGTTGATGTTGCCGTCACCTTTGATTTGGGCGGTTGTACCCAAGTCTTGTTTGAACTCGTTGCCGTTCTCGTCTTTCAGACCGTAGGCATCGGCGCTCACTTCTTTAACGGTTGTTTTCAGGTCACCTACGTTTACGGCGTTGTTCAACTGGTCGCCTGCGGCATCAGCTATGCTGAAGGTGCTGCCGTCAGGATTTTCCAAACCGCTCTTCAGGTTAACGATTTGTACCGGGCCGCCTGTGGTCGAGCCTTCACCCAGATGGATTGCGCCGTCTGTGTTGCTGCTGATGACAGGACCTGTGGTGTCGCCAAACTGTACGCTGTTGAAGTTCACATCGTCTTTAGTGGCGTAGGTGAAGGTTTGACCGTCTTGTACCAAGGTCAGGTTTTTGCCTGCTTGGAAGGTTACGGTTTCACCCGGTTTCACCAATTCGCTAGATGCACCTGTGGCGTTCTCGCCCGCTGCGGTAACGTTCCAGCCTGAGTTGTTGATGGTGTTCACAACATCGTTTGCTGACAATACCATGGTATCGCCGCCTTCGATGTTACCTGCTACGCCCAAGCCGTTGATAACGGGTGCGTCTGCTTTCGGTACGTTTACGTTGTAGATGGTTTGACCGTTGTCGCCTGTCGAGGTCGTTACGTCCGCTAAGCCGCTGCCTGCTACTTCTACGGTAGAGGCTTTGATTGCGTCTTTCAGGTCGCCTACGTTAACAGCATTGTTGTTAATCGTATCCGGTGCGTCTGTGATGGTGAAGGTATTGCCTGCTTCATCTTTCAGACCGCTGTCCAGATTTACGATTTGTACAGCTTCTGTACCGTCTTTGCCTTTACCCAGATTGATGTTGCCTTTTTCGGTTACGTCAATCTTCGTATCGCCGAAGGACAGGGAGCCTGTTTCACCCAAGTTTACGTCTTTGTTCAATTGGATGGTCAGGGTGCTGCCGCCGTCTGCTACTACGTTGATGTTGCCTGCTGCGGAAAGGAAGCTGTCTGAAGTCGCTTTGTCTACGCCTTCGCCTTCAATGGTAACCAGACTGTTGAGTTTGTGTTTGTTCTCAACGTCGTTGTTACCGGTAAAGCGCAAGCCGTCTTCCAGCGTGGCCAGTTGTTTGCCGTCAAATTCAAGACGCAGTTCGCTTTCGCCGTCGCGGCCGTCCAAGCCGTTGGCGCCGTCCAAGCCCGGTAAGCCGTCAACCATTTTGAGGCTGCCGCTTTGGCCGTCTTCGCCGTTCTTGCCGTGGAAGACGATGGCTTCAGGGGTGATGGTTACGCTGTCGCCGTCTGCGCCGTTAACGCCCAGCGAGCCGTCTTGACCGTCTTTGCCCGGACCGATGTCCACTTTGTGTGACAAGCTCACTTCGAGGGCTTTGCTGCCGTCCTCGTTGGTTACAACGTTGGTGTTGATGTTGCCGTCACCTTTGATTTGGGCGGTTGTACCCAAGTCTTGTTTGAACTCGTTGCCGTTCTCGTCTTTCAGACCGTAGGCATCGGCGCTCACTTCTTTAACGGTTGTTTTCAGGTCACCTACGTTTACGGCGTTGTTCAACTGGTCGCCTGCGGCATCAGCTATGCTGAAGGTGCTGCCGTCAGGATTTTCCAAACCGCTCTTCAGGTTAACGATTTGTACCGGGCCGCCTGTGGTCGAGCCTTCACCCAGATGGATTGCGCCGTCTGTGTTGCTGCTGATGACAGGACCTGTGGTGTCGCCAAACTGTACGCTGTTGAAGTTCACATCGTCTTTAGTGGCGTAGGTGAAGGTTTGGCCTTCTTGTACCAAGGTCAGGTTTTTGCCTGCTTGGAAGGTTACGGTTTCACCCGGTTTCACCAATTCGCTAGATGCACCTGTGGCGTTCTCGCCCGCTGCGGTAACGTTCCAGCCTGAGTTGTTGATGGTGTTCACAACATCGTTTGCTGACAATACCATGGTATCGCCGCCTTCGATGTTACCTGCTACGCCCAAGCCGTTGATAACGGGTGCGTCTGCTTTCGGTACGTTTACGTTGTAGATGGTTTGACCGTTGTCGCCTGTCGAGGTCGTTACGTCCGCTAAGCCGCTGCCTGCTACTTCTACGGTAGAGGCTTTGATTGCGTCTTTCAGGTCGCCTACGTTAACAGCATTGTTGTTAATCGTATCCGGTGCGTCTGTGATGGTGAAGGTATTGCCTGCTTCATCTTTCAGACCGCTGTCCAGATTTACGATTTGTACAGCTTCTGTACCGTCTTTGCCTTTACCCAGATTGATGTTGCCTTTTTCGGTTACGTCAATCTTCGTATCGCCGAAGGACAGGGAGCCTGTTTCACCCAAGTTTACGTCTTTGTTCAATTGGATGGTCAGGGTGCTGCCGCCGTCTGCTACTACGTTGATGTTGCCTGCTGCGGAAAGGAAGCTGTCTGAAGTCGCTTTGTCTACGCCTTCGCCTTCAATGGTAACCAGACTGTTGAGTTGTGTTTGTTCTCAACGTCGTTGTTACCGGTAAAGCGCAAGCCGTCTTCCAGCGTGGCCAGTTGTTTGCCGTCAAATTCAAGACGCAGTTCGCTTTCGCCGTCGCGGCCGTCCAAGCCGTTGGCGCCGTCCAAGCCCGGTAAGCCGTCAACCATTTTGAGGCTGCCGCTTTGGCCGTCTTCGCCGTTCTTGCCGTGGAAGACGATGGCTTCAGGGGTGATGGTTACGCTGTCGCCGTCTGCGCCGTTAACGCCCAGCGAGCCGTCTTGACCGTCTTTGCCCGGACCGATGTCCACTTTGTGTGACAAGCTCACTTCGAGGGCTTTGCTGCCGTCCTCGTTGGTTACAACGTTGGTGTTGATGTTGCCGTCACCTTTGATTTGGGCGGTTGTACCCAAGTCTTGTTTGAACTCGTTGCCGTTCTCGTCTTTCAGACCGTAGGCATCGGCGCTCACTTCTTTAACGGTTGTTTTCAGGTCACCTACGTTTACGGCGTTGTTCAACTGGTCGCCTGCGGCATCAGCTATGCTGAAGGTGCTGCCGTCAGGATTTTCCAAACCGCTCTTCAGGTTAACGATTTGTACCGGGCCGCCTGTGGTCGAGCCTTCACCCAGATGGATTGCGCCGTCTGTGTTGCTGCTGATGACAGGACCTGTGGTGTCGCCAAACTGTACGCTGTTGAAGTTCACATCGTCTTTAGTGGCGTAGGTGAAGGTTTGACCGTCTTGTACCAAGGTCATGTTTTTACCTGCGGCGAAGGTTACGGTTTCGCCCGGTTGTACCAACTCGCTTGAACCACCTTCTGAAGTTACATACCAACCGCTTTCGTTGATGGTTTTCGCCACTTCGTCTGCGGTAATCAGGCTGGTGGTGTCGCCGGCATCGGCTACTTTACCGCCGTTTACGGTCAGGTCGATGGTTTTAACTTTCAACTCGCCTGTTTCAGAGTCTTTTTCCAGCGTTTTGTTGTCGGTTTTAACGGACAGGTCGAACTCAGCCGCACCATTGGCGTTGGTGCCTGTCTTGATGTCTACTGACTTGTCGGTTGATACAACAGTTTCTTTTGACTCCGCTACCGTGTCTTTTAACTGTTTCACGTTAACAGCATCTGTGTCATTCTCACCCGCTTTGACGTTGGTGATGTTGACTGAATCGCCGTTCGGACCTTCTACTTTCAGGTTGCCGCCGTCAGCGGTAATCTTAGGACCTGTGTCGCCAAACTGTACGCTGTTGAAGTTCACATCATCTTTAGTGGCGTAAGTGAAGGTTTGGCCTTCTTGTACCAAGGTCATGTTTTTACCTGCGGCGAAGGTTACGGTTTCGCCCGGTTGTACCAGCTCGTTGGTGCCGTTTTCAGCTGCGGTAACGTTCCAGCCTGAGTTGTTGATGGCATTAACCACTTGGTCTGCGGTGAAGACGGTGGTATCGCCGCCTTCAACGTTTACCTGACCTGCGGTAAAGGTTGCATCGCCCGCTTTCGGTACGTTTACGTTGTAGATGGTTTGACCGTTGTCGCCTGTCGAGGTGGTTACTTGCGCCAGACCTTCGCCGGTTACTTCGGTTTTAGCCGCTTTGATGTCTTGATTGGTTTTGTCGATTACTTGATACAGTTGCGAACCGTTGATGGCATCGGTTGAGGTTGCGGTAATTTGACCTGCGGCAACGTTTTGGATTTGGCGTTCTGCGCCAACATCGCCAACAGATACCACACCTGCCGGTGTTTTACCGGCAAAGCCTGAATAAGTAACATCACCAATAGTTGCGCTTGAAGTCGGAGTGGCGGCAACTGTGGTCGAGCCTGCGCCCAAGGCTACCGAATTGGCTTCAGTTGCTTTGGCATTATGACCCAAAGAAATAGCGTTATCTGCGGTGGCAGAGGCGTTTACGCCCATGGTCATGGAGTATGTGCCTGTTGCGCCACCGATTTGGTGGTACAAACCTGCGTTATTGGCTTGTTTTTCTTGAATACGAGCGAACTTCTCTTTCAGGTTGTTCAACTCTTCTTGCAATTCCGCACGCACTTCCATATTGGTTGCAGCATTTACTTCTGCTTGTTTTGCATCAATATCGGCTTGCGTTACGCTGAACCAGTCGTCATATTGCTCTTGAGTACCGTCGTTAACGTGGGTGTAGCCGTTTTTCACTTTGGCGGCCAGAGAGAAGAGCTGAGAACCGTTTACCGCGTCGGTAGAGTCTTTGGCAATCAAACCTGCTGCCAAGTTTTGGATACGGCGTTCTGCGCCGACATCACCGACAGAAACCACGGAAATCGGTTGTGCGCCTTCAAAGTTACGACCCAAGCCTGCCCAGCCTTCGTATTCTACGCCGTTGATTTCTACTTGGTCGTAGTAAGACATACCGGCAGTATTTGCTGTTTTTGTCGTGCTGGTTACACTGTTCGCACCTAAGGCAACAGAGTATTTGCCGTTAGCAACTGAGCCTTCACCCAATGCAGTTGCAGATGTTGCAGTTGCTGAAGAACCTGCACCCACCGCAGTTGAGTCAGTAGCAGATGCTGTTGAGTTGTTACCTAACGCAGTTGAAGCGTAGCCATTTGCACTAGATTCACTACCAAATGCACTTGCCTTTTGAGCAGTAGCTTCTGATTGAGCACCTGCTGCTGTTGAGTAAATACCTGTTGCATTAGATTTATAACCCGTTGCAACCGCACCTTTTTTATCAGCCAAAGCCCCTGTACCCACAGCTGTTGATTCATTGCCAGATGCTGTAGATTTATTACCTAAAGCTGTTGAAGCATAGCCACTTGCTGTGGTTTCACTACCATAAGCACTTGAGTTTTGAGCAGTAGCTTCTGATTGAGCACCTGCTGCTGTTGAGTAAATACCTGTTGCATTAGATTTATAACCCGTTGCAACCGCACCTTTTTTATCAGCCAAAGCCCCTGTACCCACAGCTGTTGATTCATTGCCAGATGCTGTAGATTTATTACCTAAAGCTGTTGAAGCATAGCCACTTGCTGTGGTTTCACTACCATAAGCACTTGAGTTTTGGTCAGTAGCTTTTGCCAGAGCACCCGTTGCTGTTGAGTAAATACCTGTTGCTAATGCTGCATTACCTGTTGCAACCGCACTTGAGTTTGTTGCTTTTGCATCAGAACCTGTTGCAACAGCATTATTAGCTGTTGCTTGTGCATCAGTACCCGTTGCTGTTGCAGAATGACCTGTAGCATCAGATCCTTTACCTAAAGAAGTCGCATAAGTACCACTTGCTGTTGCATCTGTACCTAATGCAGTAGAAGACTGTCTGCTTGCAAGTGCATTAAAACCGATAGCGATAGAGTCAGCTTCGTTTGTAGAAGTTGGCTTAGCAATTGCACCTTCACCAATAGCAATACCGTGGTTAGCAGTTGAGCTTGAACCTTTACCGATAGCAATTAAACCACCAATATCATCAGTTTCGCTACCACCATAAGCGTTTTTACCGATTACCACATTGCCGTCTGTAGTTGCATTACCACCCATAGTGGTTTCATCGCCCGGAATATCTGATCTTGCGCCGGGACCGATTACTACGGAGTTCAATGTACCCACAGCAGCTTTACCGATGGTTACAGAGCCTTCACCCCTTGCTGTAGCACCACTACCCACAGCGATTGCAGAGCCACCATTAGATACAGCAGCAGTATTAGTGCCTTCATGAATAGAAATCAAACCATCAGCCGCTGTTGCTGCAAAGGCCGTCTGAGAAATGGCGAATGCACCAATCAGCGCAACCATCATGCGGCTTACGGTACGGCGCGCGCCTGTTGCGCTGCTGCCTTCTTTGCTGGAAGTTTTCCCTTTATTGGCAGCCAATTCGGATACTACAACTATCCGACCGGTTGCCTCGTCGTATTTTGTTTTATAAATCTTATTCATGTATTAAGAACTTTAATATTTAATAAGTGTTAGTGAATATTGTTTTCCCACACTTCCAATTCGGCGGTACTGCTGCTTCTCTTTCCATGCGGTATTTGGAAACGGCAAGGGGAGCGTATCCCCTTTTCGGGACGCTCTTGCCGCGCGCTTTGCTGCCTGCTGCTTTTTGACTTTTTTACTGGCAACAGACAAATCCCAGCAGCATTATACTGCGTTTTGCCATGGGTTTATAGTGGTTGGGCAAGATGGGAAGGAGTTGATTTGCTTTTATTTATCGGCTTTTTTGCGCCTGCTTATCTACCTGCACGGGTGTATGTTTTAAGCTGCTGAAAAAAAAAAAAAAATGGCGGGGTTTGGGGCGGCGGGGTTTGGCAGGGGATTGTTGTTTTTTTGCAATGGCAGCGAAAAAAGCTAAGGCTTTGAATTTGCGAAATTTTAGAGCTTTTATTCAGTTTTTGACAGCAGATCGGCGCGAGGCTTTTTGCAGACGGCCTTTGCGGGGGTTTGGGGGTTGGGAGCGGGAATGTGCTGCGGGGTTTTGGGAACGGGAGTTTGGCCGCTTTAGGAAGGGTAATTTTTTGATAAGTTGGGGTATGGTTTTGCAAACAACAGGTATAGTCATTTAAAATAAGAATGATACAGCGTTGCTTTTCCTTGCCGTACTATGTGTACTGTCTGCGGCTTCGCTGCCTTGTCTCATTCTTATTTTATTCGACTATATAGTCATTTAAAACAAGAATGATACAGCATTGCTTTGCCTTGCCGTACTATGTGTACTGTCTGCAGCTTCGCTGCCTTGTCTCATTCTTATTTTATTCGACTATATAGTCATTTAAAACAAGAATGATACAGCATTGCTTTGCCTTGCCGTACTATGTGTACTGTCTGCAGCTTCGCTGCCTTGTCTCATTCTTATTTTATTCGACTATATTATCGGTTTTGATTTTGGGTTTGGTTTGTTGTTTGTTTTGCAAAGGTTTCGGGCTAGGGGGATTTTGGGGGTTTTGGGGTGTTTTGTTGGGGCTTGAGCCATTGCCATTGCTCTTTGAGGGTTTGGGCGATGGCTTTTTGTTTTTCGGCGGGGGTGTGCATTCCTTGGGTTAATCGGCGGTAATCTAGGGTAAGGGCGGGGTTGTCGAGGCTGCCGCTGATTTGCAGGGGTATGGGTTTGGCTTGGGGATTGCGGGGGTTGTAGATGATCAGGGTTTCGTTGAGTTTGTTGCGGGCGAAGTCGGTATGGCCGCTGCTTAGGGCGTGCAGGCTTTCGGCATACAGGCGGGTGTTTTGGTGGCTGCCGATGCCGTTTTGTATGTTGCTTTGGTAGGTAAAGCGGGTAAAGGGGGTTTGGGGATTTTGGGCGGTTTGGTTGATTTTGCCGCTTTGGAGAATGTTGTGCAGGTCGATGCCGTGCCAGATGCCGTCTGTAATATCGAGGTTGATGCTGCCGCTCAGGGTTTGACTGATGGGGCGGATGTTTTGGGCGTTCAGGTCGATGGCGGCTTGGGCGGTACCGCTCAGGTTGCGGAAGTTGAAGGTGTCTTGCAGCAGGGGGCGGATGTGTACGCCGCTGATGTGCTGCTGCAGGCGGTAGCGGAGGGGTTGGGTGTTGGACAGGGAAAATGTGCCGTTGGTTTTGCCGCCGTAGAGTTCGGCTTGGAAGGGGGATACGGCCAGCTCTTTGCTGTTTGCGCGGATTTGGGCGGTCAGGTTGTCCATCTGCGCGCGGGGAAGCTGTATGCTGCCGATGCGGAGATTGGCGGCGATTTGGGGGGCGTTCGGCTGCGCGAGCCATGCGGGATATTCGGGGTTTGCTTGGCTGATTTCCTGCCAATAGGGGGTAAGGTTGAGCTTTTGCAGGGCAACGGCGGCTTCTATTTGGGCGATGCCTGCGGGATTGCGGCGGCCTTGTAGATTCAAGACGGCGGGGCTGCGGTCGAACAGGCCTTGGAATGCGCCCTGCCAGCTTTGGTCGGGGGCGATGTTCAGGCTGCCTTGTAGGTCGGTATTGAAATGGGGGGCGGTAGGCTCGGTAAGGGTTTGGCGGCGGAGGGTGAGCTTGAGCGGTTTGGTTTCGATGCCTGCGCCCTGCTGCCAGAGCAAGGGGGCGGCGGCGGTAAATTGGGTTTGGTGGTAAACGGTTTGGTGGCTGCCTTTGATTTCTGCGGCGGCAATGGTGGCGACTTTGGGGCGGAGGTTGGCTTTGTCGAGGGTAAGGGTGGCGCTCCAGCGGCTATGCTGGTCGGCGGCGGTAAGGGTACTGCTCAGGGTGTTGATGTGCAGCCGCTCGGGGGTAAGCTCCCATTGGGGGATTTGGGCGGTAAGGTGGAGGTTTTGATGGCTGCTGTCTGCGCTGATTATGGTATGAGCGGCTTGCAGGCGGTGCTGCTGCGGCTGCCATTGCAGGGCGGCTTCTGCTTGGATTTCTAATGGCTGATTTTGCAGACGGCCTTGGGCTTGCAGGCGGAAATCGGGTATGCGCCAGCTTTGGGCTTCTGCTTTCCATACGCCCTGCCCCTGCCATGTTACGGGGTGGGTTTGATGGGGTAAGGTGCCGCTGATTTGAAAGCGGCGGCCGTCTGCTTTTTCGGCTTGCAGGTTGAGATTGAGGGCTTGGATTGTTTGGCTGCCTGCGGGGGTTTGGATTTGCAGACGGCTGTTGGCGATAATCAGGCGGTTGACGGCGGCGCTGCGGCGTTCGGCAAGGTCTTGTATGCTCCAACTGCGGTCTTGGTTTTGCTGTATGGAGGCTTCGGCATGGTCGATAATCCATTTTTCGATGATGGGTTGGCGCTGCCAAAGGCTCTGCCATGCGAAGCCGATTTGGGTGCGCTTGATGCGGATGGCGGCATCGCGGCGGTCGGGGCGCGAGATGATGATGTTGTGCAGGGTAAGGGTTGGGCGGGGAAACCAGCTTCTGCCGATTTCGCTGTCGAAGCGAATGGTACGGCGGGTATTTTGCAGGGCTTGGTCTGCCCATGCCTGTATGCGCTCGGGGCTGAAAATGTGGTACACCGACGCGCTCATGCCGACAAACAGCAATACGGCGGCGGTTGCGCCGAAGGCTGCTAGTTTGAGGCGGTGTTTGTTGGCGTTAAAAAGGCGGTCGGGCATGGCTGGGGCGCGGAAGGGGTTTGGGCAGTCAGTATAGCAGGTCTTGGCGGCGGTTTGCAGTTTGCAGACGGCCTTATGGCTATCGGTAGCTGCTCGCCCATTGGTCGGTATATTGGGGGAGCTTGTCGAGATAGGCGGCTACGGCATCGTATTGTTCGGCGGCATCGTTGATTTGGTTGATGGCGCGGCGGACGGCCTCGCCTTCGGGCATGGGGCTGAGATACCAGCCTAGATGTTTGCGGGCTATGCGGAGGCCGTCTGCGCTGCCGTAGAAGGTGTGCATGGCTTGCAGGTGGGCAAGTATGGTGCGGCTGCATTCGGCAAGGCTGAGGGGCGGCGGCAGGGTTTTATGCGCCAAATAGTGTTTGATGTCGCGAAACAACCACGGCTGGCCTTGTGCGCCCCGCCCTATCATAACGCCGTCTGCGCCGGTTTGCGCTTGGACGGCGGCGGCTTTTTGCGGGCTGGTGATGTCGCCGTTGACCCATACGGGTATGTGCAGACGGCTTTTGACTTCGGCTATCAGGCCGTATTCGGCTTCGCCTTTGTACATTTGGGTGCGGGTGCGGCCGTGGACGGCTAAGGCGGCAATGCCGGATTCTTCGGCTATTTTGGCGATGGCGGGGAGGTTTTTGTGTTCGTCTGCCCAGCCTAAGCGGGTTTTGAGGGTAACGGGTACGGTTGACGCGCCGACTACGGCTTCGAGTATGCGGGCAACGAGTTTTTCGTTTTGCATGAGCGCGCTGCCGGCGGCAACATTGCAGACTTTTTTGGCGGGGCAGCCCATGTTGATGTCGATGACTTGTGCGCCTTGCGCGATATTGTAGCGGGCGGCTTCTGCCATCACGGCGGGGTCGTTGCCGAGGATTTGTACGGCGATGATGCCGTTTTCTGCGGAAAAGTCGCTGCGGTATTGTGATTTTTTGGTGTGCCGCAAGCTGGGATCGCTGGTGAGCATTTCGCCAACCGCCCAGCCTGCGCCGTATGCTCTGCACAGGCGGCGGAAGGGTTTGTCGGTAATGCCTGCCATCGGGGCAAGGGCGATGGGGGTTTCGATGTGGTATGTGCCGATATTCATGATGTCGGGGTTTCGGGTGGGGTTATACCGTCTGCAAAAAGCAGGTTGATGTTTTTTTCGGTTTGGCGGGAAAGTTCTTCTATGCTGATGCCGCGCAAGGCGGCGGTTTCGGCGGCAATGCGGCGGATGTTGGCCGGGGTGTTGACGGCGTTTTTCAGCATGAAGGGGCTGTCGGTTTCCAATACGATGCGCTCCGGCGGCAGCTTGGCGGCGGCTTGGCGGACTTTTTTCGCTGTCGGGTTTAGCAGCAATGAGCCGATGCCGATGTAAAAGCCGTACCGTATCAGGCTTTCGGCTTCTTCTAGGCTGCCTGAAAAGGCATGGATAATGCCGCCTTGGGTAAAATTTGCGGCTTTGACGGCGGCAATCACGGCGGCGGAGGCTTTGACGTTGTGGACGATAATCCGCCGCTTGAGCCGCTGCGCCAATTCAAGCTGCCTGATGAAAACCTGCTGCTGAACCGCCCATGCTGCTTTGTGCTGCTGGAGATAGTCCAGCCCTGCTTCACCTACCCATGCTTGCGGATATTGCTGCAACAGGGTTTCCAAGCTCTGCCAGTTTTGCTCGGATATATCGGCGGCAAACCACGGATGTATGCCGAATGCGATGCGGATTTGCTGATTTGCAGACGGCCTTTCGGGTAAATCTGCGACTTGCTGCCAATCGTGTGGCGCAGTGGCGGGAACAAGAAAGCGGTATACGCCTGCTGCTTCGGCTTCTGACAATACGCTAGGCAGGTTGTTTTGCCATACGGGTTCGGCCAAGTGGCAATGGCTGTCGGTAAAACGTATCATCGGCGGGGTTTGGGGTGGTTTGAGGTGCTTTATTGTATCGCTTTCTGCTTTTCTTTGCCCGATATAGTCATTTCAAATAAGAATGATACAGCGTTGCTTTGCCTTGCCGTACTATGTGTACTGTCTGCGGCTTCGCTGCCTTGTCTCATTCTTATTTTATTCGACTATATATATTGTGGCGTGCGCCTGATAATGCCGTCTGCAAATGGAAAAAAAGCCGCCCTATTTTCATAAGGCGGCTTTGCTGTCTTTTTGCAGACGGCCTGATTATTTGTTCAGCTCGTTTGCCAGATACAGCCATGTTTCGATAACGGTATCCGGGTTCAGCGATACGCTCTCAATACCCTCTTCTACCAGCCATTTGGCAAAATCGGGGTGATCCGACGGGCCTTGGCCGCAGATGCCGACATATTTGTTTTGCTTGCGGCAGGCGGAAATGGCCAGATGCAGCATGACTTTAACGGCAGGATTGCGCTCATCGAAGGTTGAGGCAATCGGGCCGCCGCTGTCGCGGTCCACGCCCAAGGTGAGCTGGGTCATGTCGTTTGAGCCGATGGAGAAGCCGTCGAAGTATTGCAAGAACTGCTCCGCCAGCAGCGCGTTGCTCGGCACTTCGCACATCATAATCAGGCGCAGGCCGTTTTTGCCGCGCTCCAAGCCGTGGCTCTTCAGGATTTTAATCACGGCTTCGGCTTCGCTCAAGGTGCGGACAAACGGAATCATGATTTCGACGTTGGTCAGCCCCATTTCGTCGCGAACGCGTTTCAAGGCTTTGCATTCCAAGGCGAATGCGTCGGCAAAGTCTTCGGAAACATAACGCGCCGCGCCGCGGAAGCCCAACATCGGGTTTTCTTCGTGCGGTTCGTAGATGTTGCCGCCGACCAAGTTGGCGTATTCGTTGGATTTGAAGTCGGACATGCGGACGATGGTTTTACGCGGATAAACCGATGCGGCCAGCGTTGCCACGCCTTCGGCGATTTTGTCGACATAGAAATCTACCGGAGAGGCATAGCCTGCAATACGGCTGCTGATTTCGGCTTTCAGCTCGTCGTCTTGTTTGTCAAATTCCAACAAGGCTTTCGGGTGGATACCGATTTGGCGGTTGATGATAAATTCCATACGCGCCAAGCCGATGCCTTCGCTCGGCAGGCCGGAGAAGCTGAATGCCAATTCGGGGTTGCCGACGTTCATCATCACTTTAACCGGCGCTTTCGGCATATTGTCCAAAGCAACATCGGTTACTTCTACGTTCAGCAGACCTTCGTAAATCAGGCCGGTATCGCCTTCGGCACAAGATACGGTTACTTCTTGGCCTTCAGACAGCAATGAAGTCGCATCGCCGCAACCTACTACTGCGGGAATGCCCAATTCGCGCGCGATAATCGCGGCATGGCAGGTACGGCCGCCGCGGTTGGTTACGATGGCGGAAGCGCGTTTCATTACCGGCTCCCAATCAGGGTCGGTCATGTCGGTTACCAATACATCACCCGCTTCCACGCTTTCCATTTGCGAAGCGTCTTTCACCAAGCGTACTTTGCCTTGGCCGACTTTCTGACCGATGGCGCGGCCTTCGCACAAGACTTTTTTCTCGCCGCTGATGGTGTAGCGGCGCAGGCTGCGGGTGCCGTCTTCTTGAGATTTGACGGTTTCGGGACGGGCTTGCAGGATGTAGAGCTTGCCATCGATACCGTCGCGACCCCACTCGATGTCCATCGGGCGGCCGTAGTGTTTTTCGATAATCAGCGCGTAATGTGCCAATTCGGTGATTTCTTCATCGGTAATCGAGAAGCGGTTGCGGTCTTCTTCCGGCACATCGATATTGGTAACGGATTTGCCTGCTTCTGCTTTGTCGGTGAAAATCATTTTAATCTGCTTGGAACCCATGGTCTTACGCAGAATCGCCGGTTTGCCTTGTTTGAGCGTCGGCTTGAATACATAAAATTCGTCGGGGTTAACCGCGCCTTGAACCACGTTTTCGCCCAAGCCGTAAGATGCGGTAATAAAGACAACTTGGTCGTAACCTGATTCGGTATCGATACTGAACATTACGCCCGAAGAGCCGCTGTCGGAACGCACCATGCGCTGCACGCCGGCAGACAAGGCTACGATGTCGTGTTCAAAGCCTTTATGAACACGGTAGGAAATGGCGCGGTCGTTATACAGGGAGGCGAACACATGGTGCATGGCTTCTTTAACATTATCCAAGCCGTTGATGTTCAGGAAAGTTTCTTGCTGGCCGGCAAACGAAGCGTCCGGCAGGTCTTCGGCTGTTGCAGACGAGCGCACGGCTACGGAAATATCCGGCGTACCGGCATCGGCAACCATTTTGTTCCATGCCTCTTCGATTTCGGCATTCAACTGGTCGGGGAACGGCGTATCCAAAATCCATTGGCGGATTTCTTTGCCCACGCGCGCCAACTCTGCCACATCGTCCACGTCCAATTTTGCCAAGGCTGCGGAAATACGGTCGCTCAAACCTTCATGAGCCAAAAATGCACGGTAGGCTTCGGCAGTCGTGGCAAAACCGCCCGGCACACGCACGCCTTTTTCAGCCAGCTGGCTGATCATTTCGCCCAAAGAGGCGTTTTTACCGCCTACGCGCTCGACATCGGTCATGCGTAGGTTTTCAAACCAAATTACATAGTTCTCAGCCATTTTTCATCCATTCGTATGTATGTTAAAAAAGAAATGAATCAGCCTGAATATTCTAAGTCATACAATCCCGCCCTGTCATGTATTTTATATGCGGAAAACGGCTGATGCCGTCTGAAAAATTGCGGACGTTTGCCTTGTAGTAAAATGAAACCTTATCTACCCGATATGTGGAAAACCGCTGATTTCCTTATAATTCATAGGCTTTAAAATAAGTTAATGATTTTCCGAACATTCGATAAATATGATAAATCAGCATAAAATGCTAATTTTTTCAAAATAACTTATAAAAAATGTGTATTTTAATTTTATTTAATTCTGTTGTAATGTTGTGTAATCTTTACACAATGCTTTATCTCCGCCCGTGCTCTTGATATGATAATCGCCTGAAACCCCTATTCCAAAATTTATTTTTTACAGAAAGAATACCATGACCGCACCGCGCCATATTTTCTATATTTCCGACCGCACCGGCCTGACCGCCGAAAATATCGGCGAAGCCCTGCTCAACCAGTTTGGCAATCTCGAGTTTAAGCGTTCTACGTTCCCGTTTATCGATACACCGGAAAAAGCTCAGGCGGTTGTTGAGAAAATCAGCCAAGCCGCAACCGCCAGCGGCCAGCGGCCGATTGCGTTTGTCAGCGTGGTCAATACCAATATCCGCAGCATTATCCAATCTGCCAACGCTTTCCAAATCAATTTTTTCGATACCTTTCTGCCTGATTTGGAAAAAGAACTGCACACCGAAGCAGTGCAGGCCGTACAGGGCCATCACGGTATCGGCGATACGGAACGCTACGATGCGCGCATGGAAGCGGTGAACTTCTCTCTGAGCCACGACGACGGCATCAGCGATAAAAACCTGAAAGAAGCCGATGTGATTCTGATGGGCGTATCCCGTTCCGGCAAAACGCCGACTTGTCTGTATCTGGCCATGCAGTACGGTATCCGCGCCGCCAACTATCCGCTGATTCCCGATGATTTGGAATCTTCCGATCTGCCGCGCATGATTAAACCTTATAAAGACAAAATCTTCGGCCTGACCATACAACCCGAACGGCTGCAGGCTATCCGCCAAGAACGCCGCCCAAACTCTACTTATGCGGAAATCCGCACCTGCCGCAGCGAAGTTGCCGATGCACAGGCCATGTTCAAACGCCACGGCATTCCGTTTACCAACACAACGGATAAATCGGTGGAAGAGCTGGCCGTACACATTCTGCAGGCATGCAAATTAAAACGCCGTTTCTGAACATCCGGCCTGCTGTTTGACCCATGCCGTCTGCAAAAACACGATTTTGCAGACGGCATTGCATTTATTTACTTCAAGCTGCGTTATAGTGGTATTTTAAATATTGTCTGAATCAGGGAGGATTTTTCATGATATTCCGCGCACTCGTTCCAGCGCTGCTCTTGGGTGCAGCCTTGCCTGCAAGCGCCGACACGCTGCATTACAACATCATTGAGTTTTCCGAAAGTGCCGGCATGGAAGTTCCCCGCGACACCATGACTGCTCATTTTCAAATCGAATCCGAAGGCAAGGAACGCGCTGCCGTCAATGCTGCCTTTACTCGAAAATTCAATGAATTTAACCGCAAAGCGCAAACCAAATCCTTCCAAACCGAACTGCTGAACCGCTCCGCCACACCGCGTTACCGCTACGACGATGGCAAGCGCACGCAAACCGGCTGGGTAGAAACGGCCGAATTTAAAGTAGAAAGCCGGGACTTTACCGCACTCAACCGTCTGATTGCAGAAACGCAAAACCTCGCCAACCTCCAACATACCGCTTTCAGCATTTCCAAAGCCAAGCGCGAAGCCGCCATCGACGAAGTCAGCAAAGCGGCGATTGTGCGCTTTAAAGAACGGGCGGAAACACTGGTGGGAACGCTGGGACACTCCGGCTACAAAATCGTCAAACTCAACTTGGGGCACATCGGCAGCGGTAATATCGGCGGCGCTGTGCCTCAAATGAAAATGCTCCGCTCCGCCGCACCGATGGCAGCGAGCATGACGGCAGATGCCATCGACCCTTCCTCCCCCGGTTCGGAAGAAGTCAGCATTACGGTAAACGGCTCAATCCAGTTTTAAGGCCGTCTGCATATTCCCCAAACGGCAATCCGCGGCGGTTGCCGTTTTCATTTGCGGTCATGCGGATTTCAGGTAAAATTCCCGCATATTGCAAACGAAAATAAAAACTTACGTCCGTTTATCCGCCTCCGCCGCAGAAATGATTTTCTGCCGCCGGCCAATTTCGATTTGCCCTGTCTCTACCAAGGATTTCTCATGAGCAAAAAACTCACCGCTCCGACCGAACTGCCCGACGAAGACGATTTGCGCGCCGTGCTGGCATACAATATGCGGCTGTTCCGCGTCAATAAAAAATGGTCGCAGGAAGAACTGGCCCGACAGTGCGGCTTGGACCGTACCTATGTTTCCACAGTCGAGCGCAAACGCTGGAACATTGCCTTATCGAACATCGAAAAAATGGCTTCGGCATTGGGCATATCCGCCTACCAACTGCTGCTGTCGCCGCAGGAGCGTTTGCGGCTGATGACTGAAACATACGGTGAAACCGCTCAAACCGCCGCACCGGAGCTGTCAGATTCAGATCCTGCCACCACAGCTTAAACCACCGTTGGCAGGCCGTCTGCAAAATACGCTGCGGCAGTTGCCAAACATGGAGCAAAACCATGCCTTACCGCCAAACCGCCCGAAATCTGTTCGAGCAACAACAGCAGCAAGCCATCGCCAACTTTCTGGCCAAACCGCAGCCCACCGTATTTTTTCAGGCGCATTGTGCGGCAGTAGAAACCCTTCTGCGTACATTGTGGTCGCCCCTTTTCGACGGCAGCGGTTTGTGTCTGATGGCAACCGGCGGTTTCGGGCGCGGCGAGCTTTACCCTCATTCCGACTTGGATTTGGCCATCGTCTCGACATCTGAAATTGCAGACGGCATACAGGAAAAAATCGCCCTGTTTATCCAAACGCTTTGGGACATGAAATTCAAGCCCTCGGTAAAAAGCGGCAGCGTCGCCCAACTGTGCGACAGCGCGGCGGAAGACATTACCGGCGATACGGCATTTCTGGAAGCGCGCCTGCTGTGCGGCGATGAAGCACCCGCACGGCAGCTGATACAGGAAACCGCCGCACGCCGCGATGTTACCGCCTTTATCGAAGCCAAGCTGCTGGAAATGCACCAGCGCCACAACAAATCACAAGGCTCGGGAGCGGTACTCGAGCCGAACATCAAAAGCTGTCCGGGCGGTTTGCGCGATATTCACACCATGCTGTGGCTGGCCAAGGCGCAAGGCTTGGATACCGGCTTGGGCGCATTGATTTCCCAAGCCATTCTTACCCGTACCGAAGCGGGTATGCTGTCGCAATGCTACAAACAGCTTGCCGCCATCCGTATCCATCTGCACATCTGCGCCCGCCGTGCCGAAGACCGGCTGATTTTCGATTTGCAGGGGAAAGTAGCCGAAAGCATGGGCAACCATGACGACGACCTTCGGCGCAAAAGCGAAAAACTGATGCGGATTTTCTACCGCACCGTCAAAACCGTTACCCAACTCAACGGCATTCTGCTGCCCATGCTGCAAGGCCGGGTTTCCCACCAACCGCAGCAGGCACGCTTTCCCATCGACGGCGATTATGTACAGATCGGCAATCAGATTGCCGCCGCCGATACTGCTGTTTTCCAACGCGATTCGCGCCATATTTTCAAAATTATCGAACTTTTGCAGGAGCGCAACGACATTACCGCCCTTGAGCCGCAAACGCTGCGTGCATGGTGGGCGGCCACACGCCATATCGACCGCCGTTTTTACAACGATGAAGCCAACCGCCGCCGCTTTGTCGGCTTTTTCCGCAACAGCCAAGGTTTGACTCATGTTTTGCGTTTTTTAAATTTATACGGCGTACTCGGCAGCTACCTGCCCGCATGGGAAAAGATTGTCGGCCTGCTCCAGCATGATTTGTTCCATATTTACCCTGTGGACGATCATATCCTGACCGTTGTCCACAATATGCGCCGGCTCTCGCTCGACAGCCACAGCCACGAGCTGCCTTTTGCGTCCGCGCTGATGCAGAGCTTTCCGCAGCAATCCGTGCTGTATCTGGCGGCGTTTTTCCACGACATCGCCAAAGGGCGCGGCGGCGATCATGCCATTGAAGGAATTGCCGATGCGAGACAGTTTGCCGCCGACCATTTCCTTTCCGTGGAAGAAGCCGACCTGCTCGCATGGCTGGTTGAAGATCATCTGCTGATGTCGGCAGTCGCGCAAAAAGAAGACATTCAAGACCCTGATGTGTTGCGCGCATTTTGCGAACGCGTACAAACCCACGAACGGCTGGCCGCTTTATACCTGCTGACCGTTGCCGATATTCGCGGCACCAATCCGAAACTGTGGAACAACTGGCGTGCCAGTCTGCTGGAAAGTCTGTTTCACGCCGCCACCCGCTATCTTTCCGGCAACGGCAACAATGCCAAAGCGGTCTTCAGCCACCGCCAACAAGAAGCCGTCGAGCTGCTTACCCGCGCCGGCGCACCGGAAAAGCAACAGAAAAAATTGTGGAATGCTTTGGGCTCGGCTTATTTCGTGCGCCACCAATCGCGTGAAATACTATGGCATACCGCCAATTTGGTACACGACTTTGAAACGCCGCTGATACGCAGCCGAATCCTGCCGAAAAGCGACAGTTTCCAAGTGATGATTTTTATGCCGAACGGTCCGCGTCTGTTTGCCCGCCTCTGCCGTATTTTCAGCCGCCACGGTTTCGACATTCTGGCAGCCCGTGCATTCATTACCGAGCACAACTATATCCTCGATACTTTTATCCTGCATATTCCCGCCCAGCACGATCCCGACGACTACCCCAATATCCAAAGTGCGCTGGAAGCGGAACTCAACAGCTTCATACACGGACATACCGTACTGGATCAGCAAAGCTATCATTACCGCATCAGCCGCCGCAGCCGCTTTTTGCCCCTTGCACCCAGCGTAACCATCACGCAGGAAGAAGACTACCCGGGCTGGTACACGGTTGATGTGATTGCCGTCAACCGCGCCTACCTGCTGGCCGACCTTGCCGAAGTATTCTTTGCCCACGAAGTCAGCCTGCGTTATGCTAAAATCGCCACGCTGGACGAACGTGTCGAAGACAGCTTTATCGTGTACAGCCAATGTTTGGACAACCCCAAACACCAGCAGGCGCTCAAACAGGCTTTACTGGCGCAGTTAACCGTATAAACACCAACCCGACGCACAATATGCCGTCTGCAAAAGTCTGCCACGCGGTGCAAACTTTTGCAGACGGCCTAATCATTATTCTTTATCCGTATCGGCACGATAATTACTCAAAAAAGAACATATCCTGCTGCCGCACCGTCTGAGATACCGTTTTGTCGCTTTTTTTATAGTCGAATAAAATAAGAATGAGACAAGGCAGCGAAGCCGCAGACAGTACACATAGTACGGCAAGGCAAAGCAACGCTGTATCATTCTTATTTTAAATGACTATATTTTAGCCGAGCAGATTTTTATCTCTGCCGGCTACTGCACAAACCATTTGCCCAACTGCCACACCGCCCATGCAGCCACCAGCAATCCGGCACACATTCTTACCGCTTTATGCTGCAATACCCGCTTCAGCTGCACGGCGAAAAAACCCATCGCCAACAAATTCGGCAGCGTACCCAACGCAAACGCCAACAAATACAGCGCACCCGTTGCCGCACTGCCGCTGCCCAAGGCATACAGCGATGCGCTGTACACCAAACCGCAGGGCAGCCAACCCCACAGCAAACCGACACCGAAACACGCAGGTACCGAACGTATCGGCAACAATTTGTTCAGCAGCGGATTCAATCGTTTCCACACCGGCTTGCCCAAGGCTTCGATTTTCACCGCCGCCGCCGACAATCCGGCAAGATACAGCCCCAGCAACAGCAGCAGCAGATTGGCGGCAACAAACAAGGCCGTCTGCACCGTGCGCGTTTCGTCCAGCAGCATGCCCGTCTGCCCCAGCAATCCCATCAACGCACCAATCAGCACATAACTGCTGATACGCCCCAAGTTCAATAATACAATCAAACCCAAGCGGTTAATGTTCGGCGGCAGTTGCAGCGCAAACGCGGAAGACAAACCGCCGCACATACCGACACAATGTCCTCCACCAAAAAAACCGAGCAAAAACAAAGTAAAAAGCGTTATCTCACTACTCATGCCAAACTTTCCCCAAGCAATCCGGCATTATTGTAGCGTTAAAGCATGGGGCTTTCCATACGACACGGCACTCCTCAAATAAAGACAACAACCTGCCGCTCCGGCATACGCTTTTGCAGACGGCCTTTCTGCTATAATCGCTCTATTCGAATTTTATCTTGCATACGGAACAATCATGTTTACCCAAGCCTCCCGAGAATTATCCACTGTCCGCGATTTGCTGCGTTTTGCCGTCAGCCGTTTCAACGATGCCGAATTGTTTTTCGGCCACGGCAGCGACAACGCGCACGACGAGGCTGCCTATCTGATTCTTCACACCCTCAATCTGCCGCTGGACACACTCGACCCCTATCTTGATGCCAAACTGCTGCAACAGGAAAAAGAAGAAGTTTTATCGCTTATCGAACGCCGTGTTACCGAGCGGCTGCCGGTTGCCTACCTGACCCGTCAGGCATGGCAGGGCGATTTTGATTTTTATGTGGACGAGCGGGTTATCGTACCGCGTTCATTTATCTACGAGCTGCTTGGCGACGCGCTGACTCCGTGGATCGAACACCCCGAGCTGGTACACCGCGCTTTGGATTTGTGTACCGGCAGCGGCTGTTTGGCGATTCAAATGGCACACCACTATCCCGCCGCTGAAATCGATGCGGTCGATTTGAGTTTGGACGCGCTGGAAGTGGCGGCTATTAATGTCGAAGATTACGGCTTGGAAGAACGCATCAACTTGATTCATACCGATTTGTTTGAAGGCTTGGAAGAAACCTACGATTTGATTGTCTCCAATCCGCCTTACGTTGATGCCGAATCGGTGGAATCCCTGCCGGAAGAATACCTGCACGAGCCGGAACTTGCCTTGGGCAGCGGCGAAGACGGCTTGGACGCCACCCGCCAAATCATTCTGCAAGCCGCCAAATACCTGAATCCGCGCGGTGTGTTGCTGGTTGAAATCGGCCATAACCGCGATGTTTTGGAAGCCGCCTATCCCGAGCTGCCGTTTACTTGGCTGGAAACCAGCGGCGGCGACGGTTTCGTTTTCCTGCTGACGCGCGAACAGCTTTTGGGTGAAGAATAACCCGCTTTTTGCCATACCGCCTGCCAAGCCCGAACGGTCATTTGCCAAACGCATGACAGAAAGATATAGTTTGGGGCATACAAAATGAAACAAAGCAACACCGGCAAGATTGCCCAAACAAAAGGCCGTCTGCAAATCAGCCTGATAAAGATATTCTTGTTGAATACTCTTTAGTCAAGATGTACCGTTCGCTTGATACGGCCAAATCCGTTGATAAATGCAGCAGTCGGCCGAAGCAAAGCAAAAATTGCAAACCCGCCCAAATCCCCCAACCCATGCAAACACGGCTTTTATCGGCCGTATTTGCCCATTTAAAGGAATGATGATGAAAGCACTTTTCACCCTATTGACTTTGACCCTGCTTGGTTTGAGCGCGTGCAGCGACAACAAACCGAACGAAGCCTCTGCAGTAGCCGCCGAAGCCACTGCAAGCGATGAAACCTCCATCTTTGATGAAGAAGATGAAGAGGCGGAGCAAGATGATGCTGGAGCGGTGGCAGAAGCTGTTGCAGACGAAGAAGCATTCGCTGATGAGTTCGCTGAAGACGAAGAAAATGCAACAGAATTGACCGATACATCTGCCGCAGACGAAGAAGAATCAGAAACTTCCGCAGCACCTCAAACAGATTTCCGCAAGCTGTTAGCCTCTGCAACAAAAGGTAAAATGATGTATTACACATCCGGTCTTGATGAGGTTCAAGGGTTTGATATGCTCATCAGCCAATATTGCAAAGACCCTGTAAAGAATTATCGACAAATGATCAGAACGGCCACCGCGGAATTTGGCGAACACAATGAGCGGGTGATTGTTGCCAATGGTATTTTACTTTCGATTTCCACTATATGCGTTGCAACGGAAAAAGGAGAAGAAGAGATACCGGTAGAAGAAATGCTTTTCTCCGGCAGAAATAATTGCGCGGACAAAGCGGAGAAATTAGACGGAATGTGTGATCTTACCATTGGTGAAGCCGCGATAATTTTCCTGGATAAAATTGAGAAGAAATAATCCGACTCATCTATAGTCGAATAAAATAAGAATGAGACAAGGCAGCGAAGCCGCAGACAGTACACATAGTACGGCAAGGCAACGCTGTATCATTCTTATTTTAAATGAATATATTTCACTCCATAAAAAAACCACAGACCTTTTGGCTTGTGGTTTTTTGTTTGATGGCGGAAATCGCTATCGTACTGAAAACCGCTTCAAAGCCGCCGCGTTTGTTTTCGCCAAGCCGCGTATGGACAAGTGCGTCTTCAGGGAATACATACTCTGTATGCTGTTTTGCAGACGGCCTTTAGCGTTTTTCGGTTATTCCACGATATATCCTTCTTCGTCCCATTGGATTTTTTCAACCAATCTGTCGTCTTGATACACCGATTCAGATTTTTTTGAACCGTCTGGATACCAATCCAATACAATTCCGTTTCGCAAACCGTTTTTGATGGTCAGCTCCGAGAGCAAACGCCCGTCTTCGTCCCAAGTAATAATGGCGGTCGGCTTGTCGTTGACCATCGTCATCTCGGTTTTCGGTTTGCCGTCGGGATACCATTGTTTCCAATAGCCGTTGGCTTTGTCTTTTTTGAATTGGATTTCGCTTTCTTTATTGCCGTTGCGGTAATAACGCGAACCCGTTCCTTCGCTCAAACCGTTTGCATAAGGCATCACCGCGGATTTTTTACCGTTGGGATACCAGTTGGTCCATTCTCCATCGGGTTTGCCGTTGCGGTAGCTGCCGACCATTTTCTTTTGGCCGTTGAAATGCCACAAAGTCAGCTTGCCGTTGCCCAATACCGGTACGAACTCTTTAATCTGGGCAGCCGGCACTTTATACGGATCGGAGTATTTTTTCATGGAAGGATAATAAAAATCCTGCACCTGCGCCACACCGGCTGTTACTTGATACTGGCGCACATAGGCCGCCGAAGGCATGGTTGCCGTCAGTTTGCCTTGCTGGTTGAAGTAAACCGAATGGGGCTCTGCCCAAGCCGCCGCTGCCAAACCGCCGAATATACCGGCTGTCAGCGCGCTGTGAAGAAAACGGTTCATAAGCCTTCCTGAAAATATTTGTTTGCCTGTCCGCTGCCATTATAGGCTATTCGGCCGTCTGCCGTAAGTCTTACTGCCTGAGTCTGCTTACAGCAGATCCAAAGCCTTCAATGCAGTGCCAAGGTCTTGCGCCGTTTGCTGGTATGAAACCGACAAAGTCAGCAATGCGGTGGCGGTTTCCAGATTACACTTGCCGGCATTTACCACGCCCGCCTGCCGCAACGCGCTGCCTTGTGCATACACGGCGGCTGCACAACCCTGAGCTGCCTGACTGATGTTCAACACCAAGCCCCCTTTCCGCACAAAACTGCCGACTGCTTCGATAAAACCGGCATCGGCGGGCGCATTGCCGTGTCCGTAACTTTGCAGAATCAGTCCGCGAGCCGAAGTATGCTTCAGGCCGTCTGCAATATGCCGTACCGTACAGCCCGGTATCAGCGTGCAGCAGACCACCTCCGCCTCTGCCGACGGACAGCGTACGGCAAACGGCTGCACTTCCTGAGCCCGTTGCGCCTTGATGTGATGCCAAGCCGAACCGTCCCATTCTGCCAATGCGCCGAAATGAGGATTATCGAAACCGGCGGCTACTTCCGTACTGACCTTGCTGCTGCCGACTGCGGGAAACAGTTTGCCGTCAAACGCAATCACAACCTGAGGCAGCGCCAAATCAAATGCGGCCACGGCGGTGGCCAGATTGCGCGGCGCATCGCTTCCCTCCGCGTCATAAGGCCATTGCGATCCGGTCAGCACCACAGGCTTGTCCAAGCCCTGTATGGCCAAGGCCAGCATATTGGCGGTATAGGCCATCGTATCCGTACCGTGCAGCACCAATACCCCGTCGTATTGCGGAATTTTTTCAGCCAACAGCGTCAGCCAGTTGCGCCAATCTTCCAATGTTACCGCTGAAGAATCAATCAACGGGCTGCAGACATGCCAATCGAATACCAAGCCGTCTGCAAACGGCTGCAACGCCTTGCCGACCAAAGCGGTATCGGGGCGCAGGCCGTCGCTTCCGCTGCTCATACCGATGGTTCCGCCGGTGTACAAAACAAAGATTTTTTTCGGATTCATCATTGCCATCATCTATATCCTATTCCAAACCGTTTTGCAGACGGCCTTAGCGCCTTGCCGGCAGCCTGCTGTCGGCCAGTATGCCCAGTGCCGCTTTGCTTCTGAACACCATACACAATATTTTGACTGCAAACCTTTTATTGAAGCGGCTCGGATAATCCCGCAAAGCGTAATCGTAACCCGCCGCCTGCAACCGCTCAAACAATTCCTGTCTGCCAATGCCGAGCTTCAGCATATTGACCAAATGGATAAACTGAAAAGAATCGCGAATTTCCCGCAAGCGTTTTGCCGTATCGCCAACCGCCTGAAAATCTTCCGACAACTTGCTGTAACCGCGCACCGCCGCGCCGATGTCGTCTAAAAACTTCTGATTTTGCGCTGCCGTCCGCTTTGCCCGCATCACAGACTGCGGGTTGTCGGTATAGCCATAAACCTGCTGCCCGCTCGCCAAAATACTGTCTGCATAACGCAAATAACCGAGCACAAACAAGCCGTCTTCCAAATAGCTCATGTTTTCATCAAACCGCAACGCGTGCCGCACGAGCAGCTCCCGTTTGAATACATAGGCCCAAACATACGAGGTAAACGGCACTTCGGTTAAAAAACTGTCGCGCCGCAAGGTTTTTGCAGACGGCATATAACGGCTGTCGGCATTGAAATGCAGCAAATCCGCACGGATTTCCGCCGCTTGTTCCAACAACGCTGCCAATTTGGGTGCATCGATATTGTCATCGTGATCCATAAACGCCGCATAACGCCCCGTTGCCGCCGCCAAGCCGATGTTGCGCGCGCGGCTCACTCCGCCGTTATCCGTTTCAATCAGCTTTACATTCAGCGCACGCGCTTGTGCCGTCTGCAAAAATGCATTCAAGCGCTCAGAAGTATCGTCGGTTGAACCGTCGTTAATCAGAATAAATTCGGTATCTGCCACCGCGCCGTGCAGCGCCGACAGGTTGCGTATCAAGTTGTCGATAAAACGGCTGCCGTTGTACACCGGCACAATCAGGGAAAAAAATGCCATTATTCAGCCTCAAACACATAAAAGAAAAGGCCTCCGACTGCCGAAAGCCTTTTCTCTGCGGATTATTGCACCGTACCGTTTTTCTTTGCCGCGCGCGCTGCCTTGCGGTTGTTTCTCAATTCGCGCAACTTGGCGCGGAAAAAACTCGCACGCCGGCGTTTGCGCCACCAGAACCACAATAAAACCGCCGCGCCGATACCCAGCAGGATAAAAATACCCGCTTGAAACTGGTGCACTTTAGCCATCAGCCAATCGGTATTTTTAGCACCGTATTCGCCCAAATACACCCAAACAGGCACGGAAATCAATGCCGCCAGCCCGTCCATCATTAAAAAACGCCAATAGGAAACGCCGCTGATGCCGGCGGTAATGAATACCGGCGTACGCAACCCGGGCAGAAAACGGGCAACAAACAATACCCAGTTGCCGTATTTGTCAAACTTTTCCTGCACTTGAGCGTAACGCTTCGGGGTCATCACCCGGGCAATCGGTTTGAACTTCAGGATTTTGTGCCCCCAAATCCGACCGGCGGCAAACATACAGCCATCGCCGACCAATACGCCGAGCATACCGACCAAAAACATCATGTGTACGTCGGTATAGCCCAAACCGGAAATCACACCGCCCGTTACCAGCGTGATGTCTTCGGGAATCGGCACGCCGAAACCGCAGGCTACCAGTACGAGAAATACGGCGGCATAACCGTATTCGACAAAAAACTCTTCCAAAATCGCAAACATCGGCAAGCATTCCTGAAATGGGGTCAACAGAACGCCGCCGCCTTTTTCAGACGGCTTTTCGGCAAATCGCAAACAGCTATTTTACCAACAGATACAGAAGGCTGAAAGGGTTGCAGCGAAAATACCCGCCAAGTTGCTTCCTAACCGCGCATTTCGCATGGCCGGCGGGCGTTTGCGCGCATACCGCCACGCGCCGGCAATCCAACGAATAATACTGAAAGCCGTCTGCAAATTCGGTGTTTTATGGTCTCCAAACGCCTCTTTCCGCTTTACACTTGTTTCCGTCTCCAAAATTTAATCATGCCGTAACAAATCAACCGTCCAAGCATTAAAAAAACACAACAAAGCCGTCTGCATATTTCCGCAAAACGGTTTTACAGACGGCTTTATCCCTTATCTGCTATGCCAAGGTTGTATCCAAAGCGTTGGAAATATCCTGCCAAATATCATCGACATCTTCCACGCCGATAGAGAAACGCAACAATCCGACCTTGATGCCCATTGCCGTTTTCACATCATGCGGCACACCGCTGTGCGACTGCGAATAACAATGGTTGACCAGACTTTCCACACCACCGAGGCTGGCCGCCATTTTGACCATGTTCATGTTGCGGATAACGCTGTTGGCCGCTTCTTTCGTATCGTTTTTCAGATAAACCGTTACCACGCCGCCCACACCGCGCGGCATTTGCTGTTGCGCCAGTTCGTAATGTTCGTGCGAAACCAAGCCGGGATAAAACACCTGCGCTACTGCCGGATGCGTTTCCAAACGCTTGGCAATCTCCAGCGCATTTTCACAATGCGCCTTCATACGCAAAGCCAGCGTTTTGATGCCGCGCAACACCAGCCAGCAATCCATCGGCCCCGCCACCGCACCGCTGTTGACCATCATATTCTGCAACGGTTTGGCAAGCTCTTTGGTTTTCACCACCACCACACCCATCAATACATCGGAATGGCCGCACAAATATTTGGTGGCCGAGTGGAACACAATGTCGCAACCCATCTCCAGCGGATTTTGCAGATACGGCGTGGCAAACGTATTATCAATCCCCACCAAAGCACCGGCCGCCTTCGCCTTGGCCGCCAGCTTGGGAATATCCACCAATTTCAACAGCGGATTGGACGGCGTTTCCAACCACACCATCTTTACCTTGTGCTCCGCCAAAATCCGGTCGAGGTTGTCGGGATTGCCCAAATCGGCAAACACCACGTTTATCCCCCATCGGGCATACACATCATTCAGCAAATCGTATGCGCCGCCATAAATATCGGCAACCGCCACAATCGTATCACCCGGTTGCAGGAAAGTACGCCATACCGCATCAATACCCGCCATACCGCTGGCGAAAGCAAAGCCCGCCGCACCGTGTTCCAAATCCGCCACCGTATCTTCCAACACTTTGCGGGTCGGATTGCTCAAACGCGAATAACGGTAAGGAATCTGTTCGCCGATTTCCTGCATGGCAAACATACTGTTCTGATACACCGGCGGCATCAGCGCACGGTTATGCTCATCGCAATCATAGCTGGAGTGAATGGCCTTAGTCGCAAATTTCATGGTGGTACGCCCGTTAAGAAATAAACGCTTCATTCTATCACTATCTGAAAAATAGCAACAATCAATTAAAAGCCCCTATTTTGATTTTAGATTAACCTCCACAAGTGATATAATCTCGCATTTGCAAAACCGATTTTTGCAGACGGCATAACCAAGTAAAAAAACCGTCCGAACACACACAGCGACTTATCCGCTTAATCTCTAAGGAAAACACGCATGAACGCCATTGCAGACGTGCAATCAACCCGCGACTTACGCAACCTGCCGATTAACCAAGTCGGCATCAAAGACCTCCGTTTCCCCATCATACTCAGCAGCGACGAAGGCGAACAGGCCACCGTTGCCCGCCTGACCATGACCGTCCGCCTGCCTGCCGAGCAAAAAGGCACCCATATGTCGCGTTTCGTCGCCCTGATGGAGCAGGAAACCGAAGCCATGAGTTTCGGCCACCTGCAAAAGCTGACCCGCGACATGGCCGCATTATTGGAATCCGAAAGCGGCAAAATTACCGTTTCCTTCCCGTTTTTCCGCAAAAAAACCGCCCCCATTTCCGCCATCCAATCCCTGATGGATTACGACGTTACCCTGATCGGCGAACTGGAAAACGGCAAATACCGCCACAGCATCAAAGTGCTGGTTCCCGTAACCAGCCTCTGCCCCTGCTCCAAAGAAATTTCCCAATACGGCGCGCATAACCAGCGCTCCCACGTTACCGTTACGCTGACCGTAAACGAAGAAGTCGGTATCGAAGAAATCATCGACTGCGTGGAAAATCAGGCCAGTTGCCAGCTCTACGGCCTGCTCAAACGCCCCGACGAGAAACACGTTACCGAAAAAGCCTACGAGAATCCGAAGTTTGTCGAAGACATGGTTCGCGATGTCGCCACCGCACTGATGGCAGACAAGCGAATCGAAAGTTTCACTGTCGAAAGCGAAAATTTCGAATCTATTCACAACCATTCCGCTTATGCTTATATCGCTTACCCTTAAAGCGGTATTGCCTCAAGCCACGGATATAAAAAAGGCCGTCTGTATTTTTGCAGACGGCCTTTTTATCTTTTCACGCCACTTGCTGCCATAAAATAGTGGCAGCCGTCAGGCGTTTTCCAAATAAAACGTGCAGATAGCAACAAGGGCTTTGGTTTTTGAACCGCCTGCTTTGGCTATTGCGGCATCGATAATATCCATCTCGGCAGCTTTGGCGTTAATGCCCATTACCCGACGTTCTCCGCTGGCGAGTTTGGCTTTATTGAAAGCCGCAGCGGTTTTGGCGCGTAGTTTCTTAGTAAGCAAGGCAGACCTCGTATTGTGATTGATTGGGATACTGTAGAAAAGTTATGCGCTTTGCATTGCACGGGAGAGGAAATTGCGGGGGTTTTAAAGATTGACTATGACACGTTACAACGAGCGGTAAAGCGTGAATTTGAGATGACTTTTGCGGAGTATTTTAAAAAGCACGCTGCAAAAGGGAAAATGAGCTTGCGAAGAAAGCAGTTTGAGATTGCGAAAGTGGAAATGTTTCAATGCTGATTTGGCTTGGTAAGCAGCATTTGGGTCAGGCGGATAAGGTGGATAATATAGTCGAATAAAATAAGAATGAGACAAGGCAGCGAAGCCGCAGACAATACACATAGTACGGCAAGGCAAAGCAACGATGTATCATTCTTATTTTAAATGACTATAAATTGGTTCGTGCGGGAGTTGAGCGAAAATCTGGAATGGTTTATGCGTGAGCTTTTGGCGGGCAATGCGCCGAAAATGTTGATTGAGGCACCACCGCAACACGGTAAAAGTAAAGCGGTGGTTGATGCGTTGGCTTGGCTGGTCGGGCTGAATCCTGATTACAAGATTATTTTCAGTTCGTTTTCGGAACGGCCGGGGGTTCGGGCAAACTTATAGTCGAATAAAATAAGAATGAGACAAGGCAGCGAAGCCGCAGACAGTACACATAGTACGGCAAGGCAAAGCAACGATGTATCATTCTTATTTTAAATGACTATAAAATTGCAGCGTGTGTTTGATTCGGCAAAATATCGGCGGGTGTTTCCAAATACTCAAATCTTTAACCGACCAACTTGGCACACACGGGCACAACAGAAACATCAAGGCCGTCTGCAAAATCCCAACCCGTTTTGCAGACGGCCTCAACCCCATCGATTCAGCAAACCGGCTCCAACCGGAAAAGCCGTTTTCTTCAATTTCCTGCCTACCTGCCCTGCTTTTTCCAATCATTTTCATTCATGAAAAAACATATCGAAAAAGCAAAAAAATGCACACATTCGAAAGAATGTGTGCCAAGTCTACAAAGGAGAAATAGAGGAGAAACTATTAACTGACTACTCGAACCAGCTAACGGAGCGAATTATGCCTAAATTCAGTCGGCACAGCAAGGCTTTTCTTATAAAATTTCTTAATTTCTCCATTTACACATTTTAATTATGTAATCGAATTTCAGCATCACTGTTTTGGCTTTAAAAAGGTTATCGAACGCATTACCGTGAGACTTCTCCGACATATAGTCGAATAAAATGAGAATGAGACAAGGCAGCGAAGCCGCAGACAGTACACATAGTACGGCAAGGCAAAGCAACGCTGTATCATTCTTATTTTAAAAGACTATACAAGTTCTCTTTACAGTATGGGTTGATTTACAGACGGCTTTTGCAGACGGCCGTTCAAAAACGAAAAAAACGCGCATATCGTTTCGGATATGCGCCAAGTCTACAAAGGAGAAATAGAGGAGAAAAAATCAAGCTGCTTGGTGCAACTCAATGGTTGTATTGTGCACTTTTTTAACTTTTACGTCAACAGGCCGTTTCAAAAAAGTTATGATTTGTATCAAAAAAAGCAACAAACCATATATTTTATTTCGTTTTACATTCTTTATTGATTAAATTCGATTAAAAATAACCGATTTGTTTTCCTTTTAAAATCATATATTGTTTGAGATTCGGACTGCCAAGCTGTCGGCTGCCTCATTCCGTGCTTTACGGCTGCTTTCCGGCGATTGGGTATTGAGTGAAGACCATTGCTCGCGATTGCGCGCTTTGTTGATTTCAGACGGCAATTTATCCGCCTTCCACGGGGCTTTTCCGCTACCGATGTCCATACGCGCTTGTGCCGCATGGCCGCGCGTTTGGAGGACGGAGAGCAATTCCAATGCGCGGGCAGCAAGCAATGTAAGAGTTTCTGCGCCGATATGGAGAGTTTGCCTGCCGCTGATTTTATCGGAAATATCCTGCATATTCGGCAATACGCCTCCGAGCAATCCCCCGATTGCCGTACCCAATCCGAGCGAACCGCCCAATGTAACGATGTCCAAGCCCATGCCGATTAATGCGCCGGCGGTTGCGCCTTTGCCCGTGCGGATACCGTATTGCAGTAATAAATCACTGTCGAACGGATCTTGTTCAAACGGTTGCAGCACCCAATCGTTGCTGCCGATCTCGCTGTGGTAGAAGCGGTACAGTTGCAGCAGTTTCCGCTGAAGCTGCCGTTCAAGCTGGCGTACCTCTGTTTGCATGGTTTGCAATACGGGCTCCGGAGAATCATCGGCATCGATTTCCTGCCGGTAAGCGGCTATGTCCAACAAAAAGTCGGCAATTTCATAACGCGCTTCTTTATCCAGCATTTGCCATTCTCGGCGGCGCATATCAATCAGCCTGTCTAAGGGCATACGGCTTGGCAGCATTGTGGCCAGATTGTCCCACAACCTGATTTCGCCTTCAAAATCAAAGGCAACGGTATCGAATGAGCTGTAAACGTGCAATGTTCTTCTGGCCAGCATTTCCGCCCATGCGCCCAAGTCCTGCCCGCCGGTAAAGTTAAACACGGGCATCACCGGCTTGGCGCACCAAGACAATACGGTTAATTCGTCTTTGTATTTTGCCAACACAGGCTCCCTTGCGTCCACCACATACAGTGCCATATCGCTCTGCATAAGTTGGCGCAAGACTTTGGCCTCCTGATTGAAATCTGATGCAGCCTCTTCACTGTCTAAAAAACGGTGCAGCCGCTCGATACCGTCTTCACGCGCCGAAGTATTCGTTTCCAGCCAGTCTAAAACCCCACCGGCATCTTCCAATCCGGGGGTATCATACAGGCGCACCAATGTTTCGCCCCCATCCGAAACCGCTGCTTCTTCTACATGGCGCGTGGTTGCAGGAGCATTTTTTACTTCGCCGAATGCGCCGTCCCGCAACAATGTTCTCAATAAAGACGTTTTACCCGTATTGGTGTGGCCGACTACGGCGAGAGATAAAGGTTTGGCTGTATTCATGTTTATCCACACAGTTAAAGCAGCATAGGGTCAACACATTTATGCCCATACACTGCCGATTTGAAGCTGCTATCCTTAATGAAATGAAGTTATCCGTATCCGCTGCAGGTTGCACATCGGCAAAACACCGTTGCCCATACCCAAATCATACGGCGCAAAACGAAACGCAAACCGCAATACAGCTTCTCTTTCTTGATTTCAAATGGCTGCAAATGATGTCTTGGTTATGCTTGCTGCCCATTATGCCGTCTGTATATTTTGCAGACGGCTTTTTCAGACATTATCCGAATCCGTATGCCTCAAACGCATTTCCTGCGCCAATTTCGGCGGCGCAAGCCAAGCAACCCCACGTTCGCTTAACGCCTGCTGCCATTGCACCAATCTTTCCCCGATACCGTCCGAATGCTCCGCCTCCGCCAGCAGTTGCACCACAATACCGCCTTGTGCAGCTTCCGCCAAACGCACTATCTGCCTCAACATACCGCGATCCGGCACCTGCCGCATCCGCACGCCGACAAGCAACTGCATCGGTTGCGCCGACAAGCGCGCCAACCATTCCGCTTCAGCATTCCTGTCCGCCAACACACCGCCGTCTGCCCATTCCTGCCCCAAAGTATGTCCGAACCAATCCTTATCCGGCCACTCCGTTTCCAGCATCACCGCCCACTTCGGCGCATCGCTCAAATAGATTTTTGGCGAAACCGCTTCTACTTTTTCCTGCTGCGTATCCGCGTCCACCACTTTTACCTGCCAGCGGCGGATAATATTCTGATAATACGGCTTCTCCAACGGCAGCTCCGCTTCCGCCGCCTTAAACAACACCTTGCACACCAACCATGCGGCCAAACGCGGCAAAATACCGTATGCCAGCATACTGCCGATGAGCAGACCCGACCACGCGCGCGCATCGGCAACATTACTGCCCAACCGCCCTTGCAATACCGCCGCCGAATCCGGAACAGGAAAACCCAACTTGGCCGGCAGCCACGACAACCACGCCACTGCCTGTACCGAAGCCTCATTGCTCAACAGCGTACTTTCCCAGTTGAACGTATATTGCCGCACCAGCAACAACAGCAATACCGACACCAGCATTCCCGATAAGGTTGCCAGCCAAAGGCCGTGGGTTGTCGTACCCAGCAGCCAACGTGCAGACGGCCTGCGCCATTCCTCGGCAAACAGCCGCAACAAAGCCTGATTGACCGAATCCTTGCCGCGCAGCCAAGTCGCCGGGCTCACCGCCCAACGCCCCGGTTTCAGGCGCAAACCGACAGACAGCAACCACACCGCCATCATCAGCGTATTCATGCCCAATACGCTTGCCAAAATCAGGAAAAAATTCAGACCTTGGCTGTCCATCAACAAATAAGTTGCGGAGAAACCGGTTGTAAACATCAGCGAAGCCGCCACTACCCACAGCCAAAACGACCCCGCCCGCGCCTGTTCCAAACTGTGTTTCAGCAAATGATTGCGGTCCACCATCTCGGCACGGCGGATAAGTTTCTGCTCAAAACCGCCCTCAACAGGGCGCAGAGACTCGGTAACCTGCTCGGGATCGGCAGGAAAAACATGACCGCTCTCTTCCAAAATGCGGACCAGTTCGACCAATTTGCGTTGCGGATTCAACATAACCAATAAAAAAGCCGTCTGAAAAGAAGGTTGATTTTAACACAAGCCCTTTGCAGACGGCATTTTGCTCAAACAGAAACCTTGCTTTATCCGACTTGCCCTGCCTTATTCATGATACGGCTTTGCTTTTTCTGAGGCCGCCGCATGATACAGAATCAAACAAAACGGCAGGCAGTATGATACGTCAGCCTGCGACTTCGGCAGTTCAGCCAAATTCTCTTGAAACAAGGCAAAGCAAGGCCGTACATTCCGCACCACATGACAGTATCTGTACAGACTGCGACCTGTCCGCCCGATTTCACAGCCATTTATCTATCGGCGGAAAACTTTGTCCGCCTTTCTTGCCGGTAAAAAGGCCGTCTGCAAAATCGCTGTTTTGCAGACGGCCTTTGTGTTGTTTGAGCCAAACTTTACAACACTACGGTCGGATACGAACCGATTACTTTCACAAACGAAGCACGTTCACCCAACTGCTTCAATGCCGCTTCAACCTTACTGTCAAGCTGATGGCCTTCGATGTCGATAAAAAACAAATATTCCCACAATGCCGATTTGCTCGGGCGGCTTTCTATTTTGGTCATCGAAATGCCGGCATCGGTAAAGGTTTGCAGCAGCCCCATCATGGCACCGGCACGGTTTGGAGTGGAGACGACAAGGGAAGTTTTATCGCTGCCGCTGGGCTGTGTATCCTGATGGCCGAGTACAATAAAACGCGTAGTATTGTTCGGCTCGTCTTCGATACATTGGGCGGCGATGGTCAGGCCGTAGATTTCGGCTGCGGTTACGGCGGCAATGGCTGCGGTGGTCGTATCATCGGATTCTGCAACCAAACGCGCGGCCTCGGCGTTGCTGGATACCGGAATGCGCTCGGCCTGCGGCAGATTGCGTCCGAGCCAGTCATTGCATTGCGCCAATGCTTGCGCGTGGGCGAATACTTTGGTTACACCGTTGATTTCACTGCTGTCTTTCCGCATTAAATTATGGTGTATCCGCACCACCACTTCGCCGCAGGCTTTCAATGCGGAAACAGCCAGCAAATCCAAGGTTCGGCCGATTGAGCCTTCAGTAGAGTTTTCCAATGGCGCAACCAGATAATCGGCTTGTCGGGTTTCAACCTGTTTGAAGCAGTCGTCCACCGTCATACAGGCGCGGGTATAAGCCGCATGGCCGAAATGTTTGATGGCTGCCTGTTGAGTAAACGTACCTTGCGGCCCCAAATAAGCAATGGTCAGCGGACGCTCCACCGCCAAACATTCGCTCATCACTTCCCTGAAAAGCCTTGCTACGGACTCATTCGGCAGCGGACCTTTGTTCAGGTTCTGAATACGGCGCAATACTGCGGCTTCACGCTCGGGGCGGTACACTGCCCCCGTGCCTTTCAATTCGCCGATGGCATGTGCATGGGCGGCACGTTGGTTCAGCAGCTGTAACACGGTGGCATCGATTTCATCAATCGCATCGCGGTGGGGTTTTAATTGCTCGTCAATCGACATGGCGGCTTCCTGCTGTCACTATAAATTGGAATAAACGGGATTTTAGCATTAAAAATGCCGTCTGAAAGCTGCTCAGACGGCTTATCAAGGAAAAATTTCCCGAAATTCTTATATTTCGGCATTTTGTATCAATCAGGCATTTTCCGCTTAATTTTTATTCAAAACATGGCTTTGTTTTTATCATTTTCAATCCATGCCTGATGCGAGCAAACCCACAACAAGACGATACCGCATACGGTTGCCGTCAGCATCATGCCCGCCATAACCAGTGCAGAGCCGTTGTGCAGCCAAGTCGTCAGCAGCCCCATGCTGGCAGCGATAACGGACTGGCATACGCCCAACACCGCATTCGCGCTGCCGCTTTCCTGCTTGAAATAACTCATGAAACACGCCTGTGTATTGGCCGATACCAAGCCCTGCGTGCCCACAGAAAGCATCACACACGCCACCAGCGCCCATAGCGGCGGCAGCTCGAGCAGCAATACTTGCAGCACCATCAAGGCATTGGCGGCAAACTGCACGATAATGCCCCAACGCAGAATACTCTGCGGATGCGAGCCGCTTTTCAGCCGCCACGCCGTGATGCGGTTAAAAGTTGCCATCGTGATGATGTTCAGCGCAAATATCCACGCATAACCGTGTGGCGACACATCATAAAGGTTCATGTAAACAAATGATGATTCGGTCAGGAAAGCAAACATCGAGGCAAAGCTGAATGCTTGGAAAAACAGATAACCCATCGCCGCGCGCGTCCGCAATACCCGCTTAAACCGCCCTGCCACCACAGCAAAAATATCCGCACCGATTTTTTCGGTTTTCAGCGGTTTGGGCAGAAAACGGGCCACCAACGCCAGCAGCAACAGCGTATAAACCAGCAAAAAACCGAAAATCGCCCGCCAACCGCCCAAAGCCAGCAGCAGCGACCCGACCATCGGCGCCATCAGCGGCACAATCATCAAAATAATACCGATGAGCGCAAACATCTGCGCCGCCTGCCGTCCTTCATAGTAATCGCGCACTGTCGCACCAACCACCACCACCGTCATACCGGCGCCGAATGCCTGCAACGCGCGCAGCAGCAGCAACTGGTCGGCAGTCGTAACCAATGTCAACCCGAACAGGCTGACCGCGTGCACCACCAAACCCACCAGTGCAACCGGCTTGCGCCCTTTAATGTCCGAAACCGCACCGCCGGCAACCTGCCCGACGGCCACGCCGAATAAAAACATACTCAGGCTTTGTTCGATACGGTGGATATTCGAACCGAGATCGCCCGCCATCTGCGGCATGGCAGGAAGATACGTATCAATGGAAAACGGCATCAGTGCCACCAGCATTGCCAGCAGCGTGGCCATTTGTTTTTGCGTCAGCGGCAGCACCACTTTCGTATTGCTCATAATGCTCTCTTTTTCAGGATTGCCCCGCAACCGTACGCCTCATCACCAAACAGCCTTACCGGCCAACGCCGCGCACGGTGCAAGCGAAAATGCCCGCAAGTTTCGCACTTGCAGGCATTGCTGTTCCAGCGTTTGGGTTCGCACTTGCATTTTACGGGGGGAAATTCAGACGAATGCCGTCTGCAAAATAATGATTAAACAACTTGAATGATAACATATTTTGCAGACGGCATTTCAGCCCCGCAGCTACTGTTTGCCACTTCTTGCGGCAGCATTATGCCGTCTGCAAAACAACAGCCTCGCCTCAAGGCAGATTGTTGACATTATCCCGTTGCAATTATTTGGCTTAAATCAAAAATAACAATTTTTTACAAATTATATTTAAAAATTTTATATCAATAAATAATTAAAAAATAAACTTTAAATCCAATATTTAATTTAAAAATAATAATAAATATTAAAAATAAAAAATACAAATTTCAGAATGTCAACAATTTTACAAAAATTACCCTTGTGATGAAAAAAAAACAGGCGTATATTCCGCCCTGACAAAACTATTTTTTCCTATCCACTTCAACCTTCGGAGAATTCAAATGAGCAATTTGAATACCTTGTTTGCCAATCTGAAACAGAAAAACCCCAACCAAGAGCCATTCCACCAAGCGGTGGAAGAAGTATTCATGAGTTTGGATCCGTTTTTGGCGAAAAATCCCAAATACACCCAGCAAAGCCTGCTGGAGCGCATCGTAGAGCCTGAGCGCGTCATCATGTTCCGTGTTACTTGGGTGGACGACAAAGGCCAAGTACAAGTCAACCGCGGCTACCGTATCCAAATGAACTCAGCCATCGGCCCCTACAAAGGCGGCTTGCGCTTCCACCCCACCGTTGATTTGGGCGTGTTGAAATTTCTGGCCTTCGAGCAAGTATTCAAAAATGCTTTGACCACGCTGCCGATGGGCGGTGGCAAAGGCGGTTCCGACTTCGACCCCAAAGGCAAATCCGATGCGGAAGTGATGCGTTTCTGCCAAGCCTTTATGACCGAACTGTACCGCCACATCGGCCCCGATACCGACGTACCGGCGGGCGACATCGGCGTGGGCGGACGCGAAATCGGCTTCTTATACGGCCAATACAAAAAAATCCGCAACGAATTTACTTCCGTGCTGACCGGCAAGGGCTTGGCATGGGGCGGCAGCCTGATCCGTCCGGAAGCAACCGGTTACGGTACGGTTTACTTCGCACAATCCATGCTGGAAACCCGCGGCGACAAAGTTGAAGGCAAACGCGTAGTAGTTTCCGGTTCGGGCAATGTGGCGCAATACGCTTGCGAAAAAGCCATTCAGTTGGGCGCGAAAGTCCTCACCGTTTCCGATTCCAACGGTTTCGTATTGTTCCCCGACAGCGGCATGACCGAAGCACAACTGGCCGCGCTGATCGAATTGAAAGAAGTCCGCCGCGAGCGCGTATCCACTTATGCGAAAGAGCAAGGTCTGCAATATTTCGAAGGCCAACGTCCGTGGGGTGTGAAATGCGACATCGCCCTGCCTTGCGCGACCCAAAACGAATTGGACGAAAACGATGCCAAAACCCTGCTGGGCAACGGCTGTTTCGTTGTGGCGGAAGGTGCAAACATGCCGTCCACTCTGGGCGCGGTAGAGCAATTCCTGAAAGCCGGTATCCTGTATGCCCCGGGCAAAGCCTCCAACGCCGGCGGTGTGGCCACTTCGGGTTTGGAAATGAGCCAAAACGCCATCCGCCTGTCTTGGACGCGCGAAGAAGTAGATGCGCGTTTGTTTGACATCATGAAAGCCATTCATGAGTCTTGCCTGAAATACGGTAAAGAAGGCGATAAAGTCAACTACGTTAACGGCGCGAACATTGCCGGCTTCGTCAAAGTGGCCGATGCGATGCTGGCTCAAGGTATCTAATCCCTCGAAGCCGACTGTCTGATATGGCAAAAGCCGTCTGCACACTGCATTTGAATGCAATGTGCAGACGGCTTTTATAGTCTTTTAAAATAAGAATGATACTGCGTTGCTTTGCCTTGCCGTACTATGTGTACTGTCTGCGGCTTCGCTGCCTTGTCTCATTCTTATTTTATTCGACTATATCTTGCAAACGCCATACAAACCGATAAATAATGCCGCCAAGCCGCAAACAGCAGACTTTGCATACATACCTTCCGGCAATTTTTCCGACAAAAGAAAAAGTTTCATTTTTCAGGCGGCCGGCACGCCCTACCCAAATCAGCCGCCGATTTCGGCAAACTTCTCCCAATTTGCCCGCACATAAACCGCGGCTGCTTCCAAGTCCTCGTCTGCCACCTCATAATATTCAGCATCAAGTTCTTCAAAATCAGCAAATTTTGCACGAATATCGTCCAAAGGCGTATTATTTTCAGCCATTTGCTCGATTGCTTCGCCGTGTTGGGCATATAAGGCTTTGGCTTTGTCCAGAATCTTCGGCGTCGGCTTGATACGCCAGCGGCGCAGGCTGTCGGCCACCGGATTGTAGAAAATATACTCGCCGTAACCCGAAGCAATCAGTTGCACAAACCCGCCCTCCTGAACTTGGCTGTCGAGATAGCAATAAGCCGTCAGCGTATGTTGTTCGTCATTGAGGGACAACATTTCCGCATCACCATTGCGCTCGGTATGTTCGAGATAAGCCGCACACAAGGCGTAGAGAAATTCGGCAGAATCTTGGGAATGAAAATCTTCGGGCTGAAAAAGTATGCTCATGGGAATAAGGCCGTCTGCAAATAACAAAAAACCAAATAGTGAGTATAAACCATAATACCGCCAAACAACCATATGGCGGCAGGCGGCAAAGCAAGCTATCTTATCATGCCGCCCCTGTTTTACAGACGGCAACCGCGTTGTGGCACAATCTCTGCCTATGCACTTTCTTCCCGCCTTGTGTTATTGTAGCCATACAACAATGATAAGGAAACCATCATGCACACTTTAAATTTCCGACAGCCGCGCTTTGCCGAGCTGCCCAACACTTTTTATTCGAGCGTTGCCCCCGAACCGCTGGATTCACCGTACTGGATTGCGTTGAATCATGACTTGGCGGCGGAACTGTGGCCGTCTGCAAATCCAATGGCAGACTTACAATCAGCAGAAAATCTGGCCGCTCTTTCCGGCTGTGCGGAACACTACACACCGCAACCGCTGGCCACCGTGTACAGCGGCCACCAATTCGGCGTTTATGTTCCACGCTTGGGCGACGGGCGGGCAATCTTGCTGGGCGATGCCGCCGATTCACAAGGAAAACTGTGGGAAATCCAGCTCAAAGGCGCGGGCAAAACACCGTACTCGCGCTTTGCCGACGGGCGGGCGGTACTGCGCTCCAGCATACGCGAATACTTGTGTTGCGAAGCCATGCACGGCTTGGGCATTCCGACCACGCGCGCGCTGGCGCTCACCGGCAGCAATAACCCTGTTTATCGCGAAGAAGTCGAAACAGCAGCCGTGCTGACCCGCATCGCCCCCAGCTTTATCCGCTTCGGTCATTTCGAATACCTGTTTTACACAGGGCGTGAAGATGAATTAAAACTGCTGGCGGATTTCGTTATCCGACACCATTATCCCGAATGTACGGAAGCGGACAACCCCTATTTGCTGCTCTTGGAACAAATCGGCCGCCGCACCGCACAAACTGTTGCCGCATGGCAATGTACCGGCTTCTGCCACGGCGTCATGAATACCGATAATATGTCCGTTCTGGGGCTTACTCTGGACTACGGCCCGTTCGGTTTTTTAGATGCCTACGACCGCCGCCACATCTGCAACCATTCCGACCGCGAAGGCCGCTACGCCTTCAACGCCCAACCCTACATCGCCCACTGGAACATGGCAGCCTTGGCACAATGTTTTGAAACATTAATCCCCGAAGCAGAGCTGAATCTCCTTATCGAACAATGGCCAACGGTTTTTCAGACGGCATACCTAAAACACATGCGCCTGAAGCTCGGCCTGCTGGCCGAACAAGCAGATGATGAAGAGCTTGTTGCCGACCTGTTTGCCGCACTGCAAGGGCAGCAGGCAGATTTCACGCTGTTTTTCCGCCACCTGAGCCTGCTTTCCAATGCCCACGGCGACCCTTTGCCGTCTGCATTATCCGCCTTATTTGCAGACGGCATTCCACAACAACTGGCCTTATGGCTGGGACGCTATCGCCGCCGTCTGCGCGCCGAAAACAACGAAGCAGAAGCACGCGCCCAACGCATGAACCGCACCAACCCGCTGTATGTATTGCGAAACCATCTGGCAGAACAAGCCATTGCCTTGGCGAAAACGGGAGACTACCGCGAAATCGAACGCCTGCGCCGTTGTTTGGCCGACCCCTACCGCGAGCGTGCCGAATTTGCCGATTTCGCCGGACCGGCACCCGCATGGGCGGCGGAAATTTGCGTCAGTTGCTCAAGTTGACCTGTGTATATCGGATAACAATGAAATAAAGTAGCTTGGTCAAGCTCCCCTTTCGGTAAGGTTCAGCAACGTCATCAAACCGAATGGAAACCGCTGTATTCCGCAATGCCGGTTCCATACCGCAACAAAAGCGGAGCAAACCCTATTAACCATCTGCTGTCCGAACAATACACACCAAAAGGCCGTCTGCAAAATATGTTGCGGAAACCCGTTTCCCATACTTTTGCAGACGGCTTTTTATAGTTGGATAATACAAAATGAAACAAACCGGTAAAGCCGTATCATTCCGCATTCAATAGCTATACATATGTCGGCTTAAGGATTCATAATCCGCGCCAGCAATGCTTTTTCCTTACCGGCCATATTCGGGATTTTCACCTGAATGCCGTTGCCCGGCGCGACATCGACAGGCTCGCCTTTTTTGGTCATTTGCGCCAATTTGACGGTTTCGTTGCCGCCCGGGTGGATGATTTCCAGCGTATCGCCCACGGCGAAGCGGTTTTTCACTTCCACAGTGGCCCAGCCTTCAGCATCGATTTCGGTAACGTGGCCGACGTATTGGCTTTGTTTGGCAAGCGAATGGCCGCTGAGGTAGTTTTGGTAGTCTTGTGTTTGGTGGCGTTCCAAGAAGCCGCTGGTATAGCCGCGGTTGGCCAAACCTTCGAGTTCGGCGAGCAGGCTGTAATCAAACGGGCGACCGGCGACGGCATCGTCAATCGCTTTGCGGTATGACTGGGCAACGCGGGCAACGTAATACAGTGATTTGGTGCGGCCTTCGACTTTCAGGCTGTCCACGCCGATTTCGGCCAGCTTGTGCACCACTTCGATGCCGCGCAGGTCTTTGGAATTCATGATGTAGGTGCCGTGTTCGTCTTCCATAATCGGCATCATTTCGCCCGGACGGTTGGACTCTTCAATCAGGAATACTTTGTTGGCGGCAGGGTGGCGTTGCTGGCCGTTGATGCCTTCGAAGTTTTGGTTGGCCTCTTCCTGCGCTTTGTCAAAATTGAAACCCTGCAGCAGCTTGGCATCGCCCATATCGTCTGTTTCGGCATCGTGCACTTTGTAATCCCAGCGGCAGGAATTGGTGCAGGTACCTTGGTTGGGGTCGCGGTGGTTGAAGTAGCCCGAAAGCAGGCAGCGGCCGGAATAGGCAATGCACAATGCGCCGTGGATAAACACTTCCAGTTCGATATCGGGGCATTCTTGGCGGATTTCTGCGATTTCTTCCATAGAAAGCTCGCGCGACAAAATAATGCGCTCTACGCCGACTTTTTCCCAAAACTTCACACCCCAATAGTTGGTGGTGTTGGCCTGTACGGAAAGGTGAATCGGCATTTCCGGCCATTTTTCGCGCACGGTCATAATCAGCCCGGGGTCGGCCATAATCAGCGCGTCGGGCTTCATCGCAATCAGCGGTTCCATATCAGAAACAAAGGTTTTCAATTTGGAATTGTGCGGCAGGGTGTTGACGGTGAGGAAGAATTTTTTATTGCGCTCGTGCGCTTCTTTGATGCCCTGCGCCAATACGTCGAGCTTGGCAAATTCGTTGTTGCGCGCACGCAGGGAATAGCGCGGGCTGCCGGCATATACGGCATCGGCGCCGAAATCGTAGGCGGCGCGCATACGTTCGAGACCGCCGGCAGGAAGGAGGAGTTCAGGTGCTTTCATGATGTGCTGGTTTCATTAACAATACAGTCGTTCGGCTCGGGCAATAAGACCAAGCGCCAATCCCTGCGGCAACACTCTGTGCCGGCAACGGGCAACAACTGTATTTTCAGACGGCCTGACAAGATAACTGCTTTTGCCGCCTGAAAAAATATTCGGAAAAATCAGCGGGATTATCCGCTTTTTTACCGGCAGGGTCAATTTACGCCCTGCTCCTTTTCATTCACACACCCTTATCCGACCGATATTTTTACGGGAAAAGCCGTCTGCAAATGCTAAATTTTACACTTTCTTAAAGAAAGCACGTTCAAGCGGCGGTTTTTATTGTAAAATACTCGGTTTGATTTTCAGCAATATGCACTGCATACCCGCAGAGGCGGTTTTTCTGCCTCCGCCTGCGTTTGGCACACAATATTTTTAGAGTGGCTTATGGATTTCCGTTTCGACATTATTTATGAATACCGCTGGATGTTCCTTTACGGCGCGCTGACAACGCTGGGACTGACTCTCGCCGCTACTTTGGGCGGTACGGTACTGGGTTTGCTTGGCGCGCTGGCCCGGCTGGTAAGTTTTGAAAAAGGCAGTGCGCCCGTTCGCGCGGCGGCATGGGTGTTACGCAGCATTTCGGCGCTGTATGTTACACTGTTTCGCGGTACGCCGATGTTCGTACAGATTATTATTTGGTATTTCGTATGGTTTACCGCATTGGTCAACCCTACCGATGGTCTGATTATCAGCGGGGAAGCTGCGGTAGAACTCCGCCGCGAATACGGTGCGATTATTGCCGGCGTACTTGCTCTGGCAGTCAATGCCGGTGCATACATTACCGAAATTTTCCGCGCCGGCATCCAGTCTATCGACAAAGGCCAGCTCGAAGCCGCCCGTTCACTCGGCCTGAGCTATCCCCAAGCCATGCGTTATGTGGTTCTGCCGCAGGCTTTGCGCCGTATGCTGCCTCCGCTTGCCAACGAATTTATCACGCTCCTGAAAGACAGCTCCCTGCTTTCCACCATCGCAGTTGCCGAACTGCTGTATGTTCAGAAAACCATTTCCGGACGTTACTCCGTCTATGAGGAACCGCTGTACACCATCGCGCTGATTTACCTGCTGATGACTACCTGCTTGGGCTGGTTCTTCTCCCGCTTGGAAAAACGGTACAGCCCGCAACACCGCTAACCTTCTCAAAAGCCGTCTGACAATTTTGCAGACGGCTTTATCTATTTCGCATATCCGTTTCCACGGATAACATTGTTGACAATTTCAGCCGTTTTGATACATTATCGGCTGGTTATACACTTCCATTTTTCCGTTTACCCAAGGACGAAACAAGATGTTCTCAAAAAGCATTACCATCGAACAATACGATCCCGAATTGGCCGCAGCGATGGCTGCCGAAGTCAAACGCCAGCAAGACCATGTCGAGCTGATTGCCTCTGAAAACTACGTCAGCTGCGCCGTTATGGAAGCCCAAGGCTCGCAACTGACCAACAAATACGCCGAAGGCTATCCTGCCAAACGCTATTACGGCGGTTGCGAACACGTTGATGTGGCCGAGCAGTTGGCCATCGACCGCGTGAAACAACTGTTCGGCGCGGCATACGCCAACGTACAGCCGCACTCCGGCTCACAAGCCAACCAAGCGGTTTACGCTTCCGTATTGCAACCGGGCGATACCATCTTGGGCATGAGTCTGGCACACGGCGGCCACCTGACCCACGGTGCTTCCGTAAACATTTCCGGCAAACTCTACAACGCCGTTACCTACGGCTTGGACGAAAACGAAGTGCTGGATTACGCCGAAGTAGAACGTCTGGCGCTGGAACACAAGCCGAAAATGATTGTCGCCGGCGCATCTGCCTACGCCTTGGAAATCGACTGGGCGCGCTTCCGCGAAATCGCCGACAAAGTGGGCGCATATCTGTTTGTCGACATGGCGCACTATGCCGGTTTGGTAGCCGGCGGCGAATACCCGAACCCCGTGCCGTTTGCCGACTTCGTCACCACCACCACCCACAAAACCCTGCGCGGCCCGCGCGGCGGCGTGATTCTGTGCCGTGACAATACCCACGAAAAAGCCCTGAATTCCGCCATTTTCCCAAGCCTGCAGGGCGGCCCGCTGATGCACGTCATCGCCGCCAAAGCCGTTGCCTTTAAAGAGGCTTTGCAACCCGAATTCAAAGAATACGCCAAACAGGTGAAAATCAACGCGGCCGCCATGGCGGAAGAGTTGGTGAAACGCGGTTTGCGCATCGTATCCGGCCGCACCGAAAGCCACGTTTTTCTGGTTGACCTGCAACCGATGAAAATCACCGGCAAAGCCGCCGAAGCCGCTTTGGGCAACGCCCACATCACCGTGAATAAAAACGCGATTCCGAACGATCCGGAAAAACCGTTTGTTACCTCCGGCATCCGCATCGGTGCCGCCGCCATGACCACCCGCGGCTTCAACGAAGCCGATGCCCGAGTGTTGGCCAATCTGGTTGCCGACGTACTGGCCGCGCCGGAAGACGAAGCCGTATTGGCGCGCGTGCGCGAGCAGGTAACTGCTTTGTGTGAGAAAAATCCGGTTTACGGCGCGTAACCCGTATTCCATGATGGGTTGAGAAAATCAACCTAAAAGGCCGTCTGCAAAATGCTTTATCCATTTTGCAGACGGCCTTTTCAACAACTGTACGGTTATTCTGTTTAAATCAATATAAGCAGAATAGAAATTTCATACCTCAACATTCGGTTCAAAATCTGTTTGCTGTTGTATCGTCATTGAAAACACAGAAGATACGACCTTGCCAAACCTTACTCAGAGAACGCTTGCTTCGGCTGATGAAACAGCAAATCCGCCGAATCTTTTTACAGCGCATTACCGCATTCTGTGATGGGTTGAGAAAATCAACTTAAAAGGCCGTCTGCAAAATGATTTATCCATTTTACAGACGGCCTTTTCAAGAGCTGTACGATTGTTTTATAGTCATTTAAAATAAGAATGATACAGCGTTGCTTTGCCTTGCCGTACTATGTGTACTGTCTGCGGCTTCGCTGCCTTGTCTCATTCTTATTTTATTCGACTATATTTAACTCGATATAAGCAGCCGAACCGCACTGTCTGTGGCTTTGCTGCCTTGTTTCATTTAGTATTGCCCGACCATATTTGCCGCGCGCTTTATCCGAGTAAAGTCTGAGCCGGCAAATACCGGGAAATGATGCGTTTAGGCAATCTCCAACCACATCACTTGATACGGCTTCAACACCAAATCCTGATTTAATTTAACGGTTTCTCCGCTGATTAAATCTTTGACTTGTGCCGGCATGGCCTGCAGGGTATGCGCGGAAATGGTTTGGGCAAATTCGCTGAAGTTGCCAAACGCCAACAAGGCATTATTGCGGATATAGCCGATAATATGTTTGTTGTTGGTGTTGAACGTAACCAGACGGCCGCCGTCAAAACGCTTGTTGCTCTGGCGAATCTGAATCATATGGCGCAAGCCTTGGTAAATCTGCCCTGCCGTAGTGGATTCGTCATGCCGCTGACGGTACAGCGTTTCATTGTAACGCGGCCGGTGCGCCCAGCGGCTATCGTCTGCTTTATTGTGGTCGTTATACCAATCGTCATCATTGAGCGTGCCGACTTCGTCACTCAAGTAAATCAACGGCAACCCGCCGGTACTCAAGGCGATACTGTACAACAGCTTGATTCGGTCAACGGCATGGGGATCGTTTTGCGCCAAACCGGCCAATGCTGCCGCCGTACCGCTTACGCGGCAATCGCCTGTATTCGGGTTGAATTGGAAAGGTACGCCGCGCGCAAAACTGCCGTCGAAATGGTTCACAAAGAAACGGTTCAGGAATTGGCGGTGTCCGTAGCCGTGGATACCGAAATGGGCGGCATCTTCATCGGCAAACGTCCAACCAATATCATCGTGGCTGCGGACATAGTTCACCCAAGCAGTATGTTCGGGCAGGTTGTGACGGTAAGTCAATGCTTGTTGCAGCAGGTTGACTTCCCGCGTGGCCAGCGTATTCCAGAGCAAGGCCATTTGCAAGGGGTTGTAACCGATTTGACACTCATTTTGCCCGATATACTGCACTACTTCATCAGGGTGGACAATCGCTTCGGATTTGAAGAATACGGCAGGCGCGGCAATCCGCATCACGGCATTAAACGCACGAATCAGCGCGTGCGCCTGCGGCAGGCTTTCGCAAGTCGTACCCATCTGTTTCCAGATAAATGCCACCGCGTCCATACGCAGAATATCGACACCCAAATTGGCAAGGAACATCATTTCCCCCGCCATGGCATTGAATACCCACGGATTGCTGTAATTCAAGTCCCATTGGAAGGAATTGAAAGTCGTCCATACCCAGCGTCCGTCTTCAAGTTGCGAAAAACCGCCCGGGTGTTGGTCGGGGAAAATCTCGCGCAAGGTGCGGTCGTATTGGTCGGGCATCCAACGGTCGGGGAAGATATAGTAAAAGTTGTCGTACATCGGGTTGCCGGCGGCGCATTCGACAGCCCACTCATGCTCGTTTGACGTATGGTTGAAAATAAAATCAACCACCGTGGAAATGCCTGCCTCATGCAGGGCTTTGATGACATCGCGCAAGTCATCAATCGTGCCCAATGCAGGATTGACATCCCGATAGCTGCTCACGGCATAACCGCCGTCGCTTTTACCTTCAGGACATTTAAACAAGGGCATCAGGTGCAGATAAGTCAATCCCAACTCTTGGAAATATGGGATTTTGGCTTTCAGCCCCTGCAAATCGCCGGCAAACAAATCGACATAGCAAACGCCGCCAACCTGCTTGTGCGACAGAATCCAATCGGGATCTGCCTCGCGCGCCGCATCAATCGCTTTCAATGCTTTACCGCGTTTGGCATAGCTGTGCCAAGAATTGGAAACCAACTGCTCCAGCATCGGCAGCACGGCCTCGTTACTGCCGTACACATTGTCCAACTCGTACATCAGTTTGGGAAAATGCGTATGCAGACGGCCTTCAAACGCTTTCCAGTCTTCCGACTGTTCAATGCTCTTACGCTGCTCCGGCGTGTAAACCGACAAAGTGTGGTTTTTCAAATGCTGAAGGGTTAAATCGACCTGTTGGGTTTGGGTCAGCATGGTATCGGCTCCAATTCAAAAAGCTGACATCGTTTTTCCAGACGGCCTGTAAACCGCCCGAAATCCATATACACGGCAAAACAGTAGAAAAAAAGCCTGCGCCGCTGCGGCCGGCTTTAATCGACAATATTCTGCTGTAAAATTTTTCATTTCAGTCCGGCTATCATACTGCAAGAATGCTTTATTGCCTAGCCATGCGCCCAAACAGAATCCGTCTTCTTCCAACTGTTTTCCGGCTTGGGGAAGCATATCGGACTGGCACAAAAAAATAAAGCAAAACAGTCTGCCGCACACAACGCCCATATTCGGCGGAATATGTCAAAAAAGCCCCCGAAAGGGAGCTTCTTCCTAGCTGATTAAGCAAACGGATGATGCAGAACTATGGTTTCTTCGCGATCGGGGCCGGTCGAAACAATGGCCACCGGCGCACCGCATACTTCTTCAATGCGCTTCAAGTAGGCTTTGGCGTTTTCCGGCAGCTTGTCATATTCTTTAACACCGAATGTCGATTCGCTCCAGCCCGGCATGGATTCAAAAACCGGTTTGCACTGTGCCACCAAATCCGATCCCAACGGCAGAATATCTGTCCGACTACCATCAGGCAGTTCATAACCTACACAGATATTGATGGTCTCGATACCGTCCATCACATCGAGTTTGGTGATACACATGCCCGAAATACCGTTTACCTGAATTGAGCGTTTCAAAGCAGCCGCATCAAACCAACCGCAGCGGCGCGCACGGCCGGTTACCGAGCCGAACTCATGGCCGCGTTCCGCCAAACCTGCACCGATGTCGCAGAATAATTCGGTCGGGAAAGGACCGGAACCCACACGGGTCGTATAGGCTTTAACGATACCCAATACATAATCCAGCATTTGCGGACCAACACCCGCACCGGCAGAAGCCGCACCAGCCAAGCAGTTGGACGATGTGACAAACGGATAGGTACCGTAATCGATGTCCAACAGCGTGCCTTGCGCGCCTTCAAACAACAGTTTTTCACCTTTTTGGTGTTTGTCGTTCAACACGCGGGAAACATCGGTAATCATCGGCACGATGCGCGGGGCCACTTTTCTGATAACCGCCAACACATCTTCTGCTTTGACCGGCTCCGCATTGTGCAGGTGTTCCAGTTGCACGTTGTAATAAGCCAAAATCGCGTCCAGTTTTTCCGGCAGCGTATCCAAATTCAGCAAATCGCCGACGCGGATTGCACGGCGGGCAACTTTGTCTTCGTAAGCCGGGCCGATACCCCGTCCGGTTGTACCGATTTTGCTCTTGCCGCGCGAAGCCTCGCGTGCTTGGTCGAGCGCGATGTGGTAAGGCAGAATCAACGGGCAGGTCGGTGCGATTTTCAGACGGCCTTCTACGTTTTTCACGCCTGCCGCATTCAACTCATCGATTTCGCCCAACAAGGCTTCGGGAGAAACCACCACTCCCGAACCGATGAAGCAGTCCAACTGTTCATGCAGAATGCCACTGGGAATCAGGCGCAAAATGGTTTTCTTGCCGCCGACTACCAGCGTATGGCCGGCATTGTGTCCGCCTTGGAAACGAACCACACCGGTGGTTTCCTCCGCCAGCCAGTCCACAATTTTGCCTTTACCCTCGTCGCCCCATTGCGCGCCGATTACTACCACGTTCTTAGCCATAACATACAACCTTTTAAACAATAACTTTCAAACAATCGTCAAACTTCTACAACCTGCCAAATGCCGTCTGTATTTTGCAGACGGCCTGCAACCTCGTTCGATCCGTTGTAATCAATACCGTAATCTACCACCACACATTGACCTTGCGCCCGCAATTCTTCAATCGCCTCTCCGGCTGCCGCAACATCTTTCCAATCGACGACAACGACCGACTGCCTCTCGATGGCCGGCAAGCGTCCGATAAAAGTTCGCAAATCGAAGCTGAATCCGGTCGCCGGACGGGAGCGGCCGAAATATCTGCCCAAGCCGTCGTACCGCCCGCCCCGCGCCACCGCGTCGTGGCTCTTGTCTCCGTAAGCCGCATACAGCAGGCCGGTATGGTAATTGTCTACGCGCAGTTCCGACAAATCGATGTGTACCGCGCGTTCCGGGAATGCATCGCATACCGCCTGAAGCTCGTCCAGCGCGCTGCCTACGGCAAACAAATCCGGCAACTGCGCGCGCGCCTCTACCAACACTTCTCTGCCGCCGTACAAAGTCGGCAACAGGGCAAACGCTTTCGCCCACATACCGTCGAGCTGCCATGCTTTAACCAATACGCGTACTGCTTCAGCATCTTTGTCCTGCATCAGCGCCAACAGTTGCGCCGACTGTTCGCCGTCCAAATTCGCCGCTTGCGCCAATGCGCGGAACACGCCGATGTGTCCGAGCGACAACAGCACTTCACCTATATCGGCAACCACCATGCTTTTCAACATCAGGTCTATCAACTCGATATCCGCTGCAATATCGGCAAAACCGTACAGCTCCGCCCCCACTTGCAGCGGCTCGCGCGTACTCAGGAAACCGTCCGGACGGGCGTGTAAAACCGAACCTGCATAACACAGGCGGTTGATGCCGTTATTGGCCGAAAGCAGGTGTGCGTCAATCCGCGCCACTTGGGGAGTAATGTCGGCACGGATGCCGAGCTGGCGTCCGCTGATTTGGTCGGCCACCCGAATGGTTTTCAGCGACAAACCCGCATCGATTTGGGTCAGCAGCGAACTGCTGTACTCCATCAACGGAGGCTGAACCAATTCGTAGCCGTGTACGCGGAACAATGCCAAAAGCTGCTCGCGCGCACTTTCCAACTGCCGCGCCGTTGTCGGCAGCACATCGGCGACGTGTTCGGGTAATTGCCAAGACTGCATGAAGATACCTTTTAAATTTTCAAACACCAATCGAACGCAAAAAGGCTGTCTGACTGAAGTTTTGCAGACGGCCTTTTTTGTTCTCCGCCTTGCATTCCGCCCTTTCGGCGGTTTCTCCTCCCGCCTTGCGGCAGGTTGTTCCGATTTCAGTCAAACAGCCCCGTATGACGGCACAAACCGCCGAGTTATTAAAACCAAACTTTAACATAAAACCGCAGAAAGCCAAATAAAAATTGACAATTTTCCCGCAAAGGCCGTCTGCAAAATGCCCTGTTGCCTACTCTGCCACTTTGGCGCGCACAAAAGATTCCGCCATGTCTTTCAGCGCATAACGGTCTTTCCCCGCGTAGTCCTCAGGCATAATCGGCGGCGCGAAATCCAAACGGATCCGTATCTGTTTCATCGACACAATCCGCCACAACGACACCGCCAGATTGACATCCGCATAGGAAGGCACGGTAGAACGCCGCCCTTCTCCGTCATAATAGCGCAATGCCGCCACCTGAACAGGCGCGGAAGCGTCCAGCGCAGACTGGAACAATGCGGCTTTAAACGGCAGCACGTTTTCTCCGGAAGAGGTACGCGCTTCGGGGAAAAAGCTGACGTTGCGCCCCGAACGCAATGCTGCGCCCATTGCTTGATTGATGGGTTCTATATCACGGCGCGATTCCCGATTGATAAACACCGTTCCCGCATTTTTACCCATTTTCCCCAAAACAGGCCAAGTGCTGATTTCCTGTTTGGCGATAAAACTGCTCGGACATACCGCGCTCATGGCAAAAATATCCAGCCAAGAGACATGATTGGCCACTACCAGCGTTCCCTTGCGGGAGGATTGCAGCGTATCGGTTTCCAGCTCGATGTCCAACGCCGCCAGCGCACCCCTGCCCAGCGTAACCAACGCTTCTTCCCGCTGCCGCTCGTTACTGCCGTCCAAACTGCCTAGGTTTCTGCCCGTCCGGTAGAGCCAGCGACACAAACGCAGCAAACGGCTCAAGCGTGTGGCAAACGATGCTTTTTGTGAAGTCATAAACAATTCTTTTTATATTACGGGTTTAATCAAATATTACTCAAACATACGGCGCACGGGCAATTTTACAGACGGCCTGACAGGGTCTTGCCGTACTTATTTCTGGCAAACAGCGCAATAAAACGTCCCCCGCTGGCCGATAATGCTTTTTTCCACAGGCGTACCGCAACGGCGGCAAGCCTCACCCGCACGCCCGTACACCATATATTCTTGTTGGAAATAACCGCTTTTACCGTCGCTGTTGACAAAATCGCGCAAAGTGCTGCCGCCTGCCGCGATTGCCCTGCCCAATACGTCTTTTACCGTTGCAGCCAATGTTTCACACTCCTGCTCGGAAAGAAGGTTTGCCGGACGGTAGGGAGAAATGGCGGCTTCAAACAAACTTTCATTCGCATAAATATTGCCCACTCCGACCACCAACGCATTATCCATCAAGGCGGTTTTCACGGCTTTTTTCTGCTTCTGCAGCGCACGGTACAGGTATCCGCCGTTGAAATCCGGCGACAACGGCTCCGGGCCTGCATTGTGCAGCAGCGGGTGGTATTCCGCCGCCCCCTCGTACCATAAAACCGCACCAAACCTGCGCGGATCGCGATATACCAGCAATGTGCCGTCTGCAAAAACAATATCGACGTGGTCGTGTTTGTCGGGCGCACCCGCCCTCTCATCGCCGGCAGTAAAAATTCTCAAGCTGCCCGACATACCCAAATGAATCAGCAGACAACCCGTCTGAAAACGGATAATCAGGTATTTTGCCCGACGGCTGCATTCGAGAACGGTCTGCCCCTTCAAAATTTCCGCCAAGTCGGGATGTACCGGCCAACGCAGCTTGGGCTGGCGTACGGTTACGCGGTAAACGGTTTTACCGGTAATATGCGGCTCGATACCGCGTAAAGTTGTTTCCACTTCCGGCAATTCGGGCATAATCATTCGCTCAAAAAAGTTATCATACAAAATGCAGACGGCCTTATCCGCTTTACCGCAACTCAACCAAGCATCATACAGCGTTGCCGCGCCCTGCTCAAAAACAGGCCGGTTCAGGCTGCCGAAACCGCATTCCTGTACTGTCAATATCGTCTGCGGCTTTACTGCATGGTCTCATTTTGGGTTATCCGACAATATTTCAAACCCATGCCGTCTGCAAAATACACCATCCGCTCAATCCGGCACGCGCGCCGCACCCAATACCAACACTTCTTCCATTTGCGTTTCACATTCCGGCAAAAGATGTACGCCCGCCGCCTGCTTCACCAGCACCAAACCGTACACCGCCGCACATTGCGGCCACCAGCGGTCGCCCGCCTTTTCCAAAAACTGCCAAAAACGCAAGGCCGAAAGGCTGCCTGCCGCCGGCACATACACCATGAATTTACCGTATTCTATGCTGAAACCCAAGGCTTCCGCGTGTTGCTTCAATTCAGACAGCGATAGACAATGCTCGCGCCGCGGCAGCCGTTTGCCATCGAACCAACGGCTGAAATACCATAAAGAATGCGGATTAAAACCTGTTAATACCAATCTGCCGCCCACTTTCAACACGCGCGCGGCTTCAGCCAGCGCCAACAACGGGCAGCCTGCATATTCATGAGTGTGCGGCATCAGCAACATATCTAGAGAACGGTCGGCCCATGCCGTTGCACAAACCGCCATCTCCACATCTTCCGGAACATATATAATCTGTTCGGACGGCCTCAACCAACGGGCACCCAGCTGTACGGCCAGTTGCTTTTTCTGCGGCACATGGCTGTCAAAAAATGCTTTTTCCTTTTCTGCCGCATAACGCCCTGCTGCTGTGTACTCAAACCACTGCATTCCTCACTCCCGTCCGCATCCGTCCGAACCGGCAAAATCTACCGCACCATTATAATCTCTTTCTGCACCTTTCCAACACTTACACCGCGCCCGCTGCAAATATTCCCCGGTAAACTTGACGATACGCCCGCCCGCACATTACCATCGAAAGATTAAATTTTCCCTATATTATCGATATTTAATTAGCTTTTCCTATGGCAAAATTCAAAACCATTGCATTAACCCTGTCCGGCTTATCCGTATTCTCCGTCGCACACATTCAGGCAGCACCCGCCTCCCCCAACCAAGTCGGCATGGCGATGATGCGTCTGAACGCCTCGCTGTTCGATCAGGCGAAAGCACAAACATTCGGTTCGGGCAGCCTGTGGGCATCATTGAGCAAAAACTTCCGCATGCACGAAGTCAACCCCGAAATCGTCCGCCGGCACGAAAACCGTTTTGTCAGCGGCAGCGCCTATTTTGACCGCACCATCAACCGCGGTAAGCCCTATATGCACCATATTGCAACCGAAGTAAAAAAACGCAATATGCCGGCAGAAATCGCCTTACTGCCATTTATCGAAAGCGCATTTGTTACCAAAGCCAAATCACACGTCGGCGCATCGGGCCTGTGGCAGTTTATGCCTGCAACCGGCCGCCAATACGGCCTCGAGCGCACCGCATTATATGACGGACGGCACGATGTCTATGCCGCCACCGACGCTGCTTTGAACTATTTGGAATACCTGCACGGACTGTTCGGCGACTGGTCTTTGGCACTGGCTGCCTACAACTGGGGCGAGGGCAACGTCGGCCGCGCCATCAACCGCGCCCGCGCACAAGGCTTGGAACCTACCTACGAAAACCTGCGTATGCCGAACGAAACCCGCAACTACGTTCCCAAACTGCTGGCCGTCCGCAACATCGTTGCCAATCCGCAGTCATTCGGCATAAACGTTAGCGAAATCAAAGACCGCCCCTACTTCAAAGCCTTAACTTTGGACAAACCGATCGACCAAAGCGCCATCACACGCTTGGCAGGCATCAGCGAAAGCGAATTTCTGGCACTCAACCCCGCTTTCAACGCACCGGTATTTATCCCGAAAGCCAACCGCAAACTCCTGTTGCCCGCTTCCGCAGTCGATACGTTTGAAAAAAATTACCGCAATGCCGACCCCGACAGCCTGCTGTCATGGGACATCTACACCCCGTACAGCAAAACCAGCCTGAGCAGCATCGCAGCTGAAACCGGCATGAGCATTGCCGAAATCAAACGCTTAAACGGCATCAGCAGCAACACCCTTTCCGCAGGCCGCAGCATATTGGTGGCCAAAAACACAGCTGGCAGCAAACCCGCTGCTTCCAACATCGACTTTATCAGCAACACCAGCGATTTCGCACCGGAAATATCCACCTTGGCAGCCGCTCCGCTTGAAAACACACCAAACTCCGGCGCAGCAATTGCCACCCTTATCAAGCCTGACAACTTGCCGAGTGTAACACCGGACATCATCGACCTGACCCGCCCGAGCGAAACCGCCGCACAAACCGACAGCTTCCCGCAGGAAAGCCCGTATAGCGAACAAACGCCGAAACAAATCGCTACCCTCCTGCCACAACCTACCCCACTTGACGCGGCCATCAGCGAACCGCTGCCCCTGCCTACCCAAGGCCGTCTGCAAAATGACGAAGCAGCCGACTCACTGATGCAGTTGGCAGACGGCCAAATCATGCAACACAATGCCGCCGAAGCCGTCCGCGAAGCCATCGAACAGGCTGACGCACGCGAAGCCGCCGCTCGCGCACGCGCAGAAACCCGCGCCCGTCAGCAACGGCGCAGCGAAGCACGTCTGGCACGCGCCCGCACCGCCACCGTACCCAACGGAATGCACCGCGTTGCCGAAGGCGATACCCTGTTCAACATCGCCCAACGCTACAACCTGAGCGTAGCCGATTTGATTGTGACCAACAACATCAAAGGTAACAATATCCGTACCGGCCAAATCCTGAACGTCGCCGCCGCGCCTGCCCAAGCCGTATCAAATACGCGCAACGTATCCTATACCGTAAGAAAAGGCGACACGCTGAACACCATTGCCAACCGCTTCAATGTCGAAGTCAACGACATCCGCCGTTGGAACAAAAACACCCGAACAGTCAGCCCCGGACAGCGTTTGAAACTGATGGGCAGCTAATCTCTACTGTCCATTCCATTCCGCCTAGAAAAGGCCGTCTGCAAAATATACAGACGGCCTTTTCTATATTCGACAACCGATACCTTATTGGCATAGCCGTTTGACACAACATGATACAGCGTTGCCCCCTCCTCCAAAGAGATGGTTTGGAAACCGCAAATCCGCCACATCACGAACTGCACAAATTCTCCCACCATTCCCGCCCGCGCGTGGAAGCATAGCGGACTTGTACAGCTAATGACCAACATCTGGCAATTTTCTATTTACAGAATGAGTTACCGTTTTATAGTCGAATAAAATAAGAATGAGACAAGGCAGCGAAGCCGCAGACAGTACACATAGTACGGCAAGGCAAAGCAACGCTGTATCATTCTTATTTTAAATGACTATACAATACTATCCAACCCGTTTCCCAAACAACTGTATTACTCTGTGTCAGATAACTACAATAAAAGAAATACCACCGCCTCATACAAAATATAACCGCCCCCATTTACGAAGCAAATACAGCATTACCGTTTCAAAGTATAGTCGAATAAAATAAGAATGAGACAAGGCAGCGAAGCCGCAGACAGTACACATAGTACGGCAAGGCAAAGCAACGCTGTATCATTCTTATTTTAAATGACTATAAAAAGATATTTGAACAAACTGCCAAATCATCAAACTTCGCAAACAATCCAATGTGCCAAATTTTGTGCCAACGGTATACCTGACTCAGACCGTCCCATTCCCAACAGACAACTTTACACCAAAGAAAAACCGCTAAATCTTTGAAAATTTAGCGGTTTTGGTGTTCTAGACAACTCTGGAATATGGTGTTTGGTGGAGGCGGGGGGAATTGAACCCCCGTCCGAAAGTCCTCTACAAAGCGTTCTACATACTTAGTTGTGTCTATTTGAAATCTTATTTTCCTCGCGCCGACCAACAGGCTTTTGGAAAACCAGTTACCTTAAATCTCATTTCCTGCCAAGTAACCCGACAGAAAACCAGTCAATGTAAAATGACGTTGCGGTAGCCTAAACTACACAGCCCATTGACCAACTGCTGCAACGGCAGGCCTTAAGCGGCCAGTGCGTAAGTTTCGTCGTTTGCGACTATTTTCGTTCAGTGTTTTACGGGAATCTGAGACCCCGGTATGCCCGCATCTGCTTCGCAACCCCCGTCGAAACCAAGATCGCCCCCAGATAGGAAAGTGCGATTATACGCGTGTTTGGGGGATTTGCAAACGGACTGTGCGAAAAAGCCGTCTGCAAAATGCCAAATTTACAGACGGCCTTTCTTCATTTATCCGCTTATCCCACCAGCTCTTTACGCAGCTTGCGGGTAACGTTCATCATGGCTTGCAGCTGCTCGACGGTTTCTTTCCAACCGCGTGTTTTCAAGCCGCAGTCCGGGTTTACCCACAAACGCTCTACCGGCACCACTTCCGCCGCTTTGCGCAGCAGATGTTCGATTTCCGCTTCGGTCGGTACGCGCGGGCTGTGGATGTCGTATACGCCCGGCCCGATGTCGTTGGGATATTCGAACTCGCCGAATGCGGTCAGCAGTTCCATATCGGAGCGCGACGTTTCGATGGTGATTACATCGGCATCCATAGCGGCAATGGCGGGCAGGATGTCGTTAAACTCGGAATAACACATATGGGTGTGGATTTGCGTGCTGTCTTCGCAGCCTGTCGACGACAGGCGGAAGGCTTCGCCCGCCCAGGCCAGATAGGCATCCCAATCGGCGCGTTTCAGCGGCAGACCTTCGCGGATGGCGGGTTCGTCAATCTGAATCACTTTGATGCCTGCTTTTTCCAAATCCAATACTTCGTCATTCAATGCCAAGGCGATTTGTTTGCACACGGTGGCGCGCGGAATGTCGTTGCGCACGAAAGACCATTGCAGAATCGTTACCGGACCGGTGAGCATGCCTTTCATCGGGCGTTTGGTCAGGCTTTGCGCGTAGGTTGACCACGCTACGGTCATCGCGTTCGGGCGGCTGACATCACCGAAGATAATCGGCGGTTTCACGCAGCGGCTGCCGTAGCTTTGCACCCAGCCGTATTGTGTGAAGGCAAAGCCGCTCAACAGCTCGCCGAAGTATTCCACCATGTCGTTGCGTTCGGCTTCGCCGTGTACCAACACGTCGATGTCCAGCTTTTCCTGCTCTTCCACCACCAGTGCGATTTCTTTTTTCATTGCCGCTTCGTAGTCGGCAGCACTCAGTGCGCCTTTTTTAAACGCGGCACGGGCTTGGCGGATTTCGGTGGTTTGCGGGAACGAACCGATGGTGGTGGTCGGCAGCGCGGGCAGGTTCAGCCATGCCTGTTGTGCTTTGATGCGCTCGGCAAACGGTGATTTGCGCCGGTCGGCATCGGCAGGCAGCTCTGCGAGGCGGCGGGCTACGTCGGCACGGTGGATTTCGGTGCTGGCGGCACGCGATTCGGCGGCAGCGCGGCTGGCGGCAAGTTCGGCGGCAACTGTTTCGCGGCCTTGGTTCAGCGCGGTTTTCAAAACGCGCAACTCGTCGGTTTTCTGCAGGGTGAATGCCAGCCATGAATACAAATCGGGCTTGCCGGCTTTCAGTTTTTCTTCCACCGACAAATCATAAGGCGTGTGCAGCAGCGAGCAGGAGCTGGAAATCCACAAACGCTCGCCCAGTTTCGCTTTCAAAGGCTCCAAAACGGCCAATACTTTTTCCAAATCGGCACGCCAGATGTTGCGTCCGTCGATTACACCGGCAGACAAAACTTTGCCGTAGTCGGCAAACGCGTCCAGCTGCTCGGGGGCGCGTACCAAGTCGATATGCAAGCCGTCAACCGGCAATTCTTTCAGACGGCCTGCGTGTTCGGCAACCGAGCCGAAATAAGTCGAAAGCAGGATTTTGGCGTTGGCTTGGCTCAAGGCAGCATAAGCAGTTTCATACGCGTCCAGCCATTCCTGCGGCAAATCCACCGCCAGCGCAGGCTCGTCGATTTGAATCCATTCCGCACCGGCCTCTGCCAAAGCAGTCAGGATGCCAACGTAAACCGGCAGCAGTTTCGGCAGCAAATCCAAACGGTTGAATGCGGTCTTGCCTTTTTCTTTACCCACCCACAGGAAAGTCAGCGGGCCGACGATGGTCGGTTTGGCATTCAAGCCCAATGCTTTGGCTTCTTGCAGCTGCTGCACATAATGCGCGGCATTGGCTTTGAATTCGGTGTCGGCGTGAAACTCAGGCACGAGGTAGTGGTAATTGGTATCGAACCATTTGGTCATTTCGATGGCGAATTGGTCTTTATTGCCGCGCGCCAGTTGGAAATACTGTTCCAAAGTCAGGTTTTGGCTGTCGAAGCCGAAACGCGCCGGAATCGCGCCGGTCGCCACCTGCAAATCCAAAATGTGGTCGTAAAACGTAAAATCACCGACGGCAACGAAATCGGCAGCGGCTGCGGCCTGATGCTTCCAGTTTTTCTCACGCAGGCCTTTGGCCACTTCCAACAACTCTTGCCCGCTGATTTCTTTGCGCCAGTATTTTTCTTGGGCAAATTTCAATTCGCGGAATGCGCCGACGCGCGGGAATCCTGAAAAATGTAAAGTAGTCATGGTCATTCTCCTGTTGAAATCAAAATATCCGAATCTGTTTCAAAATCTTTCTGAGGCCGTCTGTAAAACATAAGGCCGGTCATGCCGCATCTGCCTGCGGGCGCACGCCCAAGATATGGCAGATGGCGTAAGTCAGCTCACTGCGGTTTAAGGTGTAGAAATGGAAGTCTTTTACGCCCTCGCGCGACAATACCTTCACCATATCGCTGGCCACGCTGGCGGCCACCAGGTTCCTCGTGCCTTGGTCGTGATCCAAACCGTCATACATCCGCGCCAGCCAGCTCGGGATTTTGACATTGGTCACTTTCGCCATTTTGCCCAATTGTCTGAAATTGGTTACCGGCAAAATGCCCGGCACGATTTCGGCATCAATGCCCACCGCTACGCAGCGGTCGCGGAATCGCAGATAGCTTTCCACATCGAAGAAAAACTGGGTAATCACATGGCTGGCGCCGGCATCGACTTTGCGTTTCAAATTAATCAGATCGGCCTGTGCCGATTTGGCCTCGGGGTGCACTTCCGGATACGCGGCCACCGAAATTTCAAAATCGGCCACATCGCGCAGCAAGGCCACCAAGTCCGATGCGTAAAACGGCTCTTTTGCCTGATAACCCGCCGGTTCGTCGCCGCGCAGGGCGACAATGCGGCGGATGCCGCTGTTCCAATAATCTTGTGCAATCCGGCGCAATTCTTCCGGCGCGGCATCGATGCCGGTCAGGTGCGGCGCGGCTTCGATGCCGGTTTGACGCTTGATGTTTTTCACAATATCGTGCGTCCGCGCCCGCTCGCCGGAGTTGGCACCGTAGGTAACGGAAACGAATTTCGGGTTCAGCACTTTCAAACGGTCGACCGAGTTCCAAAACATCGCAGCCATTTGCTCGTTTTTCGGCGGGAAAAACTCAAACGAGACATTGATGTCGCTGCCCAATTCAGCCAAATTATGATTCAGCGCATTAATTTCTTTTGCATAGCTCATGATGTTTCACCTCTCCAACGGCTTTATTGCTTTGTTGTTTGAGTGATATTAAATCCGCCAAGATTATGAGTCAATTTATAAATTTTACAGATAAATATTAATTTTATTCATATTAAAATAATGGTAAAAATTCAAAAAATAAAATTTACCTGTTTAAAATAAATGAGTTATATAAAAAGGCCGTCTGTAAAATACCTATATTTTTACAGACGGCCTTTTAAAATAATTTGATTTGAACCGATAAACCCTGCTTGAGCACTCATGAAAAATTTATCGGGAAATATGAATAAAATCAATACAACCGCCTGAAAAGCAGACGGCTGTCGAGTCGATACATGCTGTATTATCTGCCCAAAATATTCCGCACAAACCGAGGTTCGCGCTTGATGAGATACCACATCAACGGCACATTGCCCAAGGCAACAATCAGATACAGCAAGGTAATGCTGTCGAACAGCATCAGCAATACCGCGCTCAATACGGCGGCGCATACCATAAATACGCCGTTGACAATATTATTGGCGGCAACGGCATGGGCGCGGAAAGTTTCACTGGAGGCCGTCTGCAACCAAGTATAAAGCGGCACGGAGAAAAAGCCGCCGAAAAAGCCGATGAGCAGCATCACCAGCATTACCGGATAAGCGTTACCCTGCGATAAAAACCACATGATCCCGTTTAACTCGTGAAAACGCTGCCCGTGTGTCAACCATACCAGCAGCAAGCCGCAAACCGTCAGCCCCATTGTTCCGAACGTTACCAAGCCCAACACCAAGCGTTCGCGGCTGAATTTGGCACACAATACCGAACCGGCCGCAATGCCGATGGAAAACAATGCCAACATCAAGTTGAACACATTATCGTTGCCGCCGAGATGGATTTGGGTAAACGTCGGCAGCTGGGTGGTATAAACCGAACCGACAAACCAAAACCATGAAATACCGATGATTGCGGTGAATACCGGCTTTTCCGCCACCGCTTCGCGCATCAATGCCGCCGTACCCTTGGCAATATTCGCCTCAATTTTGATTTGCGACACTTTTGCCGGTACAGACGGCATAAACAAACTCGCCAATGTTCCGGCCGCCGCAACGGCCAACACAATCATACCGACAATATGCGGCGGAATACCGGCAACGGCCGTACCCAAAATCTGCCCGAACAGAATCGCCAAAAACGTACCCGATTCAATCAGGCTGTTGCCCATCATCAACTCTTTATCGTTGAGATAATCAGGCAAAACAGCATATTTGAGCGGGCCGAACAGCGTTGATTGCGTGCCCATGCAAAACAGGCAAAACAGCAGCAACGGCGCCGATTGGATATAAAAACCGAATGCCGCGGCCGCCATCACCGCAATCTCCAACACCTTAATCCAACGCGCCAAAACCGCCTTGTCAAATTTGTTGCTCAACTGCCCGGACAATGCGGAAAACAGAAAATACGGCAAAATAAACAACAACGCCCCCAAATTCAGCATCTGGCTGGGCGGCAGCATATCGTTTTGTCCCAAACCGTAAAAGCTGATCATCACAAACAGCGCGGTTTTGAACACATTGTCATTAAATGCGCCGAGAAACTGGGTGGCAAACAGCGGCGCGAAACGGCGGCTGGTTTGGAAACTCAAATAATCTTTTTTTACACTCATTGCGGCTCTTTATCATTCGGCTGTCGGTGTGCCGTAGAATCATCGTCCATCAGGATACGGTGTGCGGGCCCTTCCAAATCATCAAATTGGCCACTTTTGCCCGACCACCAGAAAAAATAGCCGATAATCAACGCCAACAGAATACTCATCGGTATCAGAATAAACAAACTTTCCATTACATTGTTCCCGTCAAATCATTCAACACCAACACCTGTCCCCCCACCGTCAGATACTCGTTGCGGATACTGCCGATATTGTATTCCCCGTCAAACAGCTCCACCCGATCTTTTACAATCCGCCACGACAACGGCGCTTCCACCGACTGCAACGGCTCAAGCACCGCTTCTGCCGCACGGTCGGAAGAAGGCTGCTCCCGTTGCAGCTTCACAACGAAACTGCCGCTCTGCGGCTGATCCTGCCATTCCTCGTCGCCTGCCATCACCAAAAAACCCAAATGATCGCCCGTTTGGGTATGAATACTGAAATAATTCATGACAAACTGCCTTTAAACACAACGGAAAGCCGTCTGCAAAACCAACCATCTGATTTGCAGACGGCCTATCCTCAAAAAATAACAACCGATACAAGGCAGCACAGCGCCGACAACACGAATACCACCGACACCGCCGCCATCGACATTCCCCAACTGCCCGTCTTAACTTCCGATACCCGATTACTGGTTATCGCGTATCCACTTAATCCAACGCTCAAACAAATCCGGCTCCAGCGCGGCAATCACCGAGCGTTTGAACACATGCTCCCCGCTCCAAAAGTCATCGCCCTCCAGCGTACTCAAACAACCGCCCGCTTCTTCAAAAATCAACGCCCCTGCCGCATAGTCCCACAGCTTCTGCCCGCCGTGCACATACACATCATAACGCCCCGAAGCCAGATAACACCAATCCAGCGTACTGCTGCCCATACTGCGTATCGTACCGAACGGCGCGAGCGTATTCATACGGCTGGAAAGTTTGCCCGAACGCAGATATTTGATTTCCACGCCCGCAATCGCCTCATTCAACTGCTTCTTTACCCGGCGCAACGGCAGCTGCGTACCGTTCAAAAACGCCCCTTCCCCGCTGGCCGCATAAAAACATTCCCCGCTGACCGGATTGTAAATCACACCGTATTGCGCGCGCCCGTGCTTCACATAGGCAACGGAAATCGCAAAATGCGGTAAGCCGTTGATAAAATTATTCGTACCGTCTATCGGATCGACAATCCACAAACCATCGTCTTGGGAATGCAGCCGCCACAAGTCCGTCTGTTCGCGCGCCGTCATTTCCTCGCCCAACATCGGGCTGTCGGCAATCAGCGGCAAGGCCGCAGCAAACGCACGCTGTGCCGCCAAATCCGCCTCACTGAGCATACTGCCATCGTCTTTGAGGTAAGACGGCGTATTCAAAAAACGCGGCATCACCTCGGTTTGAGCAATATGGCGCACCACGTTTTGCAGTTGGTATAACACTTTTTATCCTTAAAATATTGCTATTTCAGCACGAAAACGCCATCATATCGGCATTTATCCCGTACTTTTCCGCACATTATACGCCAACACGGACGAAACACTATGCCCCGCTTCTATCTGAATGCGCCGCTTGCTGCCGGACAGGCACTCGACCTGCCCGACAACATCGTGCGTCATCTCAACGTCTTACGCATGAAACCCGATGAAGACATCACGCTGTTCAACGGCAACGGCAAGGCTTATCCCGCCAAATTATACAATTTGGAAAAACGCCGTGCCGCCGCCGAAATCCTGCGGGAAGAAACGCAAAACAACGAATCGCCGCTCGACATTACGCTGATACAGTCCGTATCCAGCGGCGAACGCATGGATTTCACCCTGCAAAAAAGCGTCGAACTCGGCGTTGCCGCCATTCAGCCCGTTATCAGCGAACGCTGCGTGGTACGGCTGTCGGGGGGGCGCGCCGACAAACGTGTTGCCCGCTGGCAGGAAATTGTCATTTCCGCCTGCGAACAAAGCGGACGCAATACCGTTCCGCAAGTATTGCCGCTATGCTCTTTACAGACGGCCTTGGCGCAAATGCCGTCTGCAAAAACCAAGCTGCTGATGAGTTTGAACCGCGCTCAAACCCTCAAGCAGATTACGCCGTCTGCAGACGGCATCATCTTTATGGTCGGCCCCGAAGGCGGCTGGACGGCGCAAGAAGAACAGCAAGCGTTCGATAGCGGCTTTCAAGCCGTTACTTTGGGCAAGCGTGTTTTGCGTACCGAAACCGCCTCCCTCGCCGCCATTGCCGCCATGCAGACCTTGTGGGGAGATTTCGTCTAATCGCCTGATTGTCTGATTGCCCGACTGTCGTAATATATAGTCGAATAAAATGAGAATGAGACAAGGCAGCGAAGCCGCAGACAGTACAGATAGTACGACAAGGCAAAGCAACGCAGTATCATTCTTATTTTAAAAGACTATACAGACGGCATCCAATCCCAAACCGCCTCCCAAACAAACCTGCTATCTCCCCTTTCCACCCGTTTCTGCCGGCACAAGCAAACAAAAAGGGAAAAACGGCCGTCTTTCCCTTTCTGGCTTTATTTGATGGTCGGAGAACGCATGAAGACAATCCAACCGCAAGCAATACGGAGCGGCGGCGTACGACACCGACAACTCAATCAAGCTCCCCTGCTTCGGCAAGGTGCGGCAACACCGTCTTATTCCGTGTCAAATATAGTCGAATAAAATAAGAATGAGACAAGGCAGCGAAGCCGCAGACAGTACACATAGTACGGCAAGGCAAAGCAACGCTGTATCATTCTTATTTTAAATGACTATAACCATATTTTGCAGACGGCATTACCGCCCGCTTGGTTTAATCGCTGAGGTTTTTCCTTCTTTTTGCAGCCTCACCGGCTTCTTCCATCGACTGCTTCAACTCTTCCCAAGTAATCACTTTGCCGGCTTGCGGACGGAAAGTAAATTCCGGCTTGCCATAGCGGTCATACACCGTTTCCGAAACCACATTCAGCGCCAGCTTGCCGCCGTTTGCCTGCACATATTGGCGTGCGGCTTTCAAACGGCCTTTACGGTCGAAATACAAATCGTTGTACAGCGGACTGCCCAGCATTTTCTCCATGCTGAACGGCAATGCCTGCGGATTGATCCTATCCGCCAAAAATTGACGTACCGTCTCATACCCCTGCGGATAAGTACCGCGCTCAGGTGTTTGCTGCAAACGGTTCATTTCCGCATCGAATACTTCGGCAAAACGCTGCGCCATCAGTTTTCGGTTGTGGCTGTCCAACACATAATGCACGCGGTAACGTGCGCCGTGTTTGCTGCCGAACGCATCCATTTTTTCCAGCGTATAGGCTTCGGGCGGCAGCGCGCCGAAAGACGCGGCATTGGCTTTCAACAAGGCTTCGGCGGCATGATTCAGCGGCAGCCCTGTGCGGATTTCTTCGGGAAGCAATACTTTCAGCGGCTCGTCCACCAAGCGGCGGCGCATGGGTTCTTCGACAAAAAAGCCGGTAATCAGCGGGAAGGTAGCGGGAAAATCGACGGTCAGGCTGAAATCGTTGCCGTCCAGCAGCATCGGAAACGATACGCGGTGGTATTCATTGCGGTTGTCCAACTCCAACACCGGTACGACTTCAACTTTCTTACGGCTCAAATCCACCGCCCCACTGTATTTGAACTTGGCATTGCTCAAATACGCCTGAGCCCCCTGATAGGCCTGCAACATATCCGCCGCCTTGCCGCCGATGTTGTTCACTTCCCTCAACATCTCCAAACGGGACAAGGCTTCATAGTCTGCCATGCTGTCCCATTGCTTATCGGCAAGCGTTTCTTCGTTTTCCGGCTCGTGTCTTGCCTGAAACGGGCGGGCTGCCACCTGCTTCACAATGCCTTGCCCCGTCGGGCTGGTATAAGCACGCAGTTCGCCGTTGAAGTTGAAACTGTAATCCTGTTTCAACAGTCGGTTTTGTGAAATTTGAACCATTTCCCGCGCCGACTTGCCGTCCAACGAAGTACACGCGCTCAAACCGAATGCGGCTGCCAAAACAAACAATAAAGGGCGTTTCATCACTTTCTCCTTTGTTTTAAATGTTTTAAAAATATTCTTAGCCAACCATACCGGCTTGAGCCATCACCGTACAAGGCCGTCTGCAAAATGCACCGGTGTCGGCAATTTGCAGACGGCCTGTCGCCAAACCGTTTCAAGCAGTTACAAACCAAACAACGACTTATCGCCTTTCCCTTCGCGGATTAATTCCGTGCCGTCGGTCATATCGATAACAGTAGTCGGTTCCGTACCGCACCAACCGCCGTCAATCACCAAATCCACCGAATGTTCCAAACGGTCGCGGATTTCGTAAGGATCGGTCAACGGCTCTTCATCTTCCGGCAGCATCAAGGTACAACTCAACATCGGCTCGCCCAATTCGGCCAGCAAAGCCAGCGCAATGGTATTTTCAGGAACGCGCAGACCGATGGTTTTACGCTTGGGGTGCAGCGTACGGTTAGGTACTTCTTTGGTCGCCTGCAAAATAAAAGTATAGCTGCCGGGCGTAGCGGCCTTGAGCTGGCGGAACTGGCTGTTGTCCACCTTGGCATAAGTACCCAACTCGCTCAAATCGGCACACATCAGCGTAAGATGGTGGCGTTGGTCGATTTTGCGAATATCGAGAATTCTTTCCATCGCATTTTTCTCGCCAAGACGGCAACCGAGCGCATAACAGGAATCGGTAGGATAAACAACCACACCGCCGTTGCGAACAATATCTGCCGCCTGCTTAATCAAACGCTCTTGCGGGTTATCGGGGTGAATGGCGAAAAACTGTGCCATGATATGAATCCTTACTGCTGTTTTATCGTAAAACCGACATTGTAAAACTTATTGATTGGAAATACAAAAAAGCCGTCTGCAAAATGTACCCGTGTCGGCAATTTGCAGACGGCTTTTGAATATTCGTTTGTCAGCGGAATAAATCAAGTGCCTTCACAAACACCATCACCACGCCGTAAACCAGCGGAATGCCCACCAACGCCCACCGCCACCATACGCCGAAGCCGCCGCGCGAAACATTCTCACTGATTAAATAAGCATCGGATACCGCCGTTTCATCATCGGGATTGCCGCTGTACGCCGCCGCTGCCACATCTTTTTCATGGTGTTTCTCATGCACGGCCTTCACACACAGATTACACAGCAAGCCCAGCAGCAGCAAAGCCGCCATGATATACATGGTGACGCTGTATGCCTGCGCCGCGGGTACGCCGCTGTCAATCTGGCTTTGGCGGATATAGTTGACCAATACCGGGCCGATAACCGCCGCAGTTGACCAGGCCAGCAGCAGACGGCCGTGAATCGCGCCGACTTGGTAAGTGCCGAACAAATCCTTCAAATAAGCGGGAATCGCGGCAAAACCGCCGCCGTACATCGACATAATCACGCAAAAGCCCGCTACAAACCACACTTTGTTACCGCTCCCGCCAATCGACGGCACAGCAAAATACAGCAGCGAACCGAGAACGAAAAACACGGTATAAGTATTCTTGCGGCCGATTTTATCCGACACGCTCGACCACACAAAACGCCCGCCCATATTAAACAGGCTCAGCAGGCTGACAAAGCCCGCCGCCGCACCCGCACCGATTGCCGCCTGCCGTCCCACCGAAGCCTCGGAAAACAGCTCCTGAATCATCACCGATGCCTGACCCAACACGCCGATACCGGCGGTCACATTCAGGCACAACACCCAAAACAGCAGCCAAAACTGCGGCGTTTTCATGGCCCGGTTCACATTCACATGATTGCTGCTGACCAACTTGCCGCCGGCTTTCGGCGCGACATAACCCTCCGGTTTCCACCCCTCGGCAGGCACGCGGATGGTAAACGCGCCGAACATCATCAGGGCGAAATAAAACACCGCCAACACCCAAAATGTCTCGGCCACGCCCACCGAAGAGGCATCCGCAAAATGGTTCATCAAAGCCACCGACAAAGGCGAAGCCAGCATCGCGCCGCCGCCGAAGCCCATAATCGCCAAGCCTGTCGCCATACCCGGCTTGTCGGGAAACCACTTCATCAGCGTGGATACCGGCCCGATATAGCCCAAGCCCAAGCCGACACCGCCGATAACCCCGTTGCCCAGATACAGCAAAACCAGATTGTGCGTACTCACGCCGAGTGCCGACACGACAAAGCCCAAAGCAAAACAGCAGGCCGCAACAAACATCGCCTTGCGCGGGCCGACACGCTCCATCCAAGTGCCGAACAGAGCCGCCGACGCGCCCAATACCGCCAGCGCGATACTGAAAATCCAACCTACCGTCGTCAGCCGCCAGTCGTCAGGAGCAGATTCGGTAATGCCGATTACTTTGGTCAGCGGCGCGTTAAACACCGAATAAGCATAAATCTGGCCGATGGACAAATGCACCGCCAACGCGGCAGGCGGCACCAGCCAACGGTTGAAACCCGGCTTGGCAACTGTGGCCTCACGGTCTAAAAACTTCATAATTACCTCGGATAATAAAGAGAACGGAACTTCTGTTTTGCAGACGGCATCAGGCAGTATTGTCGCCGCCTTATGCCATTGCCGCAAAAGGCCGTCTGCAAATCCATAAAATGCTTGCTGCCTGAAATGCAAAAACTCCACAAGGCGGCCGCGTACAGCCGCTGTGGAGGTTTTAATCAAACAGGGTTTGATGGTCGAATCATACAAAACGAAACAGAACATGAAGCCGCAGCATCCCGGCAGGCTTGCCGTGTCGGCGGCGGCTATTTTGTTAAGCACTTGTTATGCGGTGAAACAGCCATACAAACAGCAAACTTCACATACTTTATTTTACACGATTTGTATGCGGTTTAGGATATGCAGGCCGCCTGCTTCAATGCTGCCGCTGCCTGTTTGGCATCATCTGCCTGTGTAATCGCGCTGATGACTGCTACGCCGTCTGCACCTTGTGCAATCAACGGCTTGATGTGTTCCTGTTTGATGCCGCCAATCATCACAACCGGTATGGTAATGCCGGCTTTTCGCGCTTCGCCGATACACTCCATGCCGGTCGGTGCTTGGTGCTTTTCTTTCGATAATGTCGGGAATACCGGCCCCAAGCCGCAATAATCTGCCACACCTTCAGCCTGCGCCTGACTCAGTTGTTGCAGATTGTGGGCGGACAAGCCGATAATCATCGGCTTGCTTATTTTTCGCTTGATTTCGGCAGGGCTGATGTCTTCCTGCCCCACATGAATGCCGTCTGCATTTAAGGCCACCGCCAAATCCAAGTCGTCATCAACGAAAAAAGGAACGCCGTAACGGCGGCAAAGTTCGCGGCATTGTGCGGCCAATGCCCGCTGCTGCTCGGGAAAGTCTGCCAGCGAGTTCTTGCCTTTGTCGCGAAACTGGAAACAGGTAATCCCGCCCTGCAAGGCCTGTTCCAATACCGATAAAAGATTATCGGCACGATTTGCAGACGGCCTGTCGCAATCTTGCGAACCGGCAACAAAATAACATTTCAGTATGTTTCTGATGTCGTTCATGGCCGCTCCTGTTTGATGCGTGCATAAGCCCAGTGGTTGGTCGGCCCGTGTCCTGCGCCGATATTCAGCGAATGTTCGATGGCTGCGCTGATAAAGTCTTTAGCGGTTTTTACCGCTTGCAGCAGCGGTTGCCCTTTGGCAAGCTCCGCGGTCAGGCAGGCAGAAAACGTACAGCCTGTGCCATGAGTATGCCGTGTCGGGAAACGGGGGCTTTCCAGTACAAAATCCCCTTCCGGCGAAAAAATCCAATCGCGGCAGACTTCACTTTGCGACTGCTGCAAATGCCCGCCCTTCAGTACCACGGTTTTTACCCCCATATCCTGCAACACTGCTGCGGCTGCGGCGGCACTGTCATCGTCGCAGACGGCAATACCGGTTAAGGCTTCCGCCTCCGGAAGGTTCGGTGTAATCACCTCAGCCAGCGGCAGCAGTTCCGTTTTCAGAGCATGAACGGCATTTTGCTGCAATAAAGACGCACCGCCTTTGGCAATCATAACGGGATCCAAAACCAGACGGCCAAAATCATATTCCGCCAATGCCTGCGCCAAGCAACTGATGATTTCCGCATTGCCGAGCATACCGATTTTAAAGGCGGAAATATCGAAATCTTCGGCTACGGCTTTCAGTTGTGCCGTGATGGTCGGCAGCGGCACAAGGTGTACGTCAAACACGCCCAGCGTATTTTGCGCGGTAACCGCAGTCAACACCGAAGTGCCGAACACGCCCTGCATCTGAAAGGTTTTCAAATCTGCCTGAATACCGGCACCGCCGCCGCTGTCGGAGCCGGCAATCGTCAGTGCTTGAGCAATCTTATTCATAAACAATCCTCGCATTTTGTTCGATAACGGCAGCAGACAATGCACCCAATTCATTCATCAGATTCACGCCGAACTGCCCCAGCTCTGTCGGTTTCAGCGACGCGGCGGCCAACTCTCCGGCCACGGCATAAGCCGTACATGCTTCACAAACCGCCTCAAACACTTTACCCTCCGCTACCGCAGCGAATGCACCGCATACCGCACCAAGCAAACAGCCGGATGCTGTAATGCGGGTAAACATCGGCGTGCCGTTATGGATTTTTGCCAAACGCAAGCCGTCGCTGATGTAATCGGTTTTGCCGCTTACAGCCGCGACACAGCGGTATTGTTCCGCAACGCGCCTTGCAATGGCGGCAACATCTGCCTCGCCTTCCCCGGCATCTACGCCTTTTGCCTGCCAAGCAACGCCGGCAAGGTGCGCCAACTCGCCCACATTGCCGCGAATTACCTCAAATTCCACTTCTTCCAGCAAACACGCCACCATTTCACGCCGGTAAGGTGTTGCCGCCACGCCGACAGGGTCGAGAATCACCGGAATGCCGGCGCGGTTGGCACTCTTACCGGCCAAAATCATGGTTTCCGGATCTTTGCCGCTGAGCGTGCCGATGTTGATAACCAGCGCGCGGCTGATTTGCGGCAAAGCCTCCATTTCTTCCAGCGCCGCAGACATCAGGGGCGACGCACCTATGGCCAGCAAACCGTTTGCCGAAAGGTGGGCGGCTACCGTATTGGTAATATTGTGAATCAGCGGATTTTGCCGACGGATTTGGTCTAAATAAACAGATTTCATACTGTTTTCCTGTCTGTTGTCGAAAACGGGAACGAACAGGGGAAAACGAAGAAGATAGAGAAAGAAGAACGCACGAAGCGGCAGAACAACAAGAAAAACCGAATATACTTAGTTTCCTACGTCAGTATTAACTGCATCAGGTTCACGGGTATCTCTCAGCTTCTTCAAAGCACCCCGACTAAATCAAACATTCCGATTTATGCCGTCTGCAAACCGGCTTCCTGTTTGAGGAGCGGTTCAAACGACCGCCCTATTATACCCAAAGAAAACACCGTGAAAAAGTCCCTCCCCGACTACTTTTCAGACGGCAGCGAAACACGCTATCATCGCTTTTCTATACAAGGAAACACCATGCAAACCCAAAAAGTCATTACCCACATTACCGCTTGGCTCAAAGACTATGCCGCCAATGCCCATGCGAAAGGTTTTATTGTCGGCGTATCCGGAGGCATCGATTCTGCCGTTGTGTCCGCACTTGCCGCCCGTACCGGTATGGACGTATTGCTGCTCGAAATGCCCATACGCCAACAAGCCGACCAAGTCAGCCGCGCGCGCGAGCATATGGCGGATTTGAAACAGCATTATCCAAACGTAAACTGCCTGACCATCGATTTAACCCCTACGTTTGATACCTTCGCCGCCGATGTAGACGTTGACGAAAACGATTACCCTGCCAAAGCACTCGCGCTGGCAAATGCCCGCTCGCGCCTGAGAATGCTTACCCTCTATTATTACGGGCAAATCAACAATCTGCTGGTTACCGGTACGGGAAATAAAATCGAAGACTTCGGCGTGGGATTCTTTACCAAATACGGCGACGGCGGCGTAGACATCAGCCCGATTGCCGATTTGACCAAAACCCAAGTTTACCGGCTTGCCGCTGAGCTTGATATTGCAGAATCCATTCAAAAAGCCGTACCGACCGACGGCCTTTGGGATACGGAGCGCACCGATGAAGAGCAAATGGGCGCAAGTTATCCCGAGCTCGAATGGGCGATGAGCGTTTATGGTACTTCCAAACCCGAAGATTTCAGCGGCCGCCAACGCGAAGTATTGGAAATCTACACCCGCCTGCACAAAGCCATGCAGCACAAAATCAATCCGATTCCCGTCTGCACCATTCCGCCGGAATGGTTGGCGTAATCCCGAGCGTTCAAGCAGGCTGCCGATAGCAATAAGCCGTAACGGTGTTCCGGCGATATACCGGCTTTATCGCTTGCTTCTGCAAACTGCCTGAACGCACAGCCCAAAAGAAAACACCAAAAGGCCGTCTGCAAAATCCTCATTTGATTTTACAGACGGCCTTTTACAGCAACAATGCCACCCAATCACTACTTTCCTGCTGCAAACAACATACGCCGACTGTCCTATCTTGCGGTCGGTACCGTTATTTCACGCAAAATCATACGGCGTTACTGAACTTTGCACGAAAGGAGCTTGAAAGTCTGCTGATCCGTTATTTGTACAGTTTGCGGACTTACGGTCTTGTGTTGTGCTGCCCAAGTCTAAAACATTAAAACACCAAAAGGCCGTCTGTAAAATCTTTAATTGATTTTGCAGACGGCCTTTATTCGACAGGCAAGCCTTAAGCCTTAGCCTGCCAAGAGTCTTTCAGCGTAACCGTGCGGTTGAACACGGGTTGTTCCGGGGTATGGTCGTAGCGGTCGGTGACGAAATAGCCCAAACGCTCAAACTGCCAGCGGCTTTCCGGCGGCAGCTGTGCGGCAACCGGCTCGGCGTAAGCAGTGATTTCCTGCATGGATTCGGGGTTGAGGAAATCGGTAAACGGCAGGTATCCGCCGTCTTCTCCGCGCACGGCATCAGGCCGTTCGACGGTAAACAGGCGGTCGTAGAGGCGTACTTTGATTTCGGCGGCGTGTTCGGCCGACACCCAATGGATGACGCCTTTTACTTTGCGGCCTTCGGGATTTTTACCCAAAGTATCGTGGTCGATGGAGCATTTGAGTTCGACAACCTTGCCGTTTTCGTCTTTCACGGCTTCGTCGCATTTGATGACATAGCCGTGGCGCAGGCGCACTTCGCCGCCGGGGGTCAGGCGTTTGAAGCCTTTGGGCGGAACTTCGGCAAAGTCGTCGGCTTCGATATAGATGGTGCGCGATACGGGAATGTCGCGCTCACCCAAGTCTTCACGGTTGGGGTGGAAGGCGGCGCGGCGGCTTTGGGTTTGGCCGTCTGCAAAATTGGTCAGCGTGACTTTGAGCGGGTTCAATACCGCCATCAGGCGCGGCGAGGTGTTTTCGAGTTCTTCGCGCACCGCGCCTTCGAGTACGCTCATGTCAACGATGTTTTCGGATTTGGAAATGCCGACGCGTTTGGCAAACAGGCGCAGGCCTTCGGGCGTGTAGCCGCGGCGGCGCATTCCGGAGATGGTGGGCATACGCGGGTCGTCCCAGCCGGAAACATGGCCGTCTGAAACGAGCTGGTTGAGCTTGCGCTTGGAGGTGATGGAATACAGCAGCTCCAAACGGGAAAACTCATATTGGCGCGGGCGGGTGGCGTGCGGCGCGGGAATATTGTCGAGCACCCAGTCATAGAGCGGACGGTGCGCTTCAAATTCGAGCGTGCACAAAGAATGGGTGATGCCTTCGATGGCGTCGGAAATGGCGTGGGTGTAGTCGTACATCGGATAGATGCACCATTTGTCGCCGGTGTTGTGGTGGCGGGCGCGGCGGATGCGGTAAATCACCGGATCGCGCATATTGACGTTGCCCGCCGCCATGTCGATTTTCAAACGCAGGGTTTTGCTGCCGTCTGCGAATTCGCCGTTTTTCATACGCATGAACAAATCGAGGTTTTCTTCAATGCTGCGGTCGCGATAAGGGCTGTTTTTTCCCGGCCCGGTCAGCGTGCCGCGGTATTCGCGCATTTCTTCGGCGGTCAAATCATCAACATAGGCTTTGCCGTCCCGAATCAGACCGACGGCGTAATCAAACAGGCGGTCGAAATAATCGGATGCGTAACGCGCTTCTCCCGCCCACTCAAAACCCAGCCAGTGTACGTCTTCTTTGATGGAGTTAACGTACTCTTCGTTTTCTTTTTCCGGATTGGTGTCGTCGAAGCGCAGGTTGCACAAGCCGTCGTAAACATAAGCCAGACCGAAGTTCAGGCAGATGGATTTGGCGTGGCCGATGTGCAGGTAGCCGTTGGGCTCCGGCGGAAACCGTGTTTGGATAGCGGTGTGTTTGCCGCTTTGCAAATCTTCTTCGATAATGGTGCGGATAAAATGATTATCGGCAAATTGTTCTTTATTCAGCATAATTTTCTTTTGTCTGGTTGGCTTTCAGACGGCCTCCGCGCCCGTTTGGCGGTTTGGCCGTCTGCAATCGAAATCGGTAAACGCTTATTGTACCTGACTTGTCGGGTTTGATAAATCGGCAGGCACCAGCCACTCGACAGCGGCGGCTTGCAGGATTTTTTGCATGGCGGCTTCGGGCGCGCGGTCGGTAAATACTTTGTCGAATTCGGTAATATTGCCGAGCCGCACCAAGGCATTGCTGTTGAATTTGCTGTGGTCCACACCGAGAAAACGCACGCGCGCATTGTTCATCATCGCCTGCATGACGCTGACTTCCTTATAATCGTAATCCAGCAGCGATCCGTCGGCCTCCACGCCGTGGGTACTCATCACGGCATAATCGACTTTAAATTGATTGATGAAGTCAACGGTTGCCACGCCGGTAACGCCGCCGTCTATGGGACGAACCACACCGGAAGTGATGATGACGGTATAGTCGTCGCGGGCGGAAGCCATTGAGGCAACATAAATATTATTGGTAATAATCCGTAGGTTTCTGCGTTTTTTAATCAAGGCGGCGGCAACGGCTTCCATTGTGGTGCCGATGCTGAGAAACAACGAGGCATTATCGGGAATCTCTTCGGCAATTAATTGGGCGATGGCGTTTTTTTCGTCCTGACGGCTGTTGCGCCTGCCCTGCTGCAATTCGCTTTCCAACACGTCGCCTATGGTCGCGCCGCCGTGGTAGCGGCGCAAAATGTTTTCTTCGCTGAGAATATTGATGTCTCTGCGTATGGTTTGCGGCGTAACGTCCAGCGCGGCGGCAAGCTGCTCGACCGACATATAGTGCTGCTCGCGTACGAGGGTGATGATGTTTTCATGGCGTTGGATTCGAGGTTTCATAGATTCTCTCTGTGTTTTTCATTTTTATCATGACGATGCCGTCTGCAAAACGGCACGTTGTGATTGTGCCAAATTCTGTTAAGCCGCTCAACCGAAAGACGAAAAGACGACCATTAAAAACGGGGCAGCAACATTGACGATAAAGCCGAAACTGATTGCCAGCGGCACGGCCTGCAAACCGCCCGAGCTTTGGATAACGGGCAAGGTAAAGTCCAAACTGGTGGCACCGCCCGAGCCGACCGCCGCGCTGGGGTGGCGGCGCATCAAAAACGGGATAAACACCAAAGCGAAAAACTCCCGCCCCAAGTCGTTCAGCAGCATGATACTGCCCCACACCGCGCCGTAAGCCTCGGTCATCACCAAGCCTGAAAGCGAATACCAGCCGAAGCCCGAAGCCATCGCCAGCCCCTTCGTCCACGACACTTCGGGTATCAGCGCGGCAAACAGCAAACCGCCGGCCAAGGAAGAGGCCATCATAATCATAGCGGTTTGCACGCCGCGTTTGTTGATTAATACTTGGCGCAGGATAACGCCGCTGCCGTTCAGTTGTACGCCCACCAGCAGTATCAACGCCATCAGGCAGTACATTCCCAAATTTTCAGACGGCAGCCAAATATTCGCCAAAACTTTGCCGAGTAAAAATCCCAGCACCACGCAGCCTACCTGCTTGATGCTGCCGGAAATGCTGACAGCGGCTTTTTTGCCCGTACCTTGAGTCTGCCACGGGTAGCGGCGGTCAAACCACATCAAAGCTGCCAAATTCGCGCCGATGGTGCATACAAACAGCAAAACTGTCGTCCCCAAAATCGTATGAATCTGCCCGCCGAGATTTTCCACCCGCGACAGTGATACGCCGATAAGCAGCAGCACCGCGTACACCAAACCCGACAACATCTTGTCAATCACCGGCAGATAAGATTTCGGCACTTTAACAAAAAAACCGAGAAACATCGGTGTCAGCACCGATACCAAAGTAATCAGACTTTCCATAAGCGTCAAACAGATAAAACAAAACCGCCCGCAGGCGGAATCATGGAACAACACAGAATTCGGCAAGGCAGTAAAGCCGCAGACAGTACGGGCAGTACGTTATAGCACGGTACGCCGTCATTCTGTATCAAATGACCATACGGGACAATACAAAAGGCCGTCTGCAAAACCGCTTGCGGAAAGACAGCGTTCGGCCCGAAGCAAACAGGAATTTCAGACGGCCTTTACCGCCTGAAATTCCTGCAAATTTACCTTATTCCGAATAAGTAAACTTTGCACGTTTGACGTTACACAGCAGCTCGTAAGCAATCGTACCGGCCGCATCCGCCACCTCGTTGGCGTTTACCGTATCGCCCCACAGCTCGACTTCGCAGCCCAAACCGTCTTGTGCGGCATCCAGCTCCACCATCATCATGTCCATAGACACCCTGCCGATAACGCGGCTGCGGATACCTTCTACGGCAACGGGGGAATTTGTGGAGGCGCGGCGCGGATAGCCGTCTGCATAACCGCAGGCAATCAGACCGATTCGCGTAGATTTACTCGTGTAAAATGTTGCGCCGTAGCCCACCGGCGAGTGCGGCTGCAAGACCCGTTCGCCGAAAATCCGGGTAGTCAGGCGCATCACCGGCTTAAGCCGCTCATCAACACCTCCGAACGGCGAAATACCGTACAGCGCGATACCCGCCCTGCCCCAATCACGGCGCGCTTCGGGTACGTTTAAGATTGCGGCGGAGTTGGCAAGGCTCTCTTCGCCCGGCAAATCTTCGCAAGCCAAGTCAAAAGCCTCCAACTGCATTTCAGTCATGCCGTTTTCCGGCTCGTCCGCACAGGCGAAATGACTGAATTTCACAATCTTGCCCACGTTCCGGCACTGCTTCAACGCCGTAAACGCCGCCGCATAATGATGTGGGAAAAAACCGGCGCGGTGCATACCCGAATCCATTTTCAACCAAACATCAACCGGCTGCTGCCAATCGTGTGCAATCAACGCTTCCAACTGCCATTGGCTGCAAACCGCCGGCCAAAGGCGGTATTTGTCTACTACGGCATATTCTTCCGCCTCAAATACCCCCTCCAGCAATACAATCGGCTGCCCGATACCGCTTTCCCGCAACTCTACCGCTTCATCAAGCGTTGCCACGGCAAAGCCGTCTGCCAAATCCGCCAATGCGTGTGCACAGCGTACCGCACCATGACCGTAAGCGTTTGCCTTGACCACTGCCAACAGCCTGCCGCCATGGACGGCTTTCAAGGTTTGGTAATTATGGCGCAGGTTATCCAAGCGGATTCTGGCATTTAAAGGACGCATAACGGCTTCTCCGGTTGTTTTCAGACGGCTTGGTTTGGGATTATAAAGCGGTAGTACAGTTTTTCAAAATATTTATACATTAACAAAGGCAGCCTGACACGGCTGCCTTTCAGATAATGCTTTATACGTCGTAAGTCCCCATAACGCTTGCGCTGGCCAAAATATGTCCCTGCATGGCAAAGTGCAAATCATTAAAACGGAAACCGCGCGGCAAATCCAACACCGTATCCAAGGCATACACAATCAATTCGTAGCGGTGGCGGCAGTTCGGCGGAGCCATGCCGCCGTAGTAAGAAGCCTCATCGATATCGAATTTGCCCAATACACTTGCCCAAGAATTAGCCCCTTGAGTGTAATCTTGTGCGGAGATGCTGTCGTTTTCCGCTACAACGGTACGCTTCAAATCGGAAATCAGCCAGTGTATCCACACAAAACCGCTGGCGGTAATCGCATCTTTGTCCTCCAACACCACCGCGAAAGACTGCACCCCCTCGGGAGCATCGGTAATCTCGAAGGGAATCGAATAAGTCGGCATACCGTTCGGGCTGAATTGGCTGCCGCGTTTGCCGTATTTGTCGGCAAATTCGCCGTTGACAATCGCTGTCGTATGAACTTTCATTGCTTCTCTCCTCTCAAAAAAGACCATGGCAGAAACCCGATTGTAGCGGATTTTTCACGGTTTATGACAATCTCCCGAAACACTCGGCAAACAAAACCGCCCATCTTGCCCGAAATGCGGTTTTGCAGACGGCCTGAAGCCGCCGGAATGTTATAATTCCCTACCTTTCCCGAGTGCAAAAACCTTATGAAACTCAATCCCCAACAACAAGCCGCGGTCAATTATCTCGGCGGGCCGCTTTTGGTGCTGGCCGGTGCAGGCAGCGGCAAAACCGGTGTCATCACCCAAAAAATCAAGCATTTGATTCTCAACGTCGGCTATCCTGCCCATCAAATTGCCGCCATTACGTTCACCAATAAAGCCGCCAAGGAAATGCAGGAACGCGTGGCCAAAATGCTGCCCAAATCCCAAGCACGCGGGCTGACGATTTGCACGTTTCATTCTTTGGGCATGAGAATCCTGCGCGAAGAAGCCGGCGCACTCGGCTACAAAAAGAATTTTTCCATTCTCGATGCTGCCGACAGTGCCAAAATTATCGGCGAACTGCTGGGCGGCAGCGGCAAAGAGGCCGTATTCAAGGCGCAACACCAAATTTCGCTTTGGAAAAACGGCTTGCAATCACCCGAACAAACTTTTCAGACGGCCTCCGACGAATGGGAACGGCAGATTGCACAGATTTATGCCGGTTATCAGGCCACTCTGGAAAGCTATCAGGCGGTGGATTTCGACGACCTGATCCGTCTGCCGGCCCTTCTTTTGCAGCAAAACAGCGAAATCCGCCACAAATGGCAGCTGCGTCTGCGCTATCTGCTGGTGGACGAATGCCAAGATACCAACACCTGCCAATTTACGCTGATGAAGCTGCTTACCGGTGCGGAAGGCATGTTTACCGCCGTGGGCGACGATGATCAGTCTATCTACGCATGGCGCGGCGCGAATATGGAAAACCTTCGCAAAATGCAGGAAGATTATCCGCAGATGAAAATCATCAAATTAGAGCAAAATTACCGCTCCACCGCGCGGATTTTGAAAATTGCCAACAAAGTCATTGAAAACAATCCCAAACTGTTCAAAAAAACCCTGTGGTCGCAATTCGGCATGGGCGAAGTGGTGAAAGTAGTTGCCTGCCAAAACGAACAACACGAGGCAGAATGGGTGGTCAGCCAGATTGTGAAACAAAAATTAGTCGGCGGCGACAAAACCCAATATGCCGATTTCGCCGTGTTGTATCGGGGCAACCACCAAGCGCGTATTTTTGAAGAAGCCCTACGCAGCGCGCGCGTTCCCTATCAATTATCGGGCGGACAAAGTTTTTTCGACAAAGCGGAAATCAAAGACGTTTTGTCATATATCCGCCTGATTGCCAACCCTAACGACGATCCGGCTTTCCTGCGTGCCGTCACCACGCCCAAGCGCGGCATCGGAGACGTAACACTGGGCAAACTCAATACCTACGCCCATGCCCACGAATGCAGCCTGTATGAGGCGGCTCAAACCGAAGAAGCCCTCGGCCTGCTCACCCCCGCCAACCGCGAACACCTGCAAACATTTATGAACATGATGGAGGCCTACCGCAACCGTGCCGAAGCGGCGGATGCCGGTGAAATCATTACTAGCCTGCTGGAAGAAATCGGCTATGAAAACCACTTGCTCAACAACGAAGAAGGTAAAGCCGCCGAAATCAAATGGCGCAATGTCAGCGACCTGACTTCATGGCTGGCGCGCAAAGGCGAGCAAGACGGGAAAAACATCATCGAAATCGCCCAAACCATCGCACTGATGACGCTTTTAGAAGGCAAAAGCGAAGAAGAAACCGATGCGGTCAAACTTTCCACCCTCCACGCTTCCAAGGGCTTGGAATATCCTTATGTTTTTCTGGTCGGCTGCGAAGAAGGCATTCTGCCCCACAACGACAGTATTGAAGAAGGCAACGTCGAAGAAGAACGCCGCCTGATGTATGTCGGCATTACCCGCGCCAAACGCCAGCTTACCCTGACCCACTGCATCAAACGCAAGCGCATGGGAACATGGCACTTCCCCGACCCCAGCCGCTTCATCGACGAAATGCCGCCCGAAGACATCAAAATTCTGGGCAGGAAAGGCGGCGAACCCATCGTCAGCAAAGAAGAAGGCAAAAGCCATCTGGCAAGCCTCCGCAGTATGCTGGCGGCCAAAAGAGGCTGAACAGCCCGTGTCCCGGCAAGACAAAGGCCGTCTGTAAAATGCAGCACTATCCGAATTGGCGATGTGCCGGTTTTGCAGACGGCCTTTCGACAGCGTTTTGCTTTGATTTCAATAATTTTAATCGGAAGAGATCGGGTTTGTAGACTGCCCGCAACAGCCGTGTTACACTCCTGAAATCAAGAAGAATGAAAATTGTTTTCTGCAACCCTATCCAAACGGAATAAAAACATGAAAAAATATCTGCCCTTTTTACTGCTCCCTGTGTTTCTTGCTGCCTGCGGTGGTGCATCAGCGCCGCAAACCAGCTTCAAAGACAGCTTTATGGAAGGTTGTATCGAACAAGACAGCGATAAAGAACTCTGTTCTTGCGTTTATTCCGAACTTGAAGACAAATACGGCAAAGAGCACTTAGAAAAAGTAGGCCAAGACGAATCGCTGGCCGATGAAGAAATGGTTGAATTTATTGCCACATCAACCATGACCTGCATGGGCATCCGATAAATCCGCTCCTGCCGGATTGTCGCCAAAGCATAAAAATATATGCCGTTTTAATTTTTATGTGTTTGCATGGCTGTTCCGGCTGCTTGAGCCTCGCATAAATGCCGTCTGCAAATCAAACTTTCAGGCGGCATTTTGCTATAATCCGCTTTTCTTTTCACGCTGCATCTGCCATGTCCGCACCCAAAGCATTTGCCATACTCGGTCCGACTGCCGGCGGCAAAACTGCCCTTGCCCTCCAAATCGCCGAACATCTGCCGGTAGAAATCATCAGCTTAGATTCGGCGCTGGTGTACCGCGATATGGATATCGGCACGGCGAAGCCCACTCTCGAAGAACGTTCTGCCGCGCCCCATCATTTGATTGACATCATTTCCCCGCTGCAAAGTTACAGCGCGGCAGAGTTTGTCCGCGACTGCACCCGTTTGGTTGTTGAAATCCATGAGCGCGGACGTTTGCCGCTGATTGTCGGCGGAACGATGATGTATTTCCATGCGCTGACCGCGGGTTTGAACAATCTGCCGGAAGCGGATGCGGCAACCCGTGCTGCGTTGCAGGCGGATAAGGCTGCGTATGGTTTGAGTTATTTATACGAAAAACTGAAAATATGCGACCCCGACAGCGCAAGCCGTCTGCAACCGGCCGACAGCCAACGCATCGAACGCGCCTTGGAAGTCTTTATGCTGACCGGCAAACCGTTAAGCCGCCATTTCGCCGAGCAGCAGCAATACACGCCGCCGCTGGATTTGCACACCATTGCCCTCATTCCGGAAAACCGCGCCCTGCTGCACGAGCAAATCGGCAAGCGTTTCGACAGTATGCTGGCACAAGGATTTCTTGATGAAATGCAGATGTTGCGCGGAAAATATCCCGAACTGACTGCCGATATGCCGTCTATGCGCTGCGTCGGCTACCGTCAGGCTTGGGATTATTTGGAAGGCTTGGAAAATTACGCCGATTTTGTCGAAAAAGGCAAAGCAGCCACCCGCCAGCTCGCCAAACGCCAACTGACTTGGTTGCGGAAAATCCCGCTTTCTGCCTCGCTCGATCCCTACGGCGGTCAAGACTGTTTCCCGACAGCCGAGGCATTGCTCAAGCAGCATTTCGATGTATGATATATAAAGTTTGATTCCGCCAACGCTTATCCGTAACCCATCTTGCCTGTTCCTGCACCGCGCCACAACCCACAGCCATGCTTGCTACCCCGCCTATTGCTCCGAAAACTCTGGCCGCGCTTCATTCCCTCGGCATCCGTACCCTTGCCGATTTGCGCGGGCATGGCTCCGTGAAAACATTTTTGCTGCTGAAAGCTGCCGGATTAACCGTTACCTTCAGCACCTTGTGGCAGCTTGAAGCCTTATCGTCGGATATTCCTGTCGGGGATTTGAGTGATGCCCAAAAAGAAATATTGAAACAATCCGTGAAAAACCACGCCCCCGTTGCCGTGTTCCCCGCACTGCCGGAAATGGAAAGATTTATGCAGACGGCCTTAGAACAGGCAAAACAGGCGGCGGCGCTGGGTGAAATACCGGTAGGAGCGGTAGTGGTTAAAAACGGCGAAATCATCGCGGCGGCACACAATGCCTGTGTCAGCAGTTGCAATATCAGCCAGCATGCCGAAATCCGCGCCTTATCGCAGGCAGGTGGAATGCTGCAAAACTACCGCCTCGAAAATTGCGATGTGTATGTTACTTTAGAACCTTGCAGCATGTGTGCCTCCGCGCTGATACAAGCACGGGTGAAACGGGTTGTCTACGGTGCGGCAGAACCCAAAACCGGCGCAGCGGGCAGCGTGGTGAACCTGTTTGCAGATACCCGTCTGAACAAACATACGGCCATCTGCGGCGGCATATCGGAACAAGCCTGCCAAGCAGTTTTGCAGGATTTTTTTGCCGCCAAACGCCGGTAAGGCCGTCTGCAAAACCAAGCGCCGCGCACCAACCCAAGCTGCGTTATAATAACGCCCTGCCAATTTGTATTGATTTATCCGCCATGAACCCTTCGCATTCCCTGCTTGTCCGCTGGCTCATTGTCTGCCTGATTCCTTTGGCCACCCTGTTGTTTTTTCATTTGTTTCCGCCGCATAACGATCCGACCCAATATCTGATTAACGGCATCATTTTTGCATGCGAAGCCACGTTTTTATTTAAATTCGTACTGTTTGAAGTCATCAAACATCATTTGAAGCAGGAGCCGGAACTCAAAAGAAAGACTGCTTGGCTGTTTGCCCCGATTGTGCTGCTGATTGTTTACCTGTTTCACTATTTCGGCGCATTCTGATTTGCAGACGGCCTCTCCCTACCTGAAATAATAAGGACATTTCCCACCATGATTATCCACCCGCAATTCGATCCGGTATTAATCAGTATCGGCCCCGTAGCCATCCGCTGGTATGCCTTGAGCTATATTGTCGGCTTTATCCTGTTTATCTGGCTCGGCCGCCGCCGTATCGCCCAAGGCAATACCCTGTTTACCCGCGAACTGCTCGATGATTTCCTCACTTGGGGCATTCTCGGCGTGATTCTCGGCGGACGTTTGGGCTATATTCTGTTTTACAAATTCTCCGACTACCTCGCCGACCCCGTCAGTATGTTTAAAGTTTGGGAAGGCGGCATGTCGTTTCACGGCGGCTTTTTGGGCGTGGTCGTGGCGATGTGGCTGTTCAGCAAAAAGCACAAACTCGGTTTTTTGAAAACCATGGACTTCGTTGCGCCGCTGGTACCGCTGGGCTTGGCTTCCGGCCGCATCGGCAACTTTATCAACGGCGAATTGTGGGGGCGCGTGACCGACATCAATGCCCCGTGGGCGATGGGTTTTCCGCAGGCGCATTACGAAGACGTTGCCGCCGCCGCACACAATCCGCAGTGGGCGCAATGGCTGGCGCAATACGGCATGCTGCCGCGCCATCCGTCACAACTTTACCAGTTTGCATTGGAAGGCATCTTCCTGTTTGCCATCGTATGGATTTTCTCCAAAAAAACACGCCCTGCAGGACAAGTCGCCTCCCTGTTTCTCGGCGGTTACGGCTTTTTCCGCTTTATCGCCGAGTTTGCCCGCCAGCCCGACGACTACCTCGGCCTGCTGACTCTGGGCTTGTCGATGGGACAATGGTTGAGCCTGCCAATGATTGTTTTAGGCGCAATCGGTTTCATTTATTTCGGTAAGAAAAACCGTTTGAATTGATGATTAAAACAACATCAGGCCGTCTGTAAATTTCGCTTCCCGATTTGCAGACGGCCTTGTAGGGAAACTTCATGCAAAAACACATCTTATCCCTCGACCATAAAACCATTTCCGTCTATCCCGCCGAGCAAGCCGATTCTCCCCTGCTGCTGACCTTTCTCAGCCAAGCAGAATCCGATGAGCTGGCCGCATCAACCGGCAGACACATCACACTCGTCAGCATCGACGAACCCCAGTGGGAACGCGCCTTCACACCGTGGGCCGCCCCTGCCGCATTTAAAAAAGCACCCGATTTCAGCGGCGGTGCCGACGACTATCTGACTTGGCTGACAAACAGCGTATTGCCCGAAGTCCTGCAGACTTATGCCTTGCAGCCGCAATGGTACGGGCTGGCAGGCTATTCGTTGGGCGGATTGTTTGCCGCTTACGCAGCTTATCAAAACACACCGTTTACCCGCTTTGCCTCCGTATCCGGCTCATTGTGGTTTGACGGCTGGGCAGAATTTATAACGCGCAACCACCTGCAGACTTTGCCGCACCAAGCCTATTTTTCCGTCGGCGATAAAGAAAAAAACAGCAAAAATCCGCGTATGGCCGTCGTCGAAACCCATACCCTCGCCACACAGCAAAACTGGCAGGAACAAGGTGTACACTGTATTTTCGAGCTGAATAACGGCGGCCACTTCGAACAAGTACCGCAACGCATGGCAAAAGCAATAGCTTATTTATCAACCAACGCAACTGAAAATATCTAGTTATCTGATACCAAATGTTACAGCCTTGCCGTACCTGACTCAAAAAGTATAACCAAGCTGCTGGAACAGCAAATCTGCCAAACCGTATATCCCCTACGTCCACAGTTTTACCACCTTGTTTCATGCAGAAACATCCGGCTATACATAATCAAAAACCAGTAAAAGGCCGTCTGCAAAATGCCTGTTTTGCAGACGGCTTTTTATTCTTTACAGACCGGTTTTAAAAGCAATCCTCCGGCACGCGTACCCAACCTTCCATAATCACGCGCGCGCTGCGGCTCATCACGGCTTTTTTCGCCGTCCATTGGCCGTCTGCAAATTCTGCCGCCGCGCCGACGCGCAAGGTGCCGGAAGGGTGGCCGAAGCGCACGGCTTCGCGCTCGCCGCCCCCTGCCGCCAGATTGACCAGCGTACCCGGAATGGCGGCGGCGGTGGCGATGGCGACGGAAGCCGTGCCCATCATGGCATGGTGCAGTTTGCCCATCGACAGCGCGCGCACCAGCAAATCGATGTCGGTAGCTTTAATTTCTTTGCCGCTGGAGGCGGTGTAGCCGGCAGGCGGGGCGACAAAGGCGATTTTCGGCGTGTGCTGGCGGGTTTCCGCTTCTTTCAAATCCTGAATCAAGCCCATTTTCAGTGCGCCGTAGGCACGGAGTTTTTCAAAAAATGCCAATTTATCCGCATCGCCGTTGATGTCGGACTGCAACTCGGCAGCGGTGTAGCCGATGTCGGCGGCATTCACGAATACGGTCGGAATGCCCGCGTTAATCAGGGTGGCTTTCAGACGGCCGATTTCGGGAATGTCCAATTCGTCAACAATATTGCCGGTCGGGAACATACTGCCCCCGCCGTCGGCCGGATCGAGAAATTCAATCACTACTTCGGCGGCGGGGAAGGTTACGCCGTCGAGCTCGAAATCGCCGGTTTCCAATACTTCGCCGTTTTGCATCGGTACATGGGCGATGATGGTTTTGCCGATATTCTTCTGCCAGATGCGGACTGTACAGATGCCGTCTGAAGGAATTTTGCTTTTGTCCACCAAGCCTTGCGACACGGCAAACGCGCCCACGGCGGCGGTCATGTTGCCGCAGTTGCCGCTCCAGTCGACAAAGGGCTTGTCGATGGAAACTTGGCCGAAAAGGTAATCCACGTCATGACCGGGCTCTTGCGATTTATCCAGAATCAAGGCTTTGCTGGTGGACGAGCTGGCATTGCCCAAGCCGTCAATCTGCTGTTTGTAGGGGTCGGGGCTGCCGAGTACGCGCAATAAAATCTTATCGCGCGCCTCACCCGGCTGCTGTGCCGCCTCGGGCAGGTCGGTGCGTTTGAAAATAATCCCTTTTGACGTACCGCCGCGATAGTAAACGGCGGGGATTTTGATTTGCGGCATTTTACTCCTCCTCTGGGTTTTCCATGGTTCTGCCCATGAATAATGTTTTTTCAGACGGCCTTTCAATACCATGCCGTCTGAAACAGACGGTAACTGCGGCCCGGATGGAGCATCCGGTTTCCGATAATTTTATTGGGCGGTCAAACCACCCTGCCATTCTACGGCTTGACTGTTGCAGTATGCGCCGAGGCGCATCCTATGCCTGCCAACCCGATATTTCCAATTATTCCGTTGGATTTGCAAGCCAAGCTGCCGTTTTCCTTATAAATTTTCAGACAGGCATTGTGTTTTCAGACGGCCTCGACATATTCACTGATTTCAATCAAATTGCCGTCGGGGTCGCGGATATACAGCGAGCGGATTTTTCCGGCCGCACCGGTGCGTGCAACGATGCTCTCTATAATCGGTACACCTTTGTCCTGCAATTCTTCAATAACAGCTTCAAGCGGCGTTTCGCTAATCAAACACAAATCCACCGCACCGCAAGTGGGTTTGTCCGCTTTCGGCTCGAACTCTTTGCCTTTTTGGTGCAGATTGATTTTCTGATTACCGAACTTCAAGGCTTTGCGGTTTCCCAAAAAGGTTTCTTCCTGAAAACCGAGGATTTGTGTGTAAAACGCGATAGTGCGGTCAATATCGGCAACGGTGAAAACAATGTGGTCGATATGGGAGATTTTCATCATTTATCCTTTTTTCAGACGGCCTTTTGGACGGCAGACCGTCTGAAATCAAATAACATGCTGTCCGGGTTGGCAAACCTGCCTACTGCCCATTTCTAAAATCGGTTTAGCCTTTCGCCAACCGGACAATCCGCCATGCACCCGCGCAAACCAGCACGAATACCGCCGCACCGACCACCAGATCGGGATAACGCGAAGCACTCATCCAAGTCAGTATGCCCGCAGCAACTACGCCTAGATTAATAATGATGTCATTGGAGGTAAAAATCATGCTGGCACGGATATGGCTCTCTCGGCTGCGGCTGCGGTTCAAAATATGCAGACACCAGGCATTGGCACACAAAGCCAGCAGCGACACGGCTATCATCAGACGGAAATCAGGCAGCATTTCCCAACCGAAAAACCGGTACAGGGTTTCCGACAACCCGACGAATGCCAAACCGAACTGGAACACACCCGCCGCCAACGCCACCCTTTTTTTCGCCAACGCGCCTGCACCGACGGCCAGTAATGCCAGCAGATAAACAAAGCTGTCGGCCAGCATATCCAGACTGTCCGCCAACAGACCCATCGAACCGGCCAGCAGCCCTACGCCGCATTCTAGCAGGAAAAATACGAAGTTTACCGCCAATACGCGGTAAAGCAGCCCGCGCTCCTGCAGGTTTTCCTCATCCCGCCCTGCCGCTTCCGGAGGCAGACTGTCGGCGGCCTCGTCTGCGGCAATGCTGCTGCCGAAATCCAACGTATCCAGCGCGGCCAGCAAAACGGCCGACTGATTCTCGTGATATGCCGTCATTTCCCGTGCGGCAATATCAAAAGACAGATAACGGATACCTTCCACCCCTTCCAAACGCATCCTAATCAGCCGCTCTTCCGACGGACAGTCCATCTTGGCAATTTTAAAACGGGTTTTCCTCATTACGTTTCTCTTGTTTTGCTTTCAGACGGCCTCGTAAAGGTATGGAAAACAGGCCGCTCTCCGGATTATCCGTCCAGATATATTCAATATTCCGCTCAATCTCTTCCGCTACTGCCCTACCGGAATGGTCTGCAACAAATCCCAACTCCATATCCATCCCTGCCGACATATCTGACGGCGTATACAACCTGCCGCCTTGCCCAACGCACAGACGACTGCCAATCCACCCCCACCCGTAATTCCCACCCGGCCAAACGCTTTTTATTTTATCGGAAGCAGCATGTTATCCGTCCGAACACCCACAGACGGCGGGTTTGGACGGACTGCCAAAGCAGCCGTTCCATACCGCCGTACCGTCTTCGTTCCGCCCGTATTTTTCTGTGTGATTCGGCTATATCTCAAAAAGGGAATATCGGGCATTTATGCCCGGCCTTGTACCGAACAGCCCGTATCATAAACAGGCGGCATCCGCCCGGCCGCCACCCGTACCCGGCCAAGGCCAACAACCGCAGCATAGCTTAAGGAGCGGACGGGCAACTCACCAACGCAACCGAATGCAAGGCAGGTTTATGATGAGTACGCAAAACTACGGCGGTACCGACATCGCCAAATGAAATTTCGTCATCGGCATCACGTCTTCACCAAAGACCGAAACCAATAACGAAAAATGACTTCTCCATACCGTCGGATACCTGAAAAAACATCAGATTCCACTCATGGCGATGGAAAGCACCGGCAGGCTGGAAATCCCCTACGGCATTGCAGATTTTCAGACAGGCATTATTTTTCTAATCCAACCTACTTTTCAGACGGCCTGATTACACCAATGCGGCGGGCCGGTAAGCCCGCCTTACGCCGCTAAGCCGCATTGCCTTCCAAAAAGTCCTGCGCGAAGCGTTGCAATACGCCGCCCGCTTCGTAAATCAGCACTTCTTCGGCGGTGTCCAAACGGCTGGTTACGGGCACTTCGACCGTTTCGCCGTTTTTGCGGTGAATGACCAAGGTCAGGTCGCCGCGCGGGGTGCGTTCGCCGATGACATCGTAGGTTTCGGTGCCGTCCAATTCGAGCGTATGGCGGTTTACGCCTTCTTTGAATTGCAGCGGCAGCACGCCCATGCCGATGAGGTTGGTGCGGTGGATGCGTTCGAAACCTTCGGCCACGATGGCTTCCACACCGGCAAGGCGCACGCCTTTGGCCGCCCAGTCGCGCGACGAGCCTTGGCCGTAATCCGCGCCTGCCACGATAATCAGCGGCTGTTTGCGGTCCATATAGGTTTCGATGGCTTCCCACATGCGGGTAACCCGGCCTTCCGGTTCGATGCGGGCGAGCGAGCCTTGGCGCACCGTGCCGTCTTCGTTTTTCACCATCTCGTTGAAGAGTTTGGGGTTGGCGAAGGTGGCGCGTTGGGCGGTGAGGTGGTCGCCTCGGTGGGTGGCGTAGGAGTTGAAGTCTTCTTCGGGCAAGCCCATTTTCGCCAGATATTCGCCCGCCGCGCTGGCAGGCAGGATGGCGTTGCTCGGCGAGAGGTGGTCGGTGGTGATGTTGTCGGGCAGAATTGCCAGCGGACGCATACCTTTGAGGGTGCGCTCGCCCGCCAATGCGCCTTCCCAATAAGGCGGACGGCGGATGTAGGTAGACATCGGCCGCCAGTCGTAGAGAGGACTTGGGGCTTTTTCGGCAGCTCCGGTGTCGAACATGGGGATGTACACGTCGCGGAACTGCTGCGGTTTCACATATTCGGCGACGATTTCGTCGATTTCTTCGTCGGTCGGCCAGATGTCTTTCAGGCGGATTTCTTTGCCGTCTGCAATACCGAGCACGTCGTTTTCAATGTCGAAACGGATAGAGCCTGCAATCGCATACGCCACAACCAGCGGAGGACTGGCCAAAAACGCTTGTTTGGCATAAGGGTGGATGCGGCCGTCGAAGTTGCGGTTGCCCGACAACACGGCGGTGGCGTACAAATCGCGGTCAATGATTTCCTGCTGGATTTTCGGATCGAGTGCGCCGCTCATGCCGTTGCAGGTAGTGCAGGCGAAAGCGACGATGCCGAAGCCGAGTTTTTCCATTTCAGGCAGCAAACCGGCTTCTTTCAGATAAATTTCCGCCACTTTGGAACCCGGTGCGAAGGAAGATTTCACCCACGGCTTGCGGGTCAGGCCGAGTTTGTTGGCGTTGCGCGCCAGCAAGGCGGCGGCGACGACGTTGCGCGGATTGGAGGTGTTGGTGCACGAGGTAATCGCCGCGATAATCACCGCACCGTCGGGCATTTTGCCGTCGGCCGGGGTTTCGTAAGGTTGAGCCAAGCCTTTGGCGGCCAAGTCGGCGGTGGCAAAACGAGCGTGCGGGTTAGAGGGGCCTGCCATATTGCGTACTACGGTGGACAGGTCAAACTTCAACACGCGCGGATATACGGCACTCTCCAGCGCGTCCGCCCACAAGCCTGCGGTTTTGGCATAGTTTTCCACCAGCGCGACCTGCTTTTCATCGCGGCCTGTCAGTTTCAGATAATCAATGGTTTGGCGGTCGATGTAGAACATGGCGGCGGTCGCGCCGAATTCGGGAGTCATATTGGAAATGGTGGCGCGGTCGCCGACCGACAGGCTGCGCGCGCCTTCGCCGTAGAATTCGACAAATGCACCGACCACGCGCTCTTTACGCAAAAACTCGGTCAAAGCCAGCACAATATCCGTTGCGGTAATCCCCGGCTGGCGTTTGCCGGTCAGCTCCACGCCGACAATATCGGGCAGGCGCATCATGGAAGCGCGGCCGAGCATCACGGTTTCGGCCTCCAAACCGCCCACGCCCACGGAAATCACGCCCAATGCGTCCACATGCGGGGTGTGCGAATCGGTGCCCACGCAGGTATCGGGGAAGGCCACACCGTCTTTCACCTGAACCACGGGCGACATTTTTTCCAAGTTAATCTGGTGCATAATGCCGTTGCCCGCCGGAATCACGTCCACATTTTCAAAGGCGGTTTTCGTCCAGTTGATAAAGTGGAAGCGGTCTTCGTTGCGGCGGTCTTCGATTTCGCGGTTTTTACGGAAAGCATCGGGGTCGTAGCCGCCGCATTCCACGGCCAAAGAGTGGTCGACAATCAGCTGGGTCTGCACCACGGGATTGACCTTGCTCGGATCGCCGCCTTTTTCCGCAATCGCATCGCGCAAACCGGCCAAATCCACCAGCGCGGTCTGCCCCAAAATATCATGGCATACCACCCGCGCGGGGAACCACGGGAAATCCACTTCCTGCTTGTTGTCGATCAGTTGGGTCAGCCAAGACTGCAAAGTCGGCAAGTCAACCTTATCGGCGCGGTTGACCAGATTTTCCGCCAAAATGCGGCTGGTATAGGGCAGCTTGTCGTAAGAACCCGCGCGGACTTCCTCGCACGCGGCACGCGCATCGTAGTATTCCAGATTGGTGCCGGGCAGGGGTTTGCGGTATTTTGCGTTGGTAGTCATGATATTTTTCCTTTGGGTTGTGTTTTTCTTTTGAACAAAATCAAGGGTACTGCTGTTTTGCAGACGGCTTTTTCAGAGGTAAGGCCGTCTGCAAAATGAAACGGTACGGCTATTGCCGTTTGCGGCGGGAAGGTATGCCGAATATGTGTAATGCCAAACCCGCCATCACAATCCCCATACCCGCCCAATGCCAAATGCCCAAACGCTCGTTTAAGACAACGTAGCCGACCACAAGGGCGAATACGGGCACAAGTAAGGCAAACGGGGTAACTTTTCCGGCCGGATGACGGGAAAGCACCGATCCCCAAGCCGTGTATCCGATAAGGCTGGAGCAATAGGCCAGAAACACAACGCCTGCCACGCCTTTAATGCTCAGATTTCCGATATGGTTCACGATGCCGCTGCCGCCGTATAAATATAGGGAAGCGGCGGCAAACGCGGCAAATGCCGATACACTGCCCCACACCACCAGCGCCAGCGGAGAAACTCTGCCGATGTGCTTGACCGTAATATTTCCGACTGCCCACGACGCTCCCGCGCCCAAAACCGCCAACAGCGCCGACAGCGGCAACGTGCCTTGGTAATGCCCGACACCGATGAGCAGCAAACCGACTGCTGCGGCAGCCATGCCCCAAAGATGTTGCAGGCAAACAGGTTCGCGGAAAAAAACAGCCGATACCAGCACGGTAAAAAACACCTGCACCTGAACCAGCAAGGCCGCCAAACCTGTCGGTAAACCCAAGTCCAGCGCGGTAAACATCAGCGCAAACTGCCCGAAGCTGATGCTTAATCCGTACAACACCAGCCATGTCCAAGCTGTCTGCGGACGCTTGACCCACCACACGGCAGGAAACAGCACCAACAGAAAGCGCAACATACCCAGCAACATTGGCGGCAGCTCGTCCAGCGCAATTTTCATGAAAAAGAAATTGATGCCCCATACGGCAACCACCGAGGCAATCAATGCGGCATCACGGCTGTTCATGGTTCCGTTCCCGTATCCGTACCGCAACCGCCAAACGCATACCGCTCGCAGCCATAGCAGGCGGTACACTCGGTGCGGGCAGCGGATTTGCTGCTTCATCGGCTCAGTCATTCTCTTTGGATAAAATCAACCGACACGGCCGCAGTAATGATTTTTTCAGACCATAGAGGCCGTCTGCAAATTTTCCGCCAACCTCATCAAGCATGATTGGCGGTATCAAATATACGCTTCGGCACGGCAATATATTTTGGTATAGCTTTCTGCCGCCAAATCGCGCGTTTCCACCGTAATTTCACAATAAGCAATATGTGGAGGAACAGCCGAACGGATATTTTCCGCTACCGTTTCGGCAAGCTGTTTCTTCACTTCGCCCCCCCGCCCCGCCATCAACAGCAGCGCGGCATGGATAAAATTCCGCGTTTGTCCGCCGACCAGACAGTCATCATACGCCATGGTGCGGATTTTAATGTCGGCTTCGGCAAAACAGCCGCTCTGCCGCAATCCTTCATGACAGGAACGCATCAGCGCTACAGTATCCAGCGGCAGGCTGCGGTTGTATTCGATAACGAGGTGCGGCATAGGTTTTCCCAAAAATAACAAGGCAGGCTTCAACCCTTGTTTCGGCAATCGGCGGGTTGAAACCCACCTTGCTAAGATGGATTGATATTTGCAGACGGCCTTTTTACGCTGCTCGTTCTGCTGAACACGGCAAGCAGCATTCCGACAGCATCGCGCTGTTTATCCGTTTATCAGCCTTATCCGCCGTCAAAGGCCGTCTGCAAACAACATTAACGCTCGTCAATCGGTACAAACGGCAACTCGTCCGGACCGGTGTAATTTGCGCTCGGGCGGATAATTTTACCGTCCTGACGTTGTTCGATAACGTGCGCGCTCCAACCGGTGGTACGCGAAATGACAAACAGCGGCGTAAACATTGCTGTCGGTACGCTGAGTTTTTGGTAAGACACGGCCGAGAACCAGTCCAGATTCGGGAACATTTTTTTCTCGTCCCACATCAGGGTTTCCAAACGCTCGGCAATATCGAAGAGGCGCATATCGCCTTTTTCTTCCGAAAGCTCGCGTGCTACTTCTTTAATCACGACATTGCGCGGGTCGGCAATGGTGTACACAGGGTGGCCGAAACCAATAACGATTTCTTTGCGTGCAATCCGTTCGCGGATGTCCGCCTCTGCTTCGTCGGCATTGCGGTAGCGTTTTTGAATATCGTAGGCCACTTCGTTTGCGCCGCCGTGCTTCGGTCCTTTGAGTGCACCAATCGCGCCGGTGATACAAGAGTAAATATCCGAACCCGTACCGGCAATCACGCGGGCGGTGAAGGTTGACGCATTAAACTCATGCTCCGCATACAAAATCAAAGAAATGTGCATGGCTTTGATTTGCGATTCGGTCGGGCGGCGACCGTGCAGCAGGTGCAGGAAGTGGCCGCCGATGCTTTCTTCGTCGCTGTCGAGCGAAATGGTTTTACCGTTGTGGGTATATTGGTACCAGTAGAGCAGAATGCTGCCCAAGCAGGCAATCAGTTTGTCGGCGATGTCCCGCGCTTCGCTGACCGGCTGGCTCTCACGTTCGGGGTGTACGCAGCCGAGCATGGAAACGCCCGAACGCAATACGTCCATCGGGTGGGTATGCGCCGGCAGGTTTTCCAAAACTTTAATCACCCGCATCGGCAGATTTCGCATGGATTTGAGTTTGGCTTTGTACGCTGCCAGCTCGTGTTTGTTTGGCAGGTGGCCGTGAATCAAGAGATGCGCTACTTCTTCAAATTCGCAATAGCGGGCCAGATCGAGAATGTCGTAACCTCGGTAGCTCAAATCATTACCGCTGCGGCCTACGGTACACAGTGCGGTGTTACCCGCCGCTACGCCGGAGAGGGCTACGGACTTTTTGGGCTTGAAAGTCGGGGTTTCGGTAGTCATGATTTTCTCCTGTTTGTTTCTGCTTATGGTTTGGTTTATTGTTTTTCAGACGGCTTTTCGGCGAAACTGCCGTCTGAAAAATAAGTGTTTCGGCAGATATTATTTTTGGAACAGTTTGTCCAGCTTCTGCTCGAAATCATGGTAGTTCAAATGCTCGTACAATTCGGCACGGGTCTGCATGGTATCGACTACGTTTGCCTGAGTACCGTCGCGCATGATGGCTTCGTACACGTTCAATGCCGCTTTGCTGGCCGCACGGAAAGTGGAAAGCGGATACAGCACCAATGACACGCCGTTTTCAGCCAATTCCTGCTGGGTATAAAGCGGCGTTGCGCCAAATTCGGTAATATTGGCCAAAACGGGCACTTTTACCGCATCGGCAAATTTTTTGTACATGGCCAAATCAGTCATGGCTTCCGGGAAAATCATGTCCGCACCGGCTTCCACACAGGCTTGCGCGCGCTCGATGGCGGATTCCAAACCCTCTACTGCCAGCGCATCGGTACGCGCCATGATGACAAAGTTTTCATCAACACGGGCATCAACGGCTGCTTTAATGCGGTCAACCATTTCATCTTGCGAAACAATGGCTTTGTTCGGGCGATGACCGCAGCGTTTTTGCGCCACCTGATCTTCGATATGTACCGCCGCCACGCCCGCACGCTCGAAGTTGCGGATGGTGCGTGCGATATTGAATGCACCGCCCCAACCTACATCAATGTCCACCAGCAACGGCGTATCGACATTATCGGTAATCCGCCGCGCGTCAATCAGCACATCTTCCATGGTGGTAATACCCAAATCGGGGATACCGCAAGAACACGCCGCTACGCCGCCGCCGGAAAGATAGATGGCCTTGAAACCGCTGTTGGTCGCCAAACGTGCAAAATAAGCGTTGACGCAACCGACTACTGCCAACGGATTGGAATCACGGACGGCTTCACGGAAACGCAAGCCTGCTGATGGTCGGGTCATAATATGCTCCTCTTTGATTATAGGTTGTTCAGATACTTCAAACTGCGTCTGGAAACTTTTGCAGACGGCATTCAAACTGATTCGGAGCTTGCTTGGCGTATAGAAAATTATTATTGGTATTTTTAAGAATTACTGATTTGGGGAATGCTGCGCCATCGTTTAACAGAAAACGATTTCAAACGGCTGCTGCCGTAAAATGCAAAACAACCTCCCTCAAACCGGAAAAATCAACACAGGGATTGTTGCGGTACACCGCGAGATATTCCTTTGTAAATGTAGTTTGGTGTAATTTTTATGTTTTGTAAAATCTAAGCGATAATTTTTTCCCTGTCAAATACTTTTTTGCATTTATATCTTACTGATTTGCAGACGGCCTACCGCTGCCGGATTTCATTTAAAATAAAACATTATCAAATAACCCCATATATAAAGTGGTTATTTGGTTTTTGAGGGCAAAATACCGGCCAAACCCTTAAAATCGATTATTTTCAAACAATGGGAAAAATCAAAAGATGCAGGATAAAAGCGTATTTTGAAACGTTTTTTCAAACACACGGGAGCAATACCGCTCTATCCGGAAAGAAATTTTGCAGGCAATCTTCTGCAAAGCGTACAGACAAAAAAATAACCGCTGTCAAAGCGGCTGAATGGTGGCCAGAGGCGGAATCGAACCGCCGACACACGGATTTTCAATCCGTTGCTCTACCAACTGAGCTATCTGGCCGATATAAGAGGAAAGCGCATGAAATATACAGCCTGAATGGTGGCCAGAGGCGGAATCGAACCGCCGACACACGGATTTTCAATCCGTTGCTCTACCAACTGAGCTATCTGGCCTTCGCATATTTCGTTGCAAGACACGCATTAAACCAAAATTCGCACCGTTTCGCAAGCATTCATCAGGAAAATCTTTACACAAAAACCTAAGCATTTGTTTTCAATTAACTTAAATTTCAGGACAATCAAACCCTCCGCTTTAATCTTTTCCTCTGCCATCTGAAATAGTGGCAAACCTTTTTTTACGTTACAATATACCGCTCATACCATTACCGCGATATACCTATGCTTTATCAGTTTTTAAAAGATATGTGGGACATTCTGCGCCTGCACTACCGCAACCCTGAAGAATATATTTACGGGCTGCCCGTAGTGGCGGCGGTATTGCTGCTTTTAGGCGTAATCAACGCGGCCAGTATGGAGCCATTATTCGGCAGCGGTACGGCGGCAGTTGTTTTTGCCGTGTTACTGACTGCATTGAAATGGCTGCTGCTAGCGCGCATGATGCAGGCGGTACTGCACCGCTATGGTGCGCCCCGCCTGCCGCTGCTCGGCTTTACGCTGCTTTCGGAAGCGCTGGTAATTCCCATGCTGGCGATACTTTATGTACCGCAACTTTCCGCTGTTTTGCTGTTTTGGCAGATTTGGACGTTTTGGGTTCAAATCATCGGTTTTATGAAAATGGGAAACGTATCAGGCTGGAAAGTCCTGCTCGGCTATGTTGCCTACTTCATCGCCACCCTGCTTGCCGGTACCGTATTGCTGCTGGTTTTCGTCATGTTCGGCTGGTTTGATGCCGAATTGCTCAACCAACGCTTGGAAAGTATCGTCGCCCAATAATATCTGTTTCGGCAAAAGCCGTCTGCAAATGGCAGGATAACGCATTTCGTTGCCCCGCCATTTGCAGACGGCTTTTTCTTCCCAAACCTCGATATTGACAGCCGATTAGGAGGATACCAATGATACGGTATCGTATCCCTCAGCCCTTTCCTCGCTCCTAAGGGCATCAGCCGAAGCATTATTTGAAAAACTGTCCGCAGCAGGCTTTGAATTTTTTACCCGACCCGCAGAAGCACGGCTGTTTCATGGTTGGCAGCGGCACAGTCGGGTCAATAAAATACCAGCGTCCGCCAATCAATACAAACGCCGAAAGCTCATGGTGTTCGCACGCTTCCCCATCTTCTTGGAAACGCGCCACAAATTCCACTTGTGCATGAATCTTCCCGATATGCGGTATATGCTTCAACACCGTCAGCCCCAGCCACCGCGTATTTTCGCTCCATGACCGCAAAGCACGTTTGTCCAACAAATGCTGTTGCACCGGCACGGTTGTTTCCACAATATAATCAATATGCTGCAACACATAAGCACAATAGCGCGAGCGCATCAGAGCCTCCGCATCCGCCGCCGTCTGCCGCCCCGTATGCAGCGGTTCGCAACAAGCGGCATAGCTCCGCCCCGATCCACACAGACAATTTTGCTGATTTTCCATCATCAATCATTCCATCAAACAAAGATACATCAATACACCATTATATAAGTTTGCGGAGACAACAACACATTACAGACGGCCACAACCGTCTCAAAATGCCGTCTGCATATTACATCAGAGAAAATAATCGGAGCGCCGCCGCATAAGCTGTTAGAATAGCGGCTTTCGATTTTTGCCTTCCGAGTTTCCGCATGACCGCCACCGTTCAGACCCTCAACCGCCTGCTGCCGCAAACCCAATGCAGAGAATGCGGCTACAACGGCTGCCTGCCTTACGCCGAAGCCTTGATCTCGGGCGAAGCGGCAGTCAATCTGTGCGCCCCGGGCGGCGAAGCCGTTATGCGGGATATTGCCGGCATACTGGGCAAACCCGAATGCACCCCCGCCAAAATCCAAACCAAAGCACTGGCATGGATTGACGAATCTGCCTGTATCGGCTGCACCGCCTGTATCCGCGCCTGCCCCGTCGATGCCATCATGGGCGCACACAAATTAATGCACACGGTTATCCGCAACGAATGTACCGGCTGCGGACTTTGCGTTGCCCCCTGTCCTGTTGATTGTATCCATATGCAGCCGGTCGAAACCGACTTTCTGCCACAAGCGCGACACCTTGCCGCAAGCGACAATCCGCGTTTTGCCGCCGCCGAACACGCCCTGCGCCGTTACGAATGGCAAACCGCGCGCAAACAGCGCGACACTGCCGAGCGCAAAGCCATGCTTGCCGAACGCGAAGCTGCCACCAAAGCCAAACAGCAGACGGCCTCCGCAACGGAACACCCCGCCAAGCCCGCATTCAACCCGATGGATCTGATTGCCAAGGCCATGTCCAAAGCACAAACCCAACAAGAGCGGCTGGTTACCTCTGCCAACAGAGAAACCTTCAAATCGCGCCAACTCGAAGAAGCCAAACAACGCGCCGAGTACCGCCGCGCACAACGCGACATAAAATACGGCAACGAAGCCGAAAAAGCCGCCGCACTGGTTTTCCTGCGCCGCTACAAAGCCGAACAGGAAGCCTTAAAAGAAGCGAAAGAAGCGGAAAAAACCCAAGCAAGCAAATAATGCCCCCTATTTTGGGCAGAAGTGGCAAGCCAATACTCAAAGGCCGTCTGCAAATCCGCACCCTACGCCCGATACATCACACCACATCGGGCAGCTTTTTGCAGACGGCATATACCGTTTCTCGGCGCAATATCCGCCCTTGTTTTCCCGCCTTATTCGGAAACAATCATATCCCACCCTCCGCCTTGCCATATTTCCACCCCATCAAACCCAATACTTTTCACAAATATTCCACCAAACAATCAAATAGTTATATAAAATTACATTACTTCCCCCATCAAACCCGACAGCCGGCAACCGACAAAAAACCTCTTCCGCCCCACTTTTCAATAAAACATTAATTACACACCGCTACATTTCTGCTATAATTTGCCCGAATTTTGATACACAACCCATCAACAAAAAGGAACGATCATGGGCATTAAAGTTGCCATCAACGGCTACGGCCGTATCGGACGCCAAGTATTACGCGCCATTTACGATTACAACCTGCAAGACCAGCTTGAAATTGTCGCGGTAAACGCCAGCGGCAGCTTGGAAACCAACGCCCATCTGACCAAATTCGACACCGTTCACGGCCGCTTCGATGCCGATGTCTCCCACGATGCCACCCACCTGATTATCAACGGCCGCAAAATCCCTTATTTCTCCACCCGCAACCCGGCCGAGCTGCCGTGGAAAGATTTGGGCGTAGATTTGGTTATGGAATGTACCGGCGCGTTTACCAGCAAATCCAAAGCCAACGTCCACTTGGAAAGCGGCGCGAAAAAAGTATTGATTTCCGCTCCGGGCGAAAGCGATGTTGACGCTACCGTGGTTTACGGCGTGAACGACGACGTACTCACCGCCGACATGACCGTAGTGTCCAACGCTTCCTGCACCACCAACTGTCTGGCGCCGGTTGCCAAAGTATTGAGCGAAAGCGTAGGCATCGTAAAAGGCGCGATGACCACTATCCACGCGCTGACCAACGACCAAACCGTTACCGACGTGCGCCACAAAGACCTGCGCCGTGCCCGCAGCGGTGTGGAAAACATGATTCCCACCAAAACCGGCGCAGCCAAAGCCGTGGGCTTGGTATTGCCTGATTTGAAAGGCAAGCTCGACGGTTTGGCGATTCGCGTTCCGACCGTAAACGTCTCTCTGGTAGACTTGAGCTTTACCGCAGGCCGCGACACCAGCGTGGAAGAAATCAACGAACTGCTGAAAGCCGCTTCGGAAGAAGGCCGTCTGAAAGGCGTATTGGGCTACAACACCCTGCCGCTGGTTTCCATGGACTTCAACCACACCACCCAAGCCAGCAATTTCGACGCTACCTTAACCAAAGTCGTGGACGGCAACATGGTTAAAGTCTTCGCTTGGTACGACAACGAATGGGGCTTCAGCTGCCAGATGCTGCGTACCGCCATGCGTATGTTCGGCTTGGAAGTGCGCCCGTTCGCCTAATCCGCCGTTCAGCATAAAAAGGCCGTCTGCAAATCAGGAGACACCGTTCACCCTGATTTGCAGACGGCCTTTTATAGTCATTTAAAATAAGAATAATACAGCGTTGCTTTGCCTTGCCGTACTATGTGTACTGTCTGCGGCTTCGCTGCCTTGTCTCATTCTTATTTTATTCGACTATATCAATCGGGCAACACAAAACCAAGCAAACCGCAAACCATAGCGGCAGAAAGGCGCAGCCGCTTTACCGCTTCTGCAACCCAAGCTCATCACCGGCATTCATCATAATATGTGATACAAGGTCTTCAGCCATACCGCCTCCTTAAGCAGCATCATGAACCATAAAAATTTATCCGTAATAATGACCGTCTGATTGTCGAAACCCGCCGTCTGCCCGCAGAACGACACGGGGTGTATCTTTTATGAAGCAAAGCCCGCCCTGCCGATACGCCGTTACCGCACCCATTCTGCCGTTCAAATACCCAACACACCAATCCTCACCGCACCATATCCAAAACATACCGCCTTCACTATAATAAGCATTATCCGATTTCACATTCCTGTTTCACCATGCCCAAAGCCACTTTCTATACCCATGTCGCCCAACCGGAAGTTTTCGCCAACCGGCTTGCCGCACGCGCCGTAAAAGAATCACGCGTATTGCTGTGGGTGGGGCAAACCGACGTACTGGAACGCCTCGATCGGGATTTGTGGCAACCGCCGGAAAGTTTTATGCCGCACGAAATTTGGCAGCCCCAACACCCCATTCCGCCTGAAACGCCCCTGCTTCTGGCCTCTGCGCCTCAATTGCCCCCGTTACCGGCAGACTTTACCGTACTCAACCTTTCTCCTGATTTTTGGCATACTGCGCCCACCGTTCCCGCCCGTGTTTTAGAAATTGTCGGCACCAGTTTGGAAGAATTGGACGAAGCACGCGCCCGTTTCAAAGCATACCGGCAAAACGGTTTCGCCATCGAACATTTCAACATGCAGGATAAAGCCTGAACCGCCTCCCAAGGCCGTCTGCAAAATGCAAACGCCGTCTTTACATACCGCGATTTAATTTTTCAGACAACCTGATTATTTTTCGCACAAACTGGGCTATAATCCCATTTTCCCTTCCAACCAGAGAAATACCGTTATGAACAAAACTTTCAAAATCGGCGCCATCGCCGTAGCCGCCGCCCTTTCTTTGGCAGCCTGCGATAAAAAAGACGCGGGCAGCGAAGCCGTTCCTGCCGCCTCTGCTGCAAGCAACGACATCGCTTCCATCGGCAACACCCTGCAACAAGCCAGCTATGCCATGGGCGTGGACATCGGCCGCTCCTTGAAACAAATGAAAGACCAAGGTACGGACATCGACTTGAAAGTGTTCAATGAAGCCCTGCAAACCGTTTATGAAGGCAAACAGCCGAAAATGGACGAATTGCAAGCCCAAGAAGTCATGATGAAATTCCTGACCGAACAGCAAGAAAAAGCCAAGGCCAAACAAGAAGCCGATGCCAAAACCAATAAAGAGCAAGGCGAAGCCTTCCTGAAAGAAAATGCCAAAAAAGAAGGGGTGAAAACCACCGCTTCCGGTTTGCAATACATCATCAAATCCGAAGGTACCGGCAAACAGCCTAAGAGCAAAGAAGAAGTGGTTACCGTTGAATACGAAGGCCGCCTGATCGACGGTACGGTATTCGACAGCAGCAAAGGCAAAGATCCGATTACCATTCCGCTGAACCAAGTTATCCCGGGCTGGACCGAAGGCGTGCAACTGCTGAAAGAAGGAGGTGAAGCCACGTTCTTTATCCCTTCCGAACTAGCCTACGGCGACCGTGCCGCCGGTGACAAAATCGGCCCGAATGCTACTTTGGTGTTCGATGTCAAACTGCTGAAAGTCGGTGCTGCAGAAGAAATGCCTGCCGTACCGCCGGTAGAAGTGGAACTGAAAAAAGTCCAATAATCTCCGGTTAAACAGCCCGACCAAACGGGCAAACCAACCCAAGGCCGTCTGTATTTTTGAAATACTCAAAATGCAGACGGCCTTTTGCATTGAAAACCCATCATCAAATTACACAAGGCTGCAAAACCGCACACAATATAGATATAGTCGAATAAAATAAGAATGAGACAAGGCAGCGAAGCCGCAGACAGTACACATAGTACGGCAAGGCAAAGCAACGCTGTATCATTCTTATTTTAAATGACTATAATACGGCTTGGCAGACTTACCGCTTCCGCAGCTTAACCCCGTCCGCACTTCAATCAAGGCTGTATCATTTGGTATAAAGTGACGATATTCTTCCGCCCAAACTGTTGGTCAACAATCCATACCGACCAACAACCTCCTTTTCAACCTCCTTTTCAATCTCCTTTTCAATCTCCTTTTCAATCTCCTTTTCAACCGCTCTAATAAACAACCGACTTACCTAAACGGCATTCTCTATACTTGGTTTCTTCCCCATTCCGCTATACAATACGCGCGGACGACAAACCCTTTCCGGCCATGCCCCATGCATCCGCCGTGTATCCCCAGAAAGCACGCACCATGAAAAACATCGTTATCCTGATTTCCGGTCGCGGCAGCAATATGCAGGCGATTGTCAATGCCAACATTCCCAATGCCCGAATTGCCGCCGTATTAAGCAACAACGAACAGGCAGCCGGTTTGGCTTGGGCGGCAGAGCGCGGCATTGCCACCGAAAGTATCAACCATAAAGCATTTGATTCACGCTTGGCATTCGACCGCGCCATGATGGACAAAATTGATGCTTACCAACCTGATTTGGTGGTATTGGCAGGCTTCATGCGGATTTTAACGCCCGAGTTTTGCACACATTACGAAGGCCGTCTGATTAATATCCACCCTTCCATTTTGCCTTCGTTTACCGGCCTGCATACCCACGAGCGCGCTTTGGAGGCGGGCTGCCGCGTGGCCGGCTGCACCATTCACTTTGTGACCGCCGAGTTGGATTGCGGCCCGATTATTTCCCAAGGCATCGTCCCGATTTTGGACGGCGACAGTGCAGACGACATTGCTGCCCGCGTATTGACCGTAGAACACCAATTGTTTCCGCAAGCCGTTGAAGATTTCGTTGCAGGCCGTCTGCAAATCCACGGCAACCGCGTGTTGAACGAAGCATTCAGCGCGGAAGGCCAATCGCTGCTTGCCTGATTGCCCCGTTTCCAGACAACGGCAAACAAAAGCCGTCTGAACTTCAGTTTTGCAGACGGCTTTTCTGTATTGAATCAGCCTTAATCCGCCCGTTCCGGCAAAACAGGCAGGCACATCACGGCTGCTCACCGCCATACCGCCTGATTAAACGCTTTTTCGGATATAGTCGAATAAAATAAGAATGAGACAAGGCAGCGAAGCCGCAGACAGTACACATAGTACGGCAAGGCAAAGCAACGCTGTATCATTCTTATTTTAAATGACTATAAAACACGACACACCGTATCATGCCGCATCCGATTGCCCCGTATGAAACAGCCATACAAAAAGCCGCCTGAACATTCCATGTCAGACGGCTTTTGTCCGTTACAGCCCTATCAGGCAATCAAACCCAACAGATTCAGCAGGAACAACACCGAGAATCCGGCAAGATACACCAAGCCGACATAAGTCAGCACTTTCATTGCCGGCGTTACCTTGTGCTTTTTATCGTCTTTAACCAGCCAGTAGTTCAACCATGCGAATACCGGAGCCGCCAAGAAAGCGGTAATCATGGCGAATTTCAGCAATGCGCCCATCGCGCTGTTGAACCACAAAATCAAGGCCAAACCGGAACCGGCTACCCACAAAATCCAAGCGGTCAGCCCTTTTTCCGCCTGCTCCGCGCTTCTGCCGCGAATCAGACGCGAAGTTTCGGTCAACGCCCGCGCATAGCCGTCGACAACCGTAATGGTCGTGCCGAACATACAGGCAAATGCGATAAATGCAACCAGCGGACGCGCCCATTCCCCGATGGTTACCGCATACATATTGATTAACTGGCCGACATATTTGCCACCCGCCATCTGTACTTCTTCACCGTTTCCGTATTGGACGTATGCACCCAAAATCAGGAATACCACCGCCAACAGCGCGCTGGTCATAAAGCCGGTATTGAAATCAAACATACCGTCGCGGTAGCTGACCGGATCGATTTTCTGACGGGCCGTTACCCATTGCGAGTTGATGGCGGAAATCTCAATCGGCGCAGGCATCCAGCCCATCAGCGCGATGATGAAACCCAAAGAAGCCATGTTCCACGGAGACGGCTCGACAAAATCCGGCTGCATCTGCATACCGCGCGACATAGCAATACCCGCCGCGACAACGGTTGCCACCGACAAGCTGACGACAATCAGCTTGGATACCCTGTCCAATGCCTTATAGTGGCCGGCCAGCAGAAGCAGCAGTGTCAACGCCATCACGCACACGGCCACCGCATTGTTCGACATCGGCAAATCAGGCAGCGCCACTTTGACAATCACGGCCGTTACCACCGCTACCGCTCCTGCATTGATGGTTGCCGCAAAAAAGCACAAAATCAAAAATATCCAAAGATATACCCGGCTTTTCTCCGCATAGCCTTCAATCAGGCTTTTGCCGTTATCCAGAGTATAGTGCGCGCTGAAACGGAAAAACGGATATTTGAACAAATTGGTCAGCAGGATAATCACGGCAAGCTGCCAGCCGTACAGCGCGCCCGCCTGTGTCGAAGCAATCAGATGCGAACCGCCGATTGCAGCGGAAGCCATCAGGATGCCCGGCCCCAAAGCATGAATACGGTTGCGCCAAGAAGAAGTGTGTGGTGAAGTCTGGTTCATAAACAATCCGCCTTTTGCAGACGGCCTTTCTGTTAAAATCAGTAAAAGAAACGTATTCTAGCTTAAAGTTCAACCGTTCATTGATATTTCATTGGCATTTTCAATCAATAAACTGCAAAAAACTTCCATTACACTCATCAAAGCATACAAAAACGACTTATTCCTGCTAAAAAACCATTTGCAGACGGCCTAGTATCGCTTTCTGAACATATCATACGATTTCACACCCTCTGCCGTTCTGTCATGATTTTGTAACATTTCCCGATTAAGGTAACGTCTGCCGAGATAAAACGCTTTACTTCTCTTTACCGTTTTGTGAAAATAACAGATACAGTCAGGAAAATCGGTTTACCCGACACAAAAAATGTTCCGTAAACCGCCCGCCTTTCCTGCTACAATGTATTGTTGCCGTCTGTAATTACCGCTGCGGCCGCAATATCTTGCTGCTTTTACCTAAGGAAACCATCATAATGACTACCGCACCTACCGGCGCATTTGTCAAACGAGTCAACATCATCTTCGCCACCCTGCTTGTCGGCATGGTCGGCTATTTTATTTTGTGGGGGCTGGACTACACCCACGGCAATCATACCACTCTCTTCCTGCTGGCCACGCTGTTCGGCGTATTCATGGCATTCAATATCGGCGGCAACGATGTGGCCAATTCTTTCGGCACATCAGTCGGTGCCGGTACGCTGACCGTACCGCAAGCCTTGATTATTGCCGCCATTTTTGAAGTCAGCGGCGCCGTGATTGCCGGCGGCGAGGTTACAGACACCATCAGAAAAGGCATTATCGACCTCGGCGCGATGGAACTCGACCCGATGCAGTTTGTCTACATCATGATGTCTGCCCTGCTGGCTTCCGCATTGTGGTTGCTGTTTGCCACCAAAAAAGGCCTGCCTGTTTCCACTACCCATGCCATTGTCGGTGGTATTGTCGGCAGCGCCATCTGTTTCGGCATCATCAACGACAGCGGTCAGGACACTTTCGAGCTGATCAAATGGGACAGACTCGGCCAAATTGCCATTTCATGGGTACTCTCTCCCCTGTTGGGCGGCTTCGTTTCCTATGTATTATTCAGCCAAATCAAAAAATACGTTCTCGATTACAACGCTGCCGCCGATTTGCGCCTGAAAACCATCAAGCAAGAAAAGAAAGCCTACAAAGAGCAGCACCGCTTGGCTTTTGAAGCCTTGGACGAACATGAAAAAGTCAAAGCCGCTACGGCCATGGCACGCGACGCCCAGATTTACGGCGATCCCGATTCCGACCCCGCCGAGCTGGAATCCGAATACTACAAAAAACTGCACGCTTTCGATGTTGCCAAAAGCAATGTAGACGGTTACCGCGCCCTGCAATCTTGGGTTCCGCTGATTGCCTCCATCGGCAGCATGGTGATTGCCTCCATGTTAATCTTCAAAGGTCTGAAAAACCTGCACCTCGGCTTGGGCGACATCGGCAGCTATCTGATTATTTTCATGATCGGCGCGATTGTTTGGGCGACTACTTTCGTGTACGCCAAAACGCTCAAGCGCAAAGACTTGGCGAAATCCACTTTCCTGATGTTCTCATGGATGCAGGTCTTTACCGCGTGCGGCTTTGCCTTCAGCCACGGCGCCAACGACATCGCCAACGCCATCGGCCCGTTTGCCGCCATTTTGGACGTACTGCGTAGCGGCGACATTGCCACTCAAAATACCGTTCCCCCGATTGCCATGCTTACTTTCGGTATCGCCCTGATTGTCGGCTTGTGGTTCATCGGTAAAGAAGTGATTCAAACCGTCGGCACCAACCTTGCCGCCATGCACCCTTCTTCCGGCTTTGCCGCAGAGCTGGCCGCTGCCGCCGTGGTCATGGGCGCGTCCCTGCTGGGTCTGCCGGTATCCAGTACCCATATTCTGGTCGGCGCAGTACTCGGCATCGGCTTGGTCAACCGCAATGCAAACTGGGCAATGATGAAACCCATCGGTTTGGCATGGGTCATTACCCTGCCCTCTGCCGCCCTATTGTCGGTTATCTGCTTTATCGTATTGCGTAACGTATTCTGACAAGCAAGCCAACATTAAAAGGCCGTCTGCAAAATACCAAATTTGCAGACGGCCTTTTTAGTTGAATATCGGATTCAAGCAAGAATCATATGCTCGGACAACACCCAACAAACAAGGTCGGGAAAAGCTGGGAAACTGCCAACAATCAAAAATACGGATAGCCAAGCAACTCCGCATCATTTTGTGTTGCCCGACGGTACAAGGTTGCAGCCCGCAGCCAAAAGAAACGCTGAGACCTTGGCAAAAAAACAAGAAACGAACCAAACTGATACTAGAGGTAAATTTTATAGTCGAATAAAATAAGAATGAGACAAGGCAGCGAAGCCGCAGACAGTACACATAGTACGGCAAGGCAAAGCAACGCTGTATCATTCTTATTTTAAATGACTATACACCCGCTCGCTTACTTGAGCTTTTTCGCTTGCTTGGGCTTTTTGAAGTTATAACTTTCAAGGTATTTATTAAATTTTCGGGCGGGTGTAAAACCCGTCCCTACAAGCCCTTGTCATGAATTTTGCAAAGGTCTCAAACTGTCGAAACAGCAAGGCCATCTGCCCTGCCGCGATATTGCCTGCCGCTTGCCGTCCCATTCCTTTTGACTCTCCGACCAATCCGACTCATCGTACCGTAAAACAAACCGGCGGCGTGACGAGACCGAAAAAAGCCGTCTGCACATTGAATTTGCAGACGGCTTTTTGAGTTGGTTTGGAAATATATAGTCGAATAAAATAAGAATGAGACAAGGTAGCGAAGCCGCAGACAGTACAGATAGTACGACAAGGCAAAGCAACGCTGTATCATTCTTATTTTAAATGACTATATTTATTTGAAAATATATTCTTCGGGCATTTCATCAAAGCTGACGACTTTACCGCCCTGCATTTGTGCAAATTGTTCTGCCTGCCCTTTATCGGCAAACGGCAGCGCATCTTCCGCGCCCATACCGCCGATAAAGTCGGTGTCAATCACATAATAGGCTTTTTTCGCATCTATCCATGCATTGTCGGCATTGGGCTTGCTCCAATCGGTTACTTTGCCCATATCGGTTACATAGATGATATGGATACCTTTCGGCTCTTCCGGCAGCTTAGTATAGCCGAACATCTGCTTGATGGTGGAAAACCAAACCGGTTTGTCGGGCTTGCCGTTCAGGAAGATTTGCGCTTTCGGGCCGTTATGCTCGGAAAGGTTCATGGTGCAGTAGTGGCCGACCGAATGATCGGTAATGGCTTGCGGTGCAGGCGGCGGCGCGGTGTTTTCTTTTGTTCCGCAAGCGGCCAGCAATACGGCTGCGGATAAGGCGGTGAGTACGGTTTTCATCATATTTGTCGCTTTCCAAAAATCCATGCTGCCAAAGCAAGGGGAACGGCTACCCACAATACTTGGGCGGCAAGCAGTACGGGCAGGCTCAGGCTGAGTTGCTCGCTCAAGCCAGCCATTCCCGCATACATCGCGGTATTTTCATAGCCGGTCAAGTTTAATAAACGGTAAATATCGGTGGGGTTAAACAATAAAACCGCTTCGACTACGGGGGCGGTAATGGTTTGCTGCGTATCGGCAACCAGCACGCCGAGTAAAGCCATATCGAAAATCACCACGAAAAACAGCCACACGCCGATGGCAATCCCCGCCGCCGTACCGCGCTCTTTCACTTTGGCACTGATCAGATAGCCCATCGCCAGAAACGCCGCACCGAGAATGATGCTGGCCGCTATCAGCGATAAAAACGGCTGCCAAGCCTCCACGTCGATGCCGCCGTGCGCCAATTGCAATGCGATACCGGCAAGGCCGTATCCTGCAGTTGTCGCCAAAGTCAGGATAATCAAGTGTCCGATAAACTTTCCTGCCAAAATCTGGTTGCGCGAGATGGGATAACTGAGCAGCAATGCCATCGTGCCGCGTTCGATTTCGCCAATCAGCGCATCATAGGCCAACAGCATGGCAATCAGCGGAATCAGGAAAATCGACAGGCTGGAGAGGCTGACCACGGTAACGGTCAGCGGATCGACTTTCACCGATCCGGTCGGCGAACTGCCCAAAAATCCGAGTGATAAGGCCAATGCCGCCAACAGCAAGGCGGCGGCCAACACCCAGCGGTTGCGCAGACTGTCGCGTACTTCTTTGCCGGTAATAATCCAAATCGGGCTCATACATCCTCCCTTTTTAAGAATTGTGCGTACATTTCGTCTAAAGTCGGCGTGTGGATGTCGAGAAAATCAAGCTGCGACAAATCGCCCAGTTCGGCCAAGAGCGCCATGCGTTCTTCCGCTTTGCATTCCGCCCGGTAAGTGAGGCCGTCTGCACTTTGCCAGCGCGCCGACAGGGGTTTGGCCTGCTTCAGGCGCACGGTCACTTTCAGCGGCAGGCCGCTTTGTACATGCAGTTCGTCCATACTGCCGTCGGCTACTTTGACACCGTTTTTCATCACGACAATGCGGTCGGCGTGGCCGTCCAGCTCCGCCAGCGCATGGGTACTCAACAATACGGTCGCGCCCTTGCCGTTGAGTTCGCGCACCACTTCGTAAAACATCTGCCGCGAGGCCGGATCGAGGCCGGTAGTCGGCTCGTCAAACAGCAAAACTTTCGGTTCGCCCAATAAAGCCTGCGCCAAGGCCAAACGCTGGCGCATCCCTTTCGAGTAAGTCCCCACGCGGCGTTTGGCGGCCTGTGAAATGCCGACGCGCTCGAGCAGTTCTTGGTTTTTGTCCAACGGCTGTTTTTTCAGTTTGGCATAAAACGCCATGGTTTCCAAACCGGTCAGCGAAGGATGCAGCGCGACGGTTTCGGGCAGATAGCCGATTTGCGCGCGCAATGCCGCACCCGCTTTGCTGCCGGTGCGACCGCCCAGCAGCATGACTTCGCCTTCGGACGGTGTAATCAGCCCGAGTATCAGCTTCATCATAGTGGATTTGCCGGCACCGTTGTGTCCGGCCAAGCCCACGCTCTCTCCGGCCTTCAGCACCAAATCAACTTGGTTGACGGCTTTCTGTTCGCCGAAACGCTTGGTCACGTTTCTTAATTCGACAGGATTGGTCATCGGATTCCTTTGCTTGTTTTTGGGTTTACAGACGGCATTTTGTATGCCTGAAGGCCGTCTGAAATATTTTTTACCGTGCAGCAGGCTGCACGCTGCGGCTGAAAGGAGTTTGGCGGCATTTATGCTGTGTGCCGCACGCTATGTATTATTTGCAGACGGCATAAATTGGCTGAGGCCGTCTGCAAAATACCCAAACGGATAAAACACTTCTTTCACCCGCGGCGAAAAGGCTGCCTTATGCCCTATTATTGACTTGGGCCGCCCTGCACGGTTGCCTCGCCCGCCCATTGCGATTTTTCTTTTTCCGCAATTTTCTGCAAATCGTCTTTAATCTGCAAATAGCGCGGCATTACGCTGTTTTGGTGGGGTTTCATCAGCGGCTTGCTGTCGGTAACGCCGCCGGGCATGATGGCGGGAAACTGCGCCTGCGCCCATTTAACAATGCTGACGGCGGGGCTGTTCATCAGCAGCCGTGCAACAGGAGCGCGCCAGATGATTTGGTCGATAATGCCGTTGGGACGGTAAGCACTGTCGCCGATGCCGTCGCCGTCCAAGTCAAACGCGCTGTTGTCGCTCCAATAGTTGCCGCGCCCGTCTTCCGCCCAATCAAGAAAGCGGGTGCTGACGTATTTGACTTGGTTTTCGTTTTGGACAAACGAATTTTCACTCAAGTTCGTACCTTCGATGGCGGCGGTAAAATGAATGCCGATGGCGCAGTTTTCAAAATAATTGCCGCTGATGTCGTTGAAATTGGCGTTATACACAAAAACGCATTTGTCGGCACGGTAAATGATGTTGTCGGCAATTTGGGAATGGTTGACGTAATTAAGCATGATGCCTTGGTCGCGGCTGTTGACGGCGATATTGCCGAATACTTTGATGCGGTCCGAAAACATCATGGCATAGCCGATATTGTTGCCGATGGAAATATTGCCGCTCACTTCGCTGTCGTTGGTGTACATATAATGCACGGCAAAGCGCACATCGGTGAAACGGTTGTTTTTATAGGTATTATGGGTACTGGTATTGGAGAAAATCCCGTCGCGCCCTTTGGAAATATCGTTGCCGACCACCTGCGCGCCCGGTGCGTTCCATACGGTTACGCCGTTGCCGCGCTCGTTGGTACGCAATTCGGCATTGCCGACAATTTTGTTTTCGCGCACCATGGCATCTTTGGAGCCGTGCAAATAAACGCCGACCGAGTTATCGAGAATATTGTTGTGCTCCACCAATGCGCGTTCGGCACTTTCTTCGAGATAAATACCGGCATCCATGTCGGGCAGACTCAGCCCGGAGCGGGTTACGGTAAGATTACGGATAACGACATCGGGGGCGTGTACGGCAATCGTCCGGCCTTTGCGGTCGCCTTGGATTTCCGCGCTGCGGTCGGCCGGCCCTTCGAGAACCAGCGGTTTGCCGATATGGATTTTGGTCTGATAAACACCCGGCGCGAATTTGAGCGTATCGCCTGCTTGGGCGCGGGCGATGGTGGCATTGACATCATCTTGCGGAGATACGTTGATAACAGCCGCCGATGCCGTCTGCAAAATAAAGGCGGCAGCCGAAATCAGAACGGCACGCTGCAATGAGTGTATACGGAAAAATGCAGGCATATTCTCTCTCGATGTTTTGACGGCTTGGTGCGAATCGTTTGGCCGCTTGATTGATGGCGACGGCTACCGGCCGCTGAGACACAACCATAGTGCTCACGGCTTATTTGTTTGGTTTTAACCGTCCGTATTTTATAACAAAGCCGTCTGTAATTCTAATTGTTTAGATAAATATAACTATTTAATATACTCTAAACTTTTTCAAACTGCTTTGTTATAGTCATTTAAAATAAGAATGATACAGCGTTGCTTTGCCTTGCCGTACTATGTGTACTGTCCGCGGCTTCGCTGCCTTGTCTCATTCTTATTTTATTCGACTATATAAAGGCCGTCTGAAAATTACTTTTTTCAGACGGCCTGTCCGGTATTAATAAATCAATTAACTGTCAATACCTTATGCTTTAGGTTTAACAATCATCTGACCGGACATTTCCATGTGCAGCGCGTGGCAGAACCATTGGCAGTAGAACCAGTGTACGCCCGGCAGGGTTGCTTTGAAGGTAATGGAAGAAGTTTGTTGCGGGCCGATTTCCATTGCCAAGCCGTAGCCTTCCAAAGTCCAGCCGTGGGTCAGGTCTTCGATGGTCTCAACGTTGGTTACGTATACGGTAACTTCGTCGCCTTCGTTCACTTCAAAGTTCGGTACGCTGAATGACGGCGCAACAGCAGTCATGTACACGCGCACTTTGTTGCCTTCGCGAATCACGTTGGAGGCTTTGGTCAAGTCCACACCGTCTTTTTTCGCTTGCTCTTCCGCATCTTTCCACCACCATGCGTCGCGTTGGCGATCCCATGTTTTGGCAGGGTTCACTTTGGAAGCGGCCACCAGACACATATCGTGCGGTTCGGCAAAAGTCGGATTGTCGTGTACCAGCTTCATTTCGTCGCCGGAAATGTCGATTAATTGGTCGCATTCCGGTTTCAGTGGGCCGGCATTCAAGAAGCGGTCTTTGGAAAACTTGTTCAAAGACACCAGCCATTGACCGTCTGCTTCTTTGGTTTCGCCCATGGTCGAGTGGTTGTGGCCCGGTTGGTAGTTGACATCGAGTTTTTGCAAGATGTATTCCACTTTGGCATCTTTGTTTTGGTAAGCCTCAATCGCTTTTTCGATGTTCCATTTACACATTTGGCTGTCGATAAACAGCGTGGTGTAAGCGTTGCCGCGGCCGTCGAATGCGGTATGCAACGGGCCCAAGCCCAATTCCGGTTCGGCCACGACGACATCGCGCGGTTGGATTTTGTCTGCAAACAAATCGTCCAGCTTGTTCACATCCAATACGGTAACGGTCGGAGACAGTTTGCCGTTGAGCATGATGTATTTGCCGTCCGGAGACGCGTTACAGCCGTGTGGAGAGTTCGGCACAGGGATATAGCGGGTAAACGGAGAATTGGCTTCGGCGCGGCCGTCCACCATTTTCACGCCGTTAACTTCTTTGTATTGGCCGTTTTTAATGGCTTCTTCGATGGCGGCCAGATTGAATACGACACACCAGTCCTGCTCGTTGGCAGATGCGCCTTGTACGGTCAGCGCGCGCTCGGAGTTGTAGCAGGTTGAGAACGAGTATTTGCCTTGGTAGTCGGCATCGCCGTTGTCCAAGTTGCCGTCAACCAATACCTGCCATGCGATTTCCATGGTTTCGCCGTCGATGGCGGTGTAAACGGCGTTCCAAGTTTTTGGGTCGTCCCAAGTACCAAAACCGTCAACCGGAATGATGTGTTCGCCGTTGGCGAAGATGTAGCCGGTTTTCGGATAGCGTTGCGGACGCAGGCCGTGTACACCTGATACGTTTGGCAACTCGACGATTTTGTCGGTTTTCATCACGTTCAAATCGATACGGCAAACGCGGTTGTTCGCTTTATCGTTGGCGTAGGCATAGCGGCCGTCGTAAGTGCCGTCTGTAAACGACAAGTGCGGGTGGTGCAAGTCGCCGTTGGGCAGGCAGCGCAGATTGTTGTCTTTCAGGAATTTGTTGGTGGCAGGCGTATTGTGTTCGTTCAAAATACGCAGGCTCTCGTTGGTACGTCCCCAGCCGGTTGCGCTGTCCATGTTGAACACCGGAATACGCATCAGCTCACGCATGGAAGGCACGCCCACCAAGCGGATTTCGCCTGATTGACCGCCGGACAGGAAGCCGTAGTATTGGTCGAGTTCGCCCGGGCCGATGTGCGAAGTCATCGCACCTGAAGAAGATTCGGCTTTGGCAGCAGGTGCCGCACCGGAAGCAGCGGCTTTATCGCCTTCTGCTTTAGAACAACCTGCCAAGCCCAACAAGCCCGCACCGGCAATGCCCGCGCCTGAAGCAGCGGCAGTACCTAAGAACGAACGGCGGCTCAAACCGGTTTGGTCTAATTTTTCGTCTGACATAACAACTCTCCTTGGTTAAGTTTCGGTATTGCCGTCTGCAAATCGGAGAACCCGCTGCTTACAGATACGGGGGGGTCTGCATTTTGCAGACGGCCTACCGCATGATTAAGGGTTTTACTGCTGATTTATTTTTCCACCGCAATCCGTTTTTCGGAATCCGGCTTTACAAAATGGACAACTTGTTCCTGCTGTGTTTCATGTTCGGCTTTTGCAGCCGCCTGCTTTTGTTTTTTCTTGTTGGTTGCCACTACTTGCGGACAACGCTTGTCGTGATGGTACATCACTTGACAGTGCAGACACTGAATACATTCGTTCGGGTGGATATCGCCTTCGGGTGCAATCGCCTGAACCGGACATTCGTGGGTACAAATCTGACAAGGGTTGCCGCACATTTTGTAACGGCGCAGCCAGTCGAAGATACGGAAGCGTGCCGGAATCGCAATCGCTGCACCGAGCGGACAAAGGTAACGGCAGAAGAAGCGTTCGATAAACAAACCCGCCACCAGCAATGCGACAGCAAACAATACAAACCACCATTCGCGCATAAATTTCAAAATAATGGCTGTTTTAAACGGTTCGATTTCGGCAAAATGCTCCGCCATACCCAAGTCATACAGCGATACTGCCAAGAGACCGAAGAAAATCACATACTTCACGGCACTCAAACGGGTATGCAGCAAATGCGGCACGGTAATCTGTTTCACACCCATTTTTTTGGCAATGCGGTTGGTCAGCTCTTGCAGCGAACCGAACGGACACAGCCAGCCGCAGAACGTACCGCGGTTCCACAGCAGCATGGTTGCCGCTGTAAACAGCCACAAAATGAATACCAGCGGATCCATCAGGAAAAATTCCCAGTGGAAATCGGTCAGAATGGCCGAAAATAAGGTCAGGGTATTCACCACCGACAGCTGCGCCTGCGTGTACCAGCCGATATAAAACAGCGTAAAGGTCAAAAAGCAGATGCGGAAGCGGTCGTACCATTTCTCATAGCGCACAATCCAGTCTTGGAACATAAACACCAGCAGCAAGATAGCCAAGGCGATACCGACAACGATAATCTGCCCTTGTTTCGCCTGCCAAACCTGTTTCCATAATTGGTTGGATTCGCTGTTTTCCGTAGCAGCGTCAACAATACCGGCCGTCTGATTGGCAAGTTTTTTGGTTTCTTCCACCGGCGCGGCGGCAACGGTAACGCTTACCGGCTCGGCATTCGGATCGTCCACATAATAGCCTTGCGGCAGTTCGTAATCCAAATCGGTTGTGACAAATGCTTTTTCATTCACGCCCAAGACGCGCTGAATCATCAGCTGGAGCCGCCACGGTTCGGCAGCGTCAAATTGAATATCTTCAGGAATGGTAAACCACGAAACTTCTTTGAATGCCGGCGCACCTTCAGCTGCCAAAGCCACAACGCGCTCGTGCTGTGCATCGGTGAAACGGAAAGTAGTCTCACCTTGAATCATTTCGATACGGTCGAAAATACCTCCGCGCACATAGCCCGAACCTTTCCAAGAGTAGCGGCCTTCACCCGCCACCAATACTGCCTGCTGGCCGGGTTTCAGACGGCGTTGCAAGTTCTCCCAACCTGCTTCGCCCAACAGACTTTTACCGATGGAAGGTTGGCTGACAACGGTTACATACATATCGACAAAGGTATCGCTGCCCGGCCCTTTTTCCGCATGCTCTGCCGAACCTTCTTTGCCGTTTTGCTCAAACAGTTTGTTTACTTCGTCCACCGTCATGTGCAGTTTGGCAATGGCTTTTTGCTCCAACAGCGCATTCCAAGATTGAATGTCCTGTTTTTCCATGCCGACCGCACGGCGCGGACGAGTCTGCACTTCTACTGCCGCTTCACCGGCAGCACCCGCCTCCGCAACCTGCGCCGTACCCAGTTTGTATTCATGGGCAATGGCTTTGACCGAACGCTGCAAACTGTCGTTAATCACCATCAGCGTAACCGTCGCACCGCTGATAATATCTGCCGGCGCAACGCCGGGCTTGGGCGGATCGGTTAAAAAATTCAAACCGATGTAGTTGTCGATGAATTTATCGACACGCTCTTGTGGAATACCGATTAACACAATCGGCTCATTGTGTGCCACCAGCTTCGCCCCGGCAATCGTGCCGTCGTTTGCCAAAGCCACCATGGTATCAATCGGTTTGCTCGAATAACCGCGCGTACCGACCACATCAGTGGTGATGTACACCAAACCAAGCTGCTCATCGCCTTTATATACGCGCGCAACCATGGGTTTACCCTCCGGCTCGCCGTAGCGGTCGGCAGTCGGGAAAATTTCAGACGGCTGAATTTTGCTCAAGAACTCAGGCAAACGCTCGGCATAAGCCGGTATGCTCGATACCGACAATACCAGCATCATCAAAAATGCCATTACCCAACGCCGCAGCATCAAGCTGCCTGCCTTTATTTGTTCCGAACCATTCATGGCCTACTCCGCCCTATCCATACGCTGATACTCAAAACACCTATATTATATGAATCAACTATGGCTAATAATTTGATATAAATCAAATTTACAAAGTTTAAAAATGACTTCGGCAACCATCTAATACTTTTTAATTAGCTCAAATATTGGCTAATCTTATGGTTTATTTTATGTTGTTTGTATTAGTTTATTAGATATATAAAATATAACAATTAAATAATATAGTCATTTAAAATAAGAATGATACAGCGTTACCAATGTTCTTATGTACCGTATGTACACGGCGAGCATTGTCACCTTGTCTCATTTTTATTTTAATCCACTATATTCATTATAGATAATACTTTTAACCATAGAGATATGAGAAAGGCCGTCTGCAAAATCGCAATTTGCAGACGGCCTTTCTCAAGCTGAAGCCGCTAAAACCATCAAACGGCTACAGCGTTATGAGGCGAACATACGTTTTTATAGTCATTTAAAATAAGAATGATACAGCGTTGCTTTGCCTTGCCGTACTATCTGTACTGCCTGCGGCTTCGCTGCCTTGTCTCATTCTTATTTTATTCGACTATATTTTAAGCAAACCAGCCGCGTATCCGCTCCAATCCGCCAAAGCGGACGCAGGCATCAGCGTGTTGTTGCGCTTTAGGCTTCGCCCGATACGCCACGCCGATTCCCGCTTCCTGCAGCATGGGAATATCATTCGCCCCATCGCCCATCGCCAGCACCTGCTGAGCCTGCAAGCCCAGCGATTCCCGATGTTGCACCAGCAAATCCGCTTTTGCTTTCGCATCGATAATCCGTCCGTTCAAACGGCCGGTTAATTTGCCGCCCTCCGCTTCCAATACATTCGCATACTGGTATTCAAAACCCAACCGCTGCTGCAGGCGTTGGGTAAAGAAAGTGAAACCGCCCGACACCAGCATAAACTTCACGCCGTGTTTGCGGCACTCTTTCAACAAAAACTCCGCGCCCGGCGAGAGTTTCAATACTTCATCATAAACCTGCTGCAAGACCGATTCGTTCAGTCCCGCCAACAATGCGACGCGCTCGCGCAAAGACTGCTCAAAATCCAACTCGCCCCGCATAGACCGCTCGGTAATTTCCGCCACCTGTTCTTTCAAACCGACTCCGGCGGCAATTTCATCTACGCATTCGATGGTAATCAACGTAGAATCCATGTCGCTGACAATCAAACCCAAATCGCCAAACGCCATATCCGGCAATATGGCAAAATCAATTTCCTGATGCAACAAAGCCGCCGCTGCCTGCTCGGGCAACACAAAATCTTCGGCCACCGCAAAACGCAAGCTGCCTCCCTGCCCTGCCGCAGGCGCAGCCAAATCCAAATCCGCCAATGCAGACAAATCGCAGGCATTCAAATCGTGGTGCTGCAAAACCAATACGTTCGACATAATATCCACCGGAAACAAAAGAAAAACAATTATATCGGATATGGTACGAAACTAAGGAATAAAAATACCGTATGCAGCCTTATCCGCCCATTTTGCAACAGAAAAACAAACAATGCCGTCTGCAAAATCCGCCGCAAGCTCCGTGGCAGCAGATTTTACAGACGGCATTCCGTTTCGTTCTGTCTACTTACTTAAAACAAAAAATTCAATCAGCAGGTTTTTGAAAATAAAGCCGAATACGCCGAATCCCAAAACGAAAAACAGCATAATCATGCCAAACCGCCCTGCTTTCGATTCTTTACCCAAATTCCAAACGATGAAACCCAAGAAAATAATCAAAACCGACAGGCAGATTTTCAATGCCCAATCAGCAAATACCGCTTCATCCATATTATCCGTTCCTCCCGCGTGCTACCGAATGTACAACACATATTTACAGACGGCATTATGCCAAAGCCCGTTGCAAATCAGCAATCAAATCATCAGCATATTCCAAACCGACCGACAAACGCACCAAGCCCGGGCGGATATTGGCCGCCAACTTGTCTTCGGGAGACATTCTGCCGTGCGTAGTCGTCCACGGATGGGTAATCGTTGAGCGCACATCGCCCAGATTGGCCGTTCTGGAAAACAGCTCCGCACGATTGATCACCGACCATGCTTTTTCCTGATTTTCCACTTCAAAACCGATAACGATGCCGCCGCCGTTTTGCTGCTTGGCAACCAAATCCGCCTGCGGGTGTTCCGGCAGGCCGGCATAATATACTGCCTTAACCTGAGCATGCGTTTGCAGCCACTGCGCCACCTGCAAAGCATTGGCAAACTGTTTTTCCATGCGGACAGACAGCGTTTCCACACCGCTCAACAAATTCCACGCATTAAACGGCGACATCGCCAAGCCGCAGGAATTGCAATAAACCGCCACCTGACCCATCAACTCTTCCGAGCCGGACAATACGCCGCCCATGACCCTGCCGTGTCCGTCTATCGCCTTGGTTGCCGACTGTACCGAAATATCCGCACCCAAAGCCAACGGCTGCTGGCCAACCGGCGACATCAGGCTGTTGTCCACCACCAGCAATGCGCCCACAGCGTGTGCCATTTCCGACAAAGCGCGCAAATCCGCCACTTCGCCCAAAGGATTGGACGGCGTTTCCAAGAAGAATAATTTGGTGTTTTCCTTAACCGCCGCCTGCCATTCGGACAAATCCGTTTGGGAAACCAAAGTAACCTCGATGCCGAATTTGGTGACCACGCCATTGATAAATCCCGCTGTTGTACCAAACAGATTACGGCTAGACACCACATGATCGCCTGCTTTCAGAAACGTGAAGAATGCCGCCTGAATCGCCGACATACCGGTTGATGTCGCCACCGAACGCTCCGCGCCTTCCAAAGCGGAAATGCGTTCCTCAAAGGCCGCAATGGTCGGATTGGCGGTGCGCGTATAGGTAAAGCCTTTCACTTTTTTGGCAAACAAAGCCTCGGCATGCTCCGCACTTTCCCACATAAAACTGCTGGTCAGAAACAGAGCCTGATTATGTTCGAGGTATTCGGTTTGCGCTTTGCCCCCGCGAATGGCAAGCGTTTGAGGGTGGCGTTTTTGGGTCATATTCATTGCTCCGTTTGGGCAAATGCCGTCCGCAAATCGTGATGTTCCGCAAGATACGGCACAACAAATCAAAACCGGAAAAGCAATCATCTGCCACCTGCCGCTTTTCATCTCGAATGGACGATACCGCCATGATGGTACGGGCAATGTATCCGGTACGATAATTGTTGCTTCAATTTGCAGACGGCCTTTGCCGTCTCATCGATTAAATTGTTAACATTTTGCGCCTATTTTGGCTGTCTTTCAAGGGACAAACAGAAACGGCACGCGGAAAATACCGATATGAAAACCGGCATTCTGCAAAATTCAGGTTTTTCAGCAATCAAAAACCGCCTGAAAAAAGCAGTAACAGACATACTTTTTCCAGACGGCTTCAAACGGCATGATGAACGGCTTATTGTTTAATGCGGCACTTTCAGCCCCAGCCATTTGACCGAACCGTTGCCGTCCAATTCTTTAACCACCAAGCCGAAATCGCCGATTTCAATACGGTCGCCTTCAACAGGGTGCTTGCTTTCCGCCCGCTGCTCAAACAATTCCAACAAGCTCAAGCTCTCTTCGCCTGCTTCCAGCTTCAAGCCGTAAGCCTGCGCCAAATCTCCGGCGCGACTGCCGGGATCGACAACAAACTCGCCGAAGAAATCGAAATTCATGCGAACCGTGCTGCCGGTTTCAGTGAAATATTGCGCCATTTTGTCCACTTGATCGGGCGGCAGGATATACCAAGCGGTATCGTTTTCACGCAATACCGTGTCGCTGTGCAGCTCGACCTTTCTGCCTTCCCGAATCAGTGTGAAGCAGCGCCATTCGTAAGACGAAGAAATCGGCGCGACTTTATCGGGGTGCACACCCTCCGCTTCCGATTCTGCCACCACGCGATACGCCGTCAACTGCACGCTTTCGGTTTCCGACAGCCAAATATCCTGAACATCTACCGGCTCTGGCTTGGGCGGCATGGCCACTTTCAAACGGTGTGCCATCACCGGAATGGTTGTTCCCTGAATCAACAGCGAGAGCACGACCACGGCAAAAGCCACATTAAACAGCAAATTGGAATTTGGTACGCCCATTACCAAAGGCATCATCGCCAGCGTAATCGGCACCGCGCCGCGCAAACCCAGCCAACTGATGTAAATCTTCTCGCGACGGCTGTAATCGCCTTTCCACAAACCGGTAAACACGGCAATCGGACGGGCCACCAGCATCAGAAAGGCGGCAATCACCACAGCATCTGCTCCGTTTGCCAACACATCCGACGGCGTAACCAACAGGCCGAGCACCACAAACAATGTTGCCTGCGCCAACCAAGCCAAGCCGTCCATTACCCGCAAAACGTGTTCCGTTGCCAAGCTGTGCTTGTTGCCGACAATCACACCGGCCAAATACACGGCCAAAAAGCCGCTGCCGCCCAGCATATTGGTGGACGCAAACACAATCAGGCCGCCGGAAACAATCATCAGCGCATACAGGCCGTCTGCAAGATTCAAACGGCGCACCAGTTTCGCCAGAATCCGCCCGCCCAGCCAGCCGATCAGCAAACCGAAGAAAATCTGCAAGATCAGCATCCACAAAAATGCAAACACGCCCGACTGTTCAGGCTGCATAATCATGGTAATCAGCGCGGTCACCAAAAAAATCGCCATCGGGTCATTCGCGCCCGATTCGATTTCCAGCGTTGCCTGCACACGCTCGTTCAAACGTACGCCGCTGTTACGCAGGAGACTGAACACCGCCCCCGCATCGGTCGAACCGACAATCGCCGCCATCAATACGCCGAACTTCCAATCCAAGCCCAGATAAAACGTGGTAAAAATCCCCAGCAGCACAACCGTTGCGAACACCCCCCATGTCGCCATCACCGCCGCCGGTTTCAAGACCAGACGTATGCTGCTCATACTGGTACGCAAGCCGCCGTCCAACAAGATAACCGCCAATGCCAACTGACCGATGACATTCGCCAGCGGAAAGCTGTCGAAACGGATGTGACCGATACCCTGCTCTCCCGCCAGTATGCCGACCGCCAAAAAACCCAGCAGCAAAGGCATACCGAAGCGTGCCGACAAAGTTGTCGCCACCACGCTGACAAACAGCAGCACCCCGCCCAATAAAAACAGGCTGTTCATCCAATCCACGTTTTATTTTCCCCTTGTAAAGCATTTACTCAAAATAAACGACTGTATTTTAACACAGGAAATGCCGTTTATTTCCTGATATTTCCCATCTTTTCAATATTTAAACCCCTTATCGAGCATGATATGGTTTTTGCAGACGGCCTGTCCGCACCAAGCCGTCTGCAAAAGCCGTCTGCAAAACTTTCCGAAACACCCGCCGCGCCGCAGCCCTGCAAGAAAGCCGTTTTTTGGTTATAATAATGGGTTTTAACGCATAATCTGCAACACATTACCCCTAGGAAACATCATGGCGTTTGCCTCGCTCTTTACCCTGCTCGACGATATTACTACCGTTTTAGACGACGTTGCCCTCATGACCAAAATGGCGGCAAAGAAAACCGCCGGAGTGGTCGGCGACGACTTGGCGCTGAATGCCAACCAAGTTACCGGCGTTTCCGCCGAACGGGAACTGCCGATTATCTGGGCAGTTGCCAAAGGTTCGTTTATCAATAAAGTCATTCTCGTTCCGGCCGCGCTGCTGCTTTCCGTTTTCCTGCCTGCTGCCATTACACCGCTGTTGATGATAGGCGGCGCGTATTTATGTTTCGAAGGCGTGGAAAAACTGCTGCACAAGCTGCTGCACCGCCGCGAAACAACGGCAAACGGCCACGCAACCGATGAAATCGTCGATGAAAAAGCCAAAATTACCGGCGCAATCCGTACAGACTTTATCCTGTCTGCCGAAATCATCATTATCGCCCTCGGCGTTGTCGGCACATCATACGGACTATTGACCCAATCCCTCGTATTGGCCACCATCGGTATCGGCATGACAGTATTGGTATACGGCTTGGTTGCCGTGATCGTCAAACTCGATGACTTCGGCATTTACCTGATTAACCGCGGGCGCGGTGCTGTGTTCGGCCGCGGCATCATTGCCTTTATGCCGTGGTTTATGCGCGCATTGAGCATCATCGGCACACTTGCCATGTTTTTGGTCGGCGGCGGCCTGATTGCCCACAATTTCGCTCCCCTCCACCACTTCTTAGAAGCCAAGCAATGGCTGGACGGCGCAACAGGCAACCTTGCCAACCTCATTGTCGGCATTATTACCGGTGCGGCAGTTTGCGCCGTCGTACTGCCACTCATAAAAATATTCGGTAAAAAACACTAAACCGCCAAGCCGCCAAACCTTAACCCTTTTCGATGAACCATATGCCGTCTGCATTTTTATCTTTTACAGACGACCTTTTCCAAAGCGTATGAAACTCACCCGCAAGCTCGAACATTATCTGCAAATGCCGCTGCTGCACTGGCCGCTGATTGTCCTGATTGCCGCAGCCACGCCGCTGACTTTTGCCCCCTATTACCACTTCTGGCTGATGCCGCTGCTGTTTGCTGCACTTATCCGCCTGATTGAGCTGCGCCCCCAACGTGCCGTACCAACCGCCTACCTGTTCGGGCTGGTTGCCTACACCTGCCAATTTTACTGGGTACATACCGCCCTGCACGAGGTTTCCGGCCTGCCCAACCTTTACGCCCTGCCCATGACCCTGCTGCTGCCGGCGTTTCTCGCACTCTATCCCGCACTCTGCTTCTGGTTGTGGAAAAAATTCCATCACGCCCGCTGGCTAAAAACCGGCCTTATCCTGCCGATACTCTGGACGCTCACCGAATACCTGCGCGAAACCCTGTTTACCGGATTCGGCTGGGGCGCGCTCGGCTACTCCCAAATTACCAAATCCAGCCCGCTCTCCGGCTTTGCGCCTGTCGGCGGCATCCATCTCGTTACCCTTGCCACAGCCTTTATCGGCGCATGGCTTGCCTTGCTGATCAACAACCCCGGCCGTCTGAAAAACCGCGTAATGCCCTTGTGTTTCAGCTTGGCCGTCGTTACCGCCGGCTACATTTTCCAAGAAACCGATTTTACCCGCGAAGACGGCACAACCAGCACCGTTGCCCTCGTTCAGGGCAATATCGCCCAAACCCTCAAATGGGAAGAAGAGCAAGTCATTCCCACCATACAAAAATACTACGAACACGTCAGCAAAACCCGAGCAGACATCGTGATTCTGCCCGAAACCGCCCTGCCCGTCATGCGCCAAAACCTGCCCAACGGCATACTCTCCCAATTTGCCGAACAAGCCCAAAGCAACGGCAGCGCACTCGCACTCGGCATCAGCCAGTACACCGAAGACGGCAACGGCTACGAAAACGCCGTCGTCAACCTTTACCGTTACCACGGCGAAGCCACCCCGCCCTACTACGCCAAAAACCACCTCGTCCCATTTGGCGAATACAAACCCCTGAGCGCTGTTACCGCCCCGCTTTACAAACTGATGAATATGCCCCTGTCCGATTTCAAAAGCGGCGGGAAAAACCAAACCCCCTTACACATGAAAGGCCAAAAAGTCGCCTTCAATATCTGCTATGAAGACGGCTTCGGCGACGAACTCATCGCCACCGCCCGCCAATCCACCCTGCTTGCCAACGTCAGCAACATGGCTTGGTACGGCGATTCCAACGCCATGTTCCAGCAGCTCCAGCAATCCCAAGCACGCGCCATGGAACTCGGCCGCTACATGGTACGCGCCACCAATACCGGTGCCACCGCCATCATTTCACCCAAAGGCAACATCATCGCCGCAGCCGAACCCAATACCGAAACCGTATTGGAAGGCCATATTAAAGGTTACACCGGCGAAACCCCCTACATGAAAATGGGTGGCTCAAACTGGCTGGCCGGCAGCTTGGCCGTACTGGCGGTATTGCTGTTTGTGTGCCGCAGACGTATACATGAAGCAGATTAAGCAGCTTGCTATAAAAAGGCCGTCTGAAGTTGGTTACTGAACGTAATCCAATTTCAGACGGCCTAGTCACAACTGATTAAATATCAAACCCGTGCATAAAATAAGGCGACCCGTTATTCCACTTGACCAAATGGTCACCTTTACCGAGTAATTTCTCTGCCCCTGTTTCGTCCAGAATGATTTTAGATTCAGTAGATTTTTGCACACTCAGGGCAATTCGAACCGGCAGATTGCTGCGCAGCGTTCCGTCTAAAGTCTGCGCATCCGGACGTTGCGTTGCCAAAATCAAATGAATACCGGAAGCACGAGCTTTTTCCGCCAACATCATCAACTGTTTTTCGATACCGTTGTGCTGCTTTTTCAAATTGGCCAACTCGTCTACCACAATAACACGGTAGCGCGGGCGAACGGATAACGGCAACTGGCTGATTTTTTGTGCGCCATACTGTTTCATCAGCGAATAGCGCTGCTCGGATTCATTCACCGAATCAACCAAAAATTGATACATCTCATCATAATCATCTAAAATCCGCTCTTCCCATAAATCTTCTTCTTTTTCAAAGACCAGATAATCCACCTTTTTCGGATCAAGAATGGCAACATCCAATTTATCCTGACCTTTGCACAAATCAAACAAACTGCGCAGCATGGTACGCAAAAATACGGATTTGCCCGAGCCGGTCGTTCCGCCCACCAACAAATGCGGAGCAGCGGCCAAATCTTCAAAATGCGCTTTACCGTATTCATCTATGCCCACACATACCGGCAAAATATAATCTTGGTCGTATCCCTCCAGCGCTTCGGCAAATTTGGTCGCACCGAGCTTGTGCCACTGCTTTTCAGGACGCAACAATTTGACATCATATGCATGACTTTCATTGTTATAACACGGTACGATATGCAGCGCATTTTCTTTAATCCCAAGCTCAGAACACAAACCCTGATGATATTTTTCCAAATCGGCATATTTGCTCAACCGCAGACGGTAAATATCATAACGCGCTCCGGCGTGGCTGAAATTCAACTCTCTCACAGGAATACCCAAGCGTTGGAACGCACCGCGCAAATACTGTTCCCGGTTTTCAGACAGCACCTCGCTATCCGTATCGGCAAGGCCGTCTGTAAAATGGGCTTTCCCGGCATTTTTAACGGCCAACTCAGTCAATTCATTCAAAAACGCCTGCCGCGCCTCCAAATCAGAATCGGGCTTGAAGCGTTTGCATCCCTCCCAGAAACTATCCAATTCGACCGCACCCGTATGCCAAAGCGTTTGAATCAATGTATATAAATCATCTTTGGTGACAGCTTTATCGGGATTTAAGCGGAACAAAGTTTCACTCAGCAAAGCCAGCCACAGTCGTGAGTAATCCTGAAAACAGGTTTGGAAAGAGGGTATCTCTATCCCACCCTTTCCTGTCGGCGCAGGAATCAAACGGTGTGACGATTCAGTAAAGCCCTTAGCAAAACAATAACCGATACACAGCATCGCCCAATCGAAATTATTATCCAATGGCGGCAACGCTCCCGAATCCATCAATTTTTCACGAATATCTTTCGCTTCCTTACTGGAAATAATCCGCTTCTCACCCATCAGCGTATGGAAATAATCAGTATCCCAGCCGTTTATATTGTCCACTTGGTACATTCTTTTCCCCTTTATTCAAAATACACATCGGCAACGACACGCGAGCGCGCCCCCGCACTGTCTAAAGATTCCGCCTCCACGAGATAAGTACGGCTGACATGAGGTTCTAAACGTCGGCACACTTCCGGTGTAATTTCCGTATCCTGAGACAATAAAATTACCTGCTGATCCAAATTACACCAGTGCCTGAACAAACCTTCCCGATGTCCTTCATCCAAACGTGCCAGAGGGGTATCGATGATAAACGGCGCATGATAACGGGTTACTTCCGCCAGAGCCGATACCAGCGACATAATTAAAATCTGCATTTGCCCTGCTGACAAATCTACACGTGACTCATAGCCGTCTCGACCAAAGATACCCATACGCCCATCGCTTTCCACACGGATTCTGTCGATACGCTCGTCATGCGCAATGGCACGATTGATACGCGTTGCCGCTTCACCAACTTCTTTAACTTTCCTTTTCAGCAGTTCCTCAGTCAAACGGATAATCACCTTATCCACTTCACCCGCTCTGCGTGATTTAAGCAGGCGCGGATTACTGTCGCTGATTTTATCCTGTAAATCCCCGACCTCTTTCTGAAAGCGTTGGTAGTCTTTCTTTTGGCGGATAACATTACTGTTCAGATAGCCTACCTGCTCTTTAAATTTTTCCGTCTCTTCATTGGTTTTTTTCAACTGTTCAACCAATTCGTCTTTATTGGTTCCTCTCAGTAATTCGATTTCTGCCAAAATCTTTTTGCGCTCCTCCTCCCGTTTTTCATTTTCAGCCAAAAATGTACCGATCTGCTCTTGCGGCATTCCCCGTAACCGGCTGATTTCGTTTTGAATCTCAGCATGAGCATTAACCGATAGATAATTGTGTTCAATCTTATCGGCACATTCGGACGGCAGAGGATAAAATAAATCCTCCCAGCAGTCTTTGACCGCCTCTTTCATCAAAGGCTGGCTCAAAATCATATTGGCCATTGCCCCCAACGCCTGATTGACTTTATCGCTGGAAACAAACGCATTCCAAAAATCATCTACTTTTTCAGCAATTTGGTTTTTGCCTGCTTCATGATTCAGGCGGTTTTTCTCTTTTTGCAACTGCTGCTGCAATACTTTCAAATTTTCCCTAGGTAAAAATGCCAACGGCATAGCCTTAATCGCAGCCTTAACCTTTTCCTCGAATTCGGCCATTTCTTTTTCCAGCCGTTCACGTTGACGCAGTAAATCTTCAGAAGTACGGATATCGCTGCCGCCACCCAACTGCTGCATCAGTTGTTCGCGCTTAGCTGCCGCCTGCTGCCATTTTTTATCTGCTTCAGCAAACTCTTCCTGCGTCACTTGCAAAACCGCTTCTGCCGATTGCAGGTTGGTTTCCGCCTTACGCAAATCATCCTGCATTTTTGCGGTTGCCCCTTCGGAAATACATTTACTGCGGTAATCTTTCAGACTGACCCGCAGTTTTTCCAATAATGTTACACCCAACAAACCTTTCAGCGCGGTATTCAACCATAAACCGGTGCCGCTCTGCTGCGCCGTTTGAACGATTTTCTCGCCGTCAAAAAAGAAAAACGGCGCATAATCAAACGGCAGAGCAAATGCGTTGATGTATTTGTCAAGATCTTTTTCATCAATCAGATTATAGACGCCGTTTTTCATGATTTCAGCGGTTACACTGCTGCCGTACTCACCCGAGAATACATTGCGGTCGCTTCCAAAATGCCACTTTCTCCGGATACGCAAGCCGTGTTGGGCTTCACGGTAATTCTGGCGGATTTCGATTTCCAAACTCATGGTGTACTGGCCGTATTTGGTTTCGGCTTCGTGATACAGGGCAGATTTAAGAAATTCGGGATAACTGCTTTTCTGCGTATTCAAACCCGCACGCTGCAAGTGGCTGATAGCATCTTTGCCGTACAGGCACAAATAAACCGCTTCTAAAAGCGTGGTTTTGCCATGGCCGTTTTGTGCACCGATTAACACGATATTTTTACCATCTTCAGGCGTGGGAAAACTGAATGCAGCATTATCGTAAGATTTGAAGTTGCGTAATTTGATTGAATGAATCCACATATTTCTTATTTCCAGTATTTTGAATTACCAAAAACATCATCAAACATATCCGTCATCCCGCGACGGCGTATTTTCTCCTGCTGCTCCCGTTCCCATGCTACCAACTCTGCGATGGCATCTACTGCTACCCCATGCTCAAGCGCAATCTCTTCCATCAGCTTTTTAGCCTCCGGCTCACTCCACAGCAGCAAATCGCCGACTTGTTCCTGTATTTCCGTATTCATGCATTTTTCCTTGTGTAAGTCTGGATAAGGTCTTGCGCCCAAATCTGTTTGATAAGTTCGATTTCTTCCTGAGTGATTAACTCGTTGCCGTAGGCCGTCTGCACATCCAGCAACCGCTGTAAAATCATCTGTCGTGCTTCCACAGTAAACGGGCCGGGAATATGCTTGCCCTGCTTGATGGTTACCGTACCGTTTCGCCGTTCCACCTGCCGGTATTCCGGCAGATTCCGAATTTCCACCAACCAATCACGAAATTCAATCAAAGGCTGATATTCTGTTTTTCCCACATCAACAAAACCCTGCAAACTCTTATCTTTATTGACCACCGTACAAGTCCAGCAACCAAATCTGCTGGAATTGGTGCCGCAACCGGGTGCTTCGTCTTGAGACAACACAATCGGACACTCTCCGCCCGCCGCTTCGCGGTACAACTTAATCAGGCTGTCGTGCGTACCTCCCCAAGGCGGATTGTGCGAAGCGAGAAACTCCCATACGTCATCGGTACTCAAATCGACAATCGGCCGGTACACAAAGGCATTTGCCAAGCTGCTGTGCGGAGTCAGATTGGAGTTTTCAATATTTTGATGGCTCTCAATACTGGCTTTTCGGGTAGCCGATTCATCCTTACGCACGCCCAAAATAATGATGGCAGCACCGCTTTCACTCACTTTGTTTTTGATAAAACCACTGGTCGGTTCGATTTTCAAACGGTCGGTACACCAGCGCATACTTCGGTTGGGTGAGGGATAACCTTTGCCAATCAATAACGTCCAAAAAGTTTCGCTTAATTTGGGCGTAGTCACTTCACCATTAACGGGCAACTTATAAATTTCAGCGGCACGCAGGATTTTTTCCAATGTGCCGCGCATATGCTGCACCACCAGCGGACTTTCTACCAAAGTATCGTTTGAAACAAAATGAACTTGGCGGCGGCGTAACGATGGAGGAAGTTCCAACAAGGCTTCAAAAACAAGATGGGCAACCAGTGTGCTGTCTTTACCGCCGGAGAATGTAACTATCCATGGATAAGTTTGGACATCACTTAAATATTCTTCAATAATTGATTGGCGGATTAAAGAGAGCGGTGTCTCCTGATGTATTGGTATGATATTCATATATGATATTTTATATTATTTGCACCTAAAATGGGAGCAAATAGCATTGTACCTAAAATTGGTGCAATGAGGAATATGCGCTTATCAGTACACTCTGTCGAACTGACTTACCTACGGCATTTATTTACCCAGCGTCGCTTGGAATTAGGCTTATCCCAACGCGCGTTGGCAGACCGTTTAGGGGTGGTTTATTCGTTTATTGGAAAAGTTGAAACAGGAGACCGCCGTTTGGATATTTTTGAATTTGTACAATACTGTACGGGTTTGGAATGGAATGCTTTGGAAGTTTTACAAGATCTGATGTCGGTATGCGAGCAGCAAAATAATCATTTTCTTTTAACCGCATTGCCCACATCACAATTAAAATGATAAAGATAGACATTAAAAAATAACTCAAAATAATATTGACTGCCAAATGCTCCAACCACCCTCCCCCCTTTTGCACCATTATCATGAATTGAAAATAAAAAGGCCGTCTGCAAAATTTTGCAGACGGCCTTTTTGCTTCAAAATGCAACGGTTACGCAAGTTATGCGTTACCTTCTTGCTGCTGTTGGTACAACGCTTCAAAGTTGATGGGGGCAAGCAATACCGGCGGGAAACCGGCGCGGGTAACGGTACTGGAGATGGCTTCGCGCGCATAGGGGAACAAAATGTTCGGGCAGGCTACGCCAAGCAGCAGTTGGGCATCTTCTTCGGGAATGTTCTCCAAACGGAAAATACCGCTTTGGGTTACTTCGTTTAAGAACATGGTGCGTTCGCTGTTCAACTTGGCCGTTACCGTGATGGTTACGTCCACGCTGTAAATGCCGTCTTCCAGCTTGGCATTGGTGGTCGATACGCGCATATCAACTTCAGGCTCGCCGTTTTCCAAGAAAATCTGCGGCGCATGCGGTACTTCCAAAGACAAATCTTTAACGTACAGTCGCTCGATACTGAATACGGGTTGCAGTTCTTCTGACATTTTATTTCCTATCATTCAAAGAGTTATGATTCAAGTAATTCTACCAGCTCACCTTTTTGCTGTAAGGCGTATAAATCGGTAAAGCCGCCGACGTGTGTATCACCGATAAAAATCTGGGGAATACTGCGCTGGCCGGAAAGTTGCTGCATCTCGGCAAAATCAGCAGGGTTTTGATCGACGCGGATTTCTTTAATTTCGGTTACGCCTGCCGCGGCAAGCAGCTTTTTCGCCATCAGGCAATAAGGGCAGAACGCACCGGTATACATGGTTACGGGTTGCATAATATGTCTTTCGCTGATTGTCCTGATACTATATGGGCTGACGGCATTTTTTACAAGAGTATGCCGTCTGAAATTTTTGCAGACGGCCTTTCCCTGCAATGGAAAAACACAATATTTTGCAGTATCATATCGGCTTTGGTCAGGGTAAGACAGCAAAACTGCTTTTGCCATCTGTTTTCGCTTGAGAACCGATTGCAAAAGTTTTTTTATATTGATTGGAACCGATTATGTTAGCCGGAATCCCGATTCCCAAAGACACCATACGTCCGCCGGAAACCGTACTCGTCAACATTACCCCTCAGGAAACGCGCGTAGCGGTATTGGAAGAAAACAATATCTGCGAGCTGCATATCGAGCGCAACAGCGAACACAGCTTGGTCGGCAACATCTATTTGGGCGTGGTGCGGCGCGTATTGCCCGGTATGCAGAGCGCATTTATCGACATCGGTTTGGAACGTGCCGCTTTCCTGCACATTGTTGATGTTTTGGAACAACGCCGCAATCCCGATGAAACGCAGCGCATCGAGCATATGCTGTTTGAAGGGCAAACCATTCTGGTTCAGGTTATCAAAGACCCTATCAATACAAAAGGCGCAAGGCTTTCCACTCAAATTTCGCTGGCGGGACGCTTTCTCGTCCACCTGCCGCAAGACGAACACATCGGTATTTCCCAACGCATCGAAGACGAAACCGAACGCCAAAACCTACGCGACCGCCTGCTCAACCTGCTGCCCGAAGAAGCGGGACACGGCTACATTATCCGAACCAATGCCGAAAACGCCAGCGACGAACAGCTTCAAGCAGACATCAGCTACCTCACCAAAGTTTGGGAAAATATCCAACTCCAATCCAAAACCCAACCGCCCGAAACCCTGCTCTATCAGGATTTGCCGCTGGCCTTACGCGTCTTGCGCGATATGTTCAGCATCGACACACAGAAAATTCTCGTCGATTCCACCGAAAACTGCCGCAGAATGCTGTCGTTTGCCGAACAATACGTACAAGGCGCAGTCGATAAAATCGAGCTGTTCAAAGGCGACCGCCCACTGTTTGAAACCCACAACGTCGAACAAGAAATCAGCCGCGCTCTGCAACCGCGCGTCAACCTGAACTTCGGCAGCTATCTCATCATCGAATCCACCGAAGCGATGACCACCATCGATGTCAACACCGGCGGCTTTGTCGGCGCGCGCAATTTCGATGAGACCATCTTCCGCACCAATCTCGAAGCCTGCCACATCATCGCCCGCGAGCTACGGCTACGCAATCTCGGCGGCATCATCATCATCGACTTTATCGACATGGCACAGGATTCACACCGCGAAGCCGTCTTGCAAGAGCTTGCCAAAGCCCTGAGTTTCGACCGCACCCGCGTTACCCTCAACGGCTTTACCAGCTTGGGACTGGTCGAGCTTACCCGCAAACGCTCGCGTGAAAACCTCAACCAAATCCTATGCGAACCATGCCCCTCCTGCCAAGGGCGCGGCCGCCTGAAAACACCGCAAACCATCTGCTACGAAATCCAACGGGAAATCGTCCGCGAAGCCCGCCGCTATGATGCCAAAGAGTTTCGCATTCTCGCCGCACCCAACGTCATCGACCTCTTTTTAGACGAAGAATCCCAGTCGCTTGCCATGCTGATTGCCTTCATCGGCAAACCGATTTCATTGGCAGTAGAAACCGCCTACACGCAAGAGCAATACGACATCGTGTTAATTTAAACTTGGCATCATGACATTATTGAAATAAGGCCGTCTGCAAAACCGCATTTTGCAGACGGCTTTTGCTGCTCTCCAACTTCCCGCAAGCGAACCGCTCTTTTCCGCCCAAACAATAAAAAAGCCGTTCGGGGCAATCTTCCGATTATCCCGAACGGCTTTGCTTGGATACAGAAAATATAGTCGAATAAAATAAGAATGAGACAAGGCAGCGAAGCCGCAGACAGTACACATAGTACGGCAAGGCAAAGCAACGCTGTATCATTCTTATTTTAAATGACTATACAACGCTTACTCTGCCAACTCGCTCTGCTCGTGCGCCATCATTTCCTGTCCGACATTACCCAGCAGGCTCAGATAACGCTCGTACTGTTTCAAAATATCCGCAATCAGCTCTTCACGGCTCATATAGCGCACATCGTAACCTGTTCTGCCGTCTGCAAAATAAGTAATCGGCAAATAAGTTTGCGTTTTACGGATATGCGGCAGGTAGTCTTCTTCCACCAACTGCTCCGCAACTTCCTGCTCAACCGATTTGATACCGTACACAAAATTACGAACCGTCGCTTTTTCCACCACCAGCTCCACCGCCGGCTCCGACTGATCGAACATCACATTAATCTGCGTACTCAAACCATACTCAGACGACATTTCACTACTCAGCTCCCGCATGGCAGGCAAAGCGGTATATTTCAAGAAACTGCGGATATCCCCCTCTTGCGAGTGGTTCAACATCTGCTCCAACCGCTCTTTCCAACGCTCGCCCGTCCAAAAAATACTGGTCGGCGTGATTTTCGCACTAAAATATTTTTTGTCATTCACCAAAGCCTTCCACAAGCTGAACGCCATCAGCAGCATCAATACGGCAAACGGCAGCGCGGTAATCAGCGTCATGGTCTGCAACACGCCCAAGCCGCCGCTGCCCAATAAAGCAATGGCCACCGCCGACATCAGCACGCCCCACATGACAGCCTGCCATTTCGGTGCCGCCATGCCTTTGTCGCGCGAAGCAATATTATTCAGCACATAAATACCCGAGTCGGCGGAAGTAATGAAAAACAATGCAATGATAATCAAAGCAACCACGCTGCTGATGGCAGACAGCGGCAAATAATCCAAGAACGCAAACAACAGCGTTTCGGGCGAGCCGGTCATGGCAGCCAACGCACCGTCAGCCACATGGGTATCCAGCCAGATTGCGCTGTTGCCGAATACGGTAAACCACAAAATACTGAACACGCTCGGTACAGCCAATACGCCGAACACAAACTCCCGAATGGTACGGCCTTTGGAGATACGGGCGATAAACAGGCCGACAAACGGAGCCCAAGAACACCACCACGCCCAATAAAGAATCGTCCAACCGCTGAACCAAGAAGTATTATCCGGCTCGTAAGTATAAGTTTTGAAACTCAATTCCACCAAATTGGACAAATAAAAACCCAAGTTATCACTGAATGCCGACAGCAGGTACAAAGTCGGGCCGCTTACCAATACAAACAGCATTAATGAAGCCGCCAGCACCAAATTGGTTTCGCTCAGGATTTTCACACCCTTACCCACGCCCGATACGGCCGAAATCACCGCCAGCGACATAACCACGACAATCACCGCAATCTGCAAACCGAAATTACTCTCGGCAATCCAACCGATTTGCTGCAGCCCCGAACTCATCTGCGCCGCACCAAAACCCAGCGTTGTGATGATACCGAACAGCGTTGCCACCAATGCCATCACATCAATCGCATCGCCGAAACCGCCGTTAATTTTATCTTTCAAAAGCGGATAAAAGCAGGAGCGCAATGCCAGCGGCAGCTTGTAGCGGAAGCCGAAATAAGCCAGCGCCAACGCAATCACACCGTATACCGCCCAAGCATGGATACCCCAGTGGAAAAACGTGTGCAGCATGGCAGACTGTGCATTACCGTTACTGATTGGCGAAGTGAAATGTGACAAAGGCTCTGCCACGCCGAAAAACATCAAGCCCACGCCCATGCCGGCGGCAAACAGCATCGCCAGCCACGACATAAACGAAAACTCCGGCTCTTCCTCGTCCGAACCGAGCTTGATACTGCCGAGATTACCGAGACTGACCAAAATCAGAAACAGCAGGAAAACGGAAACAATCAAAATGTAAAACCAGCTAAAATGCTTGAAAATCGCTGTTTTAGCCAAGTCCAACATATTCTGCGTCGCCTCAGGAACCAACAAGGTAGCGGCAAGCAAAGACAAAACGGATAATAAGGTAGTGCTAATCACCACCGGATTAAACGACGATTTTTGTCGGATAAATGAGAACATACTCAACATTCCTTCATATTTTATCGTTAAATGAAATGGAAATTTTCAGACGGCCATACACGGTATCCGTTCAGGCGCGGAAGAAAAGTAAAATTGAAAGTTTCAATGAAACCATAAGTTTGATAGCTTGCAATGATAACATAAAACCCCAACATTCCCAAATCAGCCGCTAAACCTGCCGAAACGGCCGCGCAAAACAGCAAAAGGCCGTCTGCAAAACGCCCGATTCAAAACAGGCATTTTGCAGACGGCCTTTGATGCGGCAAAATCTTTTAGCCGCCCAAATACCAGAACTTAACCGCCCACAATACGGCTACTACCCATACCATCGGCGGTACGTCTTTCGCACGGCCGCACAGCAGCTTAATCACCGCATAGCTGATGAAGCCGACGGCGATGCCGTCTGCAATCGAGTAAGTAAACGGCATGAAGACAATGGTCAGGAAAGCGGGAGCGGCTTCGGTCATGTCGTCCCAATCAATCTCTTTGGCACTACGCAGCATCTGCACGCCCACATACAGCAACGCGGGTGCGGTGGCGAATGCGGGCACACTCTGCGCCAGCGGTGCGAACACCAGACAAGCCAGCATCAATACGCCGACTGTTACGGCGGTCAGACCGGTGCGTCCGCCTGCCGCCACGCCCGCCGCGCTTTCTACATAAGGCGTGGTCGAAGACGTACCCATGGTCGCACCGGCGACAATCGCGGTGGAATCCGCCAGCAATGCGCGTTTCAGACGCGGCAGTTTGCCGTCGACCAGTAGACCGGCGCGGTGGGATACGCCGACCAGCGTGCCTGTGGAGTCAAACAAGTCCACCAAGAAAAATACGAAAATCACGCTGACCATGCTGACGGTGAACAAACCTTCGAAATCCATCTGCATAAACGTCGGCGCAACACTCGGCACGCTGCCGACTACGCCTTTAAACTCGCTCAAGCCCAGCAGCGACGACACCGCAGTCAGTGCCAGAATCGTGATGATGAGTGCGGCGCGGATGCGGAAATAACCCAATACCACCACCATCGCGAAACCCGCCATCGCCAGCAACACCGAAGGCTCGTGCACATCGCCCAAGCCGACCAGCGTTGCCGGATTATCGACAATCACACCCGCGCCTTTGAGCGCAATCAATGCCAAAAACAGGCCGATACCGGCGGCAATCGACATTTTCAAACCCATGGGCAGCGCGTTTACCAACATCTCGCGCACTTTAAACAGGCTGAATACGATAAAAATAATGCCCGACATAAACACCGCACCCAAAGCTACCTGCCAAGGCACGCCCATGCCTTTGACCACGGCAAAGGTAAAGTAAGCGTTCAAGCCCATGCCCGGCGCAAGCGCAATCGGATAATTGCCGACAAAGCCCATCACGAAGCAGCCGATGGCGGCGGCGATACAGGTTGCCACAAACACCGCGCCCATATCCATACCCGCCTCGCCCAAAATCAGCGGATTGACGATGATGATGTAGCACATGGTCAAAAACGTGGTTAAACCCGCCATCAGCTCCGTGCGGACATTCGTGCCGTTTTCGCTCAAGCGGAACAGTCGGTCAAACAAACTGGAATGTGAAGTATTCATTAGATTTCAACAATAAAAAGAAAAAGAATGTTAATTCGACATTATACTGAAAATCCGAGCGCAATACTGCTTTTCATGCTAAAAACATCGTCCCGCCCGCTCTTTCGGCAACACAGCCAAACCGCTACGCTCCATCAGGCAGCAAAACCGTTTTGCCCGATTTTGCAGACGGCATGGTTTTCCGGCAAACCGTCAAAGGCCGTCTGCAAAATCACGTTTTCCCTTCACAGCATATCATCGGACAACGCTCCACCAAGCCAAACAACCGAGCCGCAGACAATACCAGTCATACGGGCGGCAACCTGCTGCTTCAACAGTTTTGCCAAACCCATTCTTGGGGCAAAATCCCGCAGCGCCGTACCGCTTCGGGTTAATAAACGAGACAATCGCCGCCAAACGCCGCCCGTACCCGCCTTGATGTACAACAGCCGTCCCAACCCGACAAAAAAGCCGTCTGCAAAATCCGCCAGTAACGGTTGTGATGATGCAGATGGCTTGTAACGGATTGCCAACAGATTTGCAGACGGCCTTTCAACCAAGCCGCAGACAATACCAATCACACAGGAAGAAAACCATTCAATTCAATAGCCTAGTTAATCCCATTCTTGGAAAAATCCCGCAACGCTGTACCGCTTCGGGTTAATGCACGAGATAAACGTCGCCAAACGCCGCCCGTACCCGCCTTGATGTACAACAGCCGTCCCAGCCCGACAAAAAAGCCGTCTGCAAAATCTGCCTTCAACGGCTGTGATGATGCAGACGGCTTGTAACGGATTGCCAACAGATTTGCAGACGGCCTTTACCCTTGCTGCACGATATCCGCCAGCGGCCAGCGCGGTTTCACATTAAATGCCCCCGCTTCCTGCCGGTTATGCAAGCGCATCGCACCGGCGAAAGCAATCATCGCACCGTTGTCGGTACAGTATGCCAGCGGCGGGAAATACACTTTTACCGCTTCTTCGGGGTGGGATTGCTTTTTATTTGCAGACGGCCTCTGTACCGTCAGACGGCTGAATTCGTCACGCAGCTTCCAGTTTGCGCCCACGCCGCCCGCCACCACCAAGGTGCGGAACCCTGTATCCAGCAAGGCTTTTTTCGACTTAGCCACCAGCACGTCCGCCACTGCGTCCTGAAAGGCGCGGCAGATGTCGTTGCGTGTTTGCTCGGGAATCTCATTACCGCCGCTTTCGGCGCGCACTTTTTCCACTGCAGTCAGCACGGCGGTTTTCAAGCCGGAAAAACTCATCTGCAAATCATGCGAATGCAGCATGGGGCGTGGAAATTGGAAGGCATCGGCACGGCCGAGTCTGGCCAGCTCCGAAAGTTTCGCCCCGCCCGGATAAGGCAGCCCCAACAGCTTGGCGGTTTTATCAAACGCTTCGCCCGCCGCATCGTCCACACTCTCGCCCAGCAGCGTGTAATCGCCGATGCCGCGCACGGCCATAAACTGCGTATGCCCGCCCGACACCAGCAAAGCTACAAACGGAAATTCGGGTTTGTCGTCCGCCAAGAGCGGCGACAACAAATGCCCTTCCAAATGGTGCACCGGAATCACAGGCTTATCCAGCGCAAACGCCAGCGCGTTGGCATAGCTCGAACCTGCCAGCAGCGCACCGCCCAAACCCGGCCCCTGCGTAAAGGCAACCGCGTCGATGTCGCCGTAACCGACACCCGCCTCCTGCAGGCAGCCTTCGGTCAGCGGCACGAGGCGGCGGATGTGGTCGCGGCTCGCCAGCTCCGGCACCACGCCTCCGTATTCGGCGTGCATGGCCATTTGGGTGTGCAGGTGGTGCGCCAGCAAACCGCGTTCGGTGTCGTATAAGGCAACACCTGTTTCGTCACAAGAAGATTCAATTCCTAATACCAGCATTGTTTGAGGCCGTCTGTAAAACAAGCCGTCATTTTAGCGGATTTTGCCCGGCCTGCGGATTTTACGCGCAAATTTCCGCGCAACACCAAATTAAGCTAAAATACGCGCACTCTGTTTTTCCGCAAGCACATGACTACCGAAACCAAAAACTATCTTACGCCTGTCGGCTGGCAGGCATTGAAAGACGAGCTGTACCAGCTTGTCAATAAAGAACGTCCCGAAATCGTGCAGGTTGTCAACTGGGCGGCAGGCAACGGCGACCGCAGCGAAAACGGCGACTATCTTTACGGCAAACGCCGTATGCGCGAAATCGACCGCCGTATCCGCTTTTTGACCAAGCGTTTGGAAGCCGCCGTAGTCGTCGATCCGGAACAGCGCGAGCCGACCGACCAAGTTTTTTTCGGTGCAACGGTAACCCTGCTGCGCGGCGACGGCAGCGAACAGACGGTAAAAATTGTCGGCGTGGACGAAATCGATACCGCCCAAAACAAAATCTCATGGATTTCGCCGCTTGCCCGCTGCCTGATTAAAGCCCGTGAAGGAGACGAGGTAGTATTGCGCGGGCCGGACGGTGCGGAAACCATTGAAATTTTGGAAGTTGCCTACTGCCGTATCGATTGATTGCCCACGATACGCTTTCCATGCCAAGGCTGCCTTATATAGTCATTTAAAATAAGAATGATACAGCGTTGCTTTGCCTTGCCGTACTATGTGTACTGTCTGCGGCTTCGCTGCCTTGTCTCATTCTTATTTTATTCGACTATATTATCTTCGGTATAATCAAAAGCCGTCTGTAAAAATGCGCCCGCATATCATTTTGCAGACGGCATTATTCCGTATTTTTGAATCCCGCCGTTGTCAGACGGTATGTTCCATACATGTATAAAGTTATCCCGATTATCCATATCCTGTCCAAGCTCGGCGTATTGTTTTCGCTGCTGATGCTGGTGCCGACACTGATGGCGCACTTTACGGCAGACGGTACGTTTTCCGCCTTTGCCCGTACTGTTTTGGTAACACTTATCGGCTCGTGTACCGTATGGATTCTGACCATGCGCTACCAACGCGAAATGCGGGTACGCGACGGCTTTACGCTGGTGATGATGTTGTGGGTCGCTTTTGCCGTGTCCGCCGCCATGCCGATTTATCTGTATATGCCGTCGATGAGCTTTGTCGATGCGTTTTTTGAAGCAATGTCGGGGCTGACCACTACCGGTGCAACCGTTATCAGCGGTTTGGACTCGCTGCCGCCCACGCTGAACTTCTGGCGGCATATGCTCAACTGGCTGGGCGGCATGGGGATTATCGTATTGGCTGTGGCGATTCTGCCGATGCTGGGCGTAGGCGGCACGCAGATGTTCAAAGCGGAAATCCCGGGAGTGGACAAAGACAGTAAAATGGCACCGCGCATTTCCCAAGTGGCGAAAAAGCTGTGGCTGTTTTACAGTCTGACCACGCTGGCGGCATTCTTATCTCTGTATTGGGCCGGCATGAGCTGGTTTGACGCGCTGTGCCATGCGATGTCCACCGTTGCTTTGGGCGGCTTTTCCACCCACGACGACAGCATTGCCCATTTCGATTCGCCCGCCGTAGAAGCCACGATTGCCTTGTTTACCCTGTTTGGAGCCATCAATTTCGCCAGCCATTTCAGCGCATTCGGCAACCGTTCGCTAAAAGTGTATTGGAAAGACGAAGAATGCCGTATGTTGTTGCTGGTATTGTTCGGCAGTATCTCGGCGGCGGCTCTGTATCTCTGGCAGCAACAGGTTTACAGCACGCCGGAAGAAGCCTTGCGCTTTGTCGGCTTCAACTTCATCTCCATCGGTTTGGCCAGCGGCTTTGCCAATGCCGATTTCGGTACTTGGCCGCTGTTTGTTTCCCTGTGGATGTTCTTCCTCTCCAATCTGCTTGCCTGTTCCGGCTCGATGGGCGGCGGCATTAAAAACGTGCGCGCGCTGGTTTTGTTCAAATTCAGCCTGCGCGAAATGACCATATTGCTGCACCCGCGCGCCGTCCGCACCGTTAAGGTAAACAGCCGCTCCATTCCCGAACGCATGGCATTGGCGGTGATGTCGTTTATTTTTGTCTATTTCATGACCGTTGTCTTGTTCAGCTTCCTCCTGATGGCTTCGGGTTTGGACTTCGTTACCGCCTTTACCGCCGTAATTGCCTGCATCACCAACGCCGGCCCGGGCTTGGGCGAAATCGGCCCCGCCTACAATTACGCAGGGCTGACAGCCGTACAAAAAGGCTTATGTACCGCCGTTATGCTGTTGGGGCGTTTGGAAATTTTCACCGTACTGATGCTGTTTACACCGGCATACTGGAAAAAATAACCTTCGCGGGCATAAAAAGGCCGTCTGCAAAACGGGCAAACCGCATTTTGCAGACGGCCTTTCAGCAACGGCAATCCGTATTAGGCCAGAATCTTGCCCGCAATTTCACCCACGTCTTTCGACAAACCTTCTTGCGCGGCGATGCGTTGCAGTTCGGCGGTCATCAACGCGCGGCGTTTGGGCTCGAGCTTGTTGCAGATATTGAATGCCTGTACCAGACGCGCGGCAACTTGCGGATTGAAGCGGTCGATTTCCAACACTTTTTCCGCGATAAAAGCATAGCCGCTGCCGTTTTCCGCATGGAAATGCGGCACGTTGCGGCTGAAGCTGCCCAACAGCGAACGCGCTTTGTTCGGGTTTTCCAAGCTGAATTTCGGATGGTTTAAGGCTGTCCGAACCTGCTGGAGCGTATCGCTGCGGCGGCTGCTGCCGACGAGCGTGAAATATTTGTCCATCACCAGCGCGTCGTCGGCGAACTTGGCGGCAAATTTGGCCAATAATCCGTTGCGTTTGTCGCTTTCATGATGGTTGGCGGCAGAAAGCATACCCCATTCGTGGGTCATGTTTTTCGCCATTTTGTCGTATTCGAGCGCGATAAAGTCTATGGTTTCCGGCTCGGCACGCAATGCCAGCGCGCGCATCGCATTCCGCAGCGCGCGCCATCCGGCGCGGTCGGGATCGTATTCGTACACCTCCCCGCCGCCCTGCTCTTCCTGATTCTGTGCGTTCAGGAGCAATCCGGCGATTTCGTCGGCGTAGGTTCGGGCGATTAAATCCAACAGGGCTTCCCGTGCCTGATGAACGCGCAGCGGGTCGATTTCGTTTCGATCCGCCCAACATTCGGCTTCAGACGGCACTTGCAGCAGCAGGGTTTTAAACGCGGGATTCACATCAGCGCGCAATACATAGCCTACCGCCGCCAGCAATCCGCCGTGTCCGGGCAGCGGCAGCCCCTGAGCGAGCGCGTATTCGTTGGCGGCCACTGCGCGGCGGTACAGTGTTTGCGCCGCCTCCCAACGGGCAAAGGCATCGGTATCGTGCGACAGCAGCAATGCCAGTTCTTCATTGCGATACGGATAGTTCAGATGCACCGGTGCGGAAAAACCGCGCAACAGCGATGGCACTACGCTGCGCCCTACGCCGGCCAATACAAATTCCTGTTCGGCCTCTTCCAGCACCAGCACCGCCTCGTACACATGCCCGCCCTGATAGCCGAAGGCCGTCTGAACGCCGCTTTCCGCATCCAGCAAGGCCACTTTCAGCGGCATCATCATCGGTTGTTTTTCCGCCATGTCGGGCGTGGCGGGAATACTTTGTCTGACCGTCAGCACATAATCGCCGTTGTCTTTCAGACGGCCCGATACGTCCAAAACAGGCGTACCGGCTTGGCTGTACCACAGCGCGAACCGGTCGAGATTGGTTTCATTCGCATCCGCCATCGCCGCGCGGAAATCGTCGCAGGTGACCGCCTGCCCGTCATGGCGTTGGAAATACAGTTTCATGCCCTTTTGGAAACCCTCTTCGCCCAGCAGGGTATGATACATACGCACCACTTCCGCACCTTTCTCATACACGGTCATGGTGTAAAAATTATTCATCTCCTCATAGCTGGCGGGGCGCACCGGATGAGCGGTCGGCCCCGCATCTTCGGGAAACTGGTGTTGGCGCAGGAGCCGCACGTTTTCAATACGCCGCACTTCGCGTCCTGCACGGTCGCCCGAAAACTCCTGATCGCGGAACACAGTCAGACCTTCTTTGAGCGAAAGCTGGAACCAGTCGCGGCAGGTGACGCGGTTGCCCGTCCAATTGTGGAAATACTCGTGCCCGATAACCGACTCGATGCCTTCGAAATCCGCATCGGTAGCGGTCCGGCTGTCGGCCAGCACATATTTGGTGTTGAAAATATTGAGACCTTTGTTTTCCATCGCACCCATATTGAAATCGCCCACCGCCACAACCATAAACATATCCAAATCATATTCGAGGCTGAAGCGCGTCTCGTCCCACTTCATCGCGTGTTTCAGCGATTCTATTGCAAACGGCACTTTCGGCTTGTCCGCTTCGGCGGTATAAAACTCAACCGCCACCTTGCGCCCGCTGCGGGTGGTAAAACTGTCTTTCGTAACCGCAAAACCGCCCGCCACCAAAGCAAAGAGATAGCTCGGCTTGGCAAACGGATCCGCCCATTTCACCCAATGGCGGCCGTCTGAAAGATTGCCGCCGCCGGTTTTATTCCCGTTGGAAAGCAGCACCGGATAACGCTTTTTATCCGCCGTGATGGTGGTTGTGAACTTCGACATCACATCCGGACGGTCGGTGTAATAAGTAATCTTTCGGAAACCCTCCGGCTCGCACTGGGTAAACAGATTGCCGCCGCTCTCATACAAACCCATCAGCGATTTGTTTTCAGACGGCAGCAGGCGCGTTTCCACTTCCACGACAAAACTTTCAGACGGCACTTGGCGCACGGTCAGCTTTTCATTTGCCGGATCCAGCTCGAAACCAACCGTTTCGCCATCGATTTTCAGCGAAAGCAGCTGTGCCGAACCGTCCAACACCAACGGCTCGCCCGCCCTTTTCGGATTCACCACCAACCGCGCCCTGACCAGCGTATGGCCGTCGAAAATATCAAAATGCAAATCGGTCTGACACACCTCATACGCAGGAGCTTGGTAGTCTTTCAAATAGTGGACGGTTTTAGTCATTTTTCTCTGCTTTCAAAATGCGGAAATAAAAAAATATATGGTTTCAGACGGCCTGATCTTCAAGGCCAGGAAAATGTAAAAAGGCCGTCTGTAAAATTGCGGTTTTGCAGACGGCCTTTGTGTCGGACGGGATATGGCAAGTCTCTGAATATGAAAGACAGTCAGATGAATCAAAGTGGCAAAGTGCGGGCTTGTGCAGAGGGTGTGATGAGGACTGTAAACTCCGTATCTTTTGGAATCGGGACGGCTATATTTGATATATAAGCAAAAAAACGGCGATACCTTACAGTACCGCCTAAGCTGCTTTGGTCATAAAACGCCAAAAAAACTGTTGCAAATTTTTATTTGGCTACACAACGGAAGCCTAAGTTTTTCAAGGAATATTTTGCTTGCAGGCTGGTACGGATGCCGAAGCGCATAAATGCTGCGTAGTTGGTCGGGTCGCTGGCACCGACTGATGCGCCGCTGCAGAACATTTGGCTGTCGGCGTTGCTGGAGTTGAGTTGACTGCTGTTGAAGTCTTCCGTCCATTCCCAAATCATGCCGTGCATATCGTAAATGCCCCAGTAGTTTGGTTTGTTCTGTCCGATATTACGCAAACCGCTGCGACCGCCGTCTGCATACCAGTCGAGAATGGTGCGGTTAAAGCCTTCTTCGGCTGTGCCGTTGATTTGGGTGGCTGAGGCTTGGGCGGCAAATTCCCATTCGTCGATGGTCGGCAGGCGTTTTCCTTGTGCGGTGCAATAGGCGTTGGCTGCAAACCATGAAACATTGGTTACGGGGTGTTTTCGATCAGATGGTTTTGGGGCAAAACTGTTGCTGCCGTTTTGTATCCAATGTTTCAGATAGGACGCTTCGGCTTGTTTGGAGCCTACTTTGCCTTTTTTCCATTGCGGATGTTTGTTGACGAATTCGGCAAATTCGGCATTGGTTACGGGGTATTTGTCAATTTGGTATGGTTTCACGCTAATCATCGGTGTTTCTTTTTTCAGATACAGCGGGCGGTAGCTGCCGCCGTCTACTTTAACCATATCTGATGCTGCGGCACCGCTGCCGATCAGTGCGCTGCTTAAAACGAGGATTTTTGCGAGGGTTTTCATGATGCGCTCTTGTTTATTTTAAACAGGTAAATGGATTTTGCAGACGGCCTTTCTTGTCAAACGGCGTTATCCAAGCCGTCTGCAAAATCAATCTATGGGACTGAATGTGGGGAAAAGCCGCTGTTACCCTCGTTTTCATTAAGATAACAGCGGCTTTTGACAATTTGATTACAAGTCAATCAAATCATTAGTAAGCATTAGCTGCTGATGCGGCTGAAGCTGCTGCCGGAGCTGGTGCGGCAGAACCTTCAGGTTGGTAAGCAGTATCGCTCAGTTTTGGAGTCATGATTTCAGGGTTGGCTTCGCCTTCTACCTTCAGTTGACCCAGTGCGCCTTTATTGAAGGCACGGAAGATAGAGTGGTCAACCAGAGTGTAGCTTCCCGGAGTGTCGATTTTGAACTCAACGATGGCTGCGCCGCCGGCAGGAACGATGGTGCTTTGTACGTTTTCGTTAATCAGTTTGCCGCCTTCAACATATACTTTATCGAAGATTTCACCGATAACGTGGAAAGAAGACACCAAGTTCGGACCGCCGTTACCTACATACATACGAACGGTGTCGCCTACATTGGCTTTCAATGCGTTTTCACCGGCAATCGAACCTACATGACCGTTGAATACAACGTATTCGGGTTGTTCTGCGATGGCTTTGTCCATGTCAAATGCTTGCAGGCCTTGTGCGCCGTATTTGCCTTTGGTGTAGAAATCACCTTGTACGATGTAGAATTCTTTATCCACTTTCGGCAAGCCTTCTTTTGGCTCCACCAGAATCAAACCGTACATACCGTTGGCAATATGCATGCCTACAGGAGCAACAGCACAGTGGTAGATGTACAGACCGGATTGCAGCGCTTTAAAGCTGAATGTGGAAGTACGGCCGGGTGCAGTAAAGGTTGCTTCAGCACCACCGCCGGGGCCGGTAGCCGCGTGGAAGTCCACATTATGCGGTACGGTTGAAGAAGGGTCGTTGGAGAACTCAACTTCTACGGTATCGCCTTCGCGTACACGAATCATTTGACCCGGAACATCGCCATCGAATGTCCAGTAGTGGTAATCCACACCATCAGCCATTTTCATGGTTTTTTCTACGGTAGTCATTTTCACACGCACTTTAGCCGGATGATCGCGATCGATTGCAGGCGGTACTTCAGGTGCATGAGTGGTTACCGCATCAATAACCGGAAGCTCGCTTGAAGGTACATCGGCAGCTTGTGCAGCAGGTGCAGAGGCCTCCACAGCCGCAGCAGGTGCAGCAGCTTGCTCGGCAGGTTTGTCGCCACCACAGGCAGCTAAGGCGAACATAGAGGCAATGATTGCAGCTAAGGCTTGGCGTTTCATAGTAGTATTCCTTTTGTGGAAAAAACTGGTTTCAAAAACAGGTTAATGTGTAGTTTTGAGTAATTATGTAGGCATTCAGCTTAACACACATTGACATAAATCAAATTATTCATTAAATATGAACCTTTATTTACCAAACTACTACTTAGTAAGTATATTTTACTAAATATTTATAATTATCTCCTATTCATAAACACTAATACTTTGTGCTTTATTTTACAACCCTCCGCACACAAACGAGAATAACTTTAAATCACAGAAAACTTACCGTTAAAATAAAAGCGACAAAACCGTTTCTTTAGATAAAAAACCGTGCTACAATCCTTAACATTCATATTCAATGAATTTATAACCACTTTCCACTTTAATACCAAAAGGAGTACTTGAAATGGGACAATACAAGAAACTCTGGTATCTGCTGTTTGCAGTACTGGTAGTTTGTTTTACCATTCTTGGCTATATGGGTGGCGAGGTTTACAAGAAAGCCCCGCCGTATCCTGAAAAAATCGTTTCTACCTCAGGCACGGTCCTGATGACCAAAGATGACATTCTTGCCGGTCAATCTGCTTGGCAGACCACCGGCGGTATGGAAGTCGGCTCTGTATTGGGTCACGGTGCCTACCAAGCTCCGGACTGGACTGCCGACTGGCTGCACCGCGAGTTGGTAGCATGGTTGGACATTACTGCTGAAGCAACTTACGGTAAAAAATTTGCCGACCTGAACGCTGAAGAACAAGCTGTTCTGAAAACCCGTCTTGCCGACGAATACCGCGAACAAAGCCGTATTCAGGAAGACGGCAGCGTAGTCATCAGCGATACGCGCGTGAAAGCCATCGAAGCCATTACGCCTTACTATATGGGCGTGTACGGCGACGATCCTGCCTTCCAAAAAACCCGTGAACACTTCGCAATGAAAAACAATACATTGCCTAGCGTTGAAGCGCGTAAAAAACTGTTCAACTTCTTCTTCTGGACTTCTTGGTCTGCTTCGACCAACCGCCCGGGCGAAACCTACACCTACACCAACAACTGGCCTCACGAGCCTTTAATCAACAATGTACCGACTACCGAAAACTATATGTGGTCTTTCACCAGCGTGGTACTGTTGCTGATGGGTATCGGTTTGCTGATGTGGGGTTACTCTTTCTTGACCAAACATGAAGAAGTTCAAGTACCTACCGAAGATCCGCTGTCTAAAATCCAGTTGACTCCTTCTCAAAAAGCCTTGGGCAAATACGTTTTCCTGACTGTTGCCTTGTTTGTGGTACAAGTATTGCTGGGCGGTCTGACTGCTCACTATACTGTTGAAGGCCAAGGTTTCTACGGCATTGATACCGCTCTGGGTTTTGAAATTGCCGACTGGTTCCCATATGCCCTGACCCGTACTTGGCATATCCAATCCGCTATTTTCTGGATTGCAACAGGCTTCCTGACTGCCGGCTTGTTCTTGGCGCCGATTGTGAACGGCGGCAAAGATCCGAAATTCCAACGCGCTGGCGTAAACTTCCTGTATATTGCCCTGTTTATCGTTGTTGCAGGCTCTTATGCAGGTAACTTCTTCGCATTGACCCACATCATTCCGCCTGAACTGAACTTCTGGTTCGGTCACCAAGGTTACGAATACCTTGACTTGGGCCGCTTCTGGCAACTGCTGTTGATGGTCGGTCTGCTGCTGTGGCTGTTCCTGATGCTGCGTTGTACCGTCAGCGCCTTTAAAGAAAAAGGCACCGACAAAAACCTGTTGGCCATCTTTGTGGCTTCTATGGTCGGCGTAGGTGTGTTCTACGCACCGGGTCTGTTCTATGGTGAGAAATCTCCGATTGCCGTGATGGAATACTGGCGTTGGTGGGTGGTTCACCTGTGGGTAGAAGGCTTCTTTGAAGTATTTGCTACGGCCGCCTTTGCCTTTATTTTCTACAATATGGGTTTTGTACGCCGCAGCACTGCAACCGCTTCCACTTTGGCTGCTGCCGCCATCTTTATGTTGGGCGGTATTCCGGGTACGCTGCACCACCTGTACTTTACCGGTACGACTTCTGCCGCAATGGCCATCGGTGCATGTTTCTCTGCTCTGGAAGTGGTTCCTTTGGTACTGCTTGGCCGCGAAGCCTACGAACACTGGTCTTACCAACATTTGTCTCCTTGGGCAAAACGTCTGCGCTGGCCGCTGATGTGCTTCGTAGCCGTAGCATTCTGGAACATGATTGGTGCAGGTGTATTCGGCTTCCTGATCAACCCGCCGATTTCCCTGTTCTACATCCAAGGTCTGAATACGACTGCCGTACACGCTCACGCCGCTCTGTTTGGTGTATATGGTTTCTTGGCTCTGGGCTTCGTACTGTTGGTTGCCCGCTACCTGAAACCGGACGTTGAATTTGACGACAAACTGATGACTTGGGCATTCTGGCTGCTGAACGGCGGTCTGGTCGGTATGATTGTCATCAGCCTGCTGCCTGTCGGTGCAATCCAAGCATACGCTTCCATCACTGAAGGTCTGTGGTATGCACGCAGTGAAGAGTTCATGCAAATGGAAATTCTGGATACTCTGCGCTGGGTTCGTACTGCTGCCGACTTGGTATTTATCGGCGGTGCGGTATGTGTCGCATGGCAAGCAACCAAAATCGTATTCAGCCGCAGCAAATAATGCTTTAAACTGAAACAATCACTCAAAGGCCGTCTGCAAATCAATTTGCAGACGGCCTTTTTTACATCTCATTTTAACGTGCATATCATCGATGTTTGCCACATTCATATCATCAACCATATAGCCGGATAATGATTAGGTTCTCTCCCCTTCCGGTTACCGAAGCTCTTTCCAATCAGAATACATCTTACTCAATGTAGATACTGGTTAAGTGCGGAAGCAACCCGCTCCAACCGTCGGTACTTACTCTCTATGCCGTCTGCAAATCTCCGTTACCATATCAGTTATCATGTCTTACCGGATATTTTCAGATTAAAACACCACATTGTTAACGACTATGATTTATTGGTTTCCCGTTATCACAACCAACCTATCTTCCGCCAACCTGTTTTCATTAAACAAGCCATCACAGCCCGAGTCATAATGCTTCTTCAACACACGCCAACCCGCGATGCATTCATTGTATCAATATTTTGAGCAACAGATATGCAAGCATACCTCCGCTATCCCATACGCACCTGCTTCCGACTTTAAGCAACAACAACCGGCGTTTGACTGCAAACTTGCCCAAACAAGCAAAACAAGTTTAAGCAAATATTATATAGTCGAATAAAATAAGAATGAGACAAGGCAGCGAAGCCGCAGACAGTACACATAGTACGGCAAGGCAAAGCAACGCTGTATCATTCTTATTTTAAATGACTATATTATTTAAAATAAGAATGATACAGCATTACCGCACCTTGCCGTTATCCGTACCGTCTTCGGCTTTACCGCTTTGTCCCATTCTGTGTCATCCGACTAAATACCGCCCCCATCACTCACTCTTACAAAAAGGCCGTCTGCAAAATCCTACCTTACGGCAAGTATTTTGCAGACGGCCTTACGGTTAGCGCGTACGGATAACGCCCGATTAACGTTCGGTTAATGCGCTTTTCATTCGTGTTAACGGCTTCGTCAGATACTGGAAGACGGTTTTTTCACCGGTTTTAATATCCACCGTTGCCACCATACCCGGAATAATCGGCATTTCTTTACCGTTTTTATCTTTCAAACTATTGTTTTCGGTTTGCACCAAAATACGGTAATACACCTGATTGGGGTCGAGTTTCAAATCATTCGCACGATTCTGAGCAGAGTTGCTTACCGTATCCGGACTGATTAAGGTTACGTTACCGTCCAGACCGCCGTAAATGGCATAATCATACGCACTGATTTTAACCGTTGCCGGCAACCCCGGACGCAAAAAGGCAACATCTTGCGGACGGATATAAGCCTCTACCAGCAGCTTGTCATCTAAAGGTACAATCTGCATAATTTCCTGCCCGGCAGATACGACACCGCCTACCGTATTGATTTTGACATCTTTTACAATGCCGCGCATAGGAGAACGGATTAAAGCCCGATCTACCGGATCGGCACGCATGGCCATATTTTCCTGAGCCTGCGCCAGTTCCGCTTCTGCTTTAACCAATTCATTATTGGCATCGGTCATATAGCGGTTTCTGCGTTCTGCAATCTGCAGGGACAAATCACTGGACTGCCGTTGCATACGCAACAGTTCTACTTCCGATACCACACCTTGCGCCACCATCGGCGCTGTAATGGAGATCTCCCGATCCAATGCCGCTTTACTGAAACTCAGGCTTTCAATAGCTTCCGTGACCGCGCGGCGGCGTGCGGCAAAGGCAGCCTGTTCGCGCTGGCGCAGCTCGTTGCCGACATTTTTCGGAAAGCTCAAAGGAACACCGTAGGCTTCTGATTTCAGGCGGGCAACTGTGGCTTCCAGATTCTGTACTTTGGCTTCACTTTCACGCAATACGGCCGAGCTGCGCGTATCGTCCAATTTCAGCAACACCTGCCCTTTTTCAACAATATCGCCCTCTTTTACCGACAACTCGGTAATAATGCCGGGATCAAGACTTTGAATGACCTGCTCACGACTGCTGGGAATGACGTTGCCCTGTCCGCGCGTTACTTCTTCCAGAGGGCTGTTGTACGCCCAAATGACAAATACCACTAACAAGGCGAAAAACAGCATAACTACCCAAAACTGACCGCTGTGTTTTTCTTTTTGCAATGCGGCGTTTAAGTCGTTGACCAATCCTAAATCTTTGGATTTGATGCTGTTTTCCCTGTTTAAATCTGTTGTTTTCTTACTGCTCATAATGTTCGGTGACTTTCTGAAAGGTCGAATGATTTAGGCTTGTTCGCTTTGTCGTGCCTGTGCGGCAGCCTGAGTTGGCGGAACTTGTGCAGATTTTGTATTTTGGGCCTGCTCATTCCTTCTTAACTTTTGCAACACTGCATCACGCGGTCCGTCCATAACAATTTTACCGTTATGCACCACCACAACCCGTTCAACAATCTGCAACACTTGCGGACGGTGTGTAACCACCAGCATCGTCCGATTTCCTGACCACTGGGCAATGGCTTTCAGGGCGGACAATTCCGTATCTTGATCCAAACTTGCTGTCGGCTCATCCAACAATACCACGCGTGAATCACGCAAAGTCATGCGGGCCAAAGCAACCAGTTGTTTCTGACCACCTGACAAACCCATGCCGTCTTCGCCCAACGGCATATCCAACCCACGGGGGTGGTTACGGATAAGTTTATCCAAACCAAAGCGTTGCAAGGCCGAAATCAAATCTTGATCGCTGGAATAACCGTCCATGCGCGCCATATCCAGATTTTCACGCAACGTACCCAAAAACAAACGCGGAGACTGCCCCAACAACAGCACTTGGTTACGCAGAAAGTTCGGATCGATTTGACGCATATCGACACCATCTAACGTAATATTGCCTTTGCTGCCGTCATACAATCCGCTTGCCAACTTCAGCAATGTACTTTTACCGCTGCCGATGCGGCCGAGAATGCCAACTTTTTCGCCCGGACGGATGGTCAGATTCAAACCGCTGACTGCCTCCCCGCCGTCTTCGTTATATTGGAAAGACACATTGTCAAAAGACAAACCGCCCTGTACATGATCCAAGGCAATGTATTTGCGCTCAGGGTCGCGTTCAATCGGCCGTTCTACAATGTCATTCACCGCTTTCAACGCAATTTTTGCCTGTTGGAAACGGGTTGCCAATGCCGCAACCTGCGCCAACGGTGCCAACGCACGTCCCGACAAAATAACCGCAGCAATCAGCGCACCCATGGTAATCCGGCTTTCCACATTATCGGCATGAACCAGATAAGTACCCACCAACACCAAACCTACGGTATTCAACTGCTGCATAGAAGTGGCAAAAAACGAAATGAAATTGCCCGAATCCTTCAATTTGATACTTGAAGCAGCGGTCTTGGCCGTATATTCGTCCCAACGCTGCAATGCCCAAGCAGTCGCATTGTTGGCTTTTAATGTTTCGATTCCTTCCAGCGCCTCAACAGCCAAACCGGAACGCTGAGCCCCTTCCCTCATCGCCTCGTTCATTGAACGCGCCATCGGACGCTGCATCAATACGCTGACAATAATCACGATCGGGATAATTACCATCGGTACAAAAGCCAGCTTGCCGCCTACCATGGCAATCACGGCAACAAACAGCAACAAAAACGGCAAATCCACTATCGTCAGCAGCGTGGCACTGGTCATAAACTCGCGCACGGCTTCAAATTCACGCAAATTACTCGCGTAAGAGCCTGCCGAAGCCGGACGGTCAATCAGTCGTAGCGACAAAACGCGGCGGAACAATGCCGAGCTGATGATCAAATCAGCTTTTTTACCGGCTATATCCGTCAAGTGGCCGCGAATCATTTTGGCGACAAACTCGAACAAAATGGCCAAAAACACCCCAATACTCAATACCCACAGGGTCTCATAAGCCTGATTCGGCACAACCCGGTCATACACATTCATCACATACAGCGAGCTGACCAGCGCCAACACGTTGATGATGATGGTAGCTAAAATAACTTGGTAATAATAGCTGCGGAACCGCCAAATCACCTTCCAAAACCATGCCTTCGGCAAATGGTATTCCGGCAGGTCGGAACGGTTGTCCGAAACCATTTTCTGCTTGATAAACCAACAATATCCCAAGTACACAGCAGATATTTGCTCGTGCGACAAAACCTGCTCCAAGCCGCCTGCCTGACGGATTTGATAACTGCGGTCGCGCCCTACTCCTTCGATTTTGGTGACGACAACCGCTTCCTCATTTTGCAACACCAGCACAACCGGCACAGCAAGCGACGGAATATCCTCCAATTTGCGCTTGGAAAGCGTATTCTCAAAGCCGTGGCCGCGCAAAACTTCGCTGAGCGAATGATAATTGACATTCAGTTTTCTATCGCGCACCACCTCGGCGGACAATGCAGCCTCGGCAACAGGTGCGCCCAACAGACGGGTTACCAACGCAATATGTTCGATAATGGATTTCATGTTGTTATTTCACGTAATAATGTATTCAATTTGCTTCCGTACCGTCTTCACCGATACCCGCCCAACTGCCAACGTTCGACTGGGTAACCAGATACTCCAATGCCGCATCGCGAAAATCATTGCGGGCAGCAATATTTTCCTGCTCGATACCGGATAAAGAGGTATATGCACCCAGCACATCAGTCAGCGTCCTTCTGGCAATGCGGAACTGCATTTCATAAACCCGGACAACATCTTTCTGAGCTTGGATATGCTCTGCCGTTACCTTCTCCCGCTGCTCGTTTTGCAACATATTGATTTCGGCCGTCTGACTTTTTTCTTCATTGTCTTTTAAAATCTGCTCGGTTCGCGCTTCGGCTGCAGAAAGTGTGTGTGCATTTTTCTGCACATTATGGCGTGAAGCGATGTCCAAAACATTCCACTCCACATTGAAAAACAGCTCGCGGTTTTCGCGTGTGGCGCTGCCTTCCAAGTTGATGGCAGGCAAACGCTGGCGGCGTGATGCTTCAAGCTCCGCACCCGCACTCTTCTGCTCGGCAAGCTGTGCCTGATAAGACGGATTGCTGCCTTTATCTGCATTTCGGTAACGCTGGATAAAAGAAACCGCCGTTTCACTGGCAAACGGATCTTGCAAATCTGCGGCAGAGAGTTTTTTACCCGTATAACGCGACAGCCGGCTCAATGCGATTTCCATGGCTCGGCGTTGCTGCACAATCGACGTTTCCACCTGAAGCTGGCGCGACTGCGCTTCAATCAGTTCCGAACGGCGGCCTTTGTCGTATTTCACAATAACATTCAAATCTTTCATCAGGTTATTGTGGCGGACCAAGCTCTGCTGAAGCACCCGCAGCATTTCTTTGGCGCGCAATGCTTCCAAATACAGCTTGCCGATTTCCTGCCCGAGCTGTTCTTGGGTTTCATAAAACTTATGGTGGAAATACGCTTCTTTATGCTTGTCGCGCTCTACGGAAGCCTGAATCGCTCCCCATGAATACACATTTACCCTGCCCCGCACACCAATGCCGTCGTCCCGGTCATTGCTGGGATTTTTGTGATGCTGCGTCAAAACAGAAGTACCCGTTAACGCCAAAACAGGATAATGCTGGGCAAAGGTTGCCTTGGTTGTACTGCGTGCGGATTCTTCATTGGCTTTTGCCTCGGTCATCACCGGATCGTAACGCAGGGAGTTTTGCAAAATAGTCTGCAATTCCACTGCTTGAGCCGTCTGGACCGCACAGACGAGTGATGCCGCTGCCAAACTTTTCAGCAGCGGCCGTAAAATCGGTTTGGAAAAACCAAACGGAAAATTTTGCATGATTTGCATAGGATTCACAAAGAAATATCCGTAATTTGTGTAGAAAAGCCGATGACGGCTTGCCGTCTGCATACAGTATAGCACTTTCGCGGCCATACACTCCGCCTGTCTCTGCAACACAGTCCCGAATACTTTTTTGCAGACGGCCTTTCCTGTTGTTTTTCTTTATTTTGTTAATCTGTTCACACAGAATATTGTTTCAGCGAAATCACCGTATCTTTACATACGGTGTTGCATTTTCGCAAAACGGCAAGCCTTCCGAATTTCAAACCGCCTGCCGTCTGCCGCCCTATTATTTGTTGTGTGCAGCGATAACCTGCAGCATTTGCGCCAAAACTTTCGGATTGCCGGCCACCACATCGCCGCTTTCCAACCAGCCTTCGTTACCCCGCATATCGGTTACGATACCGCCTGCTTCCTGCACAATCAATGCACCGGCAGCAATATCCCACGGCTTCAGGTTAAACTCAAAGAAGCCGTCCAAACGGCCGGTTGCCAAAGCACACAAATCCAAAGATGCCGCACCTTCGCGGCGCGCGCCGGCAGTCTTCGCCAAGAAGTCCTTCAGAATCGCCAGATACTTGTCCATCATGCTCTGATCGACAACAGGAAAGCCCGTACCAATCAGGCAGCGGTTGAGTTCGATACGGTTGGAAACGCGGATGCGGCGGTCGTTGAGCAATGCGCCCTTGCCGCGTGAAGCCATATACAAATCATTGCGTTCGGGCGCATACACCAAGGCTTCCTGCAGTACGCCTTTGTGCAGCAGCGCCATAGAAATTGCATATTGGGGATGTCCGTGCAGAAAATTGGTTGTGCCGTCCAGCGGATCGATAATCCATTCGTATTCCGCATCGGCTTTACCGTGGGAGCCGCTTTCTTCGCAAGTGATTTTATGGTGCGGATAGGCTTCTTTGAGCGCCTCGACCAAAATCATTTCCGACTCGCGGTCAACACTGGAAACAAAATCGTTGAATGCCTTACTGTCTACCTTAACGGTATCCAAACTGCCGCCGGCACGAATCATCATCTGACCGGCTTTGCGGGCGGCTTTAAATGCGGTATTTAAAATCGGGTTCATAATCGTCTTTCTAATCGGGTACAATAGCCGCCGACACACGCCGAAACGGTCCGCGCAAACAACGGCATTCTCAGCATCTGCCGCTTTTGCAGACGGCAATGCCCAACGCTTTCACGTTTCCAATGTTGTTAAAGAACATTTCAAACGGCATTTTGACCATATTCATGCCGTCTGAAAAAAATTGATTGCGCCATTATAACCCATCAGCAAGCAAACCGAAAACAAAACATGACGATTTCCAAGCCTACCCTACCCGACTATCTCGACAATATCCGCATCGTGCTGACGCGTACCAGCCACCCGTCCAACATCGGCAGCGCCGCCCGCGCCATGAAAACCATGGGGCTGCACCGACTCACGCTGGTTGCACCGAATCTGATGGCCACACCGATGACCGAAACGCCGCCCGTATTCAATCCGCAACAGCCTGAAACCTTCCGTCTGCCGGAAGAAAGTTTCATACTGGCTTCCGGTGCGGCAGACGTCTTGGAGCGTGCCGAAATTACCGCTACTCTGGAAGAAGCTGTTGCCGACACTTCCATCAGTTGTGCCTTAACCAGCCGCCGCCGCGAAATCACTGCACCGCTGCAAACCCCGCGCCAGCTTGTGCCCGAGCTTTTACAAGCCGCCGCACGCGGCGAACAGGTTGCTTTGGTATTCGGCAATGAAACATTCGGCCTAAGCATTGAAGAAGTGCAAGCCTGCAACCGCCTCATGACCATCAGCGGCAATCCCGACTACTTCTCGCTCAATCTTGCCCAAGCCGTACAAGTTGTCTGTTACGAGCTGTTCAGCCAAACCGACATGGCGATGACCCATCTTCAGCAGGAAGACCACGCCGCGACCCTTGAGCAAATCAAAGGCATGGTCGATCACATGGAATCGCTGATGCACGACATCGACTTTTTCAGACGGCGCAACAGCGAGCGTCTGATGCGCCGTATGCAGAACCTGTTCGGCCGCGCCAACACGCAAACCGAAGACATCGACATTCTGCGCGGTTTTTTCAACACCCTGAAGCAAAATCTGAAAGATAAGCAATAATACAGACGGCCTTTTACCGGCAAATCGCCCCATTGTCTGCCTGTATGCCGTCTGCAAATCACGCCGAGCCCGTTCAATACCGCCAACTCAACAGATGGAACGACACAGCAGGCGCAGCAACGCCGTATCGCTCCATCTCGAATGGCTGTATATTCGGCATAAGATACCGCTTTGCCCGATTGGGAAGCACGCCGGTAATCTTATAAAACCCAAGCAAACCCTATCGTTATCCTATCTGCGCTCTCAGCCCGGACCGATACAACCGCACAAGCTATCTGAAAAACATGAACTACTCCCTAGATGCCCTTTGGTGGAAGCTCACCGATTCCGCCGTCCGCGACCTTGCAAGCCTGCTGACCGCTCCCGCCCTGTGGCACAGCAGCAAAGAATTGCCGGTACAGGATTTGCTGGGCAACCGCGGTTTCCGCCTGCTGCTGGCGCTGGATCAACATCCGCAACCGCTTCATCAGTATTTGTCCGTTCACGCCCCGTTTGGCAAACGTTTGGGCTTATACGCCGAAAAACTGCTGGCTTTTTGGTTTGACCACGCCCCGCACACCGAACTTTTGGCACACAATCTGCCCGTACCGGCTGCCGACCGGCAAACCGTCGGCGCGGCGGATTTTATCGTTTTGCTCAACGGCACGCCCTACCACATCGAATTGGCCTGCAAATACTACGGCAGCCCCGACCATTCGACAGACGGCTTGTGCGGCCTCAACCGCCAAGACCGGCTGCGCGACAAAGCGGCCAAGCTGCACCGGCAAATGATGCTGCTGCAAAGTGCAGACGGCCTCCGCGCCTTGAAACAACATGATTTGCCTGCCCGCATACAAACCGCTTCCATTATCCGGGGCATGGCCTTTTTTACAGACGGCATTACCGCGTTTGAACCGCCGCTTAACCCTTATGCTTGGCGCGGTCTGTATCTTCCCGATTGGCAACAATACCGCTTTGCCGCACAGCCGCATGCACGCTATTGCGTTTTAGACCGCATGGCATATCTTTCACCAGCCCGCATACCCGAATCGGAAACCTTAAGCGCCGAAGCGGTACAACAAATCGACAGCGGTTTGGTTGCCGTCTTGGCACAACGCCCCGACGGCTACTGGCACGAAATCCAGCGTTTAATGAAAACAGAAACCGATGCGTCCAGCCATCAAACACCATCGCCTATTTTTTAAGCAACATGATTTTCTTATTTATAATTAACAATTTAAATGAGTTTTCCACATATCTTACACAAAGCCGACCTGATATTATCAGTATAATTTTCCAAACTGTCTAAAATTTAGGCAGTTTTATTTTATACTGATTTTTCAAACCACAAGCCCTCTTATCCACAATCCGCCCACAGTTGTCCGTTACTTTACTTGGGATAATTTGCAGACGGCCTCACAGCCGAAAATTGCATACCGCCGCCGATAAAACAATCATCACCCGTTATTTATTCCCCCATCGGGCAACAGAAAACAAGACAGCAAAACCATAAACCGTACAGAACACGCGTGTCGGCGGACTTGCTGCTTCGGCAGCTTGGTCAATCAATCTTTTCTCCTTGAGCAAAGTTCAGCGATACCGCTTCATTCCGTGTTATAGTCATTTAAAATAAGAATGATACAGCGTTGCTTTGCCTTGCCGTACTATGTGTACTGTCTGCGGCTTCGCTGCCTTGTCTCATTCTTATTTTATTCGACTATAAATGGTCATACAAAGGTTTCAGACGGCATCTTCAGTTTGGTAAAAGCCTTAACCTATGCTGGAAAACTTACCCTCGGGTATCATGCCCTGAAAGCGGAAAACGGAAAGCAGGTATTCTGGATTTTTTGCACACATTCGTTTTAAACCCATACGCTTTCCGCAAAAAGGCCGTCTGAACATTCGTTTCAGACGGCCTTTGCTATGTCAAGCAATAACGGCGCGGATTACGCTTCCATTTGTTTGGCTTGAATCGCAGTCAGCGCGATGGTGTACACAATGTCGTCGACCAATGCGCCGCGCGACAAATCGTTAACCGGCTTACGCAAACCTTGCAGCATCGGACCCACGCTCAACACATTGGCGTTGCGCTGCACGGCTTTGTAAGTGCAGTTGCCGGTATTCAAATCGGGGAACACCAATACCGTAGCCTGACCTGCCACTTTACTGTTTGGCGCTTTGGATTTCGCTACGCTCGGCACGGTAGCCGCATCGTATTGCAACGGACCGTCGATGGCCAAATCCGGGCGTTTTTCTTGGGCGATTTTGGTCGCTTCGATGACCGCGTCCACATCGGGACCGCTGCCGGAGTTGACGGTGGAGTAGGAAATCAATGCCACTTTCGGATCGATACCGAACGCATTGGCGGAATCGGCGGTTTGAATGGCGATTTCGGCCAATTGCTCGGGAGTCGGGTTCGGATTCACCGCACAATCGGCAAAGGCCACCACTTGGTTCGGCAGCAGCATGAAGAATACGCTGGATACGATGCTCGCACCCGGTGCGGTTTTAATCAGCTGCAATGCGGGGCGGATGGTGTTGGCGGTGGTGTGAACCGCGCCGGATACCAAACCGTCCACATCGTTTTGCGCCATCATCATGGTACCCAATACAACCGTATCCTGCAGTTGCTCGCGCGCCTGTTCTTCGGTCAGACCTTTGGACTTGCGCAATTCGCACATCGGTGCAACATATTGCTCGACCAAGGTGGCGGGATCGATGATTTCCAAAGATTCCGGCAGGGTGATGTGGCGTTCTTTGGCAACGGCTTCCACTTCGGCGCGCGGTGCCAGCAAGACGCAGCGGGCAATGCCTTTTTCATGACAAATCACCGCAGCCTGTACGGTACGCGGCTCGGCACCTTCCGGCAACACAATGCGCTTGTCGGCTTTACGCGCGGTTTCAATCATGTTGTAACGGAATTGCGCCGGCGACAAACGGCGGCGGGTACGGTTCAGCAGCTCGGAAGTGTCGCGCAAATTGTCGCTTGAGCCGAAGAAGGTCAGGCCGGTTTGCTCGGCCACGGCTTCGCCCACACCTGCTTTGGCGTTGTCCAAAATGAAACCGGCCAACACGCCCGGTGCGGTTACATACGCCTGTTTCGCCAGATTCAGCTTGTTGACCATATATTCGACATTATCGTCTCGGCTAAAGGCGGCAAATACCACGGCAGCATCCAGCGACAATGCCAATTCTACGTTTTTGCTGGCCAAGAAGATTTTTTCGGCATCGGGACGGATGCCTTCGATAACCAGATTGTCGGCATCCAAAGCGGCGGTTTCGCCGACTACCGCATCGAACCAATCGTCGCTCTTGCCTTGGCAGATTAAACGCTCGGCCTCACCGCTGTCGTCCAACACACAAAAAGTGCCGGTATTCAATGCATCTGCCACTGCGCGCGTTACGGCGGCACTGTCGGTACCGGTGGAAACCGGCACAATCAAAATATTTGCCATTTGTTTTGTCCTTTTTGCTCAAATCATGCCGCACCGTTCGTGCGGTTCGGCTTCCTGCTGGTTTATACAGGATAACAGGCCGTCTGAAAAGGGCTTCCATGCTCACTCTGCCGATTTTGCAGACGGCTTTTGCGTTAAATCGTTCATATTTTAACATACAGACCGCGCCCTGTTTACCGCAGTTTTTGTCTTTACCCTTGTCGTTTGTACGGTTTCATAAGAAAATATCCGTCTCGACACATTTACGGAAAGGAAACCGGCATGACCACATTCCCCATCGCCCGCTCCGGCGACAACACCCTTGAAATCCAAGGAAAAATGGCCAACCGCCACGGTCTGATTGCAGGCGCGACCGGCACGGGCAAAACCGTCACCCTGCGCCGCATGGCGGAAGCCTTCAGCAACGAAGGCGTACCGGTATTTTTAGTAGATGTCAAAGGCGATTTGTCGGGCATTACCGAAGCAGGCAGCGACAGCGGCAAAGTCGGCGAGCGCATTGCCGAATTTAATCTGGGCGGCGGATGGCTGCAAAATTTCCCCGTGCGCTTTTGGGACGTATTCGGCGAAACCGGCATTCCCGTGCGCGTTACCGTATCCGAAATGGGCCCCATGCTGCTGGCACGCCTGATGAACCTGAACGACACGCAGGAAGGGCTGCTCAATCTGGTCTTCAAAGTCGCCGACGACAACGGCTGGCACATTCTGGATTTGAAAGACCTCCGCAGTATGCTGCAACACGTTTCCGAACACGCTGCCGAATACCGCACCCGATACGGCAACGTCTCCGCCGCCAGCGTCGGCGCCATCCAACGGCAACTGCTTACCCTTGAAAACGAAGGCGCGGAGCAGTTTTTCGGCGAACCCGCCCTCAACCTCGAAGACTGGATGCAGACCGAAAACGGCAAAGGCATCATCAACATTCTCAATTCGGAAAAACTCATGCGCTCGCCGCGCATGTACAGCGCGTTTTTGCTGTGGATGTTGGCCGAATTGTTTGAAATGCTGCCCGAAGTCGGCGACATGGACAAACCCAAATTCGTCATGTTCTTCGACGAAGCGCATCTGATGTTCGACAACGCCGCCAATGCGCTGGTCGAACAAGTCGAACAAGTCGTCCGCCTCATCCGCTCCAAAGGCGTGGGCGTTTACTTCGTTACCCAAAACCCGCTCGATTTGCCCGATACCATCTTGGGGCAACTGGGCAACCGCGTCCAACACGCCCTGCGCGCCTTCACCCCGCGCGACCAAAAAGCCGTCCGCGCCGCCGCCGAAACCTTCCGCAGCAACCCCGCCATCAACGTAGCCGAAGCCATCGGCGAACTGGGCGTAGGCGAAGCACTGGTTTCCTTCCTCGACGAAAAAGGCATGCCGGCTCCGGTAGAGCGCGCGCTGGTGCTGCCGCCGCAATCCGCCCTCACACCGCTGAGTGCCGAAGCGCGCAACGCACGTTTCCAAAGCGACAGCCTGTACCCTGCCTACAAAGATATGGTTGACAATTACTCCGCCTTTGAAGCCCTTATCGAAGCCAACGCCCAGGCAGCCGCCGAAAAAGAAGCCGAAGCCGCCGCCAAAGAACAGGCCAAAGCCGAAAAAGCCGCAGCAAAAGAAGCGGAAAAAGCCGAACCCGGCCTGCTCGACGGTTTCTTGGGCGGCCTGACCGGCGGACGCAAAAAATCCGGACAAGGCTTGGGCTACAACGTCGCCGACTCCATCGGCAGCCAAATCAACCGCCAAGTCACCAACGCCATTTCCCGCAGCGTGATGGGCATTATTAAGAATATGCTGAAATAAGCCACGTTCATCACTCTGCCCGTCAAAAGGCCGTCTGCAAACGATATTTTGCAGACGGCCTTTTATCGTTATGCCACACAACATGATACGGCGCGACAGCATTTTGCTCAAAAAGGCGTTGGGCAACACTACTGAAGCAGCCAATCCGCCCAAGCGTACCGTTTACTGCCTGCGGTGTTATAGTCATTTAAAATAAGAATGATACAGCGTTGCTTTGCCTTGCCGTACTATGTGTACTGTCTGCGGCTTCGCTGCCTTGTCTCATTCTTATTTTATTCGACTATACCACCCTATCTCATTCTATGTGATTTGCCTGCCATTGAAGCGTGCCAGATGGTAAAACCGGAAGACGGCTCAAACTCCGCCGCCGTCATTTCTCCGCCATATATGCCCCAAGCGGCAGTTTGGCGATATAATGCCGTATTTTGCAGACGGCATTTCATCATGAGTAAAGAGCTTTTAGGCTTGTTTTTTCTTCCGCTGGGCATTATCAGCATGTGCATGGCGGCATTGTGGCAAATGTATGTGATGATGACGGAAACTTATACCCTCAATCGTTATCAAGACAAACAATTGGTTTGGCGCGTGGCAGCATTGTTTTTAAGTTTCAGCTTGGCGGTGTATTGGTTGTGTCCGAATGCGCGGAAAAAAGGCATTGTCTTTCTGATTTTGGGCGCAGGCGGCGCACTGATGTTCGGCTTGGCGCGGCTGTGGCTGCCGTTTGCAGGCTGATGTTTGAACTGGCGGACGACACACGGCATCCATCAGCTTTTACATCCAACTTTAATACAACTTATTGATTAATCATATTATTATATTGATTAAACTGCTGTACCGGCCAATCATGCCGTCTGCAAATCGCATATTTGCGCCATTTGCAGACGGCATATTTCGTTAAATCCATCATTTCCCACCGAACCCCACGGCCTTGCAAGACCTTGTTCACAGCAGGGCTTGAGCAAACAGCCGAAACAGCCGCCCCGTACGGCCTGAAACCTTTGCACAAAACAGGAAACGAACCAAAACTGATTATATAGTCATTTAAAATAAGAATGATACAGCGTTGCTTTGCCTTGCCGTACTATGTGTACTGTCTGCGGCTTCGCTGCCTTGTCTCATTCTCATTTTATTCGACTATAATAAGTACCTTGAACGTTACCACTTCAAAAGTCCAAACAAGCAGGCAGGTGTAAAACCCGCCTACAAACCCTTGCAATGAATTTGGCAAAGGTCTCGGTTTGCACAGTCCGTCGCTTGGCTGCCTTGTCTGATTGTGCGTCATCCGGCAATAAAAAAACCTCCGCAATGTGCGGAGGTTTTGCTGCATATAAGGTGGTTATTTGATGCGCATGTCGCCGGTTTCGACAAAGCGTTGGTGCCAAGACAGGGCTTCGCTCAAAATGTGCGGCGTATGCAGGCCGCCGGCCTTTTCGGCGCGGTCGTAGTAATCGCGCAGCATGTCGCGGTAGTCCGGATGTGCACAGTTGTTGATAATCAGTTGGGCACGTTGGCGGGGTGATTTGCCGCGCAAGTCTGCCATGCCTTGTTCGGTTACGATAAACATGACATCGTGTTCCGTATGGTCGTGGTGCGAAACCATCGGTACGATACAGGAAATCGCGCCGTCTTTAGCCACGGAAGGTGATACGAAGAATGAGAAGAAGGCATTGCGGGTAAAGTCTCCCGAACCGCCGATGCCGTTCATCATTTTGGTACCCATCACATGGGTAGAGTTTACGTTGCCGAAGATGTCGGCTTCAATCATGGCGTTCATACCGATGACCCCCAAACGGCGGATTAATTCGGGGTTGTTGGTGATTTCCATCGGGCGCAATACGATTTTGTCGCGCAAGAACTCGATGTTGTCGTTGAAGCGTTGCAGCGCGTCCGGACTGAACGACAATGCAGTGGCGGAAGCGGATTTCATTTTGCCGGAAATAATCAAGTCCAGCATACCGTCCTGCAATACTTCGGTAAAGCCGGTCAGGTTTTCGAACGGTGCGTCCTGCAGACCTGCCAGTACCGCGTTGGCAACGTTGCCCACGCCGGACTGCAGCGGCAGCAGGTTGGCAGGCAGACGGCCTGCTTTGACCTCATGGTCGAAGAAATCGATGATTTGTGCGGCAATGCGTTTGGAGTTTTCGTCAGGATCGGCAAATTTGCTGTTGCGGTCGAACGAGTCGGTCAGTACGATGGCGGCGATTTTGTCCAAGTCGCACTCCAAATACGGCGAACCGATGCGGTCGTCCGGCTTAACCAGCGGAATCGGCTGGCGCAGCGGCGGCGTACCGATGTCGAAGTAAATATCGTGCATGGTTTCCAGCAGCGGATTTTGTTTGGCATTGATTTCGATGATAATCTTATCCGCAGCTTTCAATACTTCGTTGCAGTGGCCGACACCCATTGCCGGAATGATTTTGCCGTCTGCGGTAATGCCGGTGGCTTCGATGACGGCAACCTGCATTTTGCCGTAGAAGCCGTTACGGATTTGTTGCTCGACGTGGGAGAGGTGCATATCCTGATAGTGGATATTGCCGGCGTTGATGCTGTTGCGGATGCCGGGGTCGGATTGGAACGGGTTGCGGAAGTTGACGGCATTTGCCGCCGCCAGTACGCCGTCGCACTCGGGGGCGGTAGAGGCACCGGTAATCATGTTGATTTTAAATTCTTCGCCGCGCGCGTGGGCAGCTTTGGCTTTTTCGGCAATGGCGGTAGGCAGGGCTTTCGGGTAGCCTGCGCCGGTAAAGCCGGAGATACCCAGCGTCATGCCGTGCTGGATAAATTCGGCTGCTTGCTCGGCAGATATGATTTTGCCGCGCAAACCTTGGTGTTGTACGCGTTCTGCTGCTGTTGCTGTCATATTGCGTTCTCCTCAAAGGGACAAAACCCTGATGGGTTCAGAGTTTGTTTGTGGTTAAATGAACCGCTTCTTCGGAAATGTAGTAAGAAGAAAGCGGAATATACGGAATATATAATAAAGGTTTTCGGGTGTAAAGAAGGGATAAGACGGGAGCGGCAATTTTCGGCTTGCCGGTTGCCGTACTGCTCCGTACCCGCCGAAATATGGTTTTTGCAGACGGCATAAACATGTAAAAACCCGATTGCATATTGCATCACAATCGGGTTTGGAAACAACCGAACTTACCGTTCGCTGTATTCGCGCACTTCGTAAGAATAAGACAATTCCTTACCGGCTTTTTTCTGCGCCAGATAATCATCGTACACCGCACGGATTTCCTTACGCAGCAAAAACAGCGCGATTAAGTTGGGAATCACCATGAAGCCGTTGAACATATCCGACAAGCTCCACACCAAATCCACTTTGCCCAGCGTACCCAACACAATCGCAGCCAACACCAATGCGCGATACAGCGCCAAATGTTTGCCGTTGAACAAAAAACGGATATTGGATTCGCCGAAATAATACCAACCGATAATAGTGGTGAATGCAAAGAACGTCAGGCACACGGCCAACAACTGCCCGCCGATGCCCGGAAACGCCATGGTAAATGCCTGCTGTGTAACCGCCGCGCCTTTCAAGCCCAAACCGTCGGCACCGGTCAGCAAAATAATCAGCGCGGTTGCCGTACACACCAAAATCGTGTCGATAAACACGCCGACAAACGCCGCCATGCCCTGCAATACGGGGTGCTTCACATCTGCCGTCGCATGGGCGTGCGGTGTCGAACCCATGCCCGCTTCATTGGAAAACAGGCCGCGCGCCACACCGTAACGGATTGCCTCCCGCATACCGATACCAGCCGCGCCGCCCAATACCGCTTCCGGATCAAACGCCGCCACAAAAATATGGTTAATCATCGGCGAAATGTTCTCGGAATACTCAAACAAAATCGCTACCGCGCACAAAATATAAACCACCGCCATAAACGGCACGACAAACTGTGCCACATGGGCAATCCGGTTTACCCCACCGATAACCGTCAATCCGGCCAAAACAGCCAACACGATGCCCACAGCCAAAGCCGGCACATCAAACGCCACCGTTACCGTCGAAGCAATCGAGTTTGCCTGCGTCGCATTACCGATAAAGCCCAACGCCAAAATAATGGCCACTGCAAAAAAACATGCCAGAAAATGCGCCGCGCCCTTGCCGATTTTCGGTGTCAGACCGTAGGTAATGTAAAACGCCGGGCCGCCGATGTATTTGCCGTTGCTGACCACACGGTATTTCTGCGCCAGTACCGCCTCGGCAAAAATCGTGGACATACCCAAAACCGCCGACAGCCACATCCAAAAAATCGCACCGGGGCCGCCCGCCGTAATAGCCGTGGCCACCCCTGCTACGTTGCCTGTACCGATTTGCGCCGAAATCGCCACCGCCAACGCCTGAAACTGGGATAAAGATTTATCATCGCCGTTTTTCTTTTTAAACAGCCCGCCGAAAACCGATTTGAATCCCGCACCGAATTTGGTAATCTGCGGCACACCCAAATAAACCGTAAAAAACACACCGATACCGATTAACGCGTAAATCAGCAGGTAATCCCACAAAATAGAATTGACCGCACCCACCAGTGCAGACAATGTTGCTTCCATAACAACCTCAAAATTCAAAAAAACAAACAAAAACAGACAAAACCATATCCATTGCGGCGAGCAGGCCGGCAAGCGGACAAAAAGGCCGTCTGCAAAACATTAACTAAGAAACATTCCATACAATCATACTGCAAAACCGTTCGATTTCAAATACAAAACTAAAACTCGCATAACAAAGTTTAACAATTATCAAAGTTCATCAGCCACACAAACCGCATTCAGACCGCCTGCCGTTATGCTAAAATAACCGCCTTAAAATCGAACGCACCCGTGTCATACACGCCACGGTTCAGAAAGGACAAACACATGGCAGGCCATAGCAAGTGGGCGAATATCCAACATAAAAAAGCCCGACAAGATGCCAAACGCGGCAAAATCTTCACCAAACTGATTAAAGAAATCACCGTAGCAGCCCGTCTCGGCGGCGGCGATGCCGGCGCCAATCCCCGCCTGCGTCTGGCTTTGGAAAAAGCAGCCGAAAACAATATGCCCAAAGACAACGTACAACGCGCCATCGACAAAGGCACAGGCAATCTGGAAGGCGTAGAATACGTAGAACTGCGTTACGAAGGCTACGGCATCGGCGGTGCCGCCCTGATGGTAGACTGCCTGACCGACAACAAAACCCGTACCGTTGCCGACGTGCGCCACGCCTTCAGCAAAAACGGCGGCAACCTCGGCACAGACGGCTGCGTTGCCTTCAACTTCGCCCATCAAGGCTATTTGGTTTTCGAGCCGGGCGTTGACGAAGACGCACTGATGGAAGCCGCGCTGGAAGCAGGAGCAGAAGATGTCGTCAACAACGACGACGGCTCAATCGAAGTCATCACCTCGCCCAACGACTGGAGCACCGTCAAAGCCACCCTCGAAGCGGCAGGATACAAATCCGTAGACGGCGAAGTTACCATGCGCGCCCAAAACGAAACCGAATTGAGCGGTGAAGATGCCGTCAAAATGCAAAAACTGCTGGACGCATTAGAAGACTTGGACGACGTACAAGACGTTTACACCTCCGCCGTCCTCAACCTCGACTAAGCAACACCCGTCCGCACCAAAAAGGCCGTCTGCAAACTCCATTTTGCAGACGGCCTTTTCCACATCAACACAACAAAATCAGCGCACAGCTCCGCTTTTCCACCAAGCCAGCCACACCAGCAGCAGCACAAAAGCAAAATACAGCACACTCCATACCGGCAGAGCCACGCCCAAAAAATAATCCGGCACCGCACAATTCCCAAAGCCGCGTACCACAAACTCCCAATGGTCAAACAACGGCCAATCGCGCAAACGGAACGTCCACGGCGCACCGCAAGCCGGAGCCTCACCCGCCGGCAGACTTTGCAACCACATCTGGTACACCGCCACACCGGCCCCATAAACCGCCGGCACACTGACCACCACCGCCCCGAACAAACGTGCCCCCCTGCCCGTCAGCGCAAACAGCGCACAAACCAACGCCGCCAATCCCACCGCCAACACCGACAAACGCTGCAAAATACACAGCACACAAGGACTCAAACCCAACACATATTGAGAAAAAAACGAACCGCACGCCGCCAACACCGACAATACGACAATACCCCAAAGCGTTTTACGAAAAATATTCATCGTCATCAAACCAAACCAATCATGCACACAATTTAGCACAAAACCGCCCTGTAATCACTTGTAAGACTTGCGCCAGATTAAACAGACGAAACAAAAAAACAAAGGCCGTCTGCAAAATCAAACCAACCCGTCCCGCCATCCTACTCCGGCGTTCTCCAGCCCCGCCAGCCGCCGCCGAACAGATTTGCCCCAGCCCCGACAACACCGCCCCCGTATTTGCCGCACTACGCCGAATCATAAAAGGCCGTCTGTAAATTTGCAGACGGCCTTTTATGTGTTTACCAGTTTCAAAATAATATAGTCGAATAAAATAAGAATGAGACAAGGCAGCGAAGCCGCAGACAGTACGCATAGTACGGCAAGGCAAAGCGCTGTATCATTCTTATTTTAAATGACTATATAATGATTCCAAACATAATGATGACGTTGATTGTAAGCAACCGGATTTTATGGTCATGTCCCACAAAAGCACACAGCATTGCCGCACCTTGTTCAAAAAATATTCAACAAAGCCGTCTGCTGATATTTACCTCTTTCCTGCTGGCTTGGCGTTTTGAATTTGGCGGTCGGTAAGAGCCTTAGCCGGTAAACCTTTGCGGTGGTTTGCTGATACTTTTTCAGGGGTTGTGGGTGCTTGTTGAAAAATATACCAACAAAAAAGGTTCATTCAACGATACGGCATAAAACCGTATGATACGGAAACTTTCAAAAAGCAAAAAACCAAATCAGGCTAAAAGCCTTATCAAATATGGATTTGGTTGATTGTATGGGACGTTATAAGACGTAAAAAAGCAGCCTTAAAGCTGCTGATTTTTTAAGTATGGTGCGGACGGAGAGACTCGAACTCTCACACCTCTCGGCGCCAGAACCTAAATCTGGTGCGTCTACCAATTTCGCCACGTCCGCCAATCTTATGGAATGGCGCATTATACACAGAATCGGCGATTCTGCCAATGCAGACGGCAAACTGATTTTCAAGGTCTTACCTGCAAAAATACGGCGGCAGTGTCAAGCCGATAAAATCCATATCATCGGATTGTACACATCATCAGGGGACTTAAAATAAACCATTCTCGTCAGATATAGTCATTTAAAATAAGAATGATACAGCGTTGCTTTGCCTTGCCGTACTATGTGTACTGTCTGCGGCTTCGCTGCCTTGTCTCATTCTTATTTTATTCGACTATAAAATCCCAAGCGGTATCAAGTTGCCGCCTGATTTCATGACTGCGTTTTGAATTGCTTATTTATGGAATGATTATTAAAAGGCCGTCTGCAAATCAAATTTACAGACGGCCTTTTATCAATAATCCAATAACTTAACGCGTTACCGGCTTGTATTTGATGCGTTTCGGTTTCGCGCCTTCTTCGCCCAAACGGCGTTTTTTGTCGGCTTCGTATTCCTGATAGTTGCCGTCGAAGAACACCCATTTGGAATCGCCTTCCGCCGCCAGAATATGCGTGGCGATGCGATCGAGGAACCAGCGGTCGTGCGAAATCACCATCACGCTGCCGGCAAATTCCAACAGCGCGTCTTCCAGCGCGCGCAGGGTTTCCACGTCCAAATCATTGGAAGGTTCGTCAAGCAGCAGCACATTGCCGCCCGCGAGCAGGGTTTTCGCCAAGTGCAGACGGCCGCGTTCGCCGCCCGAGAGGTTGCCCGCGATTTTGCTCTGGTCGCTGCCTTTGAAATTGAAGCGGCCGAGGTATTGGCGCGCGGGGATTTCAAACTGGCCGACTTGCAGGATGTCGCGGCCTTCGGCGATGTTGTCGAACACGGTTTTGTCGTTTTGCAGGCCGTCGCGGCTTTGGTCGATCAGGCTCATTTTCACGGTTTGGCCGATTTTCACTTCGCCGCTGTCGGGCTGCTCTTTGCCCGAAATCAGTTTGAACAGTGTGGATTTACCCGCACCGTTGGGGCCGATGATACCGACAATCGCGCCCGCCGGCACTTTGAAGCTCAAATCGTCAATCAGCACTTTGTCGCCGAAAGATTTGGAAACATTCGTAAATTCAATTACTTCGTTACCCAAACGCTCTGCTACCGGAATAAAGATTTCCTGCGTTTCATTGCGTTTTTGATATTCGTAATTGCTCATTTCCTCAAAACGTGCCAAACGTGCTTTGGATTTGGCTTGGCGGCCTTTGGCATTCTGGCGCACCCATTCCAATTCCTGCTTCATCGCCTTGATGCGTGCGGCTTCTGATTTGGCTTCGTTGGCCAAACGCTGCTCTTTTTGTTCCAGCCAAGACGAATAATTGCCTTTCCACGGAATACCGTGGCCGCGGTCGAGCTCCAAAATCCATTCGGCGGCGTTGTCCAAGAAATAGCGGTCGTGCGTTACCGCCACCACTGTGCCGGGGAAACGCACCAGAAATTGCTCCAGCCATTCGACACTCTCCGCGTCCAAATGGTTGGTCGGTTCGTCCAGCAGCAGCATGTCCGGCTTGCTCAACAACAGTTTGCACAAGGCCACGCGGCGTTTTTCACCGCCCGACAACACGCCGATTTTAGTATCCCAATCGGGCAGGCGCAGCGCGTCGGCAGCGATTTCCAATTCGTGTTCCGCACCGCCGCCTGTGGACGAACCTGCCGCGATAACCGCTTCCAAACGGCCTTGCTCTTCCGCCAGCGCGTCAAAATCCGCGTCAGGTTCGGAATAGGCGGCATACACTTCTTCCAAACGTTTCTGCGCCGCCGCCACTTCGCCCAAACCGCTTTCCACTTCTTCGCGCACGGTTTTTTCAGGGTCAAGTTCAGGCTCTTGCGGTAAATAACCAATTTTAATGCCGCCCATCGGCACGGCTTCGCCTTCAAATTCCTTGTCCACGCCCGCCATAATGCGCAACACGGTGGATTTGCCCGCACCGTTCAAACCGAGCAAGCCGATTTTCGCACCGGGGAAAAAAGAAAGGGAAATGTCTTTGATGATGGTTTTCTGCGGCGGCACAACCTTGCTCACACGCAGCATGGAATAAACGTATTGGGCCATGAATCTCTTTCGATAGGACAAATAAGATACAGATAACTGGATTTTAACCGAAAAATCGAAATCAGGCAGCCGAAAACAGTTGAATGCCGTCTGCAAATACAGCCAAACATCATACAAACGAAACGGCATTACCGAAAATTTGCCGTCTGCATGGTTCTGCCGACCTCAGCCGTCCGTTTGTTCGGCTCACTCCGCTCCGCAATATTACCAACCTGTCTGCCGCCTGTTTCCCGCATTTTGCAGACGGCATAATATCGAAAATCCGACAGTGGAAAGCGGTAAAAACCATTTATTTCTTATTGACATAAAACAACAGGCTTGTCGGTTTCCGCGGTTTGATTTATCCTGCTTGCAATAATGTTTGGCAAAATAGGGAGAAACCATGCAACTGCATATCCTCAATAACCCGAAAGACGCGGCTTTGGCTGCCGATGCGGAATTTCTGAAACAGTCGCTGTTCAACCTGCTTCATGAAGAAGCCTCTCCGCTGGTGGTGGAAACCGTTAAACTGTTATCAGCTTCAGACGACAGCGGCGCAGTCATCGAAAAAGTCCTTCCCCAGCTTGACGAGCGGCAAACCCACGATTTGACGTTGGCTTGCGGATTGCTGGCGCAAATCTTAAACATCGCGGAAGACGTGCACCACGAACGCCGCCGCCAAGTCCACGAAGATGCGGGACACGATGCGGCGGAAGGCAGTTTGTCCGATACCGTCCGCAAACTGCGTGCGGGAAAAGTGGACGGCAAAACCCTGCAAAACCAGCTTGACGTTACCAATGTTACCGCCGTGCTGACCGCCCACCCTACCGAAGTGCAACGCCAGTCGGTATTGAGTTTCAACCGCCGTATCCGCGCCCTGCTGCCCAAACGCGAACGCTGCACCAATGCCGTGGCGCTGGAAGACTTGCGCCGTGAAATCGACACCATTCTGCTCGGCTTGTGGCAGACCAGCGAAACGCGCCACTACAAAATCACCGTCAACGATGAAATCAACAACGGCGTATCCATTTTCCCTATGAGCTTTTTCGAGGCGCTGCCGAAACTTTACCGCGGTATGGAACGCGATTTGCAGACGGCCTATCCGAGCATTCGCGTACCCGACATTCTGAAAATCGGCGGCTGGATCGGCGGCGACCGCGACGGCAATCCGTTTGTTACCGCCGAAACCCTGCGCCATGCCTTCAAACGCCATGCGGATGCGGTTTTCCGCCTGTATCGCGGCGAACTCGACAAACTCTATCGCGAGCTGCCGCTTTCCATACGCCGCGTCAAAGTCAACGATGACGTTCTCAAAATGGCCGATGCTTCTCCCGACAATGAGATTGCCCGTGCGGAAGAACCCTACCGCCGCGCCATCGCCTACATCATGGCACGCGTGATGGGCAAAGCCCGCACCATCGGTTTGGGTTTGGGCAGCAAATTCGGCTACGGCGAACCCTACTCAAGCGCACAGGAGTTTTTGGACGACCTGAACACGCTGCAACGTTCATTGCGCGACAACGGCAGCAGCCTGATGGCCGACGGCCGCATTGCCGACATTATCCGCACCGCTTCGATTTGCGGTTTCCACATGATGCCGCTGGATTTGCGCCAACACGCCGAAAAACACGGCGATGTAGTGGCGGAACTGTTCCAATACGCCGGTTTGGAAGATTACTGGCAGCTTTCCGAAGAAGACAAACAGACGGCATTGCTGCGCGAACTGCAACACCAGCGTCCGCTGTCCAGCCCGTTTGTTACTTACAGCGAACACGCCCGCCGCGAATTGGCGATTTTTAACGAAGCGCGCAAAATCAAAGACGAGTTTGGCGAAGATGCCGTTACCCAATGCATCATTTCCAACTGCGAACGCCCCAGTGACTTGCTGGCGGTGGCGCTGCTGCTGAAAGAAAGCGGCCTGCTGTCCGTTACCGACGGTAAACCGCACAGCCGCATGAACATCGTTCCCCTGTTTGAAACCATCGAGGCTTTGGAAAACGCCTGCCCCGTTATGGAAAAAATGTTTGGTTTGGAATGGTATCGCGCATTGCTCTGCAGCCGCGACAACATTCAAGAAATCATGCTCGGCTATTCCGACTCCAACAAAGACGGCGGTTATGTGGCCAGCTCGTGGTGTCTGTATCAGGCAGAATCGGGCTTGGTCGAACTCTTCAAAAAATACAGCGTGCGTATGCGCCTGTTCCACGGACGCGGCGGCAGCGTCGGCCGTGGCGGCGGCCCGTCTTACCAAGCCATTCTGGCACAACCTGCCGGCAGCGTGGCGGGGCAAATCCGAATTACCGAACAGGGCGAAGTCATCACGGCCAAGTACGCCGACCCGAGCAATGCCCGCCGCAATCTGGAAACGCTGGTTGCCGCTACTTTGGAAACCAGCCTGCTGCCCGAGCAGAAAGATCCCGATCCGGTGCTGATGCAGTCGTTGTCGGATATTTCGTTCCGCTACTACCGCGAATTGATTACGCATGAAGACTTTATCGACTACTTCCTGCAAACCAGCCCGATTCGCGAGATTGCCACGCTCAACTTGGGCAGCCGTCCGGCCAGCCGCAAAACATTGGCACGGATTCAGGATTTGCGTGCCATTCCGTGGGTATTCTCATGGATGCAAAACCGCCTGATGCTGCCGGCTTGGTACGGCTTCGGCAGTGCGGTTGCCGTCCTGTGCGAACAAAATCCGGCCAACATGAAGCTGATGCAGGAACACGCGAAAAACAACCCGTTCTTCCAAGCCATGCTGTCCAATATGGAACAGGTGATGGCGAAAACCGACATTACGCTGGCGGAAGACTACGCCGGCTTAAGCGAATCGCCCGAAAAAGCCGCCGTGATTTTTGCCATGATTAAGGAAGAATACCTGAAGAGCAGGAAAGCCCTGCTGGACATTCTGCAAACTCAGGAGCTGTTGAGCGACAACCGCAGTCTGGCACGTTCGCTTGCGTTACGCATTCCTTATCTGAACGCGCTCAACGGCTTGCAGGTTGCCATGCTCAAACGCCTGCGCCAAAACCCCGAAGATGCCCATGCCCTGCTGATGGTACACCTGACCATCAACGGCGTTGCACAAGGTTTGCGTAATACCGGCTGATGACATACGGCACAACAAAGGCCGTCTGCAAAAATGGCAAGCCTTTTCTTTCGGCAAACCATTTTGCAGACGGCCTTTTTACTGCCGGACAGGCAGTTTCAGCATATCCGAAACCTGCCCGATACCGCCGGCTTTCATATATAGTCGAATAAAATAAGAATGAGACAAGGCAGCGAAGCCGCAGACAGTACACATAGTACGGCAAGGCAAAGCAACGCTGTATCATTCTTATTTTAAATGACTATATCGTTAAGCGTTCAACAACGCCTCGTCCAAAGTCAGCTCTTCATTTTTATTGACTTTCACGCCACGTGCCGATACGTTTTCAGCAATCTGCTGCGCTTCAGCCAAGGAGTGCATTTGGTAAGTACCGCATTGGTATTCGTTCAATTCCGGAATCTGTTTCTGATCCCGCACCGCCAGCACGTCTTTCATCGAAGCCAGCCAAGCATCGGCAACCTGCGCCTCATCGGGCGTACCAATCAGGCTCATGTAAAAACCGGTACGGCAGCCCATCGGAGAAATATCGATGATTTCAACCTGATCGCCGTTCAGATGATCGCGCATAAAACCGGCAAACAAATGCTCCAAAGTATGAATGCCTTTTTCCGGCAGAATTTCTTCATTCGGGATACAGAAACGTAAATCGAATACAGTAATCGTATCGCCTTTCGGAGTCGTCATGGTTTTCGCCACCCGCACGGCAGGAGCGTGCATACGGGTATGGTCGACTTTGAAACTGTCTAATAATGGCATATCGGTATCCTTAATGTCCCGAGGCAGGCAGCCGCCCGCCGCATTGCAAAATATTCCCACAGCAGACCGCACAGGCCGTCTGCAAAATGCTCATTCTACCGCATTTACACGGCACGAATCACGATTTCTTCACCCGCCGCCTCGCTCAACACGCGGTTCAACACAGAGAAAAACTCACTGCCGTCGCGCGTTGCCAGCCATTTTCCGTCTTGTTCGGAAAAATGATAACCGCCGCTTTTCGCCGCAATCCACAGTTCCTGATTGGGCGTATGGCGGTTTACAATAATCTGCGTACCGTCGTCAGCCTCTATGGTCAGCACATTGCCGGCAGCTTGGCAGTCGAAATCCCAGCCGTTTTCATCAATTTCGTCTTCGATGCGGGCAAACAAAATTTCAGTATGGCGGATAAACTCACTTTCAGTCATCATGGCTTTTTGCGTCATTTTTGTTTAAGATACCGAATCTTGCCACATTCGAGCACATTAAGAAAGTTCCCACATGAAGTCCGGTGCATTTTTCACAGTTTTGTCCGCACTCCTGCTGTCTGCCTGCGGTTTCAAAGGCGATTTGTACCTGCCGAAAGAAAACGACAAAGCCAAATTCGGCATCATTCAAACCGGCCTGCCGATTTTCAAACCCTCCCAAGAACCCACCTCAAAAATCACAGAATAATCATGACTCTATATTGCGAACAAACCCCGTTTACCCAACTAGCCGAACAATTCGGTACCCCGCTGTATGTATACAGCCAAGCCGCGCTGAATCAGGCATTTTCAGGCTATACCGAAGCCTTTGCCGCACTTGACCCGCTGATTTGCTACGCCGTCAAAGCCAACGGCAACCTCAGCATCATCAAACACTTTGCCTCACTGGGCAGCGGCTTCGACATCGTATCCGGCGGCGAACTCGCCCGCGTATTGGCCGCCGGCGGCGAAGCAGCCAAAACCATCTTCTCCGGCGTCGGCAAAAGTGAAGCCGAAATCGAATTTGCACTCGAAGCAGGCGTAAAATGCTTCAATATGGAAAGCATTCCCGAAATCGACCGCATTCAGCAAGTGGCCGCACGCATGGGTAAAACCGCGCCCGTATCCCTGCGCGTCAACCCCGATGTCGACGCCAAAACCCACCCCTACATCTCCACCGGCCTGAAAGCCAACAAATTCGGCATTGCCTACGCCGATGCCATTGCCGCCTACCGCCATGCCGCACAACAACCCAACCTGAAAATCGTCGGCATCGACTGCCACATCGGCTCCCAACTGACCAACCTCAGCCCGCTGGTTGAAGCCTGCGAACGCATTCTGCTGCTGGTTGACCAACTTGCCGACGAAGGCATTGCCCTCGAACACATCGACTTAGGCGGCGGTGTCGGCATCGTCTACAAAGACGAAAACGTACCCGACCTGAAAGCCTACGCCCAAGCCGTGCAGCAACTCATCGGCAACCGCAGTCTCAAGCTGGTACTCGAACCCGGCCGCAGCTTGGTCGGCAACGCCGGTACATTGCTGACCAAAGTCGAATTTATCAAAAAAGGCGAAGAAAAAAACTTCATCATGGTCGATGCCGCCATGAACGACCTCATGCGCCCCGCCCTGTATGAAGCCTACCACCACATCGAAACCGCCGAAGCAAGCAACGCCGCACCGTTTACCGCCGACATCGTCGGCCCGATTTGCGAAACCGGCGACTTCCTAGGCAAAGACCGCACACTCGCCTGCCAACCCGGCGACATCCTGGTTGTCCGCAGCGCCGGCGCATACGCCGCCAGCATGGCCAGCAACTACAACGCCCGCAACCGCGCCGCAGAAGTCATGGTAAGCGGCAACAGCGCGCGCCTGATCCGCCAACGCGAAACGCTGGAACAGCAAATGGCCAACGAACTCGCCTGCCTGTAACACCGCCGCGCAAAATTAGCGCAACAAAAGCCGTCTGCAAAATCCGATTTGCAGACGGCTTTTACTTATCCCGACACCCAAACAATGCTAAAATCAAAGCCCGAACCACAATAAACAACCGAGGAGCGATGATGACCCCAACCCTTTCCCACGTTCAAGCCGTTGCCTTCGACTTAGACGGCACACTCTGCGATTCCGTACCCGACTTAGCCGCTGCCGCCGAAGCCATGCGCGAACACTTGGGCTTGGAAGCCCTGCCTGCCAAAGTAGTAGAAAGCTACGTTGGCGACGGCATCGGCACACTCGTACACCGCGTCATCACCAACGACCGCGACATCCCTGCCGATCAAGCCGTTTGGGAAAAAGGCTTCATCTTCTTCATGCAATACTACCGCGAACACCTGAGCGACTTCACCCGCCCCTACCCCGAAACCGAAGCCGGCTTGGGGCTGCTCAAAAGCCTCGGCATTCCGCTGGTCGTCATCACCAACAAAACCGAAATCCTTGCCGTAGAACTCTTAAAACAGCTCGGACTGGCCGACTACTTCAGCCTGATACTCGGCGGCGACAGCCTGCCCGAAAAAAAACCCAGCCCCCTGCCGCTGATACACGCCGCCGAAGTATTGGGCATAGACCACGCCAATATGCTGATGGTAGGCGACTCCAAAAACGACATCCTCGCCGCCAAAGCCGCCGGCTGCCTGAGCGTTGGCGTAACCTTCGGCTACGGCGACATGACCCTGCTCTCGCAAGACAAAGCCACCAAACCCGACTGGCTGATCGGCAAACTGCCCGAAATCTACGAAAACCTGCAACCGCAGAAAGAACAAGACGAAGCCTAAAACCCAATCTCTCTGAAAAAGCCGTCTGTAAAACACCGCTCCAATACCCGAAGACCGTGTTTTGCAGACGGCTTTTTTACACTTCTTTACAATAAAACTGACTTATTTCATTAGTTCTCCAATTGACGGCAACTGTTTTTTTTAGACTTATATAAATTTAATTTAAGCATTTCAGCATAAAATATTATTTACTCTTATAAAGGTTTAATGAGACATATGCGGCTACTTCTTATTTTTACCACACCACTCATCATTTGTATTATATTTATATATTTTACATATAACCAAGAAAATTTATCCATTATATTTTCCTCAGCTCTTGCATTATGTGCTTTTCTTATCCTATGTATTATTAACTCATTTACGAAAGCCAAATTTAAATTATTAGAGTTAATTGCATTGACCATTCTCCCTACTATGGCAGTTTTTATTATGGAAGAAATAATTAAACATTTTTACCCACAACTTCCACAAGTGCTTAGTATTATTGTCATGCTTGGTTTAAGTATTTTCTTTAACGCTGCGATAAAAACAGATTCTTAATTTTTCAGATTACTTCATCAATCTAAATAGGACGATAATTATGTCTAAAAAACTGATTGCTATTCTCGGTATCAGCCTGAGCCTGTTTGCATCACAAACATGGGCAGCAAACAATCAGGAAGTTCAGGAAATTGCCGCCAAAACCTTTCCAATCTGCCAAGAGTTGATTCATACTCGGTATGTTTTCCTAGAAGGAGATGAAAATAAAAATGAAGCACTTAAAGATTGGCAACTTGTTGTATCTTCAGTATCAAATGATGCCCAACTTTCTCCGGAAACAATAAAAAGAGCCGAAAACAATTGCTCAATCAGACTTTCTGAAAGTATAGATCTAATCATACATGAGTATCAAAAACAAACTGGTTTTACAAAAGAACAATTAATACAAGATATCAAAAAATTTCAATCCGCCCCCTCCCCAATCAATCCAAACCCTAAATATTAAAGTTCTCTCTAAAATAACCATCAAGCCGTCTGAAATTCAGACGGCTTTTCCCATTCCCACGCCGCCGCCGTTTCATGCTATATTGCCGCATTCCTTTTATTCTAACGGCTTGACTACATTTTTTATGGGCAAACACATTTTACTGGGCATCAGCGGCGGCATTGCGGCGTACAAATCCTGTGAGTTGGTGCGGCTGCTGAAAAAGCAGGGGCATGATGTTACTGTGGCGATGAGCCGTGCGGCAGCGGAATTTGTGTCGCCGCTGACTTTTCAGGCTTTGAGCGGCAATCCGGTGCTTACCGATACCCACGACGGCGCATCGGGCGGCAACGGTATGGCGCACATCAATCTTACCCGCCAAGCCGATGTGTTTCTGATTGCGCCCGCCAGCGCAAACACGCTGGCCAAAATCGCCAACGGTATCGCCGACAACCTGCTGACCAATCTGGCGGCGGCGCGCAAATGTCCGCTGGCGGTCGCGCCGGCGATGAATGTGGAAATGTGGCACAACCCGGCCAACCTGCGTAACATCGCGCAGCTTTGTGCAGACGGCATTACCGTTTTCCAACCGGCCAACGGCGAACAGGCTTGCGGTGAAAGCGGCTTGGGGAGAATGCCGGAAGCGGCGGAACTGGCGGATTTGCTGCCCGATGTATGGTCGCCCAAGCCGCTGCTTGGCAAAAAGGTTTTGCTCACTGCCGGTGCGACTTTTGAAGCCATCGATCCAGTGCGCGGCATTACCAATATTTCCAGCGGGCAGATGGGTATGGCGTTGGCGCGCGCCTGCCGTACCGCCGGTGCGGAAGTATCGCTGGTTTACGGTCAGATTCAGGCAGCCTTGCCCGCCGACCTGCACCACAGCGAGCAGGCGGTCAGTGCGGAAGCGATGTATCGGGCGGTACACCGCTTGATTGCAGAACAAGATGTTTTTATCGCTGTGGCCGCCGTGGCCGATTACAAGGTAAAAAACAGCAGTGCCCAAAAGCTGAAAAAAGACGGTACGGGCCGGCCGCCTGTGATTGAATTGGCGGAAAATCCCGACATTCTAGCCTCGGTTGCCGCGCTGCAGAATCCGCCTTTCTGCGTGGGCTTTGCCGCCGAAAGCGAAAACGTCCTTGAATATGCGCGCGCCAAGCGTTTGAAGAAAAATGTGCCGATGCTGGTGGCCAATCAAGTTTCTCAGGCAATGGGCAAAACCACCAACCAAATTACGATTATCGATAATAATCAGGAGCTTTCATTTCCGGAAACCGGCAAACAGCAGGCTGCCGAAGCAATCGTTTCCCGTCTGGTGCAATTATTGCCGTAAACCCGGCCGAACAATACAAAATGAGGCCAAGCAGCCAAGCTGCAGGAAATACGAATCATACGGGCGGCAAAACGGCTGCTTCAGCAGTTTAAGCAACGCTCTCTTTTAAGCAAGGCGCAGCAACGCCTTATCTGTTTTGTTTCCGGTAATTGTCTGTACCTGCCCGAGAAAGGCCGTCTGCATATTCTGTTTTGCAGACGGCCTTTTTGCGTCTTCCCGCGCCATACCGATTATTTCTATCGTCATGAAAGTGCTGGAAACACCGCTTTTCCCGCTTCGATATAGTCATAAAAATTTCCCAATCCCAAGTCTCCGCATACTTGTCGGGCGGTTGGTATTTCCTACTAATATTTGCTGTAACATGTAAATTTGTGTTAGATTACGGGAAGAATTTACCGTTTTACCGAGAAATCAAATGCCGTCTGTATTTTCGGCACTATTATGGAGAAATGGCATGAATGCCGTTGTAATTGCAGTCATTGTGATGCTGGCTTTATCGCTGGCAAGGGTACACGTGGTACTCAGTTTGGTCATCGGCGCATTTGTCGGCGGCCTGATTGCGGGTCTGCCGCTGGCAGATGTCGCCGCGGCGGGAGGCTCGCCGGCACAAGAAGGGATTATTACCGTCTTCCAAAACGGTTTGGCGGGCGGTGCGAAAATCGCGCTGTCTTACGCCATGTTGGGTGCATTTGCGATGGCGATTACCCATTCGGGGCTGCCGCAGCAGCTTGCCGGAGCGGTAGTCCGCAAGTTGAACAAAGGCGGTGTATCCGACCATGTATCTTCAGGTTTCAGCAAAATAAAATGGGGCTTGCTGGCGGTGATTTTGGTAATGGGCATCATGAGCCAAAACGTCGTGCCGATTCATATTGCCTTTATTCCGATGGTGATTCCGCCGCTGCTTTTGGTGTTCAACCGCCTGCAGGTCGACCGCCGCCTGATTGCCTGTGTGATTACTTTTGGTTTGGTTACCACTTATATGTATCTGCCTTACGGTTTCGGCGCGATTTTCCTGAACGAAATCCTGTTGAGCAATATCCAGTCGGCAGGCATGGATACGAAAAACATCAACGTCATGCAGGCGATGGGCATTCCCGCACTGGGTATGGTGGCAGGTTTGGTGCTGGCGTTCCTGCACTATCGCAAACCGCGTATTTATGAAAACAATCAAGTCGATACCGACAGCCAAACCGCTTCTGAAAACCAGCCCGAACCGTCTTCCTACCGCAGCTTGGTGGCGGCGGTGGCGATTGCCGTCTGCTTTGCCATCCAGTTGGTTTACAATGATGCGCTGCTGTTGGGCGCAATGCTCGGTTTTGCCGTATTCATGACTTTGGGCGTGGTCAAACGCAGTGAGGCCAACGATGTGTTCGGTGCGGGTATCCGCATGATGGCGATGGTCGGTTTCATCATGATTGCCGCACAGGGTTTTGCCGCTGTGATGAAAGCCACCGGCGACATCCAGCCGCTGGTTGAGGGCAGTATGGCGGTGTTCGGCGGCAGCAAAGGCATGGCGGCGTTTGCCATGCTGGTGGTCGGCCTGCTGGTAACGATGGGCATCGGCTCGTCTTTCTCCACCCTGCCGATTATTACCGCGATTTATGTACCGTTGTGCGCCGCTTTGGGCTTTTCACCGTTGGCAACAGTTGCCATCATCGGCACGGCCGGTGCGCTGGGTGATGCCGGCTCGCCCGCTTCCGACTCTACGCTCGGCCCGACCATGGGCTTAAACGCGGACGGCCAGCACGACCACATCTACGATTCCGTTATCCCGACTTTCCTCCACTACAATATTCCGTTGATGGCGGCAGGTTGGATTGCCGCGATGGTGCTGTAAATGGAAGCATTGGAAAACCGCATCATCGAGCTGGAAATTCAGACGGCATTTCAGGCAGACTTAATCGACAGCCTGAACGATACCGTTGCCAAAATGCAGCAAACTCTGGATTTGCAGCAGGAACAATTAAGGCTGCTTTACCGGCGTATCAACGATAAAAGTGCGGACGGCGGGCAAAACGAAGCATACAGCCTGCGCGACGAGATTCCGCCGCATTATTAGCCGTTCCCAACGCTTTATGCCGTCTGCAAAACGAAGGATTCTTGCAAACCTTCCGTTTTGCAGACGGCTTTTTATAGTCATTTAAAATAAGAATGATACAGCGTTGCTTTGCCTTGCCGTACTATGTGTACTGTCTGCGGCTTCGCTGCCTTGTCTCATTCTTATTTTATTCAACTATACATCAAAACCAACATACAACATACTCTTACCGTTTACTTCCCCGGCAATCCATTACATTTTTATTTCATTTAAAAACATTACCTTAAAAAAAACAGAAAAAAATATCCCATTTTCAGCACAAACAGAGCTTGCACAAAGCAGCAGTTTTTGGTTTAATAGCAGCTTAATGTTTTTGAACACGGGTGATTAGCTCAGTTGGTAGAGCGTCTGCCTTACAAGCAGAATGTCGGCGGTTCGACTCCGTCATCACCCACCAAGTTCCCTTTTATCGCAACAATGCAGTAAAATGCGCGGTGGTAGCTCAGTTGGTTAGAGTACCGGCCTGTCACGCCGGGGGTCGCGGGTTCGAGCCCCGTCCGCCGCGCCAACATTAAACATTGAAATCAGCTCTTATTCTTTCTAAGATTTGCAGCAGGTTTCCAACAGATTCAGGGTGATTAGCTCAGTTGGTAGAGCGTCTGCCTTACAAGCAGAATGTCGGCGGTTCGACTCCGTCATCACCCACCAGTTTTCTATTTACTGCAGTAATGCAGTAAAACGCGCGGTGGTAGCTCAGTTGGTTAGAGTACCGGCCTGTCACGCCGGGGGTCGCGGGTTCGAGCCCCGTCCGCCGCGCCAATTTTCAAAAGCATCGGTATTTTGTTCCGGTGCTTTATCATTTCGGGTGATTAGCTCAGTTGGTAGAGCGTCTGCCTTACAAGCAGAATGTCGGCGGTTCGACTCCGTCATCACCCACCATATGCAGACGGCCTTGTGTTTTACACTAAGGCCGTTTTTTTCATTTTACCGTCCTTCCTGTTTATCCCTTTTATCCGACCTCTCAACCGTTTGGCACAATCCGCATTCCTGCGCCATTCAAACAAATATATAGTCGAATAAAATAAGAATGAGACAAGGCAGCGAAGCCGCAGACAGTACACATAGTACGGCAAGGCAAATCAACGCTGTATCATTCTTATTTTAAATGACTATAGTTACTTAATACCAAATGATACGGCGCTATCTCCTCTTATCGCACCATCTGTGCAGCCTGCGGCTTTGCTGCATCGTCTCATTCTGCATGATTCGACTATCGAATACGGCACGCACACCTTCTCTTTATCCATATCCTCTTTCCATAATGCCTGCCAATCCCTGCCTCTTTAACCGCACACCCCACCCCTTAAAACCCACATTTTTCAAACCAAATCTTAACATTTGCAAAAACAACTTGACCTATTACAACAGATTACGTAAAGTAACCCACTCACTTCAAAAATTGGTAAAACCAATTTACAACATAACTGCCATTCCCAAGCCGTGAGGCTTTATTGCAGTGTGTTTTTCAGACGGCCTGCTCCGGCTCGCCGGTTTCACAATAAACCATAAGGAATTGTTGTATGGCTTTGTTCCTCAGCATTTTCCCCATCGTGCTGCTGATTTGGCTGATGGTGAAAAAAAACAGTATGCCTTCCTACATCGCGCTGCCCATTACCGCAGCATTGATTTACGTGATTAAAATTACCTACTTCGGCGACGATTTTATGTTGCTGAATGCTACCGCCGCTTCCGGTTTGGTTGCCACATTAACGCCGATTACCGTGATTTTCGGTGCGATCATGTTCAACCGCATGATGGAAACCACCGGCTGTATCGACATCATCCGCAAATGGCTGGCCACCATCAATCCGAATCCTGTGGCGCAGCTGATGATTATCGGCTGGGCGTTTGCTTTCATGATTGAAGGTGCTTCAGGCTTCGGTACGCCTGCCGCGATTGCCGCACCAATCTTGATGAGCTTGGGCTTTAATCCCTTGAAAGTGGCGATTTTCACTTTGGTGATGAACTCCGTACCGGTATCGTTCGGCGCAGTCGGCACACCGACTTGGTTCGGCTTTGCTCCGTTGAACCTCACTCCTGAAGAGATTCTGACCATCGGTAAGCAAACCGGTATCATGCACTTCTTTGCCGGTCTGGTTATCCCCGTTATCGGTTTGAGCTTTATCGTACCGTGGGCGGAAATCAAGAAAAACATCGGCTTTGTGTACATCAGCATTCTGGCCTGTACCATTCCTTATGTTGCACTGGCAATGGTTAACGAAGAATTTCCGTCTCTGGTTGCCGGCGCAATCGGCCTGATGATTTCCGTATTTGCCGCCAACCACGGCTGGGGCTTGAGCAAAGAGCACCCGAAAGATCCGAATGCGGAAAAAGTACCGTTTGCCCAAGTGGCCAAAGCCTTGGCTCCGCTGGGTATGCTGATCGGTATGCTGGTCATTACCCGCATCAAGCAACTGGGTCTGAAAGGTCTGCTCACCAGCACCGAACCTTGGTTCAGCTTCTCACTGCCGGGCTTGAGCGACATTACCGTTACCCAATCTCTGACCATCATCTTTGCCGACATCTTCGGCACAGGCGTGGTTGACCGCTACCAAACCCTGTATGTACCGGCATGGATTCCGTTTGTCCTGACCGTATGGATTTGTATCATTCTTTACAAAACCAAATTTGACGATGCTTGGAAATTCTACGTTGCCACCTTCAACCAAACCAAAAAACCGCTGCTGGCATTGATGGGCGCGCTGATTATGGTCAAACTGATGATGGTTGGCGGCGACAAATCCATGGTAAAAGTTATCGGTACCGAATTTGCCGCCATGGCCGGTGAGCATTGGATTTACTTCTCGCCATACTTGGGTGCAATCGGTGCATTCTTCTCCGGCTCGAATACCGTATCCAACCTGACGTTCGGCCCGATTCAGCAACAAATCGCCTTGGATACCGGCTTATCCGTTACCCTGATTCTGGCGTTGCAGTCTGTAGGTGGCGCAATGGGTAACATGGTGTGTATCAACAACATCATTGCTGTCTGCTCGGTGGTTAATGTCAACAACTCCGAAGGTGCGATTATCAAGAAAACCGTTATCCCGATGGCTCTTTACGGTATCATCGCCGTAATCGTCGCCATGATACTGTTTATGTAATCCTCTGAACAGCAAAGCCGTCTGCAAAAGCCCGGTGGAAACCATATCCGTTTCCGGCTTTTGCAGACGGCTTTTTTACATCTCAAAATTCGCGTAATTACCCAAAACAACCAACCATATCACGCAACACAACATTCCCCTCTTATAGTCGAATAAAATAAGAATGAGACAAGGCAGCGAAGCCGCAGACAGTACACATAGTACGGCAAGGCAAAGCAACGCTGTATCATTCTTATTTTAAATGACTATATATGGTGAAGCAAACCGTTGCAGCATGAACCTGCCCTACCGAAAGAAAAAACCGCCGAAACAGCAAATCCGCCGCTCCATTGCCGATTGCCCGCAGCCTCTATTTTTCTCTAATGCACAATATAGTCGAATAAAATAAGAATGAGACAAGGCAGCGAAGCCGCAGACAGTACACATAGTACGGCAAGGCAAAGCAACGCTGTATCATTCTTATTTTAAATGACTATATTTTCCAAACATACAAGCCAATCCCGCTTCACACCCATCAATGCTATAATCCGCCCTATCCAACTCCGAACATCACACCATGCAAGCCGATACCCCAGAGACCATGCGCCTTTCCAAACGCATGGCACAACTAGGATTATGTTCCCGCCGCGAAGCCGACAGCTACATCGAACAAGGCTGGGTCAAAGTCAACGGCCAAACCGCCGTACTCGGCCAAAAAGTAACCGAAGCCGACCGCATCGACCTCCACAAGCAGGCACACGAAACCCAAGCCGCGCGCGTAACCATCTTACTGAACAAACCCGTCGGCTACGTCAGCGCACAAGCCGAAAAAGGATACAAAGCCGCTGCCGAGCTGATTACGCCCGAAAACCAATGGGAAGGCGACGACAGCCGCATCCGCTTCAACGAAAAACACAAATTCGGCCTTGCCCCCGCCGGCAGACTAGACATCGATTCCGTCGGGCTGCTCGTACTCACCCAAGACGGCAGAATCGCCAAACAACTCATCGGCGAACACAGCAACAGCGAAAAAGAATACCTCGTTCGGGTGCGCGGCAAACTCGACAACCAAGGTCTCGCCCTACTCAACCACGGCTTGAGCTTAGACGGCGAAAAACTGCGCCCCGCCAAAGTAGAATGGCAAAACGAAGACCAATTGCGCTTTATCCTGAAACAAGGCAAAAAACGCCAAATCCGCCGCATGTGCGAGCTGGTTGGTCTGCGCGTCGTCGGCCTCAAACGCATCCGCATGGGCAAAGTCAAACTCGGCAAACTTCCCCCCGGCAAATGGCGTTATCTGAAAGCAGGCGAAACATTCTGACAGCGTTGTGCCGGCACACATCCGCCAGCTAGGATACCCCCAACCCCTCCGCCGACATCAGGCCGTCTGCAAAATCAAACAGACGGCCTCAACAGCAAAACAGCAAAACAGCAAAACCGTATATTTTGTTGCGTCCGGCCGACAATATTTTTCAGGAAATTGTTCCGCACAATATGAAATAAAACACAAAAAGCATTATCCCAAACACCCGATTTGCATTTTTATTTTCTTTCACTGCAACATTTTCACAACAAAAAAACCTGATTTTATGCGTAAAGAATAAAATCAAATAATAACAAACCGATTTCATCAATAATATACATAATTTAACTTTACTTAACACAAAAACCGTAGGCATTATGTATAATGAACTCCGTCTGAGTAAGACTTATCCGCAAGGGTAAGTAGTGAGTAAGACGTTTTCCCCGTAATGTGTTTGGCCATCTATACTTTTCCCCTTTGTATAGATGGTTTTTTTTGCCTACTGCACAGACAGCACGTTTTCAGCCTGAAAGAAAAATTAAAAATATCCGCCTGCTGCCGCAGCATATTTTTTCATTTTCTTTCAAGTAAAGCCGCGAATCGGATTTGCAGACGGCATACAGGCCGTCTGCAAAACGCTCAAACCTTACCGCAAAACCATACACCCCGATACACCAGCAGGAACACAGTTTCATGGACGCTTTCATTGCCCTTTTCAGCGGCATCATCGATTTTATCCTCCACATCGACCAACACTTGACTGCCCTTGCCTCGCAATACGGCGTATGGATTTACGCCATTCTGTTTATCATCGTATTCTGCGAAACCGGCCTTGTCGTTACCCCGTTTCTGCCGGGCGATTCCCTGCTGTTTGCTGCCGGCGGGATTGCCGCATTGGGCAGCATGAACATTCATCTGATGGTTTTACTGCTGCTGGCGGCGGCCATTCTCGGCGATGCCGTCAACTTCGCCATCGGCAAATATTTCGGCGAAAAACTGTTTGCCAACCCCGATTCCAAAATTTTCCGCCGTGCCTATCTGGAAAAAACCCATGCCTTTTATGAAAAACACGGCGGAAAAACCATCATCATCGCCCGCTTCGTGCCGATTGTCCGCACCTTTGCCCCATTTGTCGCCGGCATGGGGCACATGGACTACCGCAAATTTATCCGCTACAACATCATCGGCGCAGTTGCTTGGGTGGTGCTGTTTTCTTATGCAGGCTATTTCTTCGCCAACATTCCTGCCGTGAAAAACAATCTGGCGCTGGTGCTGGCAGCCATCATCATTATTTCGGTTTTGCCCGCCGTTATCGAAATCGTCCGCGCCCGCAGCAAAGCGAAGAAGAACGCCGACTGACAACCAACCCTAAAAAAGCCGTCTGCAAAATCACGAAGCCTGATTTTGCAGACGGCTTTTCCTATCAATATCTGATGATTAAATATCTGATTATCGGTCTTCCGATAAAAACGCATCAATACCATTTTCACAGCGGACGGTGCGATTGCTCAATGTGGTTTGCAAACGCACATCATTCTTCGGCAAAGCGTCCCGCTCGGCTTCGTGATGATAGAGATGGTATGCCACGCCGGCGAATTTGAGATTGTGCCGTTTCATGCCGTTATGGTAGCAGCGGGCGACAAATTCGCTGTCCTCCCTCCCCCAGCCGACAAACTCATTGTCAAAGCCGTTAACCGCCAGCGCATCTTCACGAAAAAATCCCATATTGCAGGTTTTGATGCCCTTGTGCTGACAACTTCCCCGACTGCCGGCATATGAAGACAAGAACCGGCAGCGCACCGCCGAAATGCGTTTACCGATGCCTTTGCTCCAAGCAGAAAGTTTCGGCAAACCGTTTTCGGAGAGAATTTCCCGAGTGCGCGTTTCGGTCAGCAAAACCCGCGAACCTTGTATCAGGCGGCCTTTGTGCGCCCTATCGATATGATCGGCAATAAAGTGCGGCTCAAGCAGCATATCGCCATCAATCAAAACAATATAATCACTTTGTGCCATGGCAATGGCACGGTTTCTTGCCTCTGCCGCACGGAAACCGTCGTCCGGCCGCCAAGCGTGCTTGACCGGCACGGGGGAAACCTGCCGGAAACGGCGTACCACTTCGGCCGTTTCCTCACCCGAACCATCATCGGCAATAATGATTTCGTCGGGCAGACGGGTTTGCGCCAATGCCGATTGCAACACTTTCTCCAAAGCATCGGGACGATTGTAAGTCGTTATCACCAAAGCCGTGGAAAGCCGGCGGTTTCGCTCGTAAAGTTTGACATATTTGTAGTACGAACCTTGCGCGTTGGCAATCGAAATCGTCAGCCCGTCCGCACCATACATAAACCCGCGTTTAAACAGGTAGTTTTTGATAAACGATACGCCGCCGTGCAATAATGCTTTCGATAAAGAAGCCGGTTTTTTGTATTGGTTTTCATCGGCATACAGTGAGCTGTACTGCTGCATTTTCTTAACCAATCCTTCGGCATTCTCAAACGAATAATGCTTCAGGCAACCCGGCAAAACCTGTTTGACCGATTCCGGCGGCAGAATCAAAGCCTCGTGAACCTGACGGTCGGAAAAGCGGGTAAATTCCCTGTGGTAAAGGCGCGGCAGAACATCAGGATACCAACCGCATGCTTTAATCAAACGGCGGTTATAGTGGTTCAGGCGTGAAAGCATAAAGATTTTGCGGGGATTGTTTTCGGCTACTGCCGCGCGAATCCCTCCAATCAATACTTCATCGGCCACTTCATCGCTATCGATACTGAAAATCCAATCATGTTTTGCCAGCCTCTGCCGCACGGTTTTTCATCGGCCCGAAACCATCAAACTCATGGTAACAGCAGCGGACATTGGCAAACTGCGCGGCAATTTCCAAAGTTCTGTCGGTCGAACCGTTGTCCAGCAGCAGTATTTCATCAAAATCCGCCAATGCGTCCAATACTTCGGCAAGATGAGGTTCGGAGTTTTTTACCAATATGGCAGCAGTGGCCGGAATGGGGGGTGTCGGGGTCATAAAAGAAGCCGTCTGAAAAACTGTCTGCGTGTATTTTACCCGATATACCGCTACAATACGCATTTGATTTTACAGACGGCCTTTCCAACCATGCAGCTTATTCTTGCGCCCATGCAGGGGCTTTGCGATGATGTGATGCGCGATTTGCTGACCCGTATCGGCGGCTACGACGAATGCGTAAGCGAGTTTGTCCGCATTACCCATACCGTGCATTCCCGTGCCACATGGCTCAAACACATACCGGAAATCGCCACCGGCAACAAAACCTTTGCCGGTACGCCCTGCACAGTGCAGCTTTTGGGCAGCGATGCGGACAATATGGCGGTCAACGCGCTGGAAGCGGTGCGTTTCGGTGCGGACAAAATCGACTTGAATTTCGGCTGCCCCGCGCCGACGGTCAACAAACACAAAGGCGGAGCGGTGTTGCTGAAAGAGCCGGAGCTGATTTTCCATATTGTGAAAACCCTGCGCGAACGCTTGCCCGCGCATATTCCGCTGACCGGAAAAATGCGTTTGGGATTTGAAGACAAAAGCCTTGCTTTGGAATGTGCGGCGGCGATTGCAGACGGCGGCGCATGCGGCCTGACGGTACACGCGCGTACCAAGGTCGAAGGCTACGAACCGCCCGCGCATTGGGATTGGGTCAGGAAAATCCGCGAAGCAGTAGATATTCCGGTTACCGCAAACGGCGATGTGTTCAGCTTAAAGGATTATCTGGAAATTAAAGAAACCAGCGGTTGCGACAGCGTCATGATCGGGCGGGGGGCGGTAATCCGGCCGGATTTGGCGCGGCAGATTAAGCAATACGAGGCGGGCAATGCGGTATCGGAAGCGGATTTTGCTGAAATTGCAGGCTGGATAAGGCTGTTTTTCGACTTGTGCTTGGCCAAAGAAAGCAACAACAAATATCCCGTTGCCCGTTTGAAACAATGGCTGGGCATGATGAAAAAAGCCTACGCGCCCGCACAGGAATTGTTTGAACAAGTGCGCCCGATTAAGGAAGCCGATGAAGTTCGAAGGATTTTGGCGGTATTTGAGCAAACGCAAATATAGTCATTTAAAATAAGAATGATACAGCGTTGCTTTGCCTTGCCGTACTATGTGTACTGTCTGCGGCTTCGCTGCCTTGTCTCATTCTTATTTTATTCGACTATAAATCTGAATGCGGCAAAATAAGCGTAAAGGCCGTCTGCAAAATCAGGATATGCGATTTGCAGACGGCCTTTCCACAAACCCTTTCAAATTTTACACAGCCTGCCAACCATCTGTAAGCAACAATGCTATACTGTAACAATCAATCCGTTTAAAAATTCTGTTGCAACAATATGCCCGCCTCGCCCGTTACCATTACATCTTACAATATGCACAAAGGAATGTCGGCGCTCAACCGCAAGGTGCAGCTCAACCGCATGGCGGAAGAGTTGAAAGGCTTAAATTCCGATGTATTGTTTCTGCAGGAAGTGCAGGGGCTGCATATGGAACGCAGCAGCCGCTTTTCCGAGTTCCCCGACCGGCCGCATTACGATGTTTTGGGCGAACATTTGGATTTTCACCGCAGCTACGGTAAAAACGCCGTCTATCCCGAACGCCATCATGGCAACGCCATTCTCAGCCACCTGCCGATTGATACGCGCCACAATCTGGATATTACGGTGAATAAAATGGAACAGCGCGGTATGCTGCATTGCGAAGTGCTGCCCGAAGGTTGGGAAACGCCGCTGGTCTGCCTGTGCGCCCATTTGAACTTGCGCGAACCCGACCGTGCCAAACAATATCGGGCGATTTTTGAATATGTCAGCCGCCACATCAGCAGCGACAGCCCCTTGGTCATCGCCGGAGATTTCAACGACTGGCGGCAGAAATCGGCCTTATCGCTGGGCAAGGCTTTAAACTTGGAAGAAGTTTTTGTGGATCAGCAAGGCAAACGGCCGAAAACCTTTCCTGCCCGTATGCCGCTGTTGAGCCTTGACCGCGTTTATACGCGCAATTTGGAAATTTTGGATACCCAAATCCACAACAGCACCAACTGGCAAAAACTCTCCGACCACCTGCCGTTGAGCGTCAAATTCAAACCCAAATTACCCTGAACCGTACAATCGGCAGCATGACAACAGCCGCGATATGTCCGCCTTGGCTATCGTCTTCTCTCAGTTGCCGTTCATCATGATGCAGTCGAATCACACAAAGTGAGCCAAGGCAATACCATTCGGCAAACCGGTTGCTTCATCGGCAGCTTGCCCCCTCTTTGAGCAAAACGCGGCAACGCCGTATCATTCTGCGTTCAATAAGCATACCAAAGGCCGTCTGCAAAACAGCATACGCCATTTGCAGACGGCCTTATCTTGATTTTTCTGTCAATCCGTTCAGCCTACCGCTTTTCCTGCCTGCGTATCAAATACACCGCCAGCAGCGCGAAAATAATGGTCGGCAGCGCACCGGCAAGAAACGGCGGAATACCGTAAAGCTGGCTGGTAAAGCCGAACAAACGTCCGGCGAAGTGAAACGCCAAACCCAAACAAATGCCGCCAAACAGCTTCAAGCCCATGTTGCCGTGGCGCGTATTTTGCGGCGTAAAAGCAAAAGCCACCAAAGCCATCACCCAAGCGGCAACCGGATACACCAGCTTGCGCCACCACGCAATCTCATAGGTTTGCGTTTGCTGGTGGTTATTTTCCAAATGGGTGATGTAAGTCGTCAACTCCGCCACCGACATTTGCTCAGGATCGACCAGCAATACATCAAGCAGACTGCTTTTCAACGAAACCGGCCAAGATTCCTCTACGGTCTCGGAAATATCGATTTTGTCAGCCCCCAAAACGCTGCGGCGCACGTTTTTCAGCAGCCAACTGCCGTCTGCATTGAGCACCGCCCGTTCCGCTTCAGCAGCTTCTACCAGCTCGTGACAGTCGTCATGCCGCCAAATTTTAATTCCCAAAAGCGTATGGTCGGGCAGCATCTCGCGCACATTGATGATATTGTTTTGCTCTTTCAGCCACAAGCCCGAAGCACCGGCACTGATTTTCCCGTGAACCGCGCTGGCTTTGATGTTTTCCGCACGCTGGCTCAACGACGGCGCTACCCACTCTCCCAACACAGCCGTTGCCACAGCAAAAATCAAACCGAATTGCGACAAAATCAGCAACAGCCTTTTGGTACTCAACCCGCTGGCTTTCATGACCGTCAATTCACTGCCCGAAGCAAGCTGGCTCAACGCAATCAATCCGCCGATTAATACGCCCAGCGGCATCAATTCATAGGCGCGCGCGGGCATCTGCAACAACACATATTGCGCCATTTCCCAGCCGCCGTAATTTCCCCTGCCGAGATTGCCCGCTTCATCAATGATTTCAAAAAAACTGTACAACGCCAAAAACGCCAACAGCGCATACACGGCCATCACAGCCATCTGGCGGATAATATAACGCGAAACCAAATTCATTATTTTCCGCCTTTCAGGGTCAGACTTTTACCTACTGCCTGCCAAAACGGCTGCGCCGGCATACTGCGAACCCTCAACAGCACCACCGCCACCAGAAAAACCAGCACGTGCATCGGCAACAAACCGACAACAAACGGAATGCTGCCGTCTTCCACCGCACGGCGCAACAGGGTCAAGCCGTTTTGGTAAATCAAAAACATACCGATGGCAATCAGAATATTGTAAGTATGCCCTGTCCGCGGATTAAAGTACGACAGCGGCACAGCCAGCAGGCACAACAATAAAACACTGATCGGCAGCGATACGCGCCACATCAGCTCCGCGCGGTGTTGCGGATTGCTGCTGCCGACAAGCTGCTCGGTCGGAATGGTACGGCGGTGGGAAATCGGATCGACAATTTTCGGCGTGGTGCTGATAATCAGATTGAGCTTTTCAAACGATACCTGATTGTAATCCCCTCTGCCGGGCGTACCGCTGTAACGGTAGCCGTTACGCAGCTCTAAAGTGCGCTTGTTGTCTTCCAAAGAGAAGTTGCCCTCTTTGGCAAAGACCACCGTATCATTCCCTTTTTCGTCCTGCTCCCGCAAAAACAAATTTTTCATAACCCCCGAACCGGCATCGAAGGTTTCCACAAAATATACCCGGTCGCTGCGTTTGCCCAAAGAATTAAACGTACCGGCCTCCACCAGCGATAATTCCTGCTTTTGCTTGAGCAATTCCGCATATTCGCGGCTGCGTAACTCCGCCCAAGGCATTACCCAAAGCTGCATCACCGCAATCAGCAAGGAAAAGGGAACGGCAAACTGCATAACCGGCTTAATCCACTGGCGCAACGCCAAGCCGCACGAGAGCCATACCGACATCTCGCTGTCGCGCCAATAGCGGGTCAGCACCGTCAGCGTACTGATAAATGCCGTCAACACCAATAAAAGCGGTGTCATACCGATGACCCAGAAGCCGACCAATGCCAGCACTGCTTCCGTTGCCACCCGTCCGTCTGCCGCCCGACCGAGCAGGTTGATGGCCTGTGTCGAAACCAATACCGCCAGCAGCACCACAAATACGCCCACAGCGGCAAACGACAGCTCTTTAATGAAATTCCGTTGGTAAATCATAGCGTTCAATCAAAAAACAAATGCAGCCCCTGCTGCAAAGCGGCGTTTATCCATAATTTTGCATGAGGGTCGGCAAGCAGCACATTATGGAAATGCTCTTCGTCCACCCCGACAAAACGGACGGTATCCAACCCCTCCAGCAACCAACGCCCCATTGAATGCACGCCCAAAATATCTTCAAACGGCACATTCCGCAACGGCGGCGTAATGGTACTCTCGTAAGCAAACCAATCCGCCACACCCAAAGGCGCAAAGCGGAAACCCTGCTCTTCCAAACCCTGCCGCCACAGCCCGGAAAGCAACACATCTTCATTCGCCGCCGTCGAAAACGCCACCGCTATCTTAATGTCTTCCTGCCTACCGCCCGAATGCGGAGGGCGAACCGGTTGCGGCATTTCCGGCGGCACAAACAAACCGTAGCGGCGCGGGGCTTCCAGCAATCTGCGGCTTCTCAAACTGAAACCGCCGTTTTGCAACTCATAACCGTCCATCGGCAGCTGTTTGGTTACACACTCAAACCATTTGTCCGACCAACCGATTTCCCAAACACCATTTTGCAGACGGCCTAATTTCGGAATCGGCGCACCGAGATAATCGTATTGCCAAAACTCATCGCGCCAGTTTTTGCCGTCCAACACCCAGCCGTCGTTCTGCACCACCAAGCAATAATCCGTTTCGATCAAATCGGCGAGCAGATAAAGCATGAAATAATTGTATTCCAAATAACCAAACGGGCGGCAGGCATAATGCGCCAGCGGCAGCGCGGACAATTCAGCCTCATCAAAAGCCCTCGGCCGCGACGGGCTGACCAGCAATCCCCGCGCACCGGGCAGCTCCCGGCAGCTTCGCGCCACAGCATAAGCCGATCCTTCCGTATAGGCATCGCTGCCGGTTACCGCAACCACGGTCAAATTGGAAAAAGACATCGCAATCCAATCAAGAAAATCAGGCCGGCGGCAAGGTTTCAGACAAGGCAAACATGGAGTACAATCCAAATCACTGTTTACAGACGGCATGATAATCGGAAAATACCCGCCCATGCCGTCTGTAAAACGCATACCGCCCACAAACAGGAGAACAAACGTGGAATTTAGCACAAAAGCCGAAACATTGCAGCCGCAACCGACAGGCGCGCAATTATTTGTCTGCACCGAAACCGCACAGCCTGAAAACGATACCGCCCGCGCACTCTGCCAATCGCTGGAAGAAGGACAACAGTTTGCCGAAGCCAAAATCCCCACTGCAGACGGCATTCAGGCCGCAGCCGTATTGCGTCTGAAAGATTTAAACCGCGCCTCATTGAACAAAGCCGCTGCCGAAGCGGCCAAATGGGCGCAACACCAAACACACGTCGGCGTAGACATCAGCCTGTTCGGTGAAACCGATGCACCGAATGTAGCCGAAGCCCTCGCCGTCGCATTCGGCAATGCCGCCTACCGTTTCGACCGCTACAAAAAAGAGGCCAAGCCGGCCAAATTCGAAACCGCCGTATTCCACAGTGCCCATACCGATAAAGTCAATGCGGCCTTGGCAGTCGCCGAAGCGCAAGTTTACGGCCAAACCATCTGCCGCGATTTGGGCAACGCCGCACCAAACGAATGCACACCGGAATTTTTGGCACACACCGCCAAAGCCGAAGCCGAAAAACTCGGTGCTGCCGCAAAAATCATCGGCAAAGACTATATTCAAGAAAACATGGGCGCGTTCTGGTCGGTTGCCAAAGGCAGCGTCCAAAACCCTTACTTGGTCGAATTGAGCTACTCCGGTGCCGCCGACAAAACCGCCGCCCCCATCGTTCTGGTCGGCAAAGGCATCACCTTCGACAGCGGCGGCATCTCGCTCAAACCCGGTGCCAATATGGACGAAATGAAGTTTGACATGTGCGGCGCGGCTACCGTTATCGGCACTTTCTGCGCGGCGGTCAAGCTGAAACTGCCGATTAATCTGATTGCCATCGTTCCCACCTGCGAAAACATGCCCGCCGGCAACGCCAACAAACCGGGAGATGTCGTGAAAAGCATGAACGGCTTGACCATCGAAGTCTTGAACACCGATGCCGAAGGCCGTCTGATTTTGTGCGACGCGCTGACCTACGCCGAACAGTTCAAACCCCAAGCCGTGATTGATGTCGCCACCCTCACCGGCGCGTGCATCATCGCACTGGGACATGATGTCAGCGGCGTGATGGGCAACAATCAGGATTTGGTCGACAGCCTGCTGGCCGCCTCCAAAGCCGTGGACGACAAAGCATGGCAGTTGCCGCTGTTTGACACCTACAAAGAACAGCTCAAATCCAACTTTGCCGACCTGCCCAACATCGGCACACCCGGCGCGGGCACGATTACCGCCGGCACCTTCCTCTCTTACTTCACCGAAAACTATCCGTGGGCGCACCTCGACATCGCGGGCACGGCATGGAAATCCGGCGGCGAAAAAGGCGCGACCGGCCGCCCCGTACCGCTGCTGTTGAACTATTTGCGTCATTTGGCGTAAGCCCCGCGCGCAAGACAAAAAGGCCGTCTGTAAAACCAGCCTGCGGATAAATTTCCGCCCGGCGCGTTTTACAGACGGCCTTTTATAGTCGAATAAAATAAGAATGAGACAAGGCAGCGAAGCCACAGACAGTACACATAGTACGGCAAGGCAAAGCAACGCTGTATCATTCTTATTTTAAATGACTATACTGCTCCGCTTCGGGCAATGTTTCGTCTGTTACGGCTTTTTCGCCAACATCGTTACAAATTTAAACTGGATCGGATTGCCAAACTCGTCTTTCGCGTGCATCGCGCCGAGTTCTTCCCGATATTCCAAAATATCCCAATCCTGATAGCAGCGGCGCAGCTCCTCTTCTTGAAACTTGAACGGAAACGGCATAGGACAAGGAAAATCGGGCGTATCCATGGCCGAAACAATCAGATTGTAACCGCCCGCGCGGGTATGCGCCTGCATATCGGCGATAACGTGCGGCACACGCTCCGGCTGTAAAAACATCAGCACCACCGTTGCCACAATATAATCATAATCCTCCTGCAAAGCGGCGGCGTTCAAATCATACAGCTCCGTGCGGATTTTCAAGCCCTCCTGCCGCGCCAACTCCGCCACATGGTGCAGCGCGTTCGGATTGGTATCGACCGCCGTTACCTCGAAATCCTGCAAACCGAGAAACAGCGCATTGCGCCCCTGTCCGCACCCCATATCTAAGGCTTTGCCGGCCGGCACAATATCCTGCGCCGCACGAACGGCCGAATGCGTGGCACTCATGCCGTATTTCTTACTGAAATAATCGGCCGCTTCGCAATAAAACTCCAATTGGATACGCACATCATCGCTTTGCGGTTCGATGCGGTGCCATGCCTGCGGTTCGATAATCCAATCGCCGCTGTTGCTATCCAAACTGTGTACCGAAGTTTCCGCACCCGTTTCATCTAAGCCGATAAAATGCAGACGGCCTTGTAACACCACCAACCGCCCCCAAGTACCCACAGCGGTATTGTGCCGTTCCAACAACGCGGCAGGAATGTCTTCCGCCGTCCAAACGGGCATTTGCCGGTAACACAACAATTCCTGTTGCTCGCTCATTTTTCCATTTCCGAAATTTAATAACATTCATATTATATTCTTGTTTTATCGGAATGCAAACGCAAATATGCAGACGGCCTGCAAACAGCCGCCGTAGCCGCTTCGGGCTGTGATAAAATCTGCGGCTGAACATACCGGCATTTTCCCTTTTGGCGGCACACGCCTGCCGCTCATGCCGTCTGCAAAATGGAGCACATCATGGAAAAAACCGTTTATCTCTATACCGATGGCGCGTGCAAAGGCAATCCGGGCGCAGGCGGCTGGGGCGTGCTCATGCGCTACGGCGAACACGAAAAAGAACTTTTCGGCGGCGAAGCGGAAACCACCAACAACCGTATGGAGCTGACCGCCGTCATCGAAGGCTTGAAAAGTCTGAAACGCCGCTGTTCGGTGGAAATCTGCACCGATTCCCAATATGTGAAAAACGGCATGGAAAGCTGGATACACGGCTGGAAAAAAAACGGCTGGAAAACCGCCGCGAAAAAGCCGGTTAAAAACGATGATTTATGGAAAACACTCGATGATTTGGTCGCCCGCCACGATGTCCGCTGGGCATGGGTAAAAGGCCATGCCGGACATACGGAAAACGAACGCGCCGACCGTTTGGCCAATCTCGGCGCGGAGCAGTTTTCCTGAACAATAAATATTTGCCCTGTTCAAGCCGATAGGCATTGACGGCAAACTTTTATGGCACGGCATTCAACCATCATGCGGTAAAAACGGCTGTCAGAGCGGCAAACAAAGAATGTTTCCAAACAAAGGCCGTCTGCAAAACAGGCAATCCGATATTCGAATATGCCTGTTTTGCAGACGGCCTTTTTTATAGTCTTTTAAAATAAGAATGATACTGCGTTGCTTTGCCTTGCCGTACTATGTGTCCTGTCTGCGGCTTCGCTGCCTTGTCTCATTCTTATTTTATTCGACTATAATAACAACAATGTACAAACACACTGCCGCACGCAACACTTCCGCCAAACCGTTATATTGCCGCATCACACGGCATCAAACCAGCCATAAAACCGCAGACCGTGCAAACAGCAAAAACGGGCGAACCTGCCGCTTTCGCAGTTTCGTCACGCCCTCTTCGGCAAAGCGCAGCCATTCCGTATCAATCACCGTATCTTCGCACCGCTGCCGCAAACCGCATGAAAAACCCGTTACCACAGCAATGCAGCCGTATCATTATCGGGTTTACCCGCCCGGCAGACGGCTTACCCGACGCGGTATTTACCCCGAATATCGCAGGTATTTTCCGCCGCTTATTCCTGAAACAGAAAATGCCCCAGCTTGTCCGCTTTGGTATGCAGATAGCGTTCGTTTTCGGCATTCTCGCCCACTTGCAGCGCACGGCGTTCGACGACATTAATGCCGGCTTGTTGCAGCGTTTGGACTTTCTCGGGATTGTTGGTCAGCAGCTTGACCGCCGCAATGCCCAAGTGGTCGTAAATATGCTTGGCAAGCATAAAGTCGCGCGCATCAACGGGCAAACCGAGTTCCACATTGGCTTCCACCGTATCCAGACCTTTATCCTGTAATTGATAGGCGCGGATTTTGTTGATCAAACCGATACCGCGCCCTTCTTGGCGCAAATAGACAATCACGCCCCGCCCTTCCTGCTGCACGGCCTGCATGGCCGCCTTGAGCTGGGGGCCGCAATCACATTTTTGCGAAAACAGTGCGTCTCCGGTCAGACACTCGGAATGGACGCGCGACAACACGGGCAGGCCGTCTGCAACATCGCCCATCACCAGCGCAACGTGTTCCTGACCGCCCGGCTCTTCAAAACCGTGCATGGTAAACACGCCCCATTCGGTCGGCAGCCGGCAGGCGGCAACGAATTTAAGTGCATCAGTCATCTTGCGTATCCTCTTGATTGTCTTCGATGTTCAGCAGTTTTTTCAGCGGTTCGGACAATTCCAATGCCAATGCCGTCCACTGGATTTGCGCGGCTTCGTCTGCCTGTCCGCCGCCCTCAAATTCAATGTGGACAACCCCCAGCACCGCACCGCTGCGGGTGCAGACAGGAGCCGAAATCTGACTGCCGCAGGCTTGGTTGCGTTCGCCTTCCAATTCGCCGTTTTCCAGCCAATATGCCGTATCGTTACAAAGGTTCAGCCAGCCGCTTTGTGCCGTCCGGCCTGCCAGATGGCTGCGGCTGCTGTCGCCGTCCACCGTCAGGATATGTTCGATAAGTTCCCCCTGACGGCTCAAACACACCAGCCCCAAAGCCGAATTTGCAGACGGCATCAGCGCGTAAACCACCGCACTGCGTACATTTTTGCTACGGCTGTATACGGAATCCAAAGCCATATAGATTTGCTTCAGCAGAACCTCGTGTTCCGCATTCTGCCCGACATGGTCCGCCAGCCGCACACCGTCATGTTCGTACCACAATACGGAGCGGTCTATCGAAGCATTGCCCAAATCCATTACCGCACGCACGCCTGCACAGGCAAGCTGTACCTCGTCTTGCGGCAGTTTCAGCCCTTGGGTCTGTAAATAATCTTTAATCAGCGAAGCAGGCATCAGCCTTTCCTTATTGCAATAATATGGTTATCTTGACGGAAAAAGCCGTCTGAACATTTTCCGAACTTTCAGACGGCCTTACACAGTTTCAGGGCGATTATATGGGGTATGCCCGCAATATTTCAAGAAAACCCGCTTTCTTCTCGCCGTTGCTGCCAGAGTGCGGAAATTTCGTTATAATCTGATTTCATTCATTTAACATTCGAGCCATACGCTACGGCTTGGCGCATCCTTTCTAAAAGTGACGACACCATGATTATTATCGTTTTGGGCTTGGCCATCATTCTGGCGGTTATCGCCTACAATATGTATCAGGAAAACCAATACCGCAAACAGGTGCGCGAGCAGTTCGGCCATTCCGACAAAGACGCGCTGTTGGCGAGCAAAGTCAACCATGTACGGGACAATAAAGAAACCGGCGGCAAAGGCTTGTTTTTGAAAAAACCGAACAAGGCGCAGGAAGCCGCCATGCGTAATCTGCAAGAGCAGGACGAGTTGTTCGAGGCCAAAACCAAGGCCAAAGCGTCCGCACAAAAAGCCGCCCACGCCGAGCCGGTGCAGCCTGCCTTGACAGGTTTCGACAGCCATGCCGCCGCAGCGGAAGAAAATACGGCCGAAGCAGAGCTGCCGTTAATCAGCTTGGAAGAGCTGGCGCAAAGCGAGCTGCCATGGTTCGACCCGCGTTTTGACTACCTTGCTTACATCGCTTTGGATAAAGCGCAAGAGTTGCACTCATTGCCGCGCCTGTCGGAAAGCCGCCGCTTCCAAATCATCGGCTGCACCACAGACGACCGCTTCCAAGTTGCCGAGCCGATTCCGGGCGTACATTACCAAGCGTTTGTGATGGGCTTGCAGGCAGTCAGCCGCAGCGGTGTGGCCGCAGCCGAAGAGTTGGAAGACTTCAACCGTCGTGTTGATGCCTTTGCCCAACAAACCGGCGGCCGCGTCAAGCATACCGATACCGCTGCCTTTACCGAAGTGGCGCAAGCCTTGGACAACTTCTGCGTCCGTGTCGACCAAACCATTGCCCTGCACTTGGTGTCGCAGGCCGACATCAGCGGCTCAGAACTTCGCGCCACCTTGGAAAACGCAGGCTTCCAGCTCGGCAGTGACGGCCTGTTCCATTTTGCAGACGGCAACGGCTGCCAAATGTTCGCCATCGGCACCATGGACAATACACCGTTCTCCGGCGCTGCACTGGCCGCCCAAAACTATCAGGGCTTCAGTATGCTGCTGGATATTCCGCACGTTCCCGCCGGCGAAAAAACCTTCGATCAATTTATGGACTTGGCGGTCAAACTGTCCGGCCAGTTGAGCCTGAATCTGGTAAACGACAAATTGGAAGAAGTTTCAACGCAATGGCTCAAAGACGTACGCAACTACGTTTTGGCGCGTCAGGAAGAAATGCTGAAAGTCGGCATCAAGCCCGGCAGTAAAGCAGCCAAACGCCTGTTCTCCTAACTGCTCATCAAACGGATATGCTGAAAATACGGCATATCCGTTTTTTATGCCGTCTGCAAATTCCCATCAAACGCCCCCTGCCCTGCCGCACATTCAAACTTTAAGCAACTATAGTCATTTAAAATAAGAATGATACAGCGTTGCTTTGCCTTGCCGTACTATGTGTACTGTCTGCGGCTTCGCTGCCTTGTCTCATTCTTATTTTATTCGACTATACTTCTCAAACCTTGCCCCTACCTAATCGGTCTGCCCCGTAAAAGCCCGAACATTCAAGCGCAAGCAGTATCCGAACAACAACCGTGCAAAACAAGCCGTATGTTCAATTTCATCAGCCATCTGCCTGCCCGCACCACAAAGCCGTGCCGTCTTTTGCCGCAAACAGCCCGACCAATCCACCCTTCAAGCAGTATTTCCTCTCCGGCAATCACGTCTATTGCCCTCTTCCGTACACATTTTCAGGTAAAATCACGATTATTTGATTTTTGCAGACGGCCTAAGCCCCCGAAATGCCGTCCGAACCACCGCCATGAACCAGATTCTACAAAAAATCCAAAACTTTACCGCGCTGCTCAACCGCTACGCTTACGAATACTACACCCTCGACGCGCCCAGCGTGCCCGATGCCGAATACGACCGCCTGTTCCGCGAACTTGAGGCATTGGAACGCGAATACCCCGAACACCGGCAGCCCGACAGCCCCACCCAACGCGTCGGCGGCGCGGCCTTGGCCGGTTTTGAAACCGTGCGCCACGAAGTGCCGATGCTGTCGCTGAACAACGCCTTTTCACCACAAGACGAAAACGGCGTATTCGACCATGCCGAGATGTATGCCTTCGACGAACGCGTGCGCGGCGGCTTGGGTGCGGAAACGCCGGAATATGTCATCGAACCGAAATTCGACGGTCTGGCCGTCAGCCTGCTCTACCGCGACGGTATCTTGGTTCGCGCGGCAACGCGCGGAGACGGCACCAGCGGCGAAGATGTCACGCAAAACGTCAAAACCATTGCCAATATCCCTTTGCGGCTGCACGGCAACCATCTGCCAGAACTGATTGAAGTGCGCGGCGAAGTGCTGATGCTGAAAGCCGATTTTGCCGCACTCAACCAACGCCAGCTCGAAAGCAGGCAAAAGCCGTTTGCCAACCCGCGCAACGCGGCAGCGGGTAGCCTGCGCCAGTTGGATTCCAAGATTACAGCGCAACGCAAACTGCATTTTTTCGCCTACGGCATCGCGCAGCAGCAAGGCGGTTTGACGGCGGCAGAACACATTCAAGAGCTGGCTTATTTGGACGGACTCGGTTTCAGCCTGCCCAAAGGACACTACGCCTGCTTCTCCAATATTGCCGCCGTACTGGCTTTTTACGAACAAATGCAGGCCGAACGCCCCGATTTGCCCTATGAAATCGACGGCATGGTGGTCAAAGTCAACAGCTTGGCGCAGCAGGAAACGCTGGGCTTTGTTTCTCGCGCGCCGCGCTGGGCCATCGCGCACAAATTCCCGGCCGAAGAAGCATTAACCATTGTGGAAGCCATTGATGTACAAGTCGGCCGAACCGGCGCGGTCACCCCCGTGGCCCGCCTGCAGCCGGTATTTGTCGGCGGCGTAACCGTGACCAACGCCACTTTGCACAACGAAGGCGAAACCCAGCGCAAAGACGTACGTGTCGGCGATACGGTGGTGGTGCGCCGCGCGGGAGACGTGATTCCCGAAGTGGTGCGCGTGGTGTGGGAACGCCGTCCGATGAAAACAATTGACACCGTGCCTGCCGCTACGCTTTCAGACGGCCTGCAAAATGATTTGTTTGCCGATGCCGCGATGCCGTCCGAACCGGTGCAAACCGCGCAGGTGCCGCTTTATCCGCAATACCGCCTGCCCGATGCCTGCCCGATTTGCGGCAGCAGCATCGAGCGCGAAGAAGGCGAAGCGGTGGCGCGCTGCAGCGGCGGCATGTTGTGTCAGGCACAACGTGCGCAGGGGCTGATTCATTTTGCTTCGCGCAAAATGATGGACATCGACGGTTTGGGGCAAAAACACATCGAACAGCTGGTGGCGCAGGATTTGGTGCGCCATTTTGCCGATTTGTACCGCTTGGATATTCCGACTTTGCAGAAAATGAAGGAAAACGCCGATGCCATGCCGTCTGCAAATGAGCCGGACGGCACAGCAGGTTTATCGGACAGTTTGAAAAAGACTTCGGACGGTACTGCAAAAAAACAGCCGACCAAATGGGCGGAAAACATTCTGGCCGGTTTGGAAGCCAGCAAGCAGCCGGATTTGGCGCGTTTCCTGTTCGCACTCGGCATACGCCACGTCGGCGAGCGTACCGCCAAAGTATTGGCGCAGGCATTCGGCAGCTTGGAAAACGTCCGCCGCGCACCCGAACCGGTGCTGGCCTGCCTGCCCGACATCGGCACAGTCGTCGCCCGCTCCATCGCCCAATTCTTCGCACAAAACGAACAGCAGGCCATGATAGACGAATTGCTTGCCGTCGGTGTCCGCCCGAAAGAACAGGCCGTTACGCTGCCGTTGGCGCAATACCTTGCCCCCGAAAGATGGATTGCCCGCCTGCCCGGTTTCAAAACCAGCGAAAACAAAGCCGCCGCCCTGTGGGACTTGGCCGGAAAGAGCATAGAAGGACTAATCTGCGACAAAGCCCTGCCCGCCGAGTGGCAGCAGTGGCGCGATATTGAAACCAATACCGTCCTGCTGCATACCATGTGCCGGTTTTTAGCCGGCATGCCGTCTGAAAATACCGGCGGCGGTTCAGACGGCCTCCACGCTGCCGCCGCAGGTAAAACCTTCGTACTCACCGGCACGCTGCCCACCCTCAAGCGCGATGAGGCGCAGGCCATGATTGAGGCCGCAGGCGGCAAAGTATCCGGCAGCGTTTCCAAAAAAACCGATTTTGTGGTTGCCGGCGAAGCGGCAGGCAGCAAACTGGAAAAAGCCAACGCTTTGGGGATTGCCGTTTTGGACGAGGCTGCGCTTTTGGATTTGTTAAAACCGTAAAAGCCGTGAATTTTTATTATAATATTCAGTCAGATTAAACGGTTTATCTGTAAAATAATCCGAACTGTTCATATGGAGAAGCCATGAAACCGATTAAAAAAGCCGTTTTCCCCGTAGCCGGCATGGGTACACGCTTTTTGCCCGCCACCAAAGCCAGCCCCAAGGAAATGCTGCCGATAGTGGACAAACCCCTGATTCAATACGCCGTTGAAGAAGCGGTTGAAGCGGGCTGTACCGAAATGATTTTCGTCACCGGCCGCAACAAACGCAGCATCGAAGACCATTTCGACAAAGCCTACGAATTGGAAACCGAGCTGGAACAGCGCAACAAGGAAAAACTGCTGGCGCGCGTCAAAGACATTCTGCCCTCCGGCATCACCTGCCTGTATATCCGCCAAGCAGAGGCTTTGGGGTTGGGACACGCCGTATTGTGCGCCCGAGCCGCCGTCAACGACGAACCGTTTGCCGTCATTCTTGCCGACGACCTGATTGACGCACCCAAAGGCGCGCTGAAACAGATGGTGGATATTTACAACCAAAGCGGCAACAGCGTATTGGGCGTTGAAACCGTCGACCCCTCGCAAACCGGCTCATACGGCATCGTCGAAGTGGAACAGCTCAAAAGTTTCCGGCGCATTACCAACATCGTTGAAAAACCGAAGCCGGAAGAAGCACCGTCCAATCTGGCGGTAGTCGGCCGTTATATCCTGACCCCGCGCATTTTCGACTTACTGACCAACCTGCCGCGCGGTGCGGGCGGAGAAATCCAGCTGACCGACGGCATTGCCCGCCTGCTCGACCATGAATTTGTATTGGCTCATGCGTTTGAAGGCAAACGCTACGACTGCGGCAGCAAACTGGGCTACTTGGAAGCCACCGTCGCCTACGGCTTGAAACACCCTGAAACCGGCAAAGAGTTTGCCGAACTGCTGAAACGGTACGCCGGCTGAGCCGACTGTCAAACCTGTTTTTTTTATAGTCGAATAAAATAAGAATGAGACAAGGCAGCGAAGCCGCAGACAGTACACATAGTACGGCAAGGCAAAGCAACGCTGTATCATTCTTATTTTATTCGACTATACATAGTTGAGATAACAGCAACCGCAAAATGCCGTGGCAGCCATACAAAGGCCGTCTGCAAAATACACAGTCATTTAAAATCATCGCAAAACAAGGCAGCAAATCCGCCGACCTGTACTGTTCGTACTGTCTGCGGCTTCGCTGCCTTGTCTCATTCTTATTTTATTCGACTATATTTTGCAGACGGCCTTGCCGTAAACAACAAGCGATTAAAACAATCCAACGGCTGAAACAACAGGCATGCGGCTTTACCCCTGCTGCGCCAACCGGCAGATTGTTTATCGATACGGCGTTATTTCTTCAAAATATACTTCCGCACGGCGGCATTGTGCTCGTCCAGCGTATGGCTGAAGTGGCTCAGACCCGTACCGTCCATTTTAGATACAAAATACAGGTATTTTGTATCGGACGGGTGTGCCGCCGCTTCCAGCGAAGCCTTGCCCGGCAGCGCAATCGGAGTGGGCGTCAGACCTGCGCGCGTATAGGTATTATAAGGCGTATCACGGCGTAAATCTGCCTTGCGGATACGGCCTTTGTAAGCGGCACCCATACCGTAGATAACGGTCGGATCGGTTTGCAGACGCATTCCGATGGCCAGACGATTGGCAAACACCGCCGAAACGTGCGCCCTGTCGGCAGGGTGTCCGGTTTCTTTTTCAATCAGGCTGGCCATAATCAGCAGCTCATACGGCGTTTTATAAGGCAGACCACTTTGGCGTTCGTCCCATGCTGCGGTCAGTTGGCGCTGCATGATGCGGTAGGCGGTTTTATAAATCTGCAAATCGCTGCTGCCGGCATCTATTTCGTAGGTATCAGGAAAAAACAGCCCTTCTGGGTTGGCAGACGGCGCATCCGGTGCAATTTCCTTCAGCAGTTTTTCATTGCTCCAGCCCCGTGTTTCATGACGGATGTCGTCCGTATTATCGATGATACGGCGCATATCGGCAAACCTCATGCCTTCCACAATCCGCACGGTAACCGAATCGGGACGGCTGCCCAAAATGCGCTGCAATACCGTCCAAGACGATACTTTGGCCGGCATACGGTATGTTCCGGCATGAAGTTGGTCATGCACACCCATCAAATAGGCGGCGGCAACCAAGACATGGCGGCTGTACACCGCATCATCTTTGGCTAGTTTGTGGCTGACGGCGGAAATGCCCTGATTTTTTTCCACCCGTATGCGGTAAGGCTTGCCGTTGTCTTTCGGTATGAATAAAAGAGCGGCAAAGGCAACCGCAGCCAAGGCGGCCAGCAGCACGGCCCGTTTCAATAATTTTTTCAACATGGTAGGATTTGAGATAATGATGTTATTCGGGTTAGTATAACTGAATTTATCGTTTTTTATGCGTTTGTTTTCCCAAGGCCGTCTGCAAATGAATGATTCTGTCTGGCAACAGGGTTGGTGGCGCAATGCCCGCCACGCCTTTTCGCCCAATTATGCCCCGCGCGCGCGCGAAGAAGAAGTGTCGCTGGTGGTATTGCACAATATTTCCCTGCCGCCGTTCGAGTACGGCACGGGGGCGGTGGAAAAACTGTTTACCAACCAAATCAATCCTGACGAACACCCGTTTTTCAGCGTCATCCACGAATTGCGCGTTTCCAGCCATTTTCTGATTACGCGGGAAGGCGAAGTGGTGCAGTTTGTTTCCTGCGACGATACGGCTTACCATGCCGGCGTTTCGTCTTTTCAAGGTCGGGAAAAATGTAATGCGTTTTCAGTCGGCATCGAGTTGGAAGGTTGCGATTTTGAGCCGTTTGCCGAAGCGCAATATCAGGCATTGCAGCCCCTGCTGACCGATTTAATCCGCCATTATCCCATCGGTGCCATTACCGGCCATCAAGACATCGCGCCCGACCGGAAAACCGATCCCGGCCACTTTTTTGACTGGGCGCGTCTGCAAGCGGCGGGTTTTCCTGTTGTCCGCTGATTCTCTGTTTGGCACACTACCCTCTTCCGCCAAAAGTCTTTGCGCCGTACATTTTGCAGACGGCCTGCAGCCGGTACGATTTGTTCAGGCATAGGTCAGTTTCAACGGCATAATCCCTGTTTGGCTAAATTCGGCGTGTGCCTTGACTTCCGCCAAACGGCGGCAGATTGCTTCGGTAACGGCTTCCGCGCGGGAACGGTCTTCCTCGGTAATCCGTTCCGGCTGCCGTCCGAACAAAGCCACATCCAACAAACGCTCGGCATGTATGCCCGCACGGTAACGGTGGCGTACAGCCGCCGCCTGTTCGTCAAAAGCGGTTGCCACCACGCTGCTGCGCGTCAGCGCGATGCCCAATGCGGCATCTTCTCCGCCAAACCGCCTGAACAATCCGTCTTGGGGAAAACCGCCGCAGGCCAATAAAATGCTGCGGCGAAATACCATGTTTCCACCCACCGTCATCGCCAGCCGCTGCCATGCTTCCGAAAATCCGGCGTGTTCGGTATATCGTTCGGGGAAGCCCCACGGTTTCAACTTCAAACGCACCAAACTCAAATAATCAAACTGTTCCAATGCCAAATATGCGGCAGACAGCACATCGGTTTCGTAAACATCATCGGCGTCCAGAAATGCCGTAAAATCCGCCTGACTCTGCAAAGCCCCCCAATTTCGAGCCACAGACACACCGCTGTTGCGCGGCAGAAATTCAGCGCGGACGTTGGCATACCGCGCCGCCAACGAGCGTATCAATTCCGCCGTACCGTCTTGCGAACCGTCGTCCACCAGCCACACCAGCGAAGCACACGGCTGCCCGACGGCACTTTCCACCGCTTCTTCCAGCGTATCGGCGGCATTGTAGCAGGGAATAACAATATCCAAAGTAGGTTTGCGGCTCATCGGCAGCCTTTCTGCAGAAAAGGCCGTCTGCAAAGCCCGATTTGCAGACGGCTTTATGGTCGTTGAATACAAAATCATACCGCGTTGCCGCGCCTTGCTCAAAGCGGGGCTTGACGAAACGGCTGAAACAGAAAGTCTGCTGAAGCGCATTGCCTGCGGCCTTACGGCTTTGTCTCGTTTTGCCTGATGCGGCAATACAGTTTATTCCGCCTTATCCGCATGAGCGCGGAAATCAGCCCATTTTTCTGCTCCGTTCCGTCAGGCAGACGGCATAAAGCATACCCGCCGCCCTGCCCGTTTTACTCAAGCAGCAGTTTACCGCCTTGCTTCATTCAAAACTCAGACGCGGGATTGGGCAGGCCGACCATCATACTTATTGCCTGTTTGCCGCCCATTGCCGCATGGCAGGCGGATAATGCGGCAACGGCAGCTCTACAGGCCGATACGTTTTGCATACTTTTTTTCCGCTGCAATCAAGCAGCTTCCCAGCGCGGTACTTTAGTAAACAGACGGTAAAAATTCTCGGTGGTATAAGCGGCGACTTCTTCCAAGGTTTCGCCACGCAGTTTCGCCACAAATTCAGCAGTGTGCCGCACATAAGACGGCTCGTTCTGCTTGCCGCGCTTGGGTACGGGGGCGAGAAACGGCGCATCGGTTTCCACCAAAATCCGATCGGACGGTACATATTTTGCCGTCTCCTGAATCAGAGGCGCATTTTTAAACGTTACCAAACCGGAAAACGAAATATACAGCCCCAAGTCCAGCGCGGCTTTGGCAAACGGAATATCCTCGGAAAAACAATGAATCACCCCTGCATGGGTATTGCATTCCTTCAACATTTTCAAGGTATCCGCCGCCGCATCGCGCGTATGCACAATCACCGGCAACCCGCTCTCGTTCGCCGCTTCGATGTGATCGGCAAAACGCTGATGCTGCCATGCCAAATCGCCTTTGCACCAATAATAATCCAAACCGGTTTCGCCGATTCCGACAACTTTCGGGTGTTTCGCCCGCTCCACCAGCTCGGCTACGGTAAATTCCTCCGCGTCTTCGCGGTCCGGGTGAATCCCCACCGTGCAGTAAATATGCGGATATTGCTCGGCGATGGCGGATACTTCGTCAAAACTCTGCCGGCTCACGCTGATGGCCAATGCCTGCTTAACGTCTTGCGCCGCCATGTTTTCCAACACTTCCGGCAGCCGCTCCGCCAAGCCCTCAAAATTCAAATGACAATGTGAATCAATCAGTTGCATAATTTTATAATGTAAAAGTCGTACGTTCGCTGCGGATTTCGTCCCCCAGCTCGGTTTCAATCAGTTGTTTCAGGCGGCGGCAGTCTTCGTTGCTGCCAAACGCCAAGCCCACGCCGCGCGGACGTTGTGCCGACATCCCTGCCGGGCTGATCCATGCGGTTTTGACGGGCAGATCTTGAAAACGACGGTTGCCGATTTCTACCGTCAGCAACACGTTCTGTCCCAGCGATAAGATATCGTCGGTCGGCACAAACAAACCGCCGTTTACCAAAAACGGCATATAGCATTGATACAGCATGGTTTTGTCCCGAATCCGCAAAACCAGCGTTTTCAACGGAAAATCATTGTCTGTCATCGTTTCAACCTATTTGTTTTGCCAGAAATCCAAATAATCGATCAGCAGCGATTCCAATTGCATTTTCACGCTGAGCGTATGATAGCCGTAAGGTACCAGCCTGTTCAGACGGCCTGCCAGCGCAAACAGCCGCCCCGCATCGGTTTTGGCGGCGGTTTTGGCCGACTCGCCTGCAAAATCGGGATAATACAGCGGCGGCATACCCTGCTGCGCCAAGCCTATGTCCAACAGCCATTTGTGCAGCCAGTCGAGAAACACCGCCAGAGGCTGCTTCTGCTTATCGAAAGCCGCCGCATAGTCCAATATTGCCAACAAACGCGGCGCCGCCAGCAGACGGATGAGTTCGGCACGCATTTCGTCCGCTTCCGGCATATGGTCAAACAACGGCGCGCCGCTGTGGAAAGCCAATAGCGAGCCGGCATCCGCCACGCCTTTGTCGTTCAAATAAGCCAAGGCTTCCTGATGGGAAGGCGCAGGCAGCAACATTTGGCGGCAGCGGCTTTTGATAGTCGGCAGCAGTTTGTCCCGCGCATGGGTAACCAGCAGAAAAACCACATGTGAAGGCGGCTCTTCCAATACTTTCAGCAAACCGTTTGCCGCCTGCACATTCATGGCTTCCGCAGGGTGTACCAAAACCACGCGCCGTCCGCCCCGCACGCTGGTCAGATAAATGTTGTCGACAATTCCGCGCACGGCATCAATTTTAATCTGCAACAGCTTGCGCCCGACCGCACCGTCTTCGGGCAATTCCGGCGCAAGTTCGTAAAAGTCGGGGTGGCTGCCCTGTTCGAGCAGATGGCAGGAAGCGCAATCACCGCAAGGCTCGTTTCCGGCTGTCGGCGATTCGCACAACAATGCTTTCGCCACAAAACGCGCAAACGCGGTTTTGCCGGTATTCTCCCTGCCGGTAAACAGCCAAGCGTTCGGCTGGTTTTGCCAATGCCCGGCCAGTTGCCGCCATTGGGAAGCGTGCCACGGATAAATCATGATTGCACAAATGGAAACAAGACAATGCCGCCATTATACCGTGAAACGGCAAAAGCCGTCTGCAAACGGCATATTCCGTATTTTGCAGACGGCTTTGCGATTTATTTGTCGGCCGAAATTGTTTACAATATCGAAATCTCCGCACCTGAACACAACAGAAAGGCAAAAATGCAGATTACCTCGAAATGGATAGACGGCATGTGCTTTGTCGCCACCAACGAACTCGGCCACAGCATCGTTATGGAAGGCGCGGCTGCCGAAGGAGAAGCAAAACGCGGCCCCAGCCCGATGGAAATGTTGCTGATGGGCATAGCCGGCTGCTCCAGCATAGACGTGGTCATGATTGCAGAAAAACAGCGCCAGCAGATTACCGACTGCCGCGCCAAAGTAACCGCCAAACGCGCCGACAGCATTCCGAAAGTCTTTACCGACATTCATATCCACTTTACCGTTGTCGGCCACGATCTCACAGAAAGCGCAATCGAGCGCGCCGTTCAGATGTCTGCCGAAAAATACTGCTCCGCATCGATTATGCTGGGCAAAGCGGCAACCATTACCCACAGCTTTGAAATAGCGGCAGCCTGATTTTGCAGACGGCCTTCGGGCAAAATACCGGCAAAAGCCGTCTGCAAAATCAAATAAGCAGATATATCCGCACTACCGCCCACGGATATATCTGCTTATTGAATGATATTGTTTTCTCTCTCTAATCAGCCTTTATACAAACTTGGCCTTTTCGAGACCTATTGTGCAAGCTGCTTTTAAAATTGTCAACAATTTATTGTAGCAAATGTCGGAGTGGACTAAAATAAAGTCCGACAAGCCCGCAAATGCAGACGGCATAACCCTGCCGCAGCTTACCCGCGGAACAACTGACCCGTGCACCCGCACAACACCCGAAACATCATGACCGATACCGACAAATTCCTCCACGCGCCGACCGCCTCCTCGCTGATTGCGGAAGAACGCCACGACTCCGAACTGTTCCGCGTATATGCCGCCATCTTAGACGGCATTACCGACCATATTTTCCTGCCCGGCAACAAGCTGACCGAATCCGAGCTGTGCCGCCAGATGGTTTGCTCCCGCAACACCGTCCGCAGCGCATTGTCGCTGCTCGCCCACGACAAAATCGTCGATTTGCAGCCCAACCGCGGCGCATTTGTCCACGTTCCCGATTTAAAAGAAACGCGCGATGTATTCAATACCCGCATCGAAATGGAAAGCATGATTTTGGATATGCTGATCGATTTGCCCGATTTGGAAACACGCCTGCAACCGCTTTACGCCATGACGGAACAAGAAGAAACCGCTTCCGAACGGGGCGACCGCGTCGGTTGGAACAGACTCTCCAATGCTTTCCACGTCGAATTGGCACGCCTGCTGGACAATGCCGTCTTATTCGACATCATCAACACCTTATGTGCCCGCTCCTCGCTGATTGTCGCCGTATTCGACACCAAACGCCACGAACCGCGCAGCATCAATACCCATACCCACAGCGAACATCGGGAAATTCTCGACCTGCTGCTGGCAGGCAAACGCAACCGCGTCATCAAAATCATGCGTAAACATCTCGGCGCGTGTGTCGAGCGCTTGGAAAAACGTTTTGAAACCCTTTAAACCAAATACCTGAAGCGGCATGGCCAAACGATACCGACCATGCCGCCACACCCGGCGTGATTGGCGCAAGTTATATTGACAACAGCCGGTACGAATGATTTTAACAACAGGCATACCGGCGCCATATGCCTGCACCGCCATACCGCCCCACCCCTACCGCTTTTTGCAGACGGCATTTTCCATGTCCGACCACCGTATCAACCACGAACCCGCCTTCCTACTTGCCTCCACCCCGTGGCGCGAAAGCAGCCTGTGGCTGGAAATGTACAGCCGCCGCTACGGACGGGTTGCCTTACTGGCGCGCAGCGCACGCAAACGCATGAGCGAATTGCGCGGCATACTCGTACCCTTCGTTCCCATCAGCGCATCATGGTACGGCACTCAAGAATTAAAAACCCTGCACCGCGCCGAATGGCTGGGAGGCTGGCAACAACCGCAAGGGCGCGCCTTATTCAGCGGGCTGTACATCAACGAAATCATGCTCAAAATGACTGCGCGTGAAGACCCTCAACCCGAATTGTTCGACAAACTTTCCGCAACCCTGCAAACCGTCTGCACCGAAAACAACCACATCGCCGCCCTGCGACGCTTTGAATGGACCATGCTGACCCTGCTCGGACACGCACCCGATTTGCATCACGACCAAGACGGTTTGCCCGTCCGCGCCGACAAACAATATTGGCTCATGCCGCAAGACGCGTTACGCCCGTATTCTCCAAACGATACCCCGCCGCCGCAAGGCATAACCGTAGGAGGAGATGTTTTAATCCAACTGCGCGACGGCGAATTTGCAGACGGCTTTGCCCTGCAGCAATCTTTAAAAATTACCCGCCTGCTGCTGGATTTCCACCTGCCCGACGGCATTACTTCCAGACAGGTATTGCAGCAGCTACAACAATTCCAAACGGCATAAAATACAGACGGCATACTCCGTAATTCGTGGAATATGCCGTCTGTATTTTGCACCATTCCCCTTAAATATCATCAAATACAGCAGAATTGCACAAAATATAGTCGAATAAAATGAGAATGAGACAAGGCAGCGAAGCCGCAGACAGTACAGATAGTACGACAAGGCAAAGCAACGCAGTATCATTCTTATTTTAAAAGACTATAAAACAAGTCAGCCAAACCGCAGACAATACAGCGAATATGAAGCGGCAGAGCGGCTGCTTCAGCAGATTGGTCAAGCCCCCTCTTTTAATCAAGGTGCAGCAACGCCGTATCATGCCGAGTCGAACAACTCAATCGTCAGCCACCGTAAAGAACCGCAGCGGACAACGCGCCGCAAACCCACGGTACGGCAAATACGACTATATTGTTTCGTTTTGATTGGAACAGGCATACCTCAAGCCAACCCCAAGCGTAATCGTATCCCCCAAACAGCAAAAACCTCCGCAAGCAAAATGCCTTACGGAGGTTTGGTAACACCTGAGCAGTGTTTTCAAACGGCTTCTTACATCATGCCGCCCATACCGCCCATGCCGCCCATATCAGGCATTGCCGGTTTTTCTTCCGGGATTTCGGCAATCATGCAGTCGGTAGTCAGCATCAGGCCGGCGATAGATGCGGCGTGTTGCAAGGCAGAGCGGGTAACTTTGGCAGGATCCAATACACCCATCTCAATCATGTCGCCGTATTCGCCGCTACCGGCGTTGTAACCGAAGTTGCCTTTGCCTTCCAACACTTTGTTCACGACCACGCTCGGTTCGCCGCCGGCATTGGCAACGATTTGACGCAGCGGAGACTCGACGGCGCGCAATACGATTTGTACGCCCGCGTCTTGATCGGCATTGCCGGTGTGCAGGTTTTCCAAAGCGGAACGCGCGCGCAACAGAGCAACGCCGCCGCCGGCCACCACGCCTTCTTCAACGGCAGCACGGGTAGCGTGCAGCGCATCTTCCACGCGGTCTTTCTTCTCTTTCATTTCCACTTCGGTCGCCGCGCCGACTTTGATAACGGCCACACCGCCGGCCAGTTTTGCCACGCGCTCTTGCAGCTTCTCTTTGTCGTAATCGCTGGTTGCCACTTCGATTTGCTGGCGGATTTCGGCCACACGGCCTTCGATTTGGGCAGCATCGCCGAAACCGTCGATAATGGTGGTGTTTTCTTTGCCGATTTCAATGCGTTTTGCCTGACCCAAGTCTTCCAAAGTCGCTTTTTCCAGAGACAGGCCGACTTCTTCGGAAATCACCGTACCGCCGGTCAGGATGGCGATGTCCTGCAACATGGCTTTGCGGCGGTCGCCGAAGCCCGGAGCTTTTACGGCAACGGTTTTCAGAATACCGCGGATATTGTTCACCACCAAAGTTGCCAAGGCTTCGCCTTCGACATCTTCGGCGATAATCAGCAGCGGACGGCTGGTTTTGGCGATTTGTTCCAACACCGGCAACAGGTCGCGGATATTGCTGATTTTTTTGTCGAACAGCAATACAAACGGATTATCCAACGCAGCGATTTGTTTTTCCGCATCGCTGATGAAGTAAGGCGACAGGTAGCCGCGGTCGAACTGCATACCTTCCACCACGTCCAGCTCATTTTCCAAAGATTTGCCGTCTTCAACGGTAATCACGCCTTCTTTGCCTACTTTTTCCATCGCTTTGGCAATGATGTCGCCCACCTGCTCGTCAGAGTTGGCGGAGATGGAACCTACTTGGGCGATTTCTTTGGAAGTTTCGCAAGATTTGGAAATATTTTTCAACTCGCCTACCAGTGCGGCAACCGCTTTGTCGATACCGCGTTTCAGGTCGGTAGGATTCATGCCGGCGGTAACGTATTTCATACCTTCCGCCACGATGGCTTGCGCCAGCACGGTTGCGGTGGTCGTACCGTCACCGGCCACATCGTTGGTTTTGGAGGCAACCTCTTTCACCATTTGCGCACCCATGTTTTCGAATTTGTCTTTCAATTCGATTTCTTTGGCTACGGTTACACCGTCTTTAGTGATGTGCGGGCCGCCGAAAGCACGGTCCAATACCACATTGCGGCCTTTCGGACCCAAAGTGACTTTTACCGCATTCGCCAGCGTATTCACACCGTTTACCATTTTTTGGCGGACTTCGTTACCAAACTGTACATCTTTTGCTGCCATGTTTTAGCTCCAAAATTTTAATCATTGAATGAATAAGGTTTGATGCCGTCTGCAAAACAACCTACCGCTTTTTCAGACGGCCTAACGTACCGGGGACAACATAAAGCGCGGCGCAACAGTTGAAATACTTGCCGTTTCGGCCCGTTTCCGATTCTGTAAAACGGTATGCCCGCCGCCCGCACTTTCTTTCGTACTTACTCGACGATGCCGAAAATATCCTCTTCGCGCATTACCAGCAGTTCTTCACCGTCTGCTTTGACGGTCTGGCCACTGTATTTGCCGAAAATCACCTTATCGCCGACTTTAACGTCCAGCGCACGGCGTTGGCCGTCTTTGCCGACTTTACCGGCACCTACGGCAATTACTTCGCCCATATCCGGTTTTTCAGCAGCAGCACCCGGCAAAACAATACCGGATGCGGTTTTTTCTTCTGCTTCCAAGCGTTTTACGACTACGCGGTCGTGTAAAGGACGGATGGTCATGTTTTTTCTCCAAAAAATCAGATTGTTTGATAAAAGAAACCGCAGCCGCAGCAATACCTGCCGCCGCAATACCAAGCAAAGTGGAGTCGGCAGCGGCAAATTCAAGTCCTCCCGCACAGAAAAAACACACCCGCCCTGCCACAATATCCGAAAGTGCCGTCTGCAAATCCCTTTAGCACGCCCTGATGCAACCATCGGCAAAATTTACAGAAAAATAAATTTATTACAAAACAAAAAGATTTTCATTTCCTCATTTATAAACGTTGACACAAGATTTGCAAACAATTACCATTTGCTATTGATAATTGTTGTTATTTATCTCTGTTCAACATGAAGTGATTGCCACAAAAGAGGAACTGTCATGAAAAAAACCATTCTTGCCGTTGTCATCGGTAATGCTTTTGCCCTGCCCGTACTGGCGGCAAGCGAGCCGCAGCAAAATGTTACGCTTGACGAAGTAACCGTCAAAGCCGACCGTCAAGGGACGAAAGTCAAAACCAACCTTGTTACCCTGCGTGAAAAAGACGAAAAAACCGCCACTGATTTGCGCGGCCTGCTGTCCGAAGAGCCTTCTATCGACATCGGCGGCGGCAACGGCACTTCCCAGTTTCTGACCATCCGCGGCATGGGGCAGAACTCTGTGGACATCAAAGTCGATAACGCCTACTCCGACAGCCAGATTCTTTACCACCAAGGCCGTTTCATCGTTGATCCTTCCATGCTGAAAACCATTTCCGTACAAAAAGGCGCGGGTTCTGCCAGCGCGGGCATCGGCCAGACCAACGGTGCAGTTATCGCCAAAACCGTTGACGCAACCGACCTGCTCAAAGGCACGGACAAAGACTGGGGTGTAAAACTGAATGCGGGTTACGCCAGCAACGACGGTAGAAGTTACGGCGCGACCGTGTTCGGACGCGCAGGAGAACATGCCGATGCCCTGTTCTCGTTCAACCGCAACGATGAAGACAACTACAAACCGGGCAAAGGCTATACCAATGCAACCGGCGGCAAAACCCTGCCTTACAGCGCACTGGACAAACGCGACTACTTGGCGAAAATCGGTATCAACGCCGGCGATCACCGCATTGTTTTGAGCCGCATGCAAAACCAGCACCGCGGCACCCGTCTGGTGCGTGAAGAGTTTGCCATTGCCGAACCGCGTCTGAGCCTGCAACGCCAAGCCCCCGCCTACCGCGAAACCACGCTGACCAACAACAACATCGAATGGACGGCAAACAATCTGGGCTTTATCGACAAACTCGAAGCCAACGCCTACCTGATGGAAAACAAACGCTATTCCGCCGACGACAGCGGCTGCGGCTACTGCGGCAATATCGAGGGTCCGACCAAGACCACCATCACCACCAAAGGCGCGAACCTGAATCTGGACAGCTACATCAACGATACCCTGCTGAAATACGGCGTAAACTACCGTCATCAGGAAATCGAGCCCCACGCCTTTCTCAGCCGCACCCACTCTTTGGTTAATCCAACCAAAGCCGACAGCGGCGTATATGTAGAAGCCATTCACGACATCGGCGACTTTACCCTGACCGGCGGCCTGCGTTATGACCACTTCAACATCAAAGCACACGACGGAAAATCCGCTTCAGGAAGCAAAGTCAATCCGAGCGTGGGCATCATCTACCAACCGACCGACACACTCAGTTTCAGCGCGACCCACAACTACGCTACCCGCAGCCCGCGCCTGTATGACGCACTGATGAACCACGGCCGCCGCGGTGTCGTTTCGATTGCAGACGGCATCAAAGCCGAACGCGCCCGCAATACCGAAGTCGGCTTCAACTATGACAACGGAACATTTGCCGTCAACGGCAGCTACTTCTGGCAGAAAATCAGCGATGCGATTGCCAATCCGCAACAACGCCACGATGCCAACGGCAATCCTATCGAAGGCACACGCGAAGCGACCAACGCCGGTTATATCAAAAACAAAGGCTACGAGCTGAACGCTTCTTACCGCAACGGCGGTCTGATTGCCCGTGTCGGCGTAGCGCACAGCAAACCGCGTATTTACGACACCCACCCGGACAACCTGCTGAGCGACAATCCGGAGTTTGCCGTACAAGTCGGCCGCACTTGGACTGCCGAACTGGCATACCGCTTTGCCAAACCGAACTTGGAACTCGGCTGGCGCAACCGCACGGTTGAAAAAGCCAAAGGCTCGGTATTGGTACGCAACAACAACGGCGGTGTCGATGAAGTCAAACGCGACAGCTTCAACGTTAACGACATCTACGCCAACTGGAAACCGACAGGCAAAGACAACCTGAACGTAAACTTCTCTGTCAACAACGTGTTCAACAAATTCTACTATCCGCACAGCCAACGCGCAGCCGTAACCACCCCGCCGGGTACGGGTCGCGACTTCCGCTTGGCGGTAAACTACAAGTTCTAAGATTGGGACACGACAATGCCGTCTGAAAATTTTTCAGACGGCATTTTTACGGTTTGACGCAACCGCGACAGCCAACAAATTTTCAGCAGGACAAACAACACCGCAAAGCAAACCGCAGCACCAGCCGCAATCAAAGACACAGAACGGGCTAAAGCAGCAAGTCGCGGAAAACCCTACGAATACAGCAAAGCAAACCGGTAGCGTATCCGGCCGAATGGAGAAGGCAATCAATTACACAAAAAATTCTTGTCTAATTTGCAGACGGCCTTTTTATCGCCTTTATCGCCGAATGACACAGAATAATGACACAGAATGAAGCAAAGCCGCAGACTGCACAGACCATACGGTTCGGCAGACTTGCTGTTTCATCAATTTGGTCAAACTCCCTTTTTCGAGCAATGCGAAACCACGCCGTATCATGCCGTGTTCAATCAAACAAACCTACCCCCTATTGCAGACGGCATGAACCACCGTGCAGCTGTCTGCAAATTTCCGCAAACCGCCGCCCGCCCCCTTGCCGTCTGTACCGTTTTATGCCAAAATGCAAAAGATAATAATTCCCAACATTAAGGAGTATCTCTTGAAACATTCCAAATTCGCTTTGGCACTCTTCGCCACATTCGCCCTTGCCGCCTGCTCGCCATCTGAAAAAGCCGCCGCGCCGGAAGCCGGTGCATCTGCCGCCGCACATGACCACTCAGCGGCGGAAAGCGTAAGCGTTGTCACCGCTCGCGGTGAGACTGCCGTACCGCTCAAGCCGGAGCGCATCGCCGTGTACGATTTGGGCATGATTGACACCTTGGGCAAACTGGGCGTACCCATCGGCGCATCAATCGACGAATCCCGTTTGGAATACACCCAAGATACGATTAAAGACGCAGTAAAGGCAGGTACGCTGTTCGAGCCGAATTACGAAGCACTCAATGCCTACAAACCGCAATTAATCATCATCGGCAGCCGCGCCGCAAAAGCATTTGACCAACTCAATGCCATCGCACCGACCATCGAAATGACCGCCGACACCCAAAACCTGAAAGCCAGTTCGCAAGAACGCATTAGCGCATTCGGCAAGATTTTCGGTAAAGAAGCCGAAGCAGAAAAACTGAACGCGGAAATCGAAGCCGCTTTTGAAACCGCCAAACAAGCCGCCGCAGGCAAAGGCAACGGCTTGGTTATTTTGGTCAACGGCGGCAAACTGTCGGCCTACGGCCCGTCTTCGCGCTTGGGCGGCTGGCTGCACAACGACATCGGCATTCCCGCCATCGATACCGCAATTAAAGAAGGCAGCCACGGCCAGCCCGTTACATTTGAATACATCAAACAGAAAAATCCCGACTGGCTGTTTGTATTAGACCGTGGTGCCGCCGTCGGCGAAGAAGGCACAGCTGCCAAAGACGTGCTGGACAACCCGCTGGTTGCCGACACTACCGCTTGGAAAAAAGGCCAAGTCGTCTATCTCGTTCCCGAAACTTATTTGGCGGCAGGCGGCGCACAAGAGCTGCTGAATGCAACCAAACAGGTTACGGATGCGTTTAACGCGGCGAAGTAAACATCTTCTTGCATGATTTCAATGCAACAGGCCGTCTGCAAAACAGCCCTCATCAAGTTTCGATTTCAATGCGGTATTTTGCAGACAGCCTTTTTCTGTTTAAAAGTTGAAAAATAAAGTTGCCAGACAACAGCAAATTTGAAGCCAAGCATTAAAACCGCAGACGGCACAGATTTTTCGGGTCGGCGTGCTTACTGATTCATCAGCTTAGCCCAAACCTTTCTTTGGGCAAGGTGCGGCAACGATGTGTTATTCGGTGTTGCATGGTCGTAAATGCAATAAAGGCCGTCTGCAAAACAGCCTCATCAAATTTCGATTTCTATGTATAGTCGAATAAAATAAGAATGAGACAAGGCAGCGAAGCCGCAGACAGTACACATAGTACGGCAAGGCAAAGCAACGCTGTATCATTCTTATTTTAAATGACTATAGTATTTTGCAGACGGCCTTTTTCTGTTTAAGAGTTAAAAAATAAAGTTGCCAGACAACAACAAATTTGAAGCCAAGCATTAAAACCACAAACGGCGCAGATTTTTCGGGTCGGCGTACTTACTGATTCATCAGCTTAGCCCAAACCTTTCTTTGGGCAAGGTGCGGCAACGATGTATCGTTCGGTGTTGCATGGCCATATTTCCGACAATGGATAAAAACGAAAATAGGCCGTCTGCTTTTCAGGCATAAAAAACCGCAACAGACAAATCGTCTGCTGCGGTTTTTTCCACACTTGATTAACCGTGCAATGCGCGCTTGTCGGCAGCCAACGCCGCTTCGTGCACCACTTCCGACAGAGTCGGGTGTGCATGAATGATGCGGGCGATGTCTTCGCTGCTGGCGGAAAATTCCAAACCGGTTACGCCTTCGCTGATCAGTTCGCTCACTACCGGGCCGATCATGTGTACGCCCAAGATGCGGTCGGTCTTGGCATCTGCCAATACTTTAACCGTACCTTTGGCTTTACCCATCGCCAATGCGCGGCCGTTTGCGCCGAAACCGGACGTACCTTTTTTGTATTCGATACCTTCGGCTTTGAGCTGCTCTTCGGTTTTGCCTACCCAAGCGATTTCAGGGTCGGTGTAAATCACAAACGGTACGTTGTTGAAATCGATATGCGGTTTCTGACCGGCAATACGTTCGGCCACGGCCACACCCTCATCGCTGGCTTTGTGTGCCAACATCGGGCCGCGTACCACGTCGCCAATCGCCCATACATTCGGCAAATTGGTGCGGCAATCGCCGTCCACTTTCACAAAACCGCGTTCGTCTTTTTCCAAGCCTACGGCTTCGGCGTTCAATCCGTTGGTGTTCGGAATACGGCCGATGGCAACAATCAGTTTGTCGAATTGTGCGGTATGCGCTTCGCCTTTGGCGGTTTCGTATTGTACGGTTACGCCGTTGTCGGCAGATTTGATTTCGCCGATTTTCACGCCCAGTTCAATCGCCAAGCCTTGTTCTTTGGTGAAGTATTTGAACGCTTCTTTGGCAATTTGCTGGTCGGCAGCAGCCAAGAAAGTCGGGGCGGCTTCGAGAATGGTTACTTCCGCGCCGACGCGTTTCCATACCGAACCCATTTCCAAACCGATTACGCCCGAGCCGATTACGCCGAGTTTTTGCGGTACGGCGGTCAGGTTCAATGCGCCTTCGTTATCCAATACGTTGATATTGTCGATGGCGATTTGCGGCAGCGGACGCGGTACGGAGCCGGTAGCCACGATAACGTGTTTGGCTTCGACAACGGTTTTCTCGCCTTTGTTGTCCACTTCGATTTGATACAAGTCGCCGTTTTTGCCTTTAAAAGAGCCCAAGCCGTGCAGGCTGTCCACTTTGTTTTTTTGGAACAGGAATTTCACGCCGCCGGTCAGCTTGGTTACGATAGCGTCTTTGCGCTCAATCATTTTGGCCGCATCGAATTTGATGTCGCCCACGGTAATACCGTGTTCGGCAAAATCGTGTTGTGCGGCATGGAAATGTTCGGAAGACTGCAGCAGGGCTTTGGAAGGAATACAGCCCACGTTCAGGCAGGTACCGCCCAACGCAGGGGCATCGCCTGCTTTGTTCACGCCCGCATCGATACAGGCGGTTTTGAAACCCAGTTGTGCGGCGCGAATGGCAGCTACATAACCGCCGGGGCCGGCACCAATTACGACTACATCATATTGAGACATTATCTATTTTCCTTGATATGGGAAACCGTAAAGGAAACAGGCCGTCTGCAAATCTGCGGACAAGGCAGTTGGCGAAAAGCTACAACACTCCGCCCTATTCTGCCGTTTTCCGCAGTATTTCCAAACAATCTTGGCTTATACGGTTTCCGGTATTTCTCGGTGTTACATAAATACAGACGGCATTTTGCGGAAAATACCGCAGTGATGCCGTCTGCAAATCGATTACAGATCCAACAACAGACGGGCCGGATCTTCCAGCGCATCTTTAATGGCCACCAGAGTCAGCACGGCTTCGCGGCCGTCGATGATACGGTGGTCGTAAGACAAGGCCAAATACATCATCGGGCGCACCACAACTTGGCCGTTTTCCACTACGGCGCGCTCTTTGGTGGCGTGCATACCCAAAATCGCAGATTGCGGCGGGTTGATAATCGGGGTGGACATCATCGAACCGAAAGTACCGCCGTTGGTGATGCTGAATGTACCGCCGGTTAAATCTTCCAAAGCAATTTTGCCGTCTTTGGCTTTTACAGCGTAATCCACGATGGCTTTTTCAATATCAGCAATGCTCATTTGGTCGGCATCGCGCAGAATCGGTACAACCAGACCGCGCGGGCTGCCGATGGCAATACCGATATCGAAGTAGCCGTGGTATACGATGTCGCTGCCGTCAACAGACGCATTGATAACCGGATATTTTTTCAGTGCGGCAACAGCGGCTTTAACAAAGAACGACATAAAGCCCAGCTTCACGCCGTGTTCTTTCTCGAATTTTTCTTTGTATTTGGCACGCAAGTCCATTACCGGCTTCATGTTGACTTCATTGAATGTCGTCAGAATGGCATTTTCTTGCTGCGAAGCCAACAGACGTTCCGCTACACGGGCACGCAGGCGGCTCATCGGTACGCGCTGCTCGGGACGGGCACCGGCCGGTACGGGTGCGGCAGCTTTAGGCGCAGCAGCAGGAGCAGCCGCTTTAGTGGCAGCAGCGTTTTGCACATCTTCTTTCAACACGCGGCCGTCGCGACCCGAACCTTGCAGGCTGTTGACATCCACACCGGTTTCGGCAGCCAGTTTGGCAGCAGCAGGCATGGCGGCAGCAGATTGTGCAGCGGCAGGAGCAGCCTCAGCAGCAGGTGCGGCTTCGGCGGCAGGCGCGGCGGCTGTTGCAGTAGCGGCGGTGTCGATGCGAGCCAATACTTGATCGGCAACAACGGTTTCGCCGTCTTGGGCAACGAGTTCCACCAATACGCCGGCTTGCGGTGCAGGTACTTCCAGCACAACTTTGTCGGTTTCGATGTCAATCAGGATTTCATCGCGAGCAACCGCTTCGCCAACTTGTTTTTTCCATTCCAACAGCGTGCCTTCTGATACGCTTTCGGACAACATCGGTACTTTTACTTCGATAATCATTTTGTGTCTCCGTATGGCCGTTTCAGACGGCCTGTGATTTGTTTGGCGGCAGTCCGCCCGCAGGAGGACTGCCTCTCCTCAAGATTAGATGGACAATGCGTCTTCAACCAATTGTTTCAGTTGGGCAACGTGTTTGCTCATGTAGCCGACTGCCGGTGACGCGCTGCTCGGACGGCCTGCGTAAGACAGGGTTTGTCGTTCGCCAATCACGCCTTCGATACGGTGGCGGATTTGGTAGAACGCACCTTGGTTTTTCGGCTCTTCCTGTGCCCACAGCACTTCTTTGGCATTCGGATATTTCGCCAGTTCTGCTTTTACTTCGGCATCCGGGAACGGATAGAGCTGCTCGACGCGGATAATCGCTACATCGTTTTCCAGCTTGCGTTCGGCGCGGCCTGCTGCCAAATCATAGTAAACTTGACCGGCACACAGAATCACGCGTTTCACGCTGCTGTTGTCGGCGCGCTCGACAGTATCGCCGATAACCGGACGGAAGCGAGAACCTTCGGTGAAGTTTTCCAGCGGACTCATCGCGCCTTTGAAGCGCAACAGGCGTTTGGACATGAAAATCACCAGCGGTTTGCGGTATGAACTCAACACTTGGCGTTGCAACAGATGGAACATTTGCGACGCTTCAGACGGCATGATGATTTGCATATTGTTTTCGGCACACAGTTGCAGCCAGCGTTCTACACGGCCTGAAGAGTGCTCGGGGCCTTGTCCGTCGTAGCCGTGAGGCAGAATGGTGGTCAAACCGCACAAACGACCCCATTTGGTTTCGCCGGACGACAGGAATTGGTCGATCACCACTTGTGCACCGTTGGCAAAGTCACCGAACTGGGCTTCCCAAATGGTCAGCTTATCCGGTGCGGAGCAGGCAAAGCCGTATTCGTAGGCCATAACTGCTTCTTCGTTCAAAATGGAGTCAATCACCAAGAACCCGGCAGCCCCATCGCCCATGTGCATCAACGGAACGTATGCGCCGTCGTCCCAGCGTTCGCGGTTTTGATCGTGCAATACGGCGTGGCGGTGTGAGAATGTACCGCGGCCTGAGTCTTCGCCGGAAATACGCACGCCCGCACCTTTGGTCAGCAGGTTGGCATAAGCGATGGTTTCGGCCATACCCCAGTCGATAGGCTGCTCGCCTTTGGCCATACCTTTACGCGCTTCGATAACGCGCTTGGCGGTCGGATGCAGGGCAAAACCTTCCGGTACGGCCGTAAATTTTTCAGCCAAGCGTTGGATGTCGGCAGCCGGAATACCGGTTTCCACATCTTCACGCCAATCATTGCCTTGGTATTTGCTCCAATCAATGCTGGTACGTTGGAAATTGCTCAATGTGGTTTGCTCGACGTGTTCGCCTTTATCCAATGCCTCACGATAAGCCTGTACCAAACCATCGGCTTCTTCGGCAGTTACCACGCCTTCGGCTACCAGCTGCTCAACATACATGGCACGGGCACCCGGATGCTGACTGACTTTTTTGTACATCATCGGTTGGGTCAGTGTCGGATCGTCGCCCTCGTTGTGACCCCACTTGCGGAAGCACACTACATCGATCACAATGTCTTTACCGAATTTTTTACGGTAGTCTAAAGCGGCTTGAATGGCAAAGCATACGCGCTCCGGATCGTCACCGTTGACATGGATGACCGGAGCCGCCACCATTTTGGCGATATCGGTACAATGTACGGTCGAACGGGTATCGCGGACATCGGAAGTGGTGAAGCCGATTTGGTTGTTGACCACGATATGAACCGTACCACCGGTGGTGTAACCGCGTGTTTTGGAAAGGTTGAAAGTGGCTTGGTTCACGCCCAAACCGATAAAGGCCGAATCGCCGTGAATCAATACCGGCAACACCTTTTCGCGACCGTTTTCACCCAAGCGTTTTTGCTTGGCGCGTGCAGAGCCTTCTACAACCGGATTCACGATTTCCAAATGCGACGGGTTGAATGCCAGCGAAACATGTATCGGGCCGTTCGGCGTAGCGATATCAGAGCTGAAGCCCATATGGTACTTCACATCGCCGCTCGGCAATTTAATCTCGGCGCGGCCTTCGAACTCGGCAAACAAATCGCCCGGTTTTTTACCCAGCGTATTGACCAATACATTCAGACGGCCACGGTGTGCCATACCGATAATGACTTCTTCCACACCGTCTTTACCGGCATGTTGGATCAGGTAGTTCAAACCTGCAATCACACTCTCGCCGCCTTCGATACCGAAACGTTTTTGACCGACGTATTTGGTATGAAGATAACGCTCCAGTGTTTCGGAAGCGGTTAACTCTTTCAGGATTTTACGTTTCTGTTCCGCATCGAAACGCGGTGTAGAAAGCACGCTTTCAAAATAGTTGCGCACCCAACTGCGTTCTTCAGCATTCGGAATGTGCATATATTCCAGAGCAATATGGCCGCAATAAGTTTGTTTCAGATTTCTGATGATATCGGACAGTGCCATTTTGCTGCTGCCGGAAAAATCATCGTCGCCGATGCTGAACTGAATCGCCATATCGGAATCGCTCAGACCATGAAACTTCGGATCCAAACCTTCCACATATTGCGGCGGCGTACGCTTCAACGGATCGAGCTGTGCCGCACCGACACCTTGGATACGGTAAGCCGACATCAGGCGCAAAACACCGACTTGTTTTTTCATCATGGCTTCATCAATACCACCGGCAATCGCAGCGGTAGCCTTGCTTTTTGCCAGATTGGCAAATGATTCGCGAATCGGAGCATGTGCGATGTCAACATTGACCGCACCCGGCTGCTTCGCCAAATCGCTGAAATACTGTTTCCAGTTTTCATCTACCGAATCGGGATTCTCCAAGAAGCTCTCGTATAACTCCTCGATATAAGGGGCATTAGAACCAAACAGATAGGAGAAATTGAGTTTATCATCCATCATGGTGGCGCTCTTTTCTTTAATGTATAAATAAAAGGGAGTTTGCAGACGGCCTTAAGCCTCTTTCCAACAACCTGCCGTCTGAAATACGGGTTTATTCTACCGCATTTCTATATAAATTACTTGAAATTACGTCCGGATTATCAAACTTTTTTCAAACCAAATGATTATAAACAAAAGCAATCAATCCGACAGACTACAGCTAACTACTTGCAAATGGTTATTTTTGATAACAAAAACCCGTCCCACGGGTTCGGACAACCTGAGGACGGGTTTATTTCTTCAATCATATGGATTGAATTAACGTTGATCGGCCGGAACAAAATCGCGACGTTGCGCACCGGTATACAACTGGCGCGGACGACCGATTTTCAGGCTTGGATCGCCAATCATTTCGTGCCAATGGGAAATCCAACCTACACTGCGCGCCAAAGCAAAGATTACAGTAAACATTTCAGTCGGAATACCCAATGCCGACAAGACGATACCTGAGTAGAAATCGACATTCGGATACAGTTTACGCTCAACAAAGAATGGATCTTTCAGCGCGATTTGCTCCAACTCCATTGCCAACTTGAATTTCGGACTGTCTTCCAAACCTAACTCTTTCAGCACCTCATAACAAGTTTCGCGCATGATGCTGGCACGCGGGTCCATGTTGCGGTATACGCGGTGGCCGAAGCCCATCAAACGGTATTTGCGCTGCTTCACACCTTCCATGTATTCCGGTACGCGGGATACATCGCCGATTTCGTCCAACATTTTCAACACAGCTTCGTTCGCACCGCCGTGAGACGCACCCCACAAGCAGGCAATACCGGCTGCGATACAGGCAAACGGGTTTGCGCCCGAAGAGCCTGCCAAACGTACGGTAGAAGTTGAAGCGTTTTGCTCGTGGTCGGCATGCAGGATAAAGATGCGGTCCAATGCGCGCGCCAACACCGGGTTGGGTTTATATTCCTCACACGGTGTCGCAAACATCATGTGCAGGAAGTTTTCGGCGTAGGTCAGGTCATTTTTCGGATAGTTGAACGGCAAACCGTTGGAATAACGGTAACACATGGCCGCAATCGTCGGGATTTTGGAAATCAGACGGTAAATCGCAATCTTACGGTGTTCCGGATCGGTAATATCCAAGCTGTCCTGGTAGAAAGCGGACAATGCACCCACCACACCTACCATCATTGCCATCGGGTGTGCATCGCGGCGGAAACCGCGGAAGAACCAAGTCAGTTGCTCATGCAGCATGGTGTGGTTGTGTACGATTCGGTCAAACTCTTCTTTCTGCTCGGGAGTCGGCAGTTCGCCGTAAATCAGCAGATAGCAAACCTCTAAGTAATCAGACTTCTCTGCCAGTTGTTCAATCGGATAACCGCGGTAATACAACAGACCTTGTTCACCATCGATATAGGTAATTTTGGATTCGCAGCTTGCGGTGGAAACAAAGCCGGGGTCAAACGAAAACAGACCGGTCGTTTTGGTCAGGTTGCGGATATCCACAACGTCATGACCGATACTGGCTTCCAGTACCGGCAATTCCAATTCTTGATCTGAAGTATGAAGTTTGACTGTTTTAGACATTCTCTGGCTCCTTTGTAAAATGGGGCTTTACGCTGCCGCCGTACAATAATCGGTATCGGCGACACGGTCTTGTTTTCAGACGGCACATTCCAGTTTGCCTGTTTTCATCGTTTTCCAAACACATGAAAACTGAGGCACGACTCATGCCTGTCTGATTCGTTCGAGCATGGAAACCAAATGGGTTTTCTCTGTTTGCCGGTGTCCGTTAATCAAGGCAAGCAATTCTTGATCCTGAAATTCGAGGATTTCGACAAACGCCGCCAACTCTTGGTCATTCAGTCGCTCAAATTCTTTTTCCATAAACCTGCCGAAGACCAGATCCAATTCCAACAGTCCCCGGCGGGTTTGAAAACGGATTTTCCGTTTTGCAGTATCGTCAAATACCATCATCTCGTTAAACTGCCCGTTTCAGCATGATTTCTTTAATCTTACCGATTGCACGGGTCGGGTTCAAGTGCTTCGGACATACATCAACGCAGTTCATAATCGTATGGCAGCGGAACAGACGATACGGGTCGTTCAAGTCGTCCAAACGCTCGTTGGTGATGGTGTCGCGGCTATCGGCAATGAAACGGTAGGCATTCAGCAAACCTGAAGGACCGACGAATTTGTCCGGATTCCACCAGAATGACGGACAGGCAGTCGAACAGCAGGCACACAAAATACATTCGTACAGACCGTCCAACTCTTTACGCTCTTCTTGAGTTTGCAGACGTTCTTTGTCGGCATCGATCGGCGTATCGTTGACCACATACGGCTTGATGGAGTGATACTGTTTGAAAAACTGGGTCATATCGACAATCAAATCGCGCACCACCGGCAAGCCCGGCAGCGGACGGATTTGTACCGGCTGTTTCAATCCGCGGATGTCGGTCAAACAAGCCAAACCGTTTTTACCATTGATGTTCATGCCATCGGAACCGCAAATACCTTCGCGGCAAGAACGGCGGAAAGACAGCGTATCATCTTGCGCTTTGAGTTTAACCAGCGCATCCAGCAATTTCACATCGGTCGGTTCGATTTCCAACTCGTATTTCTGCATATACGGCTTGTCATCGACATCCGGATTGTAACGGTAAATTTCAAAACTTACTTTTTCCATGAGAAGTGTTCCTTTCTCACAAGCGGCTTGCTGCGTATTATCAATGCTTCAAGCAGCTGATAGAGAGTATATTGTTCTGATATTTGCAGACGGCCTTGATTATGCAACGAGGCCGTCTGCAAAAGTACACATACTGAATCAGTAAACCCGCTTAGCCGGCTCGATATAGTCAACGGTCAACGGCTTGGTATGTACCGGCTTGTATGTCAGCGTGTTGGTCAACGGATGATACAGGGTGTGTTTCATCCAGTTTTCATCATCACGCTCGGGGTGGTCGTCGGAAGCATGGGCACCGCGCGACTCTTTACGCGCCTCGGCAGACACCAGCGTGGCTTTGGCCACTTCAATCAAGTTATCCAATTCCAAAGCCTCGATACGCGCGGTATTCCAGACTTTGCTCTTGTCTTTGATTTCGGTTTTCTTCACGCGCTCGGCAAGTGCCATCACTTCTTTGACACCCTTGCTCAGAATCTCGTCGGTACGGAATACGCCCGCATGCAGTTGTACGGAGCGTTGCAGCTCGCGACGCAGCGCATCGACATTTTCACCGTCGGTTTGGTTATCCAAGCGTTCCAAACGCTGGCGGGTCAATTCGCCGGCGTTCTCAGGCAGAGCCTTCCAGCCTTCTTGGGCACGGATGTATTTAATCATGCTGTCGCCGGCAGACTTACCGAATACCACCAAGTCCAGCAGGGAGTTGGTACCCAAACGGTTCGCGCCGTGTACGGACGCACAGGCGCACTCGCCCGCCGCATACAAACCTTTAACCGGTACTTCGTATTCATCGCCTTGCGGCACGATGACTTCGCCCAAGTAGTTGGTCGGAATACCGCCCATCATGTAGTGGGTGGTCGGCACCACGGGAATCGGGTCTTTAATCGGGTCGATACCGGCAAACTGAATGGAAATCTCACGGATGCCCGGCAGTTTTTCCATAATTTTTTCAGCACCGATGTGGTCGATTTTCAGCAATACATGGTCTTTGTTTTTACCGCAGCCGCGGCCTTCGTAAATCTCCATCGCCATTGCGCGGGAAACCACGTCGCGGGAAGCCAAGTCTTTTACAGTCGGTGCATAACGTTCCATAAAACGCTCGCCGTTGGCGTTCAGCAGAATACCGCCCTCGCCGCGCACACCTTCGGTAATCAACACCCCGGCACCGGCCACACCGGTCGGGTGGAATTGCCAGAATTCCATGTCTTCCAGCGGAATACCCGCACGGGCGCAGATACCCAAACCGTCACCTGTATTCATAAAGGCATTGGTTGAGGAAGCATAGATACGGCCTGCACCGCCTGTTGCGAACAGCACTGCTTTGGCATGGAAAATATAAACTTCGCCGCTTTCCATTTCCATGGCGGTTACACCTACCACATCGCCGTCTTCATTGCGAATCAAATCAAGCGCAGTCCACTCCACAAAGAATTGGGTATTGGCACGGACGTTTTGCTGGTACAGCGTATGCAGCATGGCATGGCCGGTACGGTCGGCCACGGCACAAGCACGCTCTACCGCACGCTTGCCATGTTCGGCAGTATGGCCACCAAACGGACGCTGGTAGATTTTGCCGCTTTCCACGCGGTCAAAAGGCATACCCATGTGTTCCAGCTCGATAACGGCTTCCGGCGCCGCACGGCACATAAACTCAATCGCATCTTGGTCGCCCAGCCAGTCCGAACCTTTTACAGTATCGTACATATGCCAGTCCCAACGGTCTTCCTGCACATTACCCAAAGAAGCGGAGATACCGCCTTGGGCTGCTACAGTATGCGAACGGGTCGGGAATACTTTGGACAATACGGCACAATTCAGGCCGGATTTGGATAATTGGAGAGCAGCACGCAAACCTGCACCACCACCGCCGACAATCACGGCATCAAATTTACGGACAGGATATCCCATACTACATTACCCCCAAATTACTTGAATAGAATAGAACATACACGCCACCAACCACACGATGGTTGCAGCCTGCAGAAACAAACGGAGTCCGAACGGCTTGATATAGTCCATCCACAAGTCGCGGATACCTACCCAAGCATGCCAAAACAGCGCAACAAAGCTGATTTGGGTAAACAGTTTTACCCAAGGATTGCTCCAGAATGCCTGCCATTCGCCGTGCTCATTCGGCAACAGCAATAAAAACGCCACCAGTGCGATGGTATAAACCAGCATGATTACCGCAGTCACGCGTTGAACCGCCCAATCTTTCAAGCCGTAATGGGCACCGGCTAATTTACGATCTACCATAACAACGCTCCAATCACGACAGTCAGAGTCAGAGAACACGCCAACACGATTTTGGCAGTCAGGCGTGCCGTTTTCAAATCCAATCCTTTATGCGCGTCCAAGAACAAGAAGCGCGTACCGGCACAAGCATGGTGCAGGAATGCCCACAGCAGGACAATCAAGCCCAGTTTTACAATAGGATTGGCAACGAAAGCGAGATAAGACTCGAACACGGATTCACGATCCAAAGAAGCGGCAAGCAAGCCCAGCAAAAGAGGCAGGGCAATAAACAAGAGTACGCCGCTGATACGGTGCAGAATCGAGACAATTCCCGGAATCGGCAGGCGAATCTTAGGGAGATCCAAATGGACTGGACGCGGTTTGGCAGCCATAAGTTGTTCCTTTGTCATTATTTTCTTCTCAAAACCGGCGCAGCATACAGCTACACCGAATTACACCCTATAATTTACCTTGTTTATTGCCGTTTGAACAGTCTAATATGTCAACAATCTAATAATTTTTTACAAAACCCTGCAAAAGAAAGCCTATCTGCTTATTTTTATTTACTTCATTATGGGCGGTTATTCCGATGAATATATACAACAACTTGAATAACCTAGTTTTCTTATCGGATATTTTTCATTCATCACCCCGTAAGGCCGTCTGCAAACAGACGGTTGCATTTTGCAGACGGCATGATTGCATGAAACTGCATAATGCTGACGTTTCTTTTCATATTCTGCTTCTATACTTTTCACGATTTGCCGCCAAACGGCAAGCAAAATCCCGTTTCCCGACTGATGAAAGGTTTGGCATGAACAAGCGCCCCGCTCCCGAAGAGTTTATTCCGACATTCCGCCGCAAAAAGCTGGACGAACCGGGCTTTCTGCGTAAACTTGCCCGCTTTGCCGGACGCTTGGGCGCACCTGTCGTCCGCCAGCTTTACGCCCTGTATTTTCTTTGGAAATCGCCGCACACCCCCAAACGCGCCAAACTGATTATTGTCGGTGCGCTGGTTTATTTCTTCAGCCCGATCGACAGCCTTCCCGATTTGCTCGGCCCGTTGGGTTTCAGCGACGACATTGCCGTCATCACATTGGTATACAGTCAAATGAAAGCCTATCTCACCGAAGACATACGCGAGCAGGCAAGGATAGCGACCAACCGCTTATTGGGTCGTTCTTCCTAAACTTTCCCATCATCGATACACAAATGCCGTCTGCAAAATGGTTTTGGGACAACCCTATCCATTTTGCAGACGGCATTTATCGTTGAATCACACGAAATCAGCCAAGGCAGTAAAGCCGTATGGTTCACTCCGAGCGCAACGCCCGTATCAAAACCGGCCGAACCATTTGCCTTGATGCTTGTATTTATTGCAGCAAAAACACCATCTTTTCACGCATATTCCCGATACTGTCAGCGTTTCAACGCCAGCGTCAACACTCCCGCCGTTACCAATCCCAAACCTATCCATTCCTGCGTGCTCGGGCGTTCGTCGAGAAACACCACCGCCATCAGGGCGACCAAGACGAGGCTGAATTTGTCTACCGGTGCGACTTGCGATGCATTGCCCATTTGCAGTGCTTTGAAATAAGCCAGCCACGATGCGCCCGTTGCCAGACCGGATAAAATCAAAAACGTCCAATTCCGCCCTGTAAACCCGCTCACGCCCTGCCATTTGCCGGTGTAGGTCAAAAACAGAACCAGCGCGGCAACAATCACCAGCGTGCGGATAAAAGTGGCAAAGTCGGAATCAATGCCCTGTAAACCCATTTTGGCGAAAATTGCCGTTAATGCGGCAAAAGCGGCGGAAGCCAATGCCCAGAAAAGCCACGGTTGTGCACTCATATCGTTCTCCAAGTCGTTAGCGGGACACACTTTAACCGATGATGCGCTTGGAATTTGCGCTGCGATTCGTTCTCAAATTAAAGCGGAATAACGGTATAATAGGCGTGATACGGTTGGAAATCCAGCATTATGCCGTCTGCAAACGGATAACCGCTCTCGGATTTCAACGCCTGCCGCTGCTCCGGCTTGGCTCAGCCGCTCTTTTCTTCATTCTTCAGAACAGGAAACGACATGAGCTTTAAAACCGATGCTGAAATTGCCCAATCTTCCGTTATGCGTCCGATTGGAGAAATTGCGTCTCTGGTGGGTTTGAATGCCGCCGATATTGAGCCGTACGGCCATTACAAAGCCAAAATCGATCCGGCGGCGGCGTTCAAATTGCCGAAAAAACAGGGACGGCTGATTTTGGTAACCGCCATCAATCCGACTCCGGCCGGCGAAGGCAAAACCACAGTAACCATCGGTTTGGCGGATGCCTTGCGCCACATCGGCAAAGAGTCGGTCATCGCCTTGCGCGAACCCTCGCTCGGCCCCGTGTTCGGCATCAAAGGCGGTGCGGCAGGCGGTGGCTATTCGCAGGTTTTGCCGATGGAAGACATCAATCTGCACTTTACCGGCGACTTCCATGCCATCAGTGCCGCCAACAACCTTTTGGCCGCCATGCTCGACAACCACATCTACCAAGGCAACGCGCTGGACATCGACCCGAAACGCGTTTTGTGGCGGCGCGTAGTCGATATGAACGACCGCCAATTGCGCAACATTATCGACGGCATGGGCAAACCGGTTGACGGCGTGATGCGTGCCGACGGCTTCGACATCACCGTGGCATCGGAAGTAATGGCCGTGTTCTGCCTCGCCAAAGACATCAGCGACTTGAAAGAACGCTTGGGCAACATTCTGGTGGCCTATGCCAAAGACGGCAGCGCGGTTTACGCCCGCGATTTGAAAGCCCACGGAGCAATGGCGGCCTTGCTGAAAGATGCGGTTAAGCCGAACCTGGTGCAAACCATCGCCGGTACGCCTGCCTTTGTTCACGGCGGCCCGTTTGCCAACATCGCACACGGCTGCAATTCCGTGATTGCCACCCGTCTGGCAAAACACTTGGGCGATTATGCCGTTACCGAAGCCGGTTTCGGCGCGGACTTGGGTGCGGAAAAATTCTGCGACATCAAATGCCGCCTGGCTCAGTTGCAACCCGATGCCGCCGTGGTCGTTGCGACCGTGCGCGCCTTGAAATACAACGGCGGTGTGGCACGCGCCGATTTGGGCGAAGAAAATCTGGACGCATTGGCCAAAGGTCTGCCCAACCTGCTGAAACACATCGGCAACATGAAAAACGTCTTCGGCCTGCCCGTGGTCGTTGCCGTCAACCGCTTCGTATCCGACACCGATGCCGAGTTAAACCTGATTCAGACGGCCTGTGCCGAATACGGCGTGGAAGTTTCTTTGGCGGAAGTATGGGGCAAAGGCGGCGCGGGCGGCGCGGATTTGGCGCAAAAAGTCGTCAACGCCGTCGAAACGCAACCGAATACCTTCCAATTCGCCTACGACGCGGCCGACACCATTCCGAACAAAATCCGCGCCATCGCCCAAAAAATCTACGGCGCGGCCGATGTCGATTTCAGCACCGAAGCACTTGCCGAAATCGCCTCTCTGGAAAAACTCGGCCTCGACAAACTGCCCGTGTGCATGGCGAAAACGCAATACTCATTGAGCGACAACGCCGCCCTGCTCGGCCGTCCCGAAGGTTTCCGCATCAATGTACGCGGTATTACCGTCTCCAACGGCGCAGGCTTCATCGTAGCCTTGTGCGGCAATATGATGAAAATGCCCGGACTGCCGAAAGTACCGGCGGCGGAAAAAATCGACGTAGATGGAAACGGCGTGATTCACGGCTTGTTCTAACTGCCAAGCCGTTTAAAAGGCCGTCTGCAAAATCATGGTTCATTTTGCAGACGGCCTTTTTGCGGCATTTCAGAAAGCAAACGCCTGAATTTTGCCGTTTCAGTATACAATCAACCAAAATGCAGACGGCCTTTTCCGTTAATTTTCTTTTGTATAGTCGAATAAAATAAGATAAAAATGAGACAAGGCAGCGAAGCCGCAGACAGTACACATAGTACGGCAAGGCAAAGCAACGCTGTATCATTCTTATTTTAAATGACTATACCACGAAAAACCATGCCCAATCCGCATGACTCAAGCGGTTTGCCCATCAGAACAGGCAGGTCTCGCAATGCCAATCCCGGTACTTCGAGCCATCATCGGATACCTTCGCGCAGGGTGTGCCGCCGCATGATACGGCCGCCTGCCCACATGCAACGCTTGCGGACAACCATTGCTCATTGCCCTGCATGGCTGCCGCCGCTGCATTTCCGCTCTTACAAAGCGCGGTCGAAATACATATCCACACCGCTTGCTTCGCTCATCCACATCAAGTAGTCCATCACTTTTTGCGGCCACTCGATACCACGCACGATGGTCAGGTTACGCAACACCGGAAACAGCAGAATATCTTCCATCGACACTTCACCGCCGACACCCAAGTTCTCGTCACCAACCAGCGGTTCCAGCTCCTGCAAATCGGCATGAATGCGCGCCAGATATTTCGCGGTTTTGTCGAGATTGGCAGCAAAATTGCCGATGTTTTTTTCTTTTTTGTCTACAAAATATTTTACCGCTTCCCGCGTGGCAAATTCCGGCAGGCCGATTTTCACCATGCGCGGCTGCACCAATTTATTGCCGTATTCGCCCACTTTGTCCAACCAAGCCTGCAATTCGGGGCGGATTTCCTCTTGCAGACGGCCTTTACCCGCCAGTTCGTCAACATAGCGCACAATATCCAAGCTCTCGCCCATAAACAGGCCGTCTGCTTTTTGCAGAATCGGCACCTGTTTCGCACCAATCATCGAAACCGGCGTTTCTTCATCATCGTTCAACAGAATTTCCGTTTCCAGAGGCAGCGCGCGCAAGCCGAAAATCATGCGGGCACGGACACAAAACGGACAATGGTCGTAAATATACAGTTTCATATGCAATCTTCTACAATCTCCAAAATAACGGCGATACTTTACTCCTTGCGGCGAACCGAAACAATGCCCGCCATACAACCTTTTGATTAAATGATAAAAAGTTATACCTTCTAATAACAAGAAATCCGGTTATCCGCACCTTTTTCTTTTTCCCTGCTACAATAGCCGTTCTCTCACCGCTTTGAGAAAGAGAAATGCCATGACACAGCACGCCAGCAACATCGCTCCGGATTTAAACCATTACCGCGAATGGTTCGAAGCCTATCTTGCCCGTCAAAACGAGCAAGATGCCGCCCTTTTGCAGACGGCCTTATCGCTGGCGGAGCAGCATTATCCCGCCGATTTGCTCACTTTCAGCGGCGAGCCGGTAATGAGCAACGTATTCGGTGCGGCAAAAATGGTCAACGAAATGGACTTGCTGCCCGATGCCGTGGCCGCCACCCTGCTTTCCAGCATCTCCCTCTGCCTGCCCGACTGGCAAACCGTCGTTACCGAACAATGCAACGCCACCGTTACCGAATTAGTCAAAGGCATAGACGAAGTACACAAACTGACCCAATTCGCCAAAGTCGACAGCCTCGCCACGCCGGAAGAACGCGCCCAACAAGCCGAAACCATGCGCAAAATGCTGCTGGCCATGGTTACGGACATCCGCATCGTGCTGATCAAACTCGCCATGCGTACCCGCACCATGCAATACATCGGCGTTTTGCCCGACAGCCCCGAAAAACGCGCCATCGCCAAAGAAACACTGGATATTTTCGCACCGCTCGCCAACCGCTTGGGCGTATGGCAGCTCAAATGGCAGCTCGAAGATTTGGGTTTCCGCCACCAAGAACCTGAAAAATACAAAGAAATCGCCAAGCTCCTCGATGAAAAGCGTACCGAACGCCTGGAATACATTGAAAACTTCCTCAATATCCTGCGCGGCGAACTCTCCAAGTTCAACATCCGTTTCGAAGTAGCCGGACGGCCGAAGCACATTTACTCCATTTACAAAAAAATGGTGAAGAAAAAGCTCGATTTCGACGGCCTCTACGACATCCGTGCCGTGCGGATTCTGGTGGAAACCATTCCCGAATGCTACACCACGCTGGGCATCGTCCACAGCCTGTGGCAGCCCGTGCCCGGCGAATTCGACGACTACATCGCCAACCCCAAAGGCAACGGCTACAAAAGCCTGCATACCGTCATCGTCGGCCCCGAAGACAAAGGCGTGGAAGTCCAAATCCGCACCTTCGACATGCACCAGTTCAACGAATTCGGCGTGGCCGCCCACTGGCGTTATAAAGAAGGCGGCAAAGGCGATTCCGCCTACGAACAGAAAATCGCATGGTTGCGCCAACTGCTCGACTGGCGCGAAAACATGGCCGAAAGCGGCAAAGAAGACCTCGCCGCCGCCTTCAAAACCGAACTCTTCCACGATACAATTTACGTTCTGACCCCGCACGGCAAAGTCCTGTCGCTGCCCGCCGGCGCAACCCCCATCGACCTCGCCTACGCCCTGCACAGCAGCATAGGAGACCGCTGCCGCGGCGCAAAAGTAGAGGGGCAGATTGTGCCCCTTTCCACCCCGCTGGAAAACGGCCAGCGCGTGGAAATCATCACCGCCAAAGAAGGCAAACCGTCGGTCAACTGGCTGCACGAAGGCTGGGTCAAATCCAACAAAGCCATCAGCAAAATCCGCGCCTACATCCGCCAGCAAAACGCCGACACCGTGCGCGAAGACGGCCGCACCCAGCTTGACAAACAACTGGTCAAAACCAACCCCAAACCCAATCTTCAAGAATTGGCGGAAAAGCTCGGCTTTAAAAAGCTCGACGAGCTCTACACCGCCATCGGACAGGGAGAGGTCACCCCGCGTGCGATTCAAAAAGCCTGCGGCCTTTTGAACGAACCGCCGCCTGCTCCCGTTACCGAAACCACCATCGTCAAGCAATCGAAAATCAAAAAAGGCGGCAAAAACGGCGTATTGGTTGACGGCGAAGACGGCCTGATGACCACCTTGGCGAAATGCTGCAAACCCGCGCCGCCCGACGACATCATCGGCTTCGTTACCCGCGAGCGCGGCATTTCCGTACACCGCATAACCTGCCCCGAAATCCGCCATCTGGCCGAACAATCGCCCGACAAAGTATTAAACGCAAGCTGGGCGGCCATGCAGGAAGGCCAAGTATTTGCCGTGGATATCGAAATCCGCGCCCAAGACCGCAACGGCCTGCTGCGCGACGTATCCGACGCACTGGCGCGCCACAAACTGAATGTTACCGCCGTACAAACCCAGTCGCGCGATCTTGAAGCCAGTATGCGTTTCACATTGGAAGTCAAACAAGTCAACGACTTACCGCGCGTATTGGCAAGTTTGGGCGATGTCAAAGGCGTATTGAGCGTCACACGCCTGTAAAACCGATACAAAAGGCCGTCTGCAAAATCCCATTTGCAGACGGCCTTTCTTGCCGGCAACGTACAGCCGTTCAAATCACATAAAAATAAATACACACAAACTGCGCCAAACTGCCGCCGAGCACAAACAAATGCCAAATGCCGTGTCCGTGTTTGATTTTCTCATCGTTCACAAACCAATAAATCCCCACGCTGTACAGCAAACCGCCCAACGCCAGCCAAAACAGCCCGGCCGCCGACAAGGTTTTCGCCAACGGATACAAGGCCACCAGAATCAGCCAGCCCATCACCACATAAATCAGCAGCGACAACCTGCGCGTTTCACTCCGCAAGCCGATGGTTAATTCCTGCACAATTCCCACCAGCGCCAGCCCCCACGACACTCCGAACAGCGACCAACCCCAGCCGCCCTTAAGCGTAACCAGCGTAAACGGCGTATAGCTGCCGGCAATCAGCAGATAAATCATACAATGATCCACCTTCTGCAACACCGTCTTCGCCTTAGGCTGCGGAATACTGTGGTACAGCGTCGAGCCGGCATACAGCAGTAACAGGCACACTCCGTAGGTTACCGCTCCTGCCAGCTTATACGGATCGAAATCCTGCACCGCCTTCATAATCAGCAGCACCAAGCCCGCCCCTGCCAGCAGCGCACCCGCCAAATGGCTGTACGCATTAAAACGCTCGCCGTGATACATAATATTCATTCTCAACACAAACTGCTTGCAGTGTACGCCGAAACCCCGACAAACAAAACCATTGCGACAATAAAAATAAGTTAAAGCCCCGCTGTTCAATACACAACGGGGCGAATCAAAAAAGCAGGTTAAAATGGCACGATTTCTCATCTTCGTGATTCTGTTACCTATCGCTCACAACGCTTACCAACAGAATGATTGATTAACCCAACAGGGCAGTTAAAGAGACCGCCCGCGACAACCTTCTTCTCTCTGCATTGTCAAGCCGTTTGCCGAAATGGATATGATCGATGCAGCCATTACCAAGGAGAAAAGCGAGCAGCTAAAAAACCAAAGCCCTTATTGCCGTCTGCCTGCTTTATCCTGAAAATGCTTCACTCCCCCCCCAATCCCGTTTTTTTTCGCTGCCACATTTTCCGCATAATCAACCATACGGTCATTAGCACCGCTTACTGTGTACAATGCTTCCTGTTCCAACATATAGTCGAATAAAATAAGAATGAGACAAGGCAGCGAAGCCGCAGACAGTACACATAGTACGGCAAGGCAAAGCAACGCTGTATCATTCTTATTTTAAATGACTATAATCAAAAGGCCGTCTGCATATTTGCAGACGGCATAAAAAGGCAAATATACAGATGGGAATGAAATCCCAACGAATACGCGTATCTGTTAAGGCTTGTCGTGCGTGCAACCCAACCTGCCTTCACCTTCAAAGCCTCACACCCCCAAATACCCTTCCCGACTGCTCAACCATCTCTCCAAATGCGCCTCCACAATATCCGGCCGCTGTTCGATCAGTTGCGGGGCGGTTTCGCGGGCTTTTTCCAAGAGGTGCAGGTCTTCTTCGAGGTTGGCGAAGCGCAGCATGGGTACGCCGCTTTGGCGTGCGCCGAGAAATTCGCCGGGGCCGCGGATATTGAGGTCTTGGCGGGCGATTTCGAAGCCGTCGGTGTGTTCGTAAATCACTTTCAGACGTGCTTTGGCCAGTTCGCTTAACGGCTCGGCAAACAGCAGCACGCAATGGCTGGCGGCGGCTCCGCGCCCGACGCGCCCGCGCAGTTGGTGCAGTTGCGCCAAGCCCATGCGTTCGGCGTGTTCGATGACCATCAGGCTGGCGTTGGGCACGTCCACACCGACTTCAATGACGGTGGTGGCCACTAAAACATTCAGACGGCCTGCGGAAAATTCGGCCATCACGCCGGCTTTTTCGGCGGCTTTCATGCGCCCGTGCACGAGGCCGACGGATAATTCGGGCAAGGCCGCTTGAAGGGCTTCGAGGGTTTCGGTGGCGGTTTGCAGTTGCAGGGGTTCGCTCTCTTCAATCAGGGGGCAGACCCAATAGGCCTGCTGTCCTTTGCGGCAGGTGTTCAACACGAAGCCTTCGACTTCGGCGCGGCGGGCGTTGTTGACCAGCCGTGTTTTAATCGGGGTGCGGTTGGGCGGCAATTCGTCAATCACGGAAACGTCGAGGTCGGCGAAGAAGCTCATCGCCAGCGTGCGTGGGATAGGAGTAGCCGACATCATCAGTTGGTGTACGTCTTGGCCTTTGTTTTTCAAGGCCAAACGCTGCGCCACACCGAAACGGTGCTGCTCGTCGACAATCACCAAGCCTAAATTTTGAAACTGCACGTCGTCTTGAAACAGCGCGTGCGTGCCGACGGCAATCGGGGCGAGGCCGTCTGAAACGGCGGCTTTGTTTTGCTCTTTTTCTTTTTTGCGCTGGCTGCCGGAAAGCCATGCCACGGCCAAGCCCATAGGCTCAAACCATTGTTTGAACTTAATGTAGTGCTGCTCGGCAAGGATTTCGGTGGGTGCCATCACCGCGACTTGGCAGCCGGCTTCGATGGCGGTAAGCGCAGAGAGCGCGGCAACAATGGTTTTGCCGCTGCCGACATCGCCTTGCAGCAGGCGGTGCATGGGGTGGGTTTGCGCGAGGTCAGCGCGGATTTCGCTTAAGACGCGCTGCTGGGCGGCAGTAAGGGTAAATGGCAGGCTGCGAATGAGCTTACCGGATAATTCTCCACTTTCTTTCAACGACTTAGCCGTACCACTGACGCGTTTTTGCCGCGCCAGCCGCATGGATAATTGCTGCGCCAGAAGTTCGTCGAATTTGAGCCGCTGCCATGCGGGGAGCGTGCCGTCTGAAAGTTGGTAGATGGTAAAGCTGGGCGGCGGCGCGTGCAAAAGGCGCAGGCTTTCGGCCAGATGCGGCAGTTTCAGACGGCCTAATAATCCGTCGGGCAGGGTGTCGTGCAGCGGAACCACTTCCAAGGCCGTCTGAATGATGCGGCGCAAGGTGGGCTGGTTGAGGCCGTTTACAGTGGGATACACCGGCGTGAGGCTTTCGGCCAGCCCGCTGTTTTCGGCATCGCGGATTTTCGGGTGAATCATCTCGTCGCCGTAAAAACCGCGTTTGATTTCGCCCACGGCGCGGATGCGTTTGCCCACCGCCATCTGTTTCTGATGGCTGGGGTAGAAGTGGATAAAACGCAGGTGCAGCACACTGCCCGAGCCGTCTGCAATCTGTACGATAAGCTGCTTGCGCGGTTTGAACTGCACTTCCTGATGCAGCACTTCGCCCTCCACTTGGCAGGGCGTGCCGGCGGGTGCGTCGGCAATCGGCATGATGTGGGTTTCGTCTTCATAGCGCAGCGGCAGGTGCAGCACGATGTCCCACGGCGTGTGCAGATTGAGTTTTTCCAGCTTTTTGGCGGAAACGTCGGTGATTTTGAGCTGTTTTTGGTGAACGGGCAGCATGTCATTTCTTCCATTTGCAGACGGCATGATAGCAAACTTCGCCGCCGCTGCTCAATTTCAGACGGCTTTTATAACCAAAATCCATAAACGGCAAAGCAAACATTATTTCCCTTTGTGCTGCAATCTGTATAGAGTAATGAAAAAATCACTTTGGAGTATCCTGATGAACGCTATCCGCACTTTCTCACTCGCCGCACTCGGCGCATTTGCCCTTGCAGCCTGCTCGCCTGCCGAAAAAACCGGCAACGCCGCTTCCGGCGCAGACACCGCCGCCGGCAGTAACGCCGTCAAACTGCTGAACGTTTCCTACGATGTCGCACGCGATTTCTACAAAGAATACAATCCCTTGTTTATCCAAGCATACCAAGCCAAACACAATGGCGCGCAAATCGATGTGCAACAATCACACGGTGGTTCGAGCAAGCAGGCACTTTCCGTTGCCAACGGTTTGGCTGCCGATGTGGTGACCATGAACCAAACTTCCGACATCGAGTTGTTGGAAAATAAAGGTTTGGTCAAATCCGACTGGACAACCCGCCTGCCCGACAATGCCGTTCCCTTTACCAGCACCACCGTTTTCTTGGTACGCAAAGGCAATCCCAAACACATTCAGGATTGGAGCGATTTGACTAAAGACGGCGTACAAATCGTTATCGCCAATCCGAAAACCACCGGCAACGGCCGCTATGCCTTTCTCGGCGCATACGGTTACGGTTTGAAAGCCAACAACGGCGATGAAAGCAAAGCGCAAGAGTTCGTTGCCGCCCTGCTGAAAAACGCCCCCGTATTTGAAAACGGCGGACGTGCGGCCACCACCACGTTCAGCCAGCGCAACATCGGCGACGTACTGATTACTTTTGAAAACGAAGCCAACCATGTCAGCAAAAAGCTCACGCAAGACCAGTTTGAAATCGTTTACCCGAGCTACACCATCTTGTCTGAAAGCCCCGTTGCCGTAGTGGACAGCGTGGTTGAGAAAAAAGGCACTCAGGAAGCTGCCAAAGAATATCTGGAATATCTCTGGAGCGAACCGGCACAAGAGCTTGCCGCCAAACTCTACCTGCGCCCGCGCAACGCCGATGTTTTGGCGAAACACAAAGCCGATTTTCCCGATATGGAAACCTTCTCACCCAATGAAAAATTCGGCACTTGGGAAGAGATTATGAAGAAATACTTTGCCGACGGCGGCTTGGTAGACCAACTCTCGCCTAAAAAATAAACGGTAAAACAAAAGGCCGTCTGCAAAACGCATACCCGTTTTTGCAGACGGCCTTTTTATGGATTTTCGGTAGGTTTTCGGCGGCACAACATTCATTCAGCCCGAGACCTTTGCACAATTCATGACAAGAGTTTATCAGGGAGGATTTTATAGTCGAATAAAATAAGAATGAGACAAGGCAGCGAAGCCGCAGACAGTACACATAGTACGGCAAGGCAAAGCAACGCTGTATCATTCTTATTTTAAATGACTATACCAACGCCCGACCGCTTACAGCCGTCGGGCGTTCTTGCCAAGCCGTCTGCAACTTGACATTTCAACAGAAAAATCAATAAGATTACAAACGCATTCCCTCATCAAAAAACCAAACCGAAAACAAGCCGCAAGACCTCGAATCCTACCTGTGTTCAACCTTGCCCCGCCACTTTCGGAACACAACCCACCGAACATTTTGCCAGCATGGAACAACCCGATTTCTTCTCCATACCCAGCCCCTGCATCGGCGTATGCGAAGCCAACAGCAAAGGCTATTGCAAAGGCTGCCTGCGTAGCCGTGAAGAGCGGCTGTACTGGCAAAGCATGAGCGACGGCCAGAAGCACCAAGTCATGCGGCTTTTATCCGTGCGGCGCAGCAAAATCCGTTTAAAAAAACTATCGCTTGACGATGACCTGAATATCGAAGCGCCCGAACAGATAGAGCTTGTTTTTTAAGTTTCCACACCAAAAGGCCGTCTGCAAAATCCCAAATTTGCAGACGGCCTTTTCTCAAGCCTCGACTGCTGCCAGCAAAGGGGCAAGCAGTTCGACAATCATGTTTTCAAACAGCGGCTGCATAACCGGCGGCTGCTCTTCCCTGCCGAACACCAAAGCCACTTCGGTATAGCTTTCCTGTCCTTTCGCGCCTTTGCTGTCCCGATAGGCCGACAATGCTTTTTGTTGTGCGGCTTCCCAATCGTTTTTCTTGAGATATTCTTCCGCCGCCGCCAGCGAGGTTTTGGCGAAAAACGGCAGTGGCCGCGACTGTCCGATGTGGTAATAATCCAGCCATCTGCCCAACATTTCCCGCGCCTGTTGCGGCGGAATATCGGGATAAACCGTTGTTTCGCCGTTGCTGACCAAATACGTCCGGCAACCTTCTTCGCCAAGCGTTTGCGGTCGGACGGCGCAAAAAATCAAATGTTCCAACATTAAAGCGATTTTGGCGGGCGCATGGAGGGATGTGTTTTGAAACACCATCTGCCCTGCTTCATGCAGCAGCCCCAAACTGCCTTGTAAAATAAAACGGTCAAACACTAATTCATAGGCATACGGCGGCTGCTTCGGGCTGTCCAGCAAAGTTTGGTCGATCTGCTTGGCCGCCGTCTGAAAACGCTGCTGCCACAACACGCCGAGCTCGCCTGCCGGCAACAGGCTTTCGGCTTCAAGTTTTGCCGCAACCCCGCCGAAATCGCTGTGGTTGCGCCGCGCTTCCAAATAAGCATCAGCAATATATCCGCCCTCCCGAGGCTCGAACGGCTCGGCGGATTCCCAAGAGCCGTCATGATACGGCTCCTGCCACGCCAAGGTATTTCTCAACCAGTGTTTCACGGGATTGCGCCAAAAGTTCAGCAATTCCGACTGCGAAACGGAAACCGCTTCATTTGCAGACGGCATTTCGCCCAGCGGTTCGCTGAAAAACGCTTCTTCCGCTGCTTGCGGGCTGTTGAGTGCCGCCGCATAATCACTGCGCGTGCTGAACAGGCCGTCTGCATTTTGCTGCCCGACAAAATACCTTTGGGAAAATGCCTGCAACGGATGCTGCACCACCCAATTCTCCACCAAATCCCTGCTTCTCGTTCCCGTCATTGCGGCAACGGTATCCAACAGCTCGCTGACCAATGCAGACGGCGCAAGCTCGTCGTCGTTGCGTATGCTTCTGCCGACATACGACAAATAAAGGATTTCGCGCGCGCTGAGAATGGCTTCAAGAAACAGATAACGGTCGTCGTCGCGGCGGGCGCGGTCGCCTTTTTTCGGGTGTTTCGCAATCAAATCGAATGCCGCTGCTTTGGTGTTGCGCGGAAAATCGCCGTCGTTCAAACCAATCAGGCACAATACTTTAAACGGCAGGCTCCGCATCGGCACCATGCTGCAAAACGTGATGCCGCCGCGCAAAAATCCGGCTTGGCTCTCGCTGCTCAAAAAGCGGCGCAGATGGCGGATAACCGTATGCTGCGGCAATATTCCGTCAAACTCCGCCAAAGCCGCTTCTTCCTGCCATTTCGCCAAAGCCTGTTCAAACTGCTGCAAGGCATACTGGTCGTTTTCAGACGGCAGAAACAACGCCTGCACCAATTCCCGCGCACGCTGCACCCACATACCGACATCCGCCGGCTGCTTCCATTGTCCGACAATATGCGCCAGCGTGTGCAGCAACGCGGCAAAGCGACTGAACATGCCGATTCGGTTGACATCGCTGTGCCAAGCGCTGACGTTCTGCCATACGCCGCTGCCGCCCTCGGGCAGCATCCAGCCCAACACCAGCCTGTCCGCCGCCTGCTGCCAAGTAAACAGATTATCCGCCTCTCCGCGCATTTCGCCGTCCAACCCCCAATGCACGTTCAATTCGGCAACCGCATCATGCAGCAGCGGTACATCGTCTTCTTCCAGCTCGAAGCGGTTCAGTACCAGCGCACTTTCCAGCAACGGCAGCACTTTATCCACTTCAAAACGGCTTTCCAACAAATCCAATACCTGCTCCAGCGCATACAGCAACGGCTGGCGGCGGCTCAGTTTCACGTCCGACAAAGAATACGGCAGAGCCTGCGCGCCGCCCTGCGCCTGTCCGAACACGGCTTCGATAAACGGGCTGTACGGCTCGATATTCGGCGTCAGCACCGCAATATCGTGCGGCTGCCAATCCGGGTGTTCCTGCAGAATCTTCAAAATCCCGTCTTTCAACACCTGTAATTCGCGCAACGGACTGTGTGCCGAAACAATACGGACAGAACCGTCATGAAGCAGTTTTTCCCTTTCATTTGCAGACGGCCTTTCCTGCCCGCCGCCCGGCATATTCAGCGTTTGAATATCAAACTGCAAGCAGTGCAGCAGGCTGTCGCGCCCGCTTTCAAACGGACTTTCAAACACCGGCGTTTCCAGCTCGATTTCCGACAGAAAATCAAAAAAATCACGCCCCTGCTTGCCCAAAGAAGCCAGCAGCGGATGCCCTGCCTGACTCAAATCCGGCTCATCGCCGCCCCGCAAAATCTGCGCCGCTTCGATCACATTGCCCCAATAATGCTCGCTCGGATTCAAGGCAAACACGAATACCTCGCAATGCTCGGCAATTTTTTGCAGCAGTTGCAGATACATCGGCGCCATCGTAGAAATCCCGAACACAAAAAAACGCTCGGGCAATTTGTCTGCCGACAGTGCCCCCAAAAGCTGCTCCCACAATGCCACACGGTGCGGCGCAGACCGGCTACCGTCGTCCAAAAAACGCCACAATTCCGCCTGCCAGCGTTCATCATCGCCCAAATCCAGCAACTTCCCTGCCTGCCACGCATCAATCCATTCGGGGCGGTACACCAAATATTGGTCAAACATATCCGCAAGCTGTCCGGCAAGCTGGTAATCCGCCGAATCCCCGCTGCCCAAATAACTTTGCAGCGCCTCGCGGCTGGCGGCAAACGCAGAGGCCGTCTGAAAATCTTCCCGTCGGAACAAATCCAACAGCCGCCAACGCATCACTTCAGGAGAAAACGGGCTGAGCGCGGGAATGCCCGGAATAAATTCGCGCATCAGCCGCCAAGTCAGACCCGCAGGCAGGCTGAAGCGCAGATTTGCCGCCACACCGGTTTCGCGCGCGAGAAAACTGCTCAAATAACGGCGCATTCCCTGACTCTGCACAATAATTTCTTCCGCCGCCAACGCATTCGACAGCGGACGCACCTGCTGGATTTTACAAAACAAGGCCGCCAATGTTTCCAAGCGGTTGGACTGATAAAGATAGAATTTGGATTCGGGCATGATGAATGATTCGTTGGACACAGGGCCGTCAAAAGCAATCCGCACCGCCTTTCCGGCCCCGTTGGGAAACAGCACGGCTCAAACCGCAGCAAACCGCCCGCTCATGATGTTCAAAAACAAACGGTTTGCCGGATACGGGCATGATAAGGCCGTCTGCAAAAAAATGGTAGTTTGATTTTTCCCAACCTCCGCAATAATCAGGCAGTGCCACAAGTCGGCAAACAAAATATAGTCGAATAAAATAAGAATGAGACAAGGCAGCGAAGCCGCAGACAGTACACATAGTACGGCAAGGCAAAGCAACGCTGTATCATTCTTATTTTAAATGACTATACAAAACCATCTTGCAATATTTATTCGGAATATTCATGCCGTATTTTGCCGCCCGCATATCATCAAACAGCGTTTTTGCAGACGGCTTTTTGGGGTGATTTTGTCGTTTTTTGCGTTTTGTCAAACAGGTTGCATTTATTTTTAGTAAAATATAATTCTTTGTAACTAGTTATATGTGATTAAAATGGTCGATACGCAACAGAATACTCTTTCCCGCGATGCGGCAGCTGCTGCCAACCGCCGTTACCTGACAGTGTGGCGGTGGCATTTTTACGCCGGTATTTTTGTCGCGCCTTTTTTGATGCTGCTGGCGGCAACAGGTTTGGCAATGTTGTTGCTTGCCAATATCAGCGGAAGAGAGGGCGAACGGCTTGAAATCACGCCGCAGGCGGCGGTGCAGCCGCTTTCCGTTCAGGCGGAATCGGCACGTGCTTCTCTGCATTCCGAAACCGCATCCGTGGTGCAGTATATCGCGCCGCGTGCCGATAATATGGTTGCTGTGTTCCGTGTGAACGACGGCGGCAAGGCGGTAATGGCGGCGGTCGATCCTTATACCGCGCAAGTGGTGAAAACTTATCCGCGCAATCAGGACTGGTATCATTTGATGGACGAAATCCACAGCGATATGCTGATCGGTACGTTTGGCGATTATCTGTTGGAAACCGCGGCATCACTGACGATTCTGCTGATTGTCAGCGGCCTGTATCTGTGGTGGGCGAAGCAGGGGGATTTGAGTGCCGCGAAGAAGCTGAGAAATATGCTGTTTCCCGTTTGGGGCAGCGGCAGGAATGCGTGGCGCTGCGTACACAGCATGCTCGGTACATGGCTGTCGTTAGTTTTACTGACGTTTTGTCTGTCGGGCATTGCATGGGCGGGCATTTGGGGCGGCAAAATGGTGCAGGCTTGGAGCCAATTTCCGGCAGGCAAATGGGGTGTTGCGCCGAATCCGGAATCCGATGCGGCCACGCACGGGAAGTTATTGAACGACGGTAAAACCAAAGAAGTGCCGTGGGTATTGGAGCTTACACCCATGCCTCAATCGGGCACGACTTTGGGAGAAAACGGCATTGCCCCCGGCGAGCCGATAACTTTGGAAACGGTTGACCGTTATGCACGCGAAATCGGTTTCCGCGGACGCTACCAGCTTAATCTGCCGCAGGGCGAAACCGGTGTTTGGACTTTAAGCCAGGATTCGATGAGCTACGATGCCAACAGCCCCACCATCGACCGTACAGTACATATCGACCAATACAGCGGTAAGTTGCTGGCGGATATCCGTTATGACGACTACAACTGGTTCGGTAAGTTTATGGCAGTAAGCATTGCGCTGCACATGGGTACGCTGGGCTGGTGGAGCGTGGCGGCAAATGTATTGTTTTGTCTGGCAGTCATTGCCATGTGCGCCAGCGGTTTTGTGATGTGGTGGAAACGCCGCCCTGCACATGCGGTCGGCCTAACCCCGCCTGCACAAAAAACCAAGCTGCCGCCGTTTTGGGCAATGGCTGCGCCGCTGCTGCTGATTGCCACCGTATTCCCGACTGCCGTTGCGGCCATTCTGCTGGTCTGGGTGTTGGATACGTTGGTTTTGGCGCGTGTTCCGGCATTGGCAAAATGGTTTAAATAAGGTTTGAATGAAGCCGGAAAGGAACGGGACGGCGGGCAGTAGTGCGGTACGGTCAGGCGGAGCGGGAAAATATCGCCAGTGCAATGACGGCCGCCGCAGTACTGCATTGCCGTACGGTTTGTATGCTTTGTACTCCGCCATCTGTATCAGTTGCCGTTTTCCGACTGTGCTCCGCATCTTTCCGATTTTGCCAATGACACGGCAGCCGTTGCAACATTCAAAACGGCTGCCGTCTGCATTTCAAAACCGCAATATCGCGTTATAATCTAGCGGTTCGAGCAAAGTCTGTCCGTTTTGCAGACGGCATAGCAGGAAAACAAATGAAATATAAAGACTTACGCGACTTTATCGCCCAACTTGAAGCAGACGGCAAACTCAAACGCATCAGTATGCCCGTGTCGCCGCATTTGGAGATGACCGAAATCGCCGACCGCGTATTGCGTGCCGGTGGGCCGGCGTTGCTGTTTGAAAACCCCGTGCGCCAAGACGGCACACCTTACCGCTATCCCGTGCTGGCCAACTTGTTCGGCACGCCCGAGCGCGTGGCTTTGGGTATGGGGGTAGGCGATGTTTCCGCCTTGCGCGAAATCGGTAAAACCTTGGCCTATTTGAAAGAGCCGGAGCCGCCCAAAGGCATTAAAGATGCGTTTTCCAAGCTGCCGCTCTTAAAAGACATTTGGAGCATGGCACCGAATGTGGTGAAAAACGCGCCGTGCCAAGAGATTGTTTTGGAAGGTGATGAGGTGGATTTGACCGCACTGCCGATTCAGCACTGCTGGCCGGAAGATGTGGCGCCGTTGGTGACTTGGGGCTTAACCGTTACCCGAGGGCCGCACAAAAAACGCCAAAACCTCGGCATTTACCGCCAACAGCTCATCGGCAAAAACAAGCTGATTATGCGCTGGCTGTCGCACCGCGGCGGTGCGTTGGATTATCAGGAGTTCCGCCGTCAAAACCCCGACAAACCCTATCCCGTAGCCGTGGTTCTGGGTTGCGACCCTGCCACCATTTTGGGCGCGGTTACACCCGTTCCCGATACTTTGAGCGAATACCAGTTTGCCGGCCTGTTGCGCGGTTTGCGTACGGAATTGGTGCAATGTATCGGCAGCGATTTGCAGGTGCCCGCGCGGGCGGAAATCGTGCTCGAAGGCGTGATTCACCCGAACGAAACCGCGTTGGAAGGGCCTTACGGCGACCATACCGGTTATTACAACGAGCAAGACCGGTTCCCCGTGTTTACCGTCGAGCGCATCACCATGCGCAAAGATCCGGTTTACCACAGCACCTACACGGGCAAACCGCCTGATGAGCCGGCCGTTTTGGGCGTGGCGTTAAACGAAGTATTCGTGCCGCTGCTGCAAAAGCAGTTTCCCGAAATCGTCGATTTCTACCTGCCGCCCGAAGGCTGTTCCTACCGCATGGCGGTAGTGAGCATCAAAAAGCAGTACGCCGGACACGCCAAGCGCGTGATGATGGGCTGCTGGTCGTTCCTGCGCCAGTTTATGTACACCAAGTTTATTATCGTGGTAGATGACGATGTGGACTGCCGCGACTGGAAGGAAGTGATTTGGGCGGTTACCACGCGCATGGATCCGGTGCGCGATACCGTGCTGGTGGAAAATACCCCGATCGATTATCTCGATTTCGCCAGCCCGGTCAGCGGCTTGGGCGGCAAAATGGGCTTGGATGCGACCAACAAATGGCCGGGTGAAACCGACCGCGAATGGGGACGCGTAATTCGAAAAGACCCTGCCGTTACCGCCAAAGTCGATGCCATGTGGCAGGAATTGGGCTTGTAGCGGAGATTTCTGCTATAAAGGCCGTCTGCAAAATCAAATTTGCAGACGGCCTGAAACCTTGGTAAAAACAGGAAACAAACCAAAGCTGAGGGTCGGGTCAGGTTTTACACCCGCCCGAAAATTGAACAAACACCTTGAACGTTACCACTTCAAAAAGCCCAAGCAAGCGGGGGTAAAACCCGCCCCGACAAGCCTTGTGATGAATGGTGCAAAAGCCCCGGCCTTATTGCGGATACAACAAGCAAATCAGCGGCAAAGGAAAACGGGCGGCAAATCCATACCGCTGCATCTACCCTCTTGTTCGCACCCGGCGCGGCTTGGCGCACGCTGCGTTAATGTGCCATTTCCTGCACGGCTTGGTTCAGCCCCACCGCCAGCGATTCGAGCATGGCGGTGTAGCCGTCGCCCTGCTGCACGGTTTCGGCGTGAAACGGGCGGCTTTGTCCGTCGGGCCACAGGGCATAACCGCTGACAATGGTTTTGCCCAGATAGCTGCCGTTAAATGCTTCGACATAGATTTTCAGCTGCTGCGCGCTTTGGCTGCGGGCGGCAGGTACGAAGGTGTAGCGGTGGTTCAGGCGGTTGAGCTTGTTGCTCAGGCTGTTTGCCAATGCGCCGTCCAGCGGGGTTGCCCACAGGTGGTTGCGGGCGAAGTTGAGATGGTGGGCATCGGTTTGGTACACCAGCCCGCCTTTGTTCAATGCGCTGTTCAGGTACACGTTAACAGCGATTTCGCTGCCCTGCCGTGCGGGCTGGATATATTGGCTGTCGGGCAAAACGAAATAGCTGGGGCTTTGGGTGCTGCCGCAGGCGGCAAGCAGGAATGCGGCGGCAAGGGGGGCAAGGCGCATCAGCGGCCTCCTTTCGGAATCGGGTCTTTGGTGCTGCTGTTGAAAATCAGCGCGTTGGGTTTTTCTTTCAGGGTATCGATAACGGGCTGAACGTCTTTCAGGGTTTTATCCAGATTGTTCAGGGTTTGCTGTACGTCGCGGTAAACCGGCGATTGCGGCGATACGCCTTTCAGCACTTGGCGCAGCTCTTTCAGGGTTTGGTTCAATTCGTTCGGAATGTTTTGCGTTTGCGGTCGGGCAACCAGTGTATTCAACGAATTTAAGGTTTTGTCGGCGGTTTTCAGCGTGGTTTTCAGCTCTGCCAGCGAATTGTTCAAACTGCCGACGGTTTTATCCAGCGGCAGGCGGTTGAGTTTGTCGAGCAAGGCAGCCGCTTGCGCCTGTATATCGTCCAAACCGCCGCCCTGTGTGGCGATAACGGTATCTCCGCCATATACGCTGTGCGGTTTGAGTTTGGGCAAAGACGAAAGCCGGTCAGTCAATTCAATCATTTTACTGCCGGTAATCAGGTTGTTGCTGCTGATGGTGGCGGTCAGCCCTCTGGATAATGCCGTCTGAAATTGTTGCCGCCAATAATCTTTGCTTTGCGCCTCCGCATTGATTTCGATACGCGAAGGTTCGATACGCAAACGGACAGGAATCCAGCCGTCTTCCAGCAAATAAAGGCTGTCGTTGGGCGCGAAATACGGCACGTCTGCGACAACACCAATGTTGATGCCTTTGTATTCCACCGGCGCGCCTGCGTTCAAGCCGCGTACGGATTGTTTGAAAAAGGCAGTGTAATACAGCGAACGCTCGCCGGCGAGGTTTTCGACTTCGCTGCGGCTGCCGTATAACGTAAATTTGTCTTCGTTCACCACGGCACGGTTGCTTTCCCGCTTGGGAGAATCAAAGGAGATGGCGCCGGAAAGCAATGCGGCAAGCGGCGCGGAATCCAAGCTGATTCCGCCGCCGTCTGTTTTGATATTGATGCCGCTTTCCAGCCAAAAGCGGCTGCCGGCATTAATCAGTTTATCGTTCGGACTTTGGATAAAAATGGTGTAATGCACTTTTTGCGCGGCAGGGTCGAAATGCGCGCTTTCGATTTGCCCGACCATAAAGTTTTCAAACAAAATAGGACTGCCGACGCTCAAGATGCGGTCATTCTCTCCTTCCAGCTTCAAACGCAAACCGCTTTGTCCGATGGCAGCAATCGGCGGAATATCCAACACCTGAAATTCGTATTTGGCCTCTTCGCTTTTGCCGGGCGTAAAGGCAATATACGAACCGGACAGCAGCGTACCCAAACCGGTTACACCGCTTTGGTCGATACGCGGCTTCACCACCCAAAACTGGGTATCGCTGCGGATTAAATCTTTCACATCGGCATTCAGTTGCGCGGTAATCTGCACACCTTTCTGATCTTCGCGCAGCTTGATTTTCGTAACCCTGCCGACATTGACATCCAAGACCTTGATAACCGTATTGTTTACCTCAATCCCTTCGGCACTGTCCATCAGCAGCGTTACCGTCGGGCCGGTATTGCGTATCTGCTTCATCAGCAGCCAGCCGCCGGCAATCAGCGCCAGCAGCGGAATCACCCACACCACCGAGGCAAACACATTGGTTTTTTTGACACGCGCAGGTGCAGCGGCCAAATCATTGCTTTTATCGTTCATATCACACATCTATGCCGTCTGCATTTTCGGCACGTTTGTACCATTTATCCCAAATCAGACGCGAATCAAAAAAGTAAGCGGAAAGCATCGTCAACACCACCACCAAACAAAAATACAGGGCGGCCTCGCCCGGCACGACACGGGCAAGATTGGTATGAAACGCGCTCATCAAAATAATAATCACAAAAATATCAATCATCGACCAGCGGCCGACCGATTCCGTCAATCGGTATATCACCGCCATCTTCGGCGCAGCCAGCGGCGGCCGGCATATCGAAGCCGAAGCAATCAATACCGCCATCGCCACAATCTTCAAAATCGGAATCAGAATACTGGCGCAAAAAATAATGGCCGCAATCAAATGATCTCCCTCTTTCCACATATACACAATACCATTAAAAATCGTATTGATTTCCAAAGCAGTAGGATTGGAAGAAATCATAATCGGCAGCAAATTTGCCGGCACATACAACACCGCCGCCGCAATCAGAAATGCCAGAGAAATGCCCAAACTCTTCGGCCTCCTGCGGTACAAATCCGCACCGCAAACACCACATTCCTGCTCGTCTTTATCACGAAAATACAAACAACGGCTGCAACAGATTTTATTACCGTCTGCCGTCTGCACCACATCATAACCGCGCATACGGTGAATATGATAATACACCCAGTGCGGCGGCACCGACACCACCGTCCGCACCAACATCAAAGCCAACCCGAACATCAAATAAAAAGCCGGCCCGAACGACACATCAGCCACCGCCGACAACTTAATATACGCCACCAAAGTCGAAATAAAAAACACATCGACCATAATCCAATGGCGCAGCCTCGCCAGTATTCTCGTCGCCCCAAACAAACCGGGCAACACCCTTCCCCGCACCAGCGCACCGTACACATACAAACACAACAACAAATAAAGCAACGGCGTACCGAAAGTCAGCACAAACATCACCTCGGCAAGAAAACCAAAGTCCTGCAACACCAAAAGACGCATCATTTCCGGCAGCGACAAAATAGACACCACCCCGAACATCTCAACCGTTACAAACATCATGCTGTACACAAACGCCATCAGCACCAGCGAAGCCGACGCATACGCCAACGGCGCGGCAAACGGATGCTTTTCCACCTGCACGACTTCATGATTGCAAGTCGGACAATGCACCTCATTACCCTCTTCCAAGCGCGGAATATCCATACGGCTGCCGCAATCCGGGCAATCCACAACATGTGCAGGCAAAGCAGTACCGGCATACCCGCTCCGCTCCTGTCCGAAGCGGAAGCCGGTTTGGATAAACTTCATATCTAACCAAACATTTCCCCGCCCGCCGCCAAATCCGCAGCAAACGGATAACAAATATCAAATCAAGCGCGCCATTATAGAGCAAAACTTCCAAACCGTGAACCAAAGCCACCACAATGATAAGCAGATGAAAAGCCAAATAAAAAATTTGAAAACAGCCCAAATCCCCCCGCCTGCCGCTACCCGCTTTTTGCCAAAATTAAAACAAAAAAGGCCGTCTGCAAAATCCAATAGATTTTACAGACGGCCTTGATATTTATTCTTCCAACATACTGCCGATTTCCTGTGCCGCCTGCCGCATTTCCGGCAGGAATGCCAGCAAGTCTTCGAGCGATTTTCTGATAATCGGGGAATGTACTATCAATCCGCCCAAGAAATTTCCTTTCCCGTCGGCAATCGGTACGGCGCACCCTACCAAACCGGCCACAAACTCCTGATCATCCGTGCCGTAGCCACATTTTTCGGTTTGCTTGATATCCGCCAGCAATGCCTGCGTATCGGTAAGCGTATTCTGCGTCAGACGTGTCAACGTCATGTTTTCAATCTGCCGTTTACGTTTGGCGGCATTGAGCGTGCTCAAATACAATTTGCCGCCTGCGGTGCAGTACAGCGGCACTTGTGTGCCGACGGGCAGGTAAACCTGAAGGGGCCAGTTGGTCTGTACGCGGTCGCTGTACACCATCGCATTGCCGTGCGGAATGCTGATGCCGCAAGTTTCACCGATTTTTGCCGACAAACCGTTTAATACCGCCTCCCGCTCCGCTTTGAAGCGTTTGTTCTGCCAGATGTTGATGCTCATGCGCTGGGCGCGGACACCGGGAACCAACCCGCCCTGCAAATCGGTCTGAATGAAGCCCTCTCCCTCCAAAAGTTGCAACAGGCGGTGCAAACTGGGTTTGGGAATGCCCAATTCCTGTATCAAATCATACGGCACAAGTGGGCGTTCTGCCTCTGCAACAGTTTCTAAAATTTCTAACACCCGCGTAATCGAAGATCCGCGTACGGATTCTGTTTCACTCATAACAAACGGCTTCAAAGGTTGGCAATACGGTATTTTAGGTCATTTTTCTGCCGTCATAAACTGCCGTTTCATTTCAAAATTCTCCCCTACGAGCAAATGCTCAACTTTTTTTATCAATAAAATCAATTAATTAAATCTAAAATTTGGTTAGCTTTCCCGAATCAGGTTGAATGTTGTTTTTCTTTGTTATAAGTTTCACAAAACGATACTTTTTGTATCGTTTTATAAAAATAACAAAGGAGGAAAGGATATGTTGAGTCTGACCGGTATTGTTTTGTCGCTCATCCTGCTGATGTTTCTGGCCTACCGCGGCCACAGCGTACTGATTCTTGCGCCGGTACTGGCCATGCTGGCGGTATTGTTCAGTGCGCCGCCGAACGAACTTTTAGGTACGTATACGCAGGTGTTCATGCAGGGAATGGGCGGCTTTGCCGTCAAGTTTTTTCCGGTTTTTCTGCTGGGTGCGGTTTTCGGCAAGTTGATGGAAGATTCGGGAGCGGCGCATACGATTGCTTATGCCTTGGTGAAACGCTTGGGGCGGCAGCAGGCGTTGCTGGCGATTGCGCTTTCGTCGGCGATTCTGACCTACGGCGGTGTGTCGGTATTTGTGGTGACGTTTGCGGTGTTTCCGATTGCGGCGGCGTTGTTTCGTGAAATCGATATTCCAAAACGTTTGATTCCGGGTGCGATTGCTATCGGTTCGCTTACATTTACCATGACAGCGTTGCCCGGTTCGCCTGCGATTCAAAATGCGATTCCGATGCCTTATTTCCAAACCGATGCTTTCGCCGCGCCCGGGCTGGGACTGGTTGCTTCGCTGATTATGTTTACCGGAGCGGTTTGGTGGATGAAAGGCCGTCTGAAGCGTGCTTTGGCGGCAGGCGAAGGCTACGGCGACCACCACGACAGCCACATCAAAGAGCAGGATTTCAAACACCTGCCGCCGCTGTGGGGAGCGGTTGCTCCGATTGTTTTGGTGATTTTTCTGAACTATGTGCTGACCAAATTCATGCTGCCTGCAATGGATACGGCGTATCTGGCTGAAAAGAAATTCGGCGGCGTTTCGCTCAACTCGGTGGCGGGCTTGTGGGCGATTATCGCGGCATTGGCGGGAGGCTGTCTGTTACTGGTGTTTGCCAACATGAAATATTGGCGCAATTTGAAAAAGTCGGTCAACGACGGTGCGATGGGTTCGCTGCTGCCGATTTTCAATACCGCTTCGGAGGTGGGCTACGGCACGGTTATTGCGACCTTGGCAGGTTTTGTGATTCTGCGTGATTTTCTTCTGGGGCTGTCGCCCGGCAATCCGCTGGTTTCCGAAGCCATCGTCATCAATGTAATGGCGGGCATTACCGGCTCGGCTTCGGGCGGCATGAGCATTGCCTTGAGCGCAATGGGTGAAACCTATATGCAGTTGGCGGCACAATTCGGCATTTCCCCCGAACTGATGCACCGCGTGGCCTCCATCGCTTCGGGCGGATTGGACGCACTGCCGCACAACGGCGCGGTGATTACCATGCTGACCATCTGCGGGCTGACCCACAAAGAATCGTATCTGGATATTTTCGTGGTATGCGTCGTTGTGCCGCTGGCGGCTTTGGCTGCGGTGCTCGTACTGGGTACGGTATTCGGATCGTTTTAAGCAGACATGCCGTCTGAAAACCGCTTTCTTTTTTCAGACAGCCTTTACAAACACCATAGCAGAAAAGGAGAAACATAATGTCCGCACCGATTGTTTTACCCCGCCTCATGCACATCGGCAGAAACGCCTGCGGCAAAATACCCGAAACACTGGCCGCGCTCGGCTGCTCCAAGCCGCTCATCGTTACAGACAAAATGATGGTCCAACTCGGTTATACCGCCCGCATCACCGATATTCTTACCGCGTCCGGCATCACCGCCGACATTTACAGCGACACCGTGCCGGAACCGACCGACACGTCGATTGCCGGCGGCGTGGAAATGGTCGGGCGCGGCGATTACGACAGCGTGATTGCCTTAGGCGGCGGCAGCCCCATCGACAGTGCGAAAGCGATTGCGGTAATGGGCAAACACGGCGGCAGCATCCGCGACTACCGCTTCCCGCGCCAAGTCAACGAAGCGGGACTGCCGCTGATTGCCGTACCGACTACTGCCGGAACGGGATCGGAATGCACCCGTTTCACCATCATCACCGACGAAGCGGCAAATGAAAAATTATTGTGCGTCGGTTTGGGATTTATGCCGGCCGCGGCAATCGTCGATTATACGCTGACCGTAAGCGTGCCGCCGCGTACCACCGCCGACACCGGCATCGACGCGCTCACCCATGCCATCGAAGCTTATGTCAGCCGCAAAGCCAATCCGTTCAGCGACATGCAGGCACTCGCCGCCATGCGTTTGATCGGCCCCAACCTGCGCACGGTGTATCACGACGGCGGCAACGAAGCGGCTCGCGAAGCGATGATGCTGGGCTCCATGCTGGCAGGCATGGCGTTTTCCAATGCTTCGGTGGCTTTGGTACACGGCATGAGCCGCCCCGTCGGTGCGTTTTTCCATGTGCCGCACGGCCTGTCCAACGCCATGCTGCTGCCTGCCGTAACCGCCTATTCGATTCCCGCCGCCGAAAGCCGTTATGCCGACTGCGCCCGCGCTATCGGCGTTGCCCTGCCCGACGACGGCAACGACACCGCCAACCGCAAATTATTATCCGAGCTCGAAGCCCTCAACCGCGAATTGAACGTGCCGACCTTGGCGCAATTCGGTGTCAGACGCGAAGATTTCGATGCCGTTACCGATACGATGGCACAGCAGGCACTGGCTTCCGGTTCGCCCGCCAATAACCCGCGTATTCCCGAACACGAGGAAATCGCCGCACTTTACCGCCAACTGTGGTAAGGCCGTCTGAAGTACCGGGGCGTTTTCAGACGGCATCAAACACCTTTCAAACAACGCGTTATGTTTGCAACGCTTAACCAAGGAGAAACATCATGACCCAAACCATCGGCCACTTCATTAACGGCAGCATCATCGAAGACACCGCACGCACGCAAACCGTGTTCAACCCCTCTACCGGCGAAGCCGCAAGAAAAGTCGCACTGGCTTCTAAGACCACCGTCGAAGAAGCCGTTGCCGCCGCCCAAGCCGCCTTTCCGGCATGGCGCAACACCCCGCCCGCCAAACGCGCACGGATTATGTTCCGCTACAAAGAGCTGCTCGAGCAAAACCGTGAAAAAATCTGCCGGCTCATCGGCTCGGAACACGGCAAAATCGTACACGATGCGGCGGGCGAATTGCAGCGCGGCATTGAAAACGTCGAATTTGCCTGCGGCGCGCCCAACCTGCTTAAAGGCGAATACAGCAAAAACGTCGGCCCCGACATCGATTCTTGGAGCGACTTCCAGCCTTTGGGCGTAGTGGCGGGCATTACCCCTTTCAACTTTCCGGCAATGGTTCCTTTGTGGATGTTCCCGCTCGCCATCGTGTGCGGCAACACTTTTGTCTTGAAGCCGTCCGAACGCGATCCGAGTGCACCGCTGTTTTTGGCGCAGCTTTTAAAAGAAGCCGGCCTGCCCGACGGTGTAATGAATGTGGTCAACGGCGATAAAGAGGCGGTCGATACCCTCTTAACCGATCCGCGCGTGCAAGCCGTGAGCTTTGTCGGATCCACTCCGATTGCACGCTACATCTACGCCACCGCTACCGCCAACGGCAAACGCTGCCAAGCCTTGGGCGGCGCCAAAAACCACGCCATCGTGATGCCCGATGCCGATTTGGATAACGTGGTCAATTCGCTCTTGGGCGCGGCTTTCGGCTCGTCGGGCGAACGCTGCATGGCTTTGTCGGTGGCCGTGGCGGTGGGTGACGAAACCGCCGACCGCATGATTGCCGGCATCAAAGAAGGCATGAAAACCATGAAAGTAGGTGCGTTTTCCGACGAAAGCAACCATTTCGGCCCGCTGATTACCGCCGAACACAAAGCCAAAGTGGAAAGCTACATCGACAGCGCGGAACAACAAGGCGCAACGATTGTGGTGGACGGCCGCAATCCCGAAGTGCCGTCTGAACTTGCCAAAGGCTTTTACCTCGGCGGCACGCTCATCGACCGCGTTACACCCGAAATGACCAGTTATCAGGAAGAAATTTTCGGCCCCGTACTGCAAGTGGTGCGCGTCAAAACCATGCAGGAAGCGATGGAGCTGATTAACCGTCACATCTACGGCAACGGCACCTGCATCTACACCCGCGACGGCGAAGCAGCACGCTATTTTGCCGACAACATTCCCGTAGGCATGGTCGGCATCAACATCCCGCTGCCCGTCCCCGTTTCCTATCACAGCTTCGGCGGCTGGAAACAGTCGGCATTCGGCGATTTGGGCGCATACGGCCCCGACGGCGTGCGCTTTTACACCCGCCGCAAAACCGTTACCCAACGCTGGCCGACTTCAGAAGTACGCGAAGGAGCAGTATTCTCCATGCCGACTTTAGGCTGAGTGAAACAGCGGACAAGTTTTGGTTTTACACACAGATACAGCTAAAAAGTAAATCCATAGCCGGCCTTCAAACAAAACAGGCCGTCTGCAAAACTTTCAGACGGCCTCCGGCCAAAGGAGGAACACAATGAGCATTCAAAACATCCTGTTTGTCGGTTTGGGCAATATGGGTGCGCCGATGGCCGCCAACCTGCTCAAAAAAGGCTACGCCTTACAGGTATCCGATCTCAACCCTGATGCAGTATCCGCCTTAACCAAACAAGGCGCACTATATGCCGCCGATTTGACACAAGCCGCCGCCCAAGCTGATGCCGTCATCACCATGCTGCCGGCAGGCAAGCATGTCAAAAGCGTTTATCTCGGTGAAAACGGCTTGTTCGGCCGTCTGAAACCCGACACCCTCGTCATCGACTGCAGCACCATCGCCGCCGATGATGCAAGGGAACTCGCCGCCGAAGCACAGGCACACCGTTTGCGTTTTTTAGAAGCACCCGTATCCGGCGGCATCAGCGGCGCGGCGGCAGGTACATTGAGCTTTATGATTGGCGGCAGCGGGGCCGATTTTCAGACGGCCAAGCCGCTGCTTGAAAGCATGGGCAAAAACATCTTCCATGCGGGCGGCAGCGGTGCGGGTCAAACCGCCAAAATCTGCAACAACATGCTTTTAAGCATCTTAATGACCGGCACCGCCGAAGCACTCGCCTTGGGCATCAAAAACGGCCTCGACCCCAAAGTATTGTCCGGCATTATGGCCGCCAGCTCGGGCGGCAACTGGGTACTTGACCGCTACAACCCCTATCCCGGCGTAATACCCGAAAGCCCCGCCTCCAAAGGCTACCGCAACGGCTTCATGTCCGCACTCATGCTCAAAGACCTCGACCTCGCTCTCGACAACGCCCGAACCGTCGGCTTAGCCGCACCAATGGGCGAAAACGCCCGCGCCTTGTACCTCAACATGAAAGCCCGAGGCCTGCTCGACTCAGACTTTTCGGCGGTAATGAAACTTTACACGGATATAGTCAAGTAACGCAAAATGAGATAAAGCAGCAAAGCCGCAGAGCTTACAGACAGTACAGGAAAGCGGACTTGCTGCTTCAGCAGTTTGGCTTCCTCTTTAAACAAGAGAGAGCAACGCGGTCTCATTCTGTGTTAAACAACTATGAAAGAATAGTTTTCACCACAAGCACTCCGAAACTTTTCGTATTCAGACCACTTGTGATTTGTTATTCACCGCAACAGAACTCCCGAACAACCCGACTGACATCATCACTATAGTCGAATAAAATAAGAATGAGACAAGGCAGCGAAGCCGCAGACAGTACATATAGTACGGCAAGGCAAAGCAACGCTGTATCATTCTTATTTTAAATGACTATAAAATTTCAGTGAAAAAGGCCGTCTGCAAAACCCGATGGATTTTACAGACGGCCTTTTACTTCAAACCATTATTTTAATGGCGGAAATGGCGGATACCGGTTACCACCATCGCCATGCCGTGTTCGTCCGCGGCGGCGAACACTTCCTCGTCGCGCATCGAACCTGCGGGGTGGATAATCGCTTTGATGCCTTGTTCCGCAATCACATCAATGCCGTCGCGGAACGGGAAGAATGCGTCAGAGGCGGCACACGCGCCGTGCAAATCCAGATTCGCATCTTGTGCTTTGCGGGCGGCGATGCGGGTGGAATCCACGCGGCTCATCTGACCTGCGCCGATGCCGTAGGTCTGGCCGCCTTTGCCGAATACGATGGCGTTGGATTTCACGAATTTCGCCACGTTCCACACAAACATCAGGTCCTGCCATTCCTGCTCGGTCGGTTGGCGTTTGGACACTACTTTCAAATCCTCGCGGCGGATTTGGTGGATGTCGGGCGTTTGTACCAGCAGCCCGCCGCCGACGCGTTTCAATTCGAAGCGGTTGGCACCGGCCGAGAGCGGCACTTCCAACACGCGCACGTTTTTCTTGGCGGCGGCGATTTCCAAGGCTTCGACGGTAAACGACGGTGCCATCAATACTTCCATAAACTGGTTGTCGGTGATTTGTTTCACCGTTTCGCCGTCCACTTCGCGGTTAAAGGCGATGATGCCGCCGAACGCGCTGGTGGTGTCGGTGGCGTAGGCCAGTTTGTAGGCGGTCAACGTGTCGGCAGCCACGGCCGCGCCGCACGGATTGGCGTGTTTCACAATCACGCAGGCGGGCTGGTCGAAGGATTTGACCGCTTCCCAAGCCGCATCGGAATCGGCGATGTTGTTGTAAGACAATTCCTTGCCCTGCAATTGTTTGTACGCGCTCAAGCTGCCCGCCGCCGGATAAATGTCGCGGTAAAACGCGGCTTGTTGGTGCGGGTTTTCGCCGTAGCGCATATCCTGCACTTTTACCCAGCTTTGGTTGAACTGGCTCGGGAACGGGTTGACCTCCGGCTCGCCCGCCAGTTTTTCGTCTGACAGGGAAGTCAGATAATTGGAAATCATGCCGTCGTATTGGGCGGTGTGGCTGAAGGCTTTGCGCGAGAGGTTGAAACGGGTTTTGTCGCTCAATGCGCCGGCGTTGCTTTCCAGCTCGGCGGCAACAGCCGGAAAGTCGGCGGTATCGGTGACGATGGCGACGTGTTTCCAGTTTTTCGCGGCGGACCGCACCATGGTCGGGCCGCCGATGTCGATGTTTTCAATTGCGTCTTCCAAAGTGCAGCCGGGTTTGGCGATGGTGGCGGCAAACGGATAGAGGTTGACGGCGACCAAATCGATGTTGCCGATTTCGTATTCTTCCATTTTGGCAACGTGTTCGCTCAAATCGCGGCGCCCCAGGATACCGCCGTGGATTTTCGGGTGCAGCGTTTTCACGCGGCCGTCGAGCATTTCGGGAAAGCCGGTGTAATCAGCCACTTCGATAACGGGCACGCCCGCATCGGCCAGCAGTTTGGCGGTGCCGCCGGTAGACAAAATCTCAACGCCCAGCTTGTGTAAGGTTTGGGCAAACTCAACCACGCCGGTTTTGTCGGAGAGGCTGATGAGGGCACGTTTTACGGTTGCCATTTGGTTTCCTTTTATGAGAGAAGTTTCGGAAGAAAACGGAAATTCAAAGCCGTACCCATGCAGATTTTACGAAACTGAAACGAAGTTTCTGCGAAGCTGAAACGGCTTTGGGAAAGTAAATTTTTTACAGCGCGTATTATCCGCCATTTTGGAGTTTTTGGCAGTAAAAATGCCAACAATTTTAAGGGGAATTTGCCAAAAGGCCGTCTGCAAAATTGATGGTTCGGGCGGTTTGGGCAAAGAATATTTTTGGCAAATCTTGAATGTGTTGCGAAATAAGATTACGGACTTCCCTTATTTACAGGATATAAAATTTAAAGAAATATTAAGCCGGCCCTCCGTTCCATTATCTAGGCAAGGTCAGCCATCAATGGGCGGCAGCTTGATTCCTTTTTCGCTTGTTTTAAAACCGCCACCAGCTCGCTGGTGTTGATTTCGATTTCAATCATGTTGGAATAAATTCCATATAGGCGGGTGTTACCAATGGGCAACGGGTCGGTGTTATGTTTCTCATACGCCGGTTTATGTCAGTTCGAGTCCGGCCACCGTCTATATACTTTCTCAAAGGCAAGAGGATTTCCTATTGGTAAAGGTTAGGTGTTCCTATTATGCAGGTTCGATTCCTGCTCCTCTTTCCTTATTCATCGTCCGGTTCTGTCTTTGTGCAGAACCCGTTTTGCCTGTTTGGCATCAGCAATACCGGCACGGTTAATCTTTTTCATTTTTCTGCAAACCTGAAGCCACTTGACTCAACTTCCCTTGTATTGCCCGCAACTGTTCTCCGGCAGTATTCAGCTTGTTTTTCAACCTTATGTTCTCTTGATAAAGATTAACCAGTGTTTTTTCTAATCCCACATGCCCTTGATAAAGATTGGCCAACTTCTCCTCGGCGGGAACCGACAATTTGATGCATTCAATCAAATCAGGGGTAATATGCGTATCGACTGCATTGGCCAGTAGCTTTTCTACAAAACAAGACAATAAAAAGTCCTTGCTTTGATTGAAATTTTTCGCAAATTCAAATGAATCTGCAAATAAAGATACCAACTCAAGGGCTATTTCACCCGCGTTCTTTTTGCTAAAGCCACGACCGGAAAAATTATGATGTTTTGCAATCTCAAAATTATCATGATTCAAATAACCGCAACCGCCAAAGTGGTCATAACAGTAAACCGGCTTATGGCTTAACAGAGCATATTGAACCGTTTTCCCTATCGTTACAATAACATCATACCCGCCAATCAGTTGCGGCGTAATTTCAACTTGCGTTGTCCGCATACCGATAAAATCAACAGTAACGCCGTTTTGACCCAGCAATTTAGCCGCTTCAACCATTTCCGTAGGCGGATGATTGGAAATCACGGCAATTTTCTTTAATTGCGCCAATCCCGTATTGGCTTGAACAAACTCATCAGGCGCGGCATTGTGGCTGACCGTTACTTGCTGCGGCGGTATGCCGAAACTGCTTAATTTTTCACGCGTTTCCTCGCTATTGGCAACAAAGTTTGCCTGCAGCTTCTTCATGTAAGGCAAAGCGCTCATTTCAAACATTTCAAATGGCGACAAATGTACTGAAATGATTTTCAATGAAAAATTTGATTTGTCGATTTGTGGATTCGCTGATTCGCTGATTCGCTGATTCGCTGATTCGCTGATTCGCTGATTCGCTGATTCGCTGATTCGCTGATTCGCTGATTCGCTGATTCGCTGTTTTCCCGTTTGTTTATGTTTAAACAAACGGGAAAACAGCGAATGCTGAGACCATACCAAGTCGTATTCTGACACATCAATATCATCGATGTTTCCAATAAGATCCGCCGCAGCAAAATGCTGCACCACAGGCCGGCCGAAAACATTGGCATAAACATGAACCACATCATTTTTCGCTTTAAAGTAGCGGTACAACTCTAAAATCTGTACTTCACTGCCTGCATACACTGCCAACTGATTGGTTAAAAGCAATATTTTCATTAGTCAATGTTTCCTTGATTGAGTCTTGGCGAAAAATTTAGGGTTTATCGGGTATTATCCTTAATTCATACATGATCGATAATGAAACGGGAAATGCTGTTCAATACTTATTGTGATAATCCCAAGCTACGTTTTGCAGACGGCCTTTTCCCGCCCCAACCACTTCGGCAACATACCTGCCAGCAGCGCTGCCGCAATCACAACGACTACACCCGATACGGCCAACGGGGAAAGCCGCTCGCCCAGCAACACTACCGCCAATAATACGCCGAACACCGGCTCAAGCGAAATCAACAGCCCCGACAAGTTGGCCGATACGCTGTTCATGCCTTTGTTCCACAACCAATAGGCAAACCAACTGCAACCGATACCCAAATACAGTAGAGCCGCTATGCCTTGGACATTCCAATCAATCTGCGGCGCAGGCGACAACACCAGCACAACCGGTAAGCACATAACTGCCGCCGCCGCAATCGACACCGGCGTATATGCTGCCGCGCCGATGTCGGCAATCAGCTTCTGCGTCGGGCGCATGACCAAGCAAAACACCAATCCTGCCAAAAACACCAGCAGGCAGCCGAACAAATCAATTTCTCCGCCTTCCTCGCCACCGCCTAAAATCAGCAGCAACACGCCGAAAAATGCTGCCGCGCCGCACAACCAGTGATACCACTCTGCCTTGTCGCGAAAGAAGAAATGGCCGACCATCACCATCAAAATCGGCTCCAGCCCGACGATGGTTACCGCACTGGCGGCCGAGGTATATTGCACGCCGATTAACTGCAGCATCAGCACCGCCACATAGTTGCCAAACGCCAGCCACAACAGCGATTTCCATTTGTCTTTCGGAATGCGCCCGAGCACGCGGCGGCAGGCCGGCAACACCAGCAATGCGGCAATCAGCAGGCGGATTTGTACCGCCCACACCGCGTCTAACATGGTGTAGGCGTATTTCGCGGCGATAAACGAACTGCCCCACATAAACAAGGCGAGAATTTGAAAAAACATATTTGCAGACGGCCTTAGGCTTCCAACAGGCCGTGTTGCAGCAGTTTTTTACGCAGCGTGTTGCGGTTCAAACCCAACATGGCTGCCGCTTTGGATTGGTTGCCGCCGCATTCTTCCATCACGCAGGCAAGCAGCGGTTTTTCTACTTGGTTCAATACCATATCGTAAACGGCACAAGGTGTTTCGCCGTCCAAATCTTTGAAATACTGCCTGATATTGTGTTCGATACATTGGGCGATGTCGGGGATATTGTTTTTCATATTCATTGTTCCGTAGGATTTGAAGCGTTTATTTCGGATTGTCGGTCTGCACAAGTGGCTAAAAAGCCGTCTGAAAAATCGCGGTTTATCTTTTTCAGACGGCCTCAAAACAAATTATATATGCAGAAACGATATATTATGCGTCAATGTTTTGTGCAATCAAGGCGTTGTTCTCGATAAAGGCGCGGCGCGGTTCGACTTCGTCGCCCATCAGGGTTACAAACACTTCATCTGCCGCAATCGCGTCTTCAATGCGTACTTTCAGCAGGCGGCGCACGGCGGGATCCATGGTGGTTTCCCACAACTGCTCGGGATTCATCTCGCCCAAGCCTTTATAACGCTGTATGCTCATGCCTTTTTGCGCCGCGCTCATCAGAATGTCCAATGCTTCTTCAAAGCTGCCCACTGCCTGTTCGTTTTCGCCTTTCACCAGCTTGGCTTCTTGTCCGACCAGACCTTTCAGCGCGGCAGCGGTTTGGCTGATGGTTTGATACGCTTTGCTGCTGAGGAATTTCGGCTCGATGTAGCTGACCATCACATTACCGTGCAGCTTGCGGGTGATTTTGATGAAGTGTCCGCCTTCGCTGCCTTCCACACGCTCCAATGCTACTTCTTTTTCATCGAGCAGTGCGGTCAGGTTGGCGATGGCTTTGTCTGTGCTTTCCGTTGAGGACAAATCAACCGTATCCGCATACAGCATGGCATTCAACACCAAATCATCAATCACGCGGCTTTCTTGTGCGATGGCGGCTTTGGCCTGCAAAAACTGCTTGGCTGCGCCCGCCAACTCTTCACCCTCGACAATGCGGCCGTCTGAAATGAGTTTGGCTTTATCCACCGCCAGACTCAACAGCCATTGGTCTTTTTCGGCTTCGTCCTGCAAATAACGCTCCTGCTTGCCGTATTTGGCTTTGTAAAGCGGCGGCTGGGCGATGTAGATATAACCGCGCTCCACCAGCTCCGGCATTTGGCGGTAGAAGAACGTCAGGAGCAGCGTGCGGATGTGTGCGCCGTCCACATCGGCATCGGTCATAATGATGATGCGGTGGTAGCGCAATTTTTCGGGGTTGAACTCTTCTTTGCCGATACCTGCGCCCAAAGCGGTAATCAGTGTCGCAACCTCTTGGCTGGCAAGCATTTTTTCAAAACGTGCTTTTTCCACGTTCAAAATTTTGCCTTTGAGCGGCAGAATCGCTTGGAATTTGCGGTCGCGCCCCTGTTTGGCGGAACCGCCGGCGGAATCGCCCTCGACCAGATACAGTTCCGACAACGCAGGATCTTTTTCCTGACAGTCTGCCAGCTTGCCGGGCAGACCCAAACCGTCCATCACACCTTTTCGGCGCGTGATTTCGCGGGCTTTGCGCGCCGCTTCTCGCGCACGGGCGGCTTCAACGATTTTGCCGGTAATGATTTTGGCTTCGGTCGGATTTTCTTCCAAAAATTCGGTCAATGCCTGATTGATGACTTCGTTCACGACAGGTCCGATTTCGCTGGAAACCAGTTTGTCTTTGGTTTGCGAAGAGAATTTCGGATCGGGCAGCTTGACCGACAATACACAAGTCAAACCTTCGCGCATATCGTCGCCGCTGGTATCGACTTTGGCTTTTTTCGCCACTTCGTTGGCTTCGATATAGCTGTTGATGGTGCGCGTCATCACTTGGCGCAGCGCGGTCAGATGCGTACCGCCGTCACGCTGCGGGATATTGTTGGTGAAGCATTGCACCGACTCCTGATAGCTGTCGTTCCACTGCATCGCCACTTCCACACCCATACCGTCTTTTTCGCCGGCTGCATAGAAGATTTTTTCATGCAGCGGCGTTTTTTTGCGGTTCATGTATTGGACGAAACCCGCCACGCCGCCGGAAAGCGCGAAACTCTCGTGTTTGCCGTCGCGCTCGTCGGTCAGCTCGATGTCCACACCGTTGTTTAAAAACGACAATTCGCGGATGCGCTTGGCTAAAATATCAAAACTGTATTCCACCGTACCGAATGTGGCCTCGCTGGCAAGAAAGCGCACGGTCGTACCTTTTTTATCGGTATCGCCGACCACGGCCAACGGTTTTTCCGATGCGCCGTTGATAAAGCGCACGAAATGCTCTTTGCCGTCGCGGTAGATGGTCAGCGTTACCCAATCGGACAGCGCATTAACCACGGAAACGCCGACACCGTGCAGGCCGCCGGAAATTTTATAGCTGTTGTTGTCGAATTTGCCGCCCGCGTGCAGGATGGTCATGATGACCTCCGCTGCGGAAATGCCCTCTTTCGGGTGTATGCCCGTCGGCATGCCGCGGCCGTTGTCGGATACGCTCACGGAATTGTCCGCATGGATAATCACACGGATTTTGTCGCAATGACCGGCCAAAGCCTCGTCGATGGCGTTGTCCAATACTTCGAACACCATGTGGTGCAGGCCGCTGCCGTCCTGCGTATCGCCGATATACATACCCGGGCGTTTGCGCACGGCCTCCAAGCCTTCGAGCACTTGGATACTGTCGGCACCGTATTCTTCGTGTTTTTGGTCGGTCATAATGTCTTTTCTTTTGAAACTAAAGGGAAATTCAAATTCAGGCCGTCTGAAATTCCGAAACGGGAAACCAATCGGACCAAACGGCAAATAACACAAAATTATACCTGATTTTGATGGGAAATTCAGCAAAAAGGCCGTCTGAATATTTTCAGACGGCCTTCGTTATTCCGACATCAAATCCGCATCGGCATTACGATGTATTTGAAATTCGGATTGTTCGGTACGGTAAACAGCGTCGAGCGGTTGGCATCGCCGAAAGCGAGCTGCATGTCTTCCGAATGGATATTGCGTAATACGTCCATCAGGTAGCCGATGTTGAATCCGACTTCGAGTTCGCCGCCCTGATAGGCGATTTCCAGCTCTTCGCGTGCTTCTTCCTGCTCGTTATTGGAGCAGACCACGCTCAGCAAGCCCGGTTGCAGGAACAATCTTGCACCGCGGAATTTTTCGTTGGCCAAAATCGCCGCACGCTCCAATGCACCCAACAAGGCTGTGCGCGAAACCAAGAAAATTTTATCATTGTCCAGCGGAATCACGCGGTTGAAATCGGGGAATTTTCCGTCGATGACTTTGCTGACGATAACGGTATCGTTGCAGCGGAATCGCACTTGGTTGTTCAGCAGCTCGATACTGATTTCTTCGCTCGGATGATTCAGGAGCTTGAAGAGTTCCAATACGGTTTTGCGCGGCAGAATCACTTCGGCTTTGGGCAGCTCCGCTTCGATTTCGCTGGCGGCATAGGCCAGACGGTGGCCGTCGGTGGCGACGAGGCGGAGTTGCCGGCCTTCCACCTGCATCAATAAGCCGTTGAGATAATAGCGGATGTCTTGAACGGCCATGCTGTATTGCACTTGCGACAACATGTTTTTAAAGTTTTCCTGCTTGAGCGAGAATGCCACGCTCACATCCTCGCCCACGCTCATCAGCGGGAAATCCTCGGCCGGCAGGGTTTGCAGGGCGAAGCGGGATTTTCCGGCCTTAAGTGTCAAACGGTTGTCCGCCCAATCCAAAGAAACGATGGCGCTCTCGGGCAGGGCGCGCAGAATGTCTTGGAGTTTCTTGGCATTGGTGGTAATGCGGAAATCACCGGCAGAGGCTTGCGGGCCGGCGGTATTGATTTGGATTTCCAAGTCGGTTGCCAAAATATTGGTTTGGCCGCCGCTGCTTTCGAGCAGGACGTTGGACAGAATCGGCAGGGTGTGGCGTCGTTCGACAATGCCGGTTACGGCTTGCAGCGGCTTGAGCAGGCTGTCGCGGTCGGCTTGTAAAATCAACATGGGGTATTCCTTGTGATCAGGGTTAAGCGGGAATATCGGGGTTTGTTTTGCAGACGGCCTGTTGAGATACCGATGCCGTCTGCAAATCAGTTTTGAATCATAATCAGCAGTTTTTCATAATCCTGCGCCAATTCGGGATCTTCTTCGCGCAATTTGGCAACGGCTTTCACGCCGTGCATCACGGTGGTATGGTCGCGGTCTCCAAACGCAGCTCCGATGGCGGGCAAGCTGAGATTGGTCAGCTCCTTGGTCAGGCTCATGGCAACCTGACGCGGACGGGCGATGTTGCGCGTCCGCTTTTTGCCGACAATCTCGGCAGGCTTAATCCGGTAATGCTTGGCGGTTTCAAAAATAATCATGTCGGCGGTGATGACTTTGTGCTTCACCGCAATGATGTCCTGCAGCGACTCGCGTGCCAAATCAATATCGATGGGCTTGTTCATAAAACGGCTGCTGGCGCTGACGCGGTTGAACGCACCTTCCAGCTCGCGCACATTGGAACGGATGAGGTTGGCAATGAAAAACGCCGCTTCTTCGCTGATTTTCACGCCGGCGGATTCCGCTTTCTTCTGCAAAATCGCCACACGCATTTCCAACTCGGGCGGTTCAAGTTCCAGCGTCAAACCCCAAGAAAAACGGGATTTGAGGCGGTCGTCCATATCTTCGATTTTGGCAGGCAGTACGTCGCAGGTCAGAATCAACTGTTTTTTTTCATTATGGAAATGGTTGTACAGATAGAAAAATTCTTCCATCGTACGGTCTTTGCCTTTAATAAACTGAATATCGTCGATAATCAGCAAATCATATTGCTTGTATTGTTGCTTGAACGCATCAAACGTACCGTTGCGCGCGGCAACCATCAGGCTGCGTACATAATCATCAGCGTGCATATAGCGCACCTTGGCATCCGGCTTGTTTTTCAGCAATTCGTTGCCGATGGCCTGAACCAAGTGGGTTTTACCCAAGCCAGTGCTGCCGTACAGGAAAAACGGGTTGTAGTTTGTCCCCGGGCTTTCCGAAATCGCTTCCGCTGCCGCAGCGGCAAGGCGGTTGCCCTTACCCGCCACCAATGTTTCAAACGTATAATCCGGCGACAGATTGGTTTTCTGATAACGCGCTTCTTCCGCCTCGCGCCGAACTTCTTCATTGATTTTCCCGACAGCCGCCTTCGGCTCTTCCGTTTTCGCGGCAGCAGCAGGCTTAGGCTCTTGCGGCAAACTTTTCAAACGCGCCGCCAAAATCTCCTGAGCACTTTTCTTTGATAACGAGCGGACGTTTTCAGATGGCGGCACATCAGATTTTTGTTCTACCGCCGTATCTGCCGTATCTTTATATCCCGCATCCGCCGCACCGCTTTCCGCCATCGCATAAGCCTGCCCCGCCCCGGGCTTGAATGCAAACGCACTTTGTTGCGGCGCAAGCTCGGCGCGAACCTGTTCGATTTTGGCAGCAAACTGGTTTTTGAGCATATTGCAGGCAAACTGGTTTTTGCCGTACACCACCCACACACCATCCTCCTCGCCCACGGTCAACGGCGCAATCCATTGACGGAACTGCTGTTCCGTAAGGGTATCGGAAAGTCTGCGGAGGCACAGCGGCCAAAATTCTGCTAACGTCATATCAGGCTCGGTACGGAACATCAAAACAACGGCAAAGGCCGTCTGCAAAACGGCGGCACGCCCGAAATCCGCGCACTGACAGCGCATATTAATCAGACGGCGTACCGGATAAAAATACACAGTCTGCCGATTATAACTGATTTTTATCCACAGGACAGCGGGACCGTCTGATTTTTTGTCCACAAACCGCCCACCTGCCGTCGATACCGCCTGAAAACCGCACCGCAACCACACACCTCACCGCATCTCCGCACAAACCTTTCATATTGATTGACAAAAGTTGAAAATTACGGTGTAATTCACAGTTTAATTCCACCCTTACCGATTTTTAGGAAAAAATATGAAACGCACTTATCAACCTTCAGTGACCAAACGCAAACGCACCCACGGCTTCCTGGTACGCTCCAAAACCCGCGGCGGCCGCGCAGTATTGGCCGCACGCCGCGCCAAAGGTCGCAAACGCTTGGCCGTATAATCTTGGATTACTCTTTCGGCAAGCAGTACCGCTTATTAAAAACGGATGATTTCTCATCCGTTTTTGCATATCGCAACCGCAAAAGCCGCGAACTGCTGCAAGTTTCACAATCCGGCGACAATGGCCTGAACCACCCCCGCCTCGGTTTGGTGGTCGGCAAAAAAACCGCCAAACGCGCCAACCGCCGCAATTACATGAAACGCGTTATCCGCGACTGGTTCCGCCTGCACAAGGCCGAGTTGCCGCCGCATGATTTCGTGGTGCGCGTCAGCCGCGCCTTTACCGCCGCCGAAGCCGCCCAAGCGCGCATCCAACTGGCGCAACTGATGATAAAGAAACGCTGATGTCCGCACTGCTGGCAAAACTCATGCTCTGGCTGATACGCTTTTACCAATACGCCGTCAGCCCCCTGATTCCGCCGCGCTGCCGCTACACGCCGACCTGTTCGCAATATGCTGTTGAAGCGGTTAAAAAATACGGCCCTTTCAAAGGCGGCTGGCTGGCCGCCAAACGCATTGCGCGCTGCCACCCCTTTGGCGGAAGCGGACACGATTCCGTCCCGTAAAACGGAGCATACCGCTTGCCGAGGCCGTATTCCAAGCGTACCAAACAAGATACGACCCGTCCGGCACGGCTTCCATATTGCGTTCATCGGGTCGGATATTCCATTTGCAGACGGCCTTTTGCACACTTCCCCTGTTCATTCCCCGCAATTTCTATATAATGCCGTCTGAAACTGCATTTTTACCCCTATTTACATTCCGGAAGTTGTTATGGATTTTAAAAGACTCTTGGCATTTTTTGCCATCGCCTTGGCGATTTTGATGGGCTGGGAACAATTATTCCCGTCCCCGAAACCGTCTCCGGCACAACAACAGGCAGCTCAGCAGCAACAGACTGCGGCCACCGCCAAAACCGAAGCCGCACTCGCCCCTGCCACGCCGATAACTGTTACCACCGATACGGTTAAAGCCGTCATCGATGAAAAAAGCGGCGACTTGCGCCAACTGACCCTTCTGAAATACGAGGCCAACGGTGATGAGAAAAAACCGTTCGTCCTGTTTAACGACAGCAAAGACTACACTTACGTCGCCCAAGCCGAATTACTGGACGCACAAGGCAACAACGTCTTGAAAGGCGTAAACTTTACCGCCGCGCAAAAAGACTACACCCTCAATGGCGACAAGGTAGAAGTCCGTCTGAGCGCGCCGGAAACCAACGGCCTGAAAATCGACAAAGTCTATACCTTTGCCAAAGGCAGCTATCTGATTAACGTACGCTTCGACGTTGCTAACAGCAGCGGCCACCCCGTCAGCCTGAACGCCAACTACAACGTCGTGCGCGACAACAGCGAGCCTGAAGGCCAAGGTTACTTTACCCATTCCTATGTCGGCCCCGTAGTGTACACCCCCGAAGGCGACTTCCAAAAAGTCGAATTTTCCGATTTGGACGATGATGCCAAATCCGGCAAAGACGAAGCAGAATATGTCCGCCGCACCCGAAGCGGCTGGCTGGGCATGATTGAGCATCACTTTATGGCAACATGGATTCTCCAGCCCAAAGACCAAGCCAGCATCTGCGCGGCAGGCGACTGCAGAATCGACATCAAACGCCGCAGCGACAACCTTTACAGCGCCAGCGCAAGCATTCCGCTGACCGCCGCGCCGGGTAACGGCAGCACCGTCATCGCCGCCAACCTCTATGCCGGCCCGCAAACCACCGACGTCATCGCCGGTATCGCCGACAACCTGCAACTGGCAAAAGACTACGGCAAAGTACACTGGTTTGCCTCACCGCTGTTTTGGCTGCTGAACCAACTGCACAACATCATCGGCAACTGGGGCTGGGCAATTGTTGCCCTGACTGTCATCGTCAAAGCCGTACTCTATCCGCTGACCAACGCTTCCTACCGCTCGATGGCCAAAATGCGCGCCGTTGCGCCGAAGCTGCAAGCCATCAAAGAAAAATACGGCGACGACCGTATGGCGCAACAGCAAGCCATGATGCAGATGTATAAAGACGAAAAAATCAACCCGCTCGGCGGCTGTCTGCCGATGCTGTTGCAAATCCCCGTCTTCATCGGCCTGTATTGGGCGCTGTTCGCTTCCGTCGAACTGCGTCAGGCACCGTGGCTGGGCTGGATTCACGACTTGAGCCGTCCCGATCCGTTCTATATCCTGCCGCTGATTATGGCTGCAACCATGTTTGTTCAAACTTATTTGAACCCGCCGCCTACCGATCCGATGCAGGCGAAAATGATGAAGATTATGCCGCTGATTTTCTCAGTAATGTTCTTCTTCTTCCCCGCCGGTTTGGTACTCTACTGGGTAGTGAACAACCTGCTGACTATCGCCCAGCAATGGTACATCAATAAGAGCATCGAGAAACAACGCGCCCAAGGTGAAGTGGTTTCTTAACATGCAACAATAAAAAAGGCCGTCTGCAAAATGCCGATTTTGCAGACGGCCTTTTAAATATCCGTATCACACCGAACACAACAAGCCGACATCAGCGTACAGACGGGGCGTGTGCCAAACTTGTCGTCATAGTCATTTAAAATAAGAATGATACAGCGTTGCTTTGCCTTGCCGTACTATGTGTACTGTCTGCGGCTTCGCTACCTTGTCTCATTCTTATTTTATTCGACTATACCAATCCTTAGCTGTAACAGCTCAGGCGCAGCAACACCGCATCATGCTTACTTTAAACAGTCGAGAACAAAACAAGGAAACAAAGCCACGGCATAACGGTATAAAAGCCGTCTGCAAAATCAATATTACCCCCATCAGACAACAAAACATTTAAAACCGCAAACATTCCACAGCAGAACCGGCCAATCAAGCCGGACTGCACAATCAGCAAACACAGCAACGCCGTAACGCCGTATCAAATGATTACCGCCATGCCACTCAACAACAAATGGCTGAAGATACAAAAAGATACAAAAAACGCTTTGACTATTTCCCTGCCATACCCATCAACTTACAAGCCCTGCTCTGCCGCATTTTGCAGACGGCCTTCAAAATTGCTCAAATCCACGCCTGCCCGTGCCGCTGCTGCTTTTACCTCTGCCACGGCAACACCGTTCTGCACCTGATGAAAACCCCACAATAAAGAACAGCGCGTACCTGTACGGCAGTAAGCCAATACCGGTTTTCCGTTTGTACGGCCCAACAATGCTTGAAACCCCTCCACGTCGGCAGCAGAAATTGTCGGCGCGGTAACAGGCTGATGATAAAAACAGTCAATCCCTGCCGCAGACAGCCATTGTTGTACTTGTGCAACATCGGGCTGCCCCTCTTCTTCCCCATCGGGACGGTTGCAGATAACTGCCCCAATACCCAGCTCAACAGCCTGCTTCACATCTTCCTCGCGGATTTGCGGTGCAATATAAAGATTATCGTCCAATTGAGCAATCGCCATCATTTCTCCTTTACTATAGTCGAATAAAATAAGAATGAGACAAGGCAGCGAAGCCGCAGACAGTACACATAGTACGGCAAGGCAAAGCAACGCTGTATCATTCTTATTTTAAATGACTATATGTATGATTTACAGACGGCATAACCATATAAAAAGCCGTCTGCAAAATCAATACTGCCTCCGGCAGGCATACAGAAATCCATCTGAAAATCGAAAAGCATTCCACGGCCGTTTCGGCAAACCCAACCCGTCTCCTACCGATTAAACAACCAATTTTCTAAGCGTTCTTTATCGACAATCCGCAGCAATGCGGTTGCCGCTTCCGCCGCCTGAACCGTCAATACACTTTCATGCAGCACGCCCGAACGGAAAAAGTGTACGCGGACACGCTCGCCAACGGCATATTGCGACCACTGCCCCGCCAAATCCGTACAGCTGTAACCATTCACGGCAATGATTTTATCTTGGGGACACAGCGCACCGTTTTCCGCGCTGCCGCCATTCAGCACATGAGTCAGCACCGCATAATCGGCATGCTGTTTGAACCGCGCACCCAAATCGGGAGCCGCCGAAACTTCAACCGTATCCGTAACCACACCCCCTCCGTGACTGCGCGGCAGAGCGTGCCAAGCCAATTCGATACCGACACTTGCCAAGCACTCCTCCAACGGCAAATCCTCAGTCGAATACAAAGCCGTCTGAAAAAAGTCCTCCAAATCCAAACCCGTTATTTGCCGGCATCTTACCTGCCATTGCTTTTCGGGTATGCCCGACCGGGTGGCACACCAGTCAAGATAATGCTGCTGCATCACATTATCCAGCGACTGCTTGCCGCCACTCTTTTGCCTGATGAGCAAATCCAAACACAATGCCGCCAGCGCACCTTTCTGATAATAGCTGACGATGGCGTTCGGACTGTTTTCATCTTGTTTGTAAAACTTATTCCACGCCGTAAAGCTGGACTCTGCCAATGTCTGTTGCAGACGGCCTTTGGTCTGCTGTACGCGCGTAATGGCCTGTGCAAGCAATAAAACATAAGCATCGGGTGCAATCACGCCGCTACGCGCCAGCAACAAGTCATCATAATAAGATGTAATGCCCTCAAACGCCCAAAGCTGCTCCGTATAATTTTCCTTAGACAAATCATAAGGCGCAAACACTTCAGGCTTGATGGATTTCACGTTCCACGCATGAAAATACTCATGGCTGAACAATCCGAGCAGTTGGGTGTAGTCGGAATTGGCCGCAGCCATACCGTGCGGCGGCAGACTGTTGCGGTCGGCAAGCAGCGCCGTACTGCTGATGTGCTCCAATCCACCGTAAATATTATCGCCAACGTGCAGCAAAAACCAATATTCCGCAAACGGCACCGGCTTCGGAAACATCGCCAATTCGGCCTCGCAAATTTTCCGAATGTCGCCGACCAAACGGGCTCGGTCAAAATCCCGGTACAAACCGCTCAATGCAATACGGTGCGGAATACCTGCCGCCTCAAAATCCAAAAACTCAATCCGCCCCAACTCAACCGGACAATCAATCAATTCACCGTAAGAGGCCGTCTGAAAAACCTGCTCCCCTATTTGCGGCAAAGCAGTCGCCACCTGCCAACCTACGGGCAGCTCCAACAGCTCAACCCGATGCGGTTGGCTTTCATAACCTTTCACACTCAAAAACAAACACGCACCGTCAAAAAAGCCGCGTTCGGTACTTAAAAAAGAACCGCGCACCGACAAATCAAACGCATAAACGGTGTAGCAAATCTGCCACTCCCCGACCTGCCCTTCCGCCAACCACCTGCTCTTGCTTTGCTGTACCAGACCCACTTGCCCGCCATTGCAAAAAGCATTGATTTGAACAATATGACGTGAAAAATCACGAATCAGATAACTGCCCGGCACCCAGTCGGGCAATACAACTTCAACGGGCAATGGTTTGTTTTGACTAAAACTTAATACAATCTGCCACTGATGGGCTTTCGGGTTGGGTGTGATTTTATAATTTAGCATAACTATTATTTTATTTGTTAAATTCTATTATTTAATATTCAATAAAAGTGAATATTTAATTTACATCAAAAAGATTTCTCAAAAAAGGGGACTTGAAAAATCCGAACCAGTAAAATACAGATTCCGCAAAACCAGAAGTTTGATTTTACTGGTTTTTTAGCCAAACAGCCAATCTCTGCGGGGAAGCGCGCAAATGTAATACTGCTTGGCGCGTTTTTATAAATATGTTAAATTAAGAAAAATTTAAACTTCGGCATAACTGTTTGTCATCAAACAGTCTTATCGTGAAGATATAAAAATTTTTCATTCCCATAATTTATGGAGACTCTCCCATGGACACACAAACTTATAACTACAAAGTGGTGCGCCAGTTCGCCATCATGACTGTAGTTTGGGGGATTGTGGGTATGCTGGTCGGCGTAATTGTTGCCGCCCAATTATACGCACCTTCTCTCAATTTATCCGAAATCGGCCCGTGGTTCCACTTCGGCCGTCTGCGTCCGCTGCACACCAATGCGGTTATTTTCGCATTCGGCGGCTGCGGCTTGTTTGCCACATCATACTATGTCGTACAGCGTACCTGTAACACCCGACTGTTCTGCGGCCCCTTGGCTGCTTTCACTTTCTGGGGTTGGCAGGCGGTTATCGTACTGGCCGTTATTACCTTGCCGCTGGGCTACACCCAAGGTAAAGAGTATGCAGAGCTGGAATGGCCAATCGACCTGCTGATTACTTTGGTATGGGTTGCCTATGCCATCGTATTCTTCGGTACGATTGCCAAACGCAAAGTGAAACACATCTATGTAGCCAACTGGTTCTACGGTGCATTCATCTTGGCGGTTGCATTGCTGCACATTGTCAACAATATCAGCATTCCGGCCAGCGTGATGAAGTCTTACCCTGTATATTCCGGCGCAATCGACGCAATGGTACAGTGGTGGTACGGTCACAACGCCGTAGGCTTCTTCCTGACTGCCGGCTTCTTAGGTATGATGTACTATTTCGTACCGAAACAAGCAGGCCGTCCGGTTTACTCTTACCGCCTGTCTGTCGTGCACTTCTGGGCATTGGTCTTCACTTATATGTGGGCCGGTCCGCACCACCTGCACTACACCGCCCTGCCCGACTGGACTCAATCTTTGGGTATGATTCTGTCGCTGATTCTGTTTGCACCATCTTGGGGCGGCATGATTAACGGTATCATGACCCTGTCTGGCGCATGGGACAAACTGCGTACAGACCCGATTCTGAAGTTCCTGATTGTTTCATTGTCCTTCTACGGTATGTCTACCTTCGAAGGCCCGATGATGTCCATCAAAACCGTAAACGCCTTGAGCCACTACACCGACTGGACGGTAGCACACGTACACGCCGGCGCATTGGGTTGGGTAGGCTTTGTAACCATCGGTTCCGTTTACTACCTTGTTCCGCGCCTGTTCGGCAAAGAGCAAATGTACAGCACCAAATTGATTGAAGCACACTTCTGGATCGCCACCATCGGCGTCGTACTCTACATTGCCGCAATGTGGATTGCCGGCGTGATGCAAGGTCTGATGTGGGGTTCGTTGAACGACGACGGTACGCTGACCTACTCTTTCGTAGAATCAGTAAAACGCACCATGCCTTACTACGCCATCCGTGTAGCAGGTGGTCTGTTGTACTTGGCAGGTATGTTCATCATGGCATACAACGTTTACCGCACCATCATCAGTGGCAAAGCGGTTGATGCCGAGATTCCTGCGGTTTCGCAAACCCACCACTAATATAGGAAAAGGCTACCAAAATGAAATTACAACAATTAGCTGAAGAAAAAGTCGGCATTCTGATTGTATTTACCTTGCTTGTGGCCAGCGTGGGCTTGTTGATTGAGGTCGTGCCGCTGTTTTTCTCCAAAGCAGTTACCCAACCCGCACCCGGCGTGAAGCCATACAGCGCACTGCAGGTAGCAGGCCGCGATGTATATGTCCGCGAAGGTTGCTACAACTGTCACTCGCAAATGATTCGTCCGTTCCGTGCAGAAACCGAGCGTTACGGTCACTACTCCATTGCCGGCGAGTCGGTTTACGACCGTCCGTTCCAATGGGGCTCCAAACGCACCGGTCCGGATTTGGCCCGTGTAGGTGGTCGTTATTCAGACGAATGGCACCGTATCCACTTGATCAATCCGCGCGATGTCGTGCCTGAATCCAATATGCCCGCATTCCCGTGGCTGGCTCAAACCAAAGTCAACATCGATGCAACCATCGGCAACATGAAAGCCTTGCGCGCCGTCGGTACGCCTTACAGCGATGAAGAATTGGCCAAAGCACCTGAGGAATTGAAAAACAAATCCGAACTGGATGCCGTTGTTGCCTACCTGCAAGGCTTGGGCTTGGCATTGAAAAACGTAAGGTAACATCATGGACATCAACTGGGTACGCTCGCTTTTTACAGTTTGGGTTTTTATCAGCTTCATACTGGTGCTCTATATTGTGTTTAACCGACGCAATAAGAAAAACTACGACGATGCTGCCAACAGTATTTTCGACAATGAAAACAACACTGATGAAAAAAACGGGCGTTAACCGGTTTGTCCGTGACCACGGAGCATAAAGAATGAACACAACATCCCAATTTACCAGTAATTTCTGGAATATATATATTGCCGCCATCGTCGTGCTCAGCTTTATCGGTTTGGCTTGGCTGCTGATTTCGCAAAACGTCGTCAAACTGAAAAAAGGCGAAGAGGCGAAAACCACGGGTCATGAATGGGACGGTATTGAAGAATACAATAACCCCCTGCCCCGCTGGTGGTTCTGGCTGTATGTATTGACTTGGATTTTTGGTGCGGTTTACATCGTACTCTACCCCGGCGTAGGCGATTTCAAAGGCGTATTGGGCTGGACCAGCCACAATCAATATGAAAAAGAAGTAGCCAAAGCCGAAGAGCAATACAAACCTCTGTATGCCAAGTTTGCCAACATGCCGATTGAGCAAGTGGCAAAAGATCCCCAAGTGCAGCAAATCGGTAAGAATATGTTTGATACTTACTGTATCCAATGTCACGGTGCGGACGCCAAAGGTTCCAAAGGCTTCCCGAACCTGACCGACCACGACTGGCTGTGGGGCGGCGAGCCTGAGCAAATCCGTGAAACCATCGAAAAAGGCCGTGTCGGCGTGATGGCTGCATGGGGTCCTGCCTTGGGTGAAGAGCGCGTAAAAGACGTAGCACACTATGTAATGTCCCTGTCCAAACCTAAAGACCAATACGACGAAGACCGTGCCGCACGCGGTAAAGCACTGTTCCACGGCGGTCCTGCCAACTGTTTCACCTGTCACGGTGATCAAGGTCAAGGCGTACAAGGTTTAGGTCCGAATCTGTCCGACGATGTATGGTTGTGGGGCGGTACGCAAAAAGCGATTATCGAAACCATCACCAACGGCCGCCACGGTCAAATGCCTGCTTGGGCAAACTTCTTGGACAACGACAAACTGCATATCATGACTGCATACGTTTGGGGCTTGTCCAATAAAGACGGCAAAGCGCCTGCTCCTAAAGCGCAACCTGCCGCCGCTGCTCAGCCCGCAACAGCATCAGCCGCCGCAGCCCAACCTACTGAACCTGCCGCTCCGGTAGCAGAACAAGCAGCAGCTCCGGCCGATGATGCAGACGGCGTGGTACTCTCAAATAAAGACGGCAAACCGCAAGGTATCTTCTATTTCGCCACCGGTAAAAGCGATGTTTCCGCCAATGCCGCCGGCGTACTGGAAGAAATCATCAAAGCTGGTAAAGACGGCAAACGTCTAGTTGTCAGCGGTTATACCGACAGCACCGGCAATGCCGCAGCCAATGCCGAGCTCTCTAAAAAACGCGCCCAAGCCGTACAAGCGTTTTTTGAAGCACAAGGCGTGAAAGCAGAAAATATCGAATTGCGTAAGCCTGAAGATACAACTGCCGCCCAAGGCGACAATGCTGCCGGCCGCCGCGTAGAAGTAACCGTAGAAGGCTAATCCCCTACTACCGCCCAGCCGCTCCTTAGGAGCGGCTTTTTATTGTCCAAACATTTCATCAAACAGCATTAATGCCGTCTGCAAATAGGAAAATCAGTTATAATTCACCATTTCAATCTGTCTGCCGACATCGGAAAACATTCCAAGTGTTCATTTCCAACGCAAAGCGGTAAATCAAAAACCGTACGGATATAGTCGCTTCCATTCAGATTGATACAGCATTTTCCGTACCTTATGTACGCTTTATACTGCCGACTACCCTACCCCGAGCCAAATGAAACGGCTATCCCGCGGCAAGATAAGTCAGTATTGCAACCGTTGCAATTTTCGACATACCGGCAGCCTGCAATACGCGGTTCGTAACCCTCCCGCGATACCAAAACTAGGAATCTTTATGCACAATCAAAAAGCCTTGGTCATCTTTTCCGGTGGTCAAGATTCAACCACCTGCCTGCTGCAGGCCATTGAAACATATGGCCGCGGCAATGTGCAGGCCATTACCTTTCAATACGGCCAACGCCATGCCGTCGAGCTGGAACGCGCGTGCTGGATTGCACAGGATTTGGGTATTCCCCAAACCGTGCTTGACTTGAGCTTGATGCAGCATATTACCCGCAATGCCTTGATGAGCGATGGAGCGGAAATTCAGACGGCCGAAAACGGCATACCGAATACGTTCGTCGACGGGCGCAATGCCTTGTTTCTGCTTTATGCCGCCATTTTTGCCAAGGGTCAGGGTATCCGGCACATTATTGCCGGCGTGTGTGAAACCGACTTTTCCGGCTATCCCGACTGCCGCGACATCTTTGTCAAGTCCATGAATGTTACCCTCAATCTGGCGATGGATTACGATTTCCAAATCCACACCCCGTTGATGTATCTGACCAAAGCGCAAACGTGGAAGCTGGCCGACGACTTAGGCCGTCTGAATTATGTACGCGAACATACCCATACCTGCTACAACGGCGTTATCGGCGGCTGCGGCGAATGTCCGAGCTGCATATTGCGCGAGCGCGGTTTGGCAGAATATCTGGCGGAAAAGCCATGAAGCCGGTATTGGCCGCATCTATATCGGATAACACAGAATAAGACAAGGCAGCAAAGCCGCAGGCAGTACGGATATGGTACGGGTTGGCGGAGTTGCTGCTTCAACAATGTAGTCAGGCCGCTTCTTGGGGCAAGGTGCGGCAACGATGTATCATTCTGTGTTGAATGACTATATCACGCCGCTCTTTTCCGTATGCAGATAAGGAAAAACAAAGGCCGTCTGCAAACCGGCAGCGAAACCCTTATTCGAATGAAACCGTCCGCCATCTAGCCAAACGCCGCTATTTGGGCATTACACCCATAATGAGACCATGAAAATCACTAAAATCTTCACTTTTGATTCGTCGCACATGCTCGACGGTCACGACGGCAAGTGCCAAAACCTGCACGGCCATACTTACAAGCTGGAAATTACCGTTTCAGACGGCCTGATTCAGGGCGGGGCGAAAGACGGCATGGTAATGGATTTCACCGACCTCAAAGCCATCGTCAAGCAGCAAATCATCGACCCGTTCGATCACGCCTTTATCTACGACGGCAGCAATGAGCGGGAAAGCCGAATCGCCGCGCTGTTGGAGGAGTGGAACATGAAAACCCTGCGCCTTCAACGCCGCACCACCGCCGAAAACATGACCGTTGAAATATACGGCCGTCTGCAAAATGCAGGCATAAACGTATGCAGCGTCAAGCTGTGGGAAACACCGACCTCTTGCGCCGAATACGAAGGAGAAAACGAATGAGCCTGTTGGGTACACTGCTGGTATTGCTGGTGGCCGCCGAGCATTTTTACATCGCCTATCTGGAAATGACGCAGATTCCCAGCGAGAAAGCCGCCAAGCTGTTTCAGCTGCCGTATGAATTTTTGCAGCAGAAAAGCGTGCAAAATATGTTCAGCAATCAGGGGCTGTACAACGGTTTTCTGGCGGCAGGCCTGTTGTGGGCACAGTTTGCCGCGCCGGACAACGCGCGTTTTCCCGCAACCATGCTGTTTCTCGGCTTTGTCTTGATTGCAGCCGCATGGGGCACGTTTTCCACCGGCAATAAAAGCATCGTATTGAAACAAGGTTTGCCCGCCGCATTGGCGGCTTTGGCAGTATGGGCGGCGGCATGACTGAAATCCGTCCGGAAAATCCGCGATACCGCCTGGTCGAAATGTTCGAAAGCCTGCAAGGAGAGGGTTACAACACGGGCATGAGAGCCGTTTTCCTGCGCTTGGGCAAATGCAATCTTGCCTGCGGGTGGTGCGATACGGATTATTTAACATTCGAGATGACCGGCCTGAGCGATATCTTAGGCCGTCTGAAACAATATACTGCCCGAACCGTTATCATTACCGGGGGCGAACCGACCATCCAGCCGCATCTGGATATTCTGCTGGATACGCTTAAAGCACAAGGTTATTACCTTTGCATCGAAACCAACGGCCTCAACCCTGCGCCGCCGCAAATCGATTTTGTCGCCGCCAGTCCGAAAGCCTGCTATGCCGGAAAATATACCAAACAATATATCGAAACCGCAGATGAAGTACGGATTGTCGCCGACGGCGATGTGACTGCGTTTGCCGAAGAAATGGAGCGCAAAATCCGTGCCCGTCATTATTATCTGTCGCCTTGCGAGCAAAACGGTGAAATGAATATTTACGACACCATCCGCCAAATCGGCCTGCTCAACAGCCGCCCGAATGCCCCCGTGCATTGGTCGCTGAGTTTGCAGACGCATAAGCTGGCCGGAATAGAATAGCAAAAATACAACAGCAAAACCGGCATCCTGCAGGTTATCTAAAAAAATATCGCCCAATAAAATATAGGGCGATATAGTCGAATAAAATGAGAATGAGACAAGGCAGCGAAGCCGCAGACAGTACAGATAGTACGACAAGGCAAAGCAACGCTGTATCATTCTTATTTTAAATGACTATACAAAGCAATACAGCCGTATCGTCCTATATTTTTTGTCCAATCCGCATCACAAAGCCGTCTGCAAATTGCCCCCGAAACCTTTGTTTCACATTCGGCCAATTTGCAGACGGCTTTTTCAGTCTGTCAGACTATGATTTACTCCAGCACTACTTCCACACGACGGGCTTCGGCATTGTCGCCGCTGCCTTCGCTGTTTTCAGGCTTACGCAACTCGATTTGCTCTTCCGCTACGCCCAAGCCCATCAAAGCATTCTTCACCGCAAACGCGCGCTGTTTGGACAACTCTTCGTTTTGCGCCTGATTACCGGTCGTATCATGGAAACCGGATACAACTGCTTTTTTACCCTCTTTCACGCCGGCAATCACGTCTTGCAAGGCTTCCTGCGCGCCAGCCGCCAAATCGGATTTTCCGCTGGCAAAATAGAATTTCACGATACCGTTTTCCACCACCACGGCAGAACCGTCGGCAGCTGCTCCGCTCTCATCTTGAGAAACGGCAGTATCCATACCATCGGCAGCAGTATCCGCACCTTCGGCATCGGCGGTTCCCATTGAATCGGCATCAGCAGATCCCTCGTACATCACTTCGGTTTCCTCAACTGTTGCCTCGGAGCCGTTCTCCGCCGCATTGCCGTCTGCTATTTCAGCAACCGCCGCTTTGCCGTAATCGGGCGAACCTTCAATCTTGCCCGTTTCCCAGCCCCATACCGACAGAAACAGCGTTACCGCCGTTGCAATACCTGCCGCACCGCCGGCAATCCACAAACCCAAGCGTTGTTCTTTGTGATCGTTGTTGTCAGACATCGTCTTTCCTCTTTGATACATGATTGGAAAATAAAAATCAAAACCTGTCGGCATTATACCTAAAACCCGCCCGAAAAAAACAACCCTGTCTGTTTTCAGACGGCATATCGCGACGCGCTGCCTATAAATCTGTTCAAACCCCTGTCAAACCAGTAAAATGAACACCTTATTGTTTATTTCAGATTGCAAATACTACCATGCTGACTTTCCAACAAATCATCTTCAAACTGCAAACCTTCTGGGCCGAACGCGGCTGCACCCTGATTCAACCTTTCGACATGGAAGTCGGCGCGGGCACTTCGCACCCCGCCACCTGCCTGCGCGCACTCGGCCCCGAGCCGTGGTATGCCGCCTATGTGCAGCCCAGCCGCCGCCCGAAAGACGGCCGCTACGGTGACAACCCCAACCGCCTGCAACACTACTACCAATTCCAAGTCGCCCTCAAACCCGCGCCCGCAGATATTCAGGATTTGTATCTCGACAGTCTGCGCGAATTGGGAATCGACCCGAAAGTGCACGACATCCGTTTTGTGGAAGACGACTGGGAAAACCCCACCCTCGGCGCTTGGGGCTTGGGCTGGGAAGTGTGGCTCAACGGCATGGAAGTGACCCAGTTTACCTATTTCCAGCAGGTCGGCGGCATCGACTGTTCGCCCGTGCTCGGCGAAATTACCTACGGCATCGAACGCCTCGCGATGTATCTTCAAGGCGTTGAAAACGTTTACGATTTGGTATGGTCTCACACGCCCGACGGCCAGGCCGTCAGCTACGGCGACGTGTATCACCAAAACGAAGTGGAACAATCCACCTACAATTTCGAATACAGCGATGCCGAATGGCTGCTGCGCCAGTTCAACGACTACGAAGCCCAAGCCAAACGCCTGCTGGAAATCGAAGATGCCTCCCTCGCCCTTCCCGCCTACGAATTGGTACTGAAAGCAGGCCACACCTTCAACCTGCTCGACGCGCGCGGCGCGATTTCCGTTACCGAACGCGCCACCTACATCGGCCGCATCCGCACCTTAAGCCGTGCCGTAGCGCAGAAATTTGTAGAAAGCCGCGAAAAATTAGGCTTCCCGCTGATTAAAAACCAAGCAGCCTAATGCTGTAGGTTGGGTTGCAAACCCAACAGAATCCGGCAGTGCAGGTTGGATTGTCCCAAAAAAACCAACATGGTTGACACCGTGTTTTTCGGGATTCCATGCCAACCCGCACCCCCAAATTGCAGACGGCCTGAATACAGGTTGCGCAAACCCAATAGACACGATTATTGTGATACCGGCATCTGCCGCCAAGGCCGTCTGAAACCCTATCCAAACTACAAAACGCCGACCAAACAATATGATAGAAAAACTCACCTTCGGACTTTTCAGCAAAGAAGACACCAAAAGCTTTATGCGGCTGATGAATTACGTCAAACCGTATAAAGCCCGTATTATTTGGGCATTACTGGCCATCGTCGGCGTTGCCGCCACCGAAAGCTATCTGGCGGCTTTTATCGCCCCCTTGGTCAACCAAGGATTTGCCGTCCCCACCGCAGCCCCCGAGCTGAGCCAAGCCACCGGCATCATCGCCACCCTGCAAAACTGGAAAGCGCAATTTACCCACCTGATTTGGGGAACGGAAAACAAAGTCTGGATTGTCCCGCTGTTTTTCATTTCCCTGATTATTATCCGCGGCATCTGCCGCTTCACCAGCACCTATCTGATGACCTGGGTTTCCGTCATGGCCATCAGCCATGTACGCCGAGACATGTTCGGCAAAATGCTGCTGCTCTCCTCCGACTTCCACCAAAAAAACCCCTCCGGCACCGTATTGATGAACATCGTGCAGATGGCCGACAGCTCAATCAACAACGCCAGCAACGTTTTCATCACCCTTACCCGCGACTCCATGATCGTTATCGGCTTAGTATGCGTACTGCTGTATCTCAACTGGCAGCTCAGCCTGATTGTCGCCCTGATGTTCCCTCTGCTGTCATTGCTCTCACGCTATTACCGCAACCGCTTGAAAGGCATCATCTCCAGCGCACAACAAAGCATCGGCACATTAAACAACGTAGTAAACGAAACCCACCAAGGCCACCGCGTCATCAAACTGTTCGGCGGGCAGCCCCAAGCGGCCGAACGCTTTGCCAAAGTAAACGGCACTTTGGTACGCCTCGGAAAAAAAATCACCCAAGCCACCGCAGCCCGTTCCCCCATCAGCGAACTGATCGCCTCCGGCGCACTCGCCATCGTCATCTTCGTCGCACTCTGGCAAAGTCAGAAAGGCTACACCACCATCGGCGAATTTATGGCCTTTATCGTCGCCATGCTGCAAATGCTCGGCCCGATTAAAAACCTCGCCAACATCAGCATTCCCATGCAGACCATGTTTCTCGCATCCGATGCCGTGTGCGGTTTTTTAGACGAGCAACCCGAAAAAAATACCGGCACAAAAACCCTCGGCAACATTACAGGCCGTCTGCAATTTGAACACGTCGATGTCCGCTACCAAGAAGAACACCGCAAAGCCCTCGACAACTTCAATTTAGACATCCGCGCAGGTGAAAAAGTAGCCTTGGTCGGACGCTCCGGCAGCGGCAAAACCACCGCCGTCAACCTGCTGCCCCGCTTTGTCGAACCCAGTGCCGGCAAAATTCTGATAGACGGCACCGACATAGCAGATGTCGAATTGAGCAACCTCCGCTCCCAATTCGCCCTTGTTTCCCAAGATGTCTTCCTCTTTGACGACACCCTGCTTGAAAACGTACGCTACAGCCGCCCCGAGGCAAGCGAAGAAGAAGTACTCGCCGCACTCAAAGCTGCTAATCTGCAAGACTTGGTCGCCAACTCCCCGCAAGGGCTGCACCAGCACATCGGTGCCAACGGCAGCCAACTTTCAGGCGGCCAACGCCAGCGCGTCTCCATCGCACGAGCCATTCTCAAAGACGCACCGATACTGCTGCTCGACGAAGCCACCAGCGCACTCGACAACGAATCCGAACGCCTCGTCCAACAAGCCCTTGAGCGTCTGATGCACGGTCGCACCAGCATCATCGTCGCCCACCGCTTGAGCACCATCGAAGAAGCCGACCGTATTATCGTGATGGACGACGGTAAAATCATCGAAGAAGGCACACACGCCGAACTCTTGGCACAAAACGGCTACTACGCCGCATTGAGCCATATACCGAAACAAGAAGGCAAATAAACCTTCAGACGGCATGACTGCATTGGGTGCCGTCTGAAAACCATACAGATTAGGAACTGCCATGAATACCGCCCCTCCGCTTGTTTCCGTGATGATTCCCTACTACAACTGCAAAGCATACATCGCCGAAACAATCGAATCAGTCGAACAGCAAACCCATTCCAATATTGAAATCATCATTATTGATGACGGCTCTACTCAAGAACACAGGGACTATTTACAAAATTATTTGGCCGGCAAGCCCCATATCCGCTACGCATTTCAGGAAAATCAAGGCGTATCGTCCGCCCGCAACTACGCCGCCCGTTTGGCAGGCGGCAAATATTTTCTGTTTCTCGATGCAGACGATGTGATTCTGCCTGAATACACCGCCAAAGCAGTAGCAATATTGGAAAGCAATCCTGACTGCAAACTGGTTTATCCCCAAGCAGAATTTTTCGGGGTACAAAGTGGTCTGTGGGAAATACCGCCTTACGAAGATTTTAGAAGCCTGCTGATGGGAAATAAATTTCCTTCTATTTCATTTCACCGCGCTACTGACTATCGGGTGCTAGATGGCTTCGATGAAAGTTTAGATACTCATGAGGACTGGGATTATTGGATTCGGATATTGAAAAACGGAGGAACAGTATATCAAATTCCAGAAATACTGTTTAAATACAGAAGACGAAGCAGCCAAGACTCCCTCATTGATAAACTGTCGGCAAATCCTGAGCTTAACCGTCTGAATTGGCAAAAAGTATGCAACAAACATCAAGATTTGTTTTTGCAATATAATTTAGGTTATGTCGACTTAGTCCACCTTATCTGCAACATGAAACAGCACGATACCGAACAAACTCAGAAAATACAAACACTTGAAAATGAAGTATCAGACCATGTTGAATTAACCCTTTTTGCCAACAGCATGGAACAGAAAAATATGGAACAAACCAAGAAAATACAAGAGCTTGAAGACAAATTAGGTAAGCTCAAACAAGCATATGACAATGCCAGATACCGGGAAAGCATGAGAGCCTTGCACCGCGAGCAACAATCCGACTCCACGCCCTCTCCCGCCGTGTCAATAAACGGGCATGCAATGCTCCGATATATTTACAAAAGCCCGAGTTATCAAATCATTCGTGCCGTAAAAAAATTGAATTGGAAAATAAAAAAACGCCCTAAGAAACCCCTTTTCTTTCCGACTACCGAAATACAGAGTTATCAGGAAGCTGTCCGAATCCTAAATTCGACAGCATGGAGCTTACTCAGCCCTATCCATTTCCTGTACAAACTCATCAAAAAAGAAAAATAGCATGAATACCCTGAAACACAACCGTCCCGTTAAACCATCTGCGGAAGATTGGGAAAACCTCAAACAAAACTACCCCCCCCCCCGTCAGATGCTGAAGTTGTTGATGTTCTGATACCTGTATATGGAGCGCCAAACGATACACTCCGCTGTATCTACAGCGTATTAACCGCACGAACCAAAACCCCTTTCAACCTTTTGGTTATTGAAGATCGAGGCCCTGATGATGACTTGCGGGTAAAACTTAACGAGTTCAGCCAAGATTTCCAATTTGAATACCACCAGCATGAAGAAAACAAAGGTTTCGTACTAACCTGCAACTATGGATTCTCGCTCCATCCTGAACGAGATGTCGTGCTGCTGAACTCCGACACACAAGTCTATGATGATTGGTTGGATAATCTGCTGGCTTGCGCCGAAAAATATCCGACGGCGGGAACAATTACCGCCATGTCCAACAGTGCCACCATTTGCAGCTACCCCTGTTTTGTCGAAGACTACCCTTACCAATACGAAATTTCCGATGCCGAATTAAGCGTATTTTTTGCCGAAGCCAACCGGCTTGAGACGGTCGATACCCCAACCGGTGTCGGCTTCTGTATGTACGTCCGTCGGAAATGCTTGGAAAACATCGGATATTTCGATTATGAATCATTCGGCAAAGGATATGGCGAAGAAAACGATTTGTGCGTCAGGGTAGAAAAAGCAGGCTGGCGCAACCTGATAGCCGGTGGAGTATTCGTACGCCATCACGGAAGCAGTTCTTTCAGTTCCGAAGTAAGAGAAGAGCGGGTCAAACACGCTTTGAAAATCATCAAAAAACTGCATCCCGGCCACCTTCCCAGCGTTTCAAAATTCATTGAAGCCGATACAGTTGCAATTTTCAGACAACGAGTGGACATGAAGCGTTTAAAACATTTTATACAAAACAAACCCGTTATGCTGTTTGTCAGCCACAACTTAGGTGGCGGTACAGAAAAACACCATTTGGAAATGGTAGAAAAGCTGGCTGCTGAAGGCTATGCCGTTATTTCATTAAAACCAAACAAAAAACAGCAACCCGTATTACATTTGGAAGGGATTCACCCTCTGCCGAACATTCCTATTCCCCGAAATACAGACGGCCTTATCCGCTTCCTGAAAGAAGAAATCAAAGCAACGGCAGTACATTTCCACCATTTAAAAGGTTTTACCACGCTGTTTATCGACAACTTAACGAATGCACTCCGAGTATCCTCAATCCCTTACTACTTTACCGTACATGATTATCTGCCTATCTGTCCGCAAATTACCCTAATGAAAGCAGGACATTCCATCTTTTGCGGAGAGCCTGACAAAGAAGAATGCAACCACTGCATACAAGGTAATCCGGAAGCACAACCTCATCAATACGACATTCAAAAATACCGGCATTGGTATGGCAACATATTACACGGCGCAGAAAAAGTATTCGTACCTGATGAAGATGTGAAATGGCGGCTGCAACGCTACTTCAACGGCTTACCTATTCATGTACGCCCTCATTTCGATATTTGGCCTGAATATCATGATGCCCTCCGTCCATTCGACATAAACTCAAACAGAAGAATCGGCATTATCGGAGCAATAGGATTGCACAAAGGCTTCAATATGGTTTGCGAGCTTGCCGAAAAATGCCGCCGCTTAGGTTTGGACATTACCTTTGTCATCATCGGTTATACCATGGACGACAACAGATTGCGTTCGCTAGATAATGTTGAAATTCTCGGCGCATACCAAGATAAAGAATTACAAGAAACAATCCATAAAGCCGACTTGGATGCCATTTGGTTTCCTGCAGTATGTCCCGAAACCTACTCCTATACATTAAGTGCGGCACTCTCCGTAAAAGGTATGCCGATTATCGCATTCGATTTTGGCGCAATTGCCAGAAGATTGCGAAACTGCAACGGCATTTTGATTCCAATTGAAAAAATGTTGAAACCGGCACAAGTTTTACCGTATTTATTACTGGATTTCCGACACCATCAAATCCAAAATGTAAGCACACGCAGCGAATATTCATCAATGATTCGCGACTATTACCAAATGACGGAATAACCAAATGCAGCACGGTAACATCTTTCATTGGACTATATAAACCAAAGTAGCGATTTACAGACGGCATTTTCCAGCAAAAAGCCGTCTGTAAATTTTAAATACCGGTACTTATTTATCATAACAATATACAAACTTGGATAATTACATGAACAGTAGGTTTCAATGGGCTGACCTTTGCAGAATTTATGCCATTTTTTTGGTTATAGTCATACATGTATCCGCAAAATATTTAATCGACTTTACCGGTATCCATGAATCAAATTGGTTATTTGCCAACCTGTTTGATTCATTTGCCCGAGTAAGTGTTCCCTTATTTTTCATGTTATCCGGGGCATTACTTCTCAACACAGAAAAAATATCCGGCAATACACTATCCGGAATATCCGGAAGAATATGGAAAATTACTATTCCACTAATATTTTGGAGTATTATTTACGTTTTACACCTTAAACATTATGGTGTGGATATAAAGTTTACCCATATGCTGCATGAACCGGTTATGTATCACTTATGGTTTGCATATGCTATGATTTTTATCTATGCAACCCTTCCATTCATTAAAAACCTCTATGAAAATATTAACAAAAGCCCTAGTTTAATATTTTATCTGCTTACATTATGGTTTACCGTTTATCTGATTAAAGGCTACATATCCATAGGATTTCTCAACCCTATGGGCATTAACTACAGCCCTGTTTTCGGTTATATCGGATACTTTATATTAGGTGGATTATTGATTCGCTATAAACAAGCAATTCTTAACAAAGTTAAGAAAACTACCGTTCTATATATTTTCTTACTTTCATCACTAACAACTTTCATCGCCACAATCTGGCTGAGCTACCATGCAAACACAACTATAACGACAGCATACGAATATTTAACAATAAACGTAGCAATGGCAGCACTCTCAATATTTGTTTTAATATTCGATATTAAAATAAACAGTAAGTATAATAAAATACTAAAAACCATCTCCGAGAATGTGTTTTTTATCTATTTCATACACTTACTCATTATGTCGAAAGTTGAAACCATATTTTCAGGTATGCCCGCCCTAATAGAGATACCCCTGACTTCATTGCTAACCTTAGCAATCAGCTTAGTTATCGCTATAATAGTCAGGAAAATCCCCAAAGCTCCAATAATAACCGGTTAAATACTTTGCAGATGGCTTACATCACAACAAAGCCGTCTGCAAATCCGGTTTCCGGCCAATGAAAAACAAAACGCCATGACCAACCTGATTGAAATCTACCAAACTTCAGACGGCCAAACCCAAGTCGAAGTCAGATTTGAGCAAGAGACCGTTTGGCTGTCGCAGGTACAGATAGTTGCACGCCGAAACAACTTGTTTTACCGCATCTTTCCATTGAAATCTATTTTGATATAGACTAGACTAACCAAACTTAGTCTGATATTTGAGAGGTACTGTCATGCAAACCGTCAATATCCATGAAGCCAAAACCAACCTCTCCCGCTTGCTGGAGGGTGCGGTACACGGCGAGCCGTTTATTATTGCCAAAGCGGGCAAGCCTATGGTACAGGTGCTGCCTTACCAATCCGAACACAAAAAAAACAAGCGTATCGGCTTTATGCCAGACATGCAGATTCCTGATGATTTCAATGAGATGGGAACAACGGAAATTTCAGCCCTGTTTGGTGGGGCGACAGAATGAAATACCTGCTGGACACGCATATCCTGCTGTGGGCAGCCTGCGGCAGCCAGAAATTAAGCGGTACTGCCTGCGACATCATTGAAAATCAGGATAATGATCTGCTGTTCAGCGCGGCCAGTATCTGGGAAATTGCCATCAAATCCGGCTTGGGGCGTGCCGACTTTGTTGTCAATCCCGTATTGTTCCGCCGCGCCCTGCTGGACAACGGCTATATCGAACTGCCGATTAATGGGCTGCATTCTGCCGCCACCGCCAATCTGCCCGACCTCCACAAAGACCCGTTTGACCGCATCTTAATCGCCCAGTCGCAAATTGAAGGGATTGTGCTATTGAGCGCAGATGAAAAAGTGGCGGCTTACGGCAACACTGTTCAATCCGTTTAAACTCTATTTCAACTATAATCACGCCATACGAAAAAGCGCAGCCGCTTGTTATCTTAAAGAAAGTAAAAAATGACCCAAACCCTGTTAATCGAACTTTTAACCGAAGAACTCCCGCCCAAAGCCCTCAATACTTTGGGCAACGCCTTTGCCTCCTCCGTTGCCGAAGGCTTGGAAAAAGCCCAACTGATTGACGGCTCAACAGAATATACCGCCTATGCCTCGCCGCGCCGCTTGGCGGTGCAGGTGAAAAACGTCAAGCCCGTGCAGGCCGACCAGCAGATTGTGAAAAAAGGCCCGGCGGTGGCAAACGGCATGAAAGACGGCGTGCCGACCAAGGCTTTGGAAGGTTTTGCACGCGGTGCGGGCGCGAAAATCGAAGATTTGAAAATCATCCACGACGGCAGGCAAGACGTTTATGCCTACGAATACACGCAAACAGGCAAAAGCCTGTCCGAACTCTTGGAAGACATCATCAATCAGGCGGTGAAAAAGCTGCCGATTCCGAAAGTGATGCGCTGGGGCAGCAGCACCTTCACCTTCGTGCGCCCCGTACACGGGCTGGTGGTGCTGCACGGTTCGGATGTGGTGGAGGTCAGCGTACTCGGCCTGCAAAGCCGCAACCAGACTTTGGGGCACCGCTTTCTTTCAGACGGCCTCATCACCATCACCGATGCCGACAGCTACGCCGAACAAATGAAAAACGAAGGCCGCGTCATCGCCTCGTTTGCCGAACGCAAAGCCGCCATTCAGGCAGCCTTGAACGACAACGCAGGCCGTCTGAACGCCTGCGTGGCCGCCGACGAAGCCCTGCTCGACGAAGTTACCGCGCTGGTGGAATGGCCGGTGGTGCTGGAGGCCGGTTTTGAAGAACACTTCCTTGCCGTGCCGCAGGAATGCCTGATTCTGACCATGCAGCAAAACCAAAAATACTTCCCGCTGCTCGACCAAAACGGCAAGCTGATGAACCGCTTCCTGCTGGTTTCCAACTTGGAAACCGCCAATCCGTCGCACATCATCAGCGGCAACGAGCGCGTATTGCGCGCGCGCCTTTCCGATGCCGAATTTTTCTACAAGCAAGACCAAAAAGCCACGCTGGAAAGCCGCCTGCCCAAGCTCTCGCAAGTGGTGTACCACAACAAACTGGGCAGTCAGGCCGAGCGTCTCGACCGCCTGATGAGCATCAGCGGCCACATCGCCAAAGCACTCGGGGCAGATGCCGCCGCAGCCGAACGCGCCACCCGCCTATCCAAAGCCGACCTCGTTACCGAAATGGTCGGCGAATTTCCCGAATTGCAAGGCACCATGGGCAAATACTACGCCCGTCTCGACGGCGAAAGCGAAGAAATCGCCAACGCCATCGAGCAGCACTACCGCCCGCGCTTTGCCGGCGACGGGCTGCCCGAAGGCAAAACCGCCACTGCCGCCGCGCTGGCCGACAAACTCGAAACCCTCGTCGGCATCTGGGGCATCGGCCTGATTCCCACCGGGGACAAAGACCCCTACGCCCTGCGCCGCTCCGCGCTCGGCATCCTGCGTATGCTGATGAACAACGGCCTGCGTATCAGCGACGTGCTGAACGCCGCATTCGCTACCTTCCCCACCGGCAAACTCTCTGAAAACACCGTTGCCGAAGTGGCCGACTTCATGCAGGCGCGCTTGGCCGTTTTGCTGCAAAACGACTATCCGCAAGACATCGTTGCCGCCGTATTGTCGCAACGCCCCGACCATCTGGACGACTTGGAGGCCAAGCTCAAAGCCGTAGCCGCGTTCAAACAGCTTCCCGAAGCCGCCGCGCTGGCCGCCGCCAACAAACGCGTGCAGAACCTCTTGAAAAAAGCCGATGGCGGGCTTGGCGCGGTCAACGAAGCCCTGTTGCAGCAAAGCGAAGAGCAAGCCCTGTTTGCCGCCGCACAAGCCTTGCAGCCCAAAATCACCGCCGCCGTCGCCCAACGCGATTTTCAGACGGCTTTAACCGAGCTGGCCGCCATCAAACCGCAAGTCGACGCTTTCTTCGACGGCGTGATGGTGATGGCCGACGATGCCGTCGTCAAACAAAACCGCCTGAACCTGCTCAACCAACTGGCAGAGCAGATGAACGCGGTGGCGGATATCGCGCTGTTGGGCGAATAAGAAATTTGCAGACGGCCTTTCATCGGCAAAGGCCGTCTGTAAAATCCCAAAGCCAATTAAAAAGCCGTCTGTAAATGGTTGAGACAACTGTTTACAGACGGCCTTTACCCTTATAGCCGTTTAACAGGACAATGCTGAAACCCATTGAGATAAATATACAGGGGTCTGTGAGATAAATGGGATAAAGGGGGACTTTGGCGGATGATGTGGTATGGGGAAATTGCAACGCTGTTGCATATAGTGCAACAAAATGGAACGGGCGGATTTGCCCGTTTTTTTTCTTTTTACAGCCCTTTTGAGAGAGAGTCAAGAGCGATGTCGAGCAGGCGTTGTTCGGCTCCGGTTTGGAGTTGGCCGTCTCCGTTGACGGGGAGGTATGGCCGGGCGGGTATTTCCACCTGTTTGACTTTTCTGAACCCTTTCCCTGTCGGTATCATGAGATACGGTTTGTTTTTGGCTTTTACCGTACCGCCCATGTGGTGGATGGCGGCGTAGGGTTTGTTGCTGCCGATGCGGGCGAAGCCCTTGCCTGTTCGGGTGCTGATGCTGGCGGCCAGTTGGCCGTCTTTTTGCAGGGTTTTGCCGTTTTCTTCTGCGGCGCGGCGGCTTTGTTTCCATTTTTTCCCGTCCCAGCTTTCGCTGTCGAAGTTGTCCTCGGTCAGACTGACCATTTCGGCGGCAAGCCCGCGCATCATAGGGCGGGTATCGGTGGCATTTTTGAGGAGTTGGCTCAAGCCGCGTTCGAGTTTGTCCGCGTCCAGACTGATTTCAATCATTTCAAGCTCTCAACCTTTCAATAATTCCAGTACCCAAGCCAATGCGCCTGCGCTCAGGCTGTTTTTGAAACGCTCGTTTTTCATCATTTCTTTCAACGCGACCCGTGCAATGTCGGGATGGACTGCTTGGGCTTTGTCGACGGCTACCTGCGCCATGCGGCTGAGCATGGTTTTGCCCTGATTGGCGTTGAAACCGGCATTGGGGGCAACGAACTGCCTGCCGATGCGGATACCGGTGCGTCGGGCGTGGCGTTGCTCGCCGGTAAAGCGGTTTTCGCCGATGTCTACGGTGATGGTTTCAAGTTCGGGGCTTGGCAGCACTTTGTCCCGGCCGCGTTCGGCGGATAAGGGGCGCACACGGCAGCGGCAGCGGTAATCCAGCGGCGGATAGAGGCTGTCCCACACCGGGTCGTCGGCGCGGTATATCCTGCCGTGCAGCAGGCGGTGGGTTTCGCGGGTGCGGCTGTCGTTGACGGCGATATATTCCCAATAGGGATGGGTATCCGCCGCTTCTTTCATTTGAACATACCGGCCTGCCATATAGGCCGACTGCATATTGGTCATATAGATGGTTTTCAGGCGGTGCGGGCTGCCGAGCATGGCCGTCTGAAATTCTCCGGTATCGGGATTCGGCACTTCCTGCCGTCCCCACCAGCCTTTGCGCTGCAAGACGGGCGTGATTTCTTGGCTGAACTGCTCCGGCGTTTGGCCTGTTTCGGCGGCTTTGACCACCGCGCTGTAAATATCGTTGGCCACGTCCATGCCTGCGGTTTTGGCAACGGTAAACGCGGTGGCGTGCGCGTCGTCCAGCATATCCTGCCAGTCCCACGATACCGCTACGCCTTTCTGCTTCAGATAGGCAACGGCGGCTTCGGGCTTCATCTCAAATACGGCTTTGATATCTTCGGGATTCATTGCACCAGCTCCTCTGCGGCTTCAATCCTGCCGACCAGTTCGGATAAAAAAATCAGCCGTGCCAACTCTTCCTGCAAGGCGGTGTCGTCCATATTCGGGTAAGCCGCCGCCAAGCGGTCGAGCAGGTTTTCGGCGGTTTCGCCCTGCTGCAAATCGGCCATCAATGCGGCGGTCAGGGCTTGGCTCTGCGCGTTCAGACGGCCTGCATCGGGAGTAAGTGTGTCGATGACCATGCCTGCATCGGCGAAGTGTTCCGTTTCGGCAAAATCCAAAGGCGTTGCGGTTTTCAGGCCGTCCGAATGCTCCGGCGTTTCCACATTTCCCACCACGGCAATGTCTTCATCACTCAGATTATAGGCACGCTTCCAATAGCTTTCGCTCAGGCGCACGCCGCAGGCGGTGAGGATTTGGTCGCGTTCGGCCTGCTCTTTGCCGCCTTCGGATTCTTCAAACAAGACGAACTTAGGCCGCACCTCGTCCGTGCCGAAATTCAGGTCGCACACCCAGCCGATCAGTTCGTTCAGACAACTTTCGACAATGCGGCAGTCGCTGTCGCGGATGTCTTGGGTCACTTCCAAGCCCGCCGTCGCGCTGGCGTGGTTGGTGTCTTTTTCGGTGGTTTGGTCTTGGCCGAGCAGCGCGATGGCGATTTCGGAACGGCAGTAGCGGATAAAGCGGTCGTACACGTCCGCACTGCCCTGTTTGCCGGCGGCTTCTTTGATTTCGACGCTGGAATCGTTCGGAATGCTGGCCACAGCGTTGCCGATAAGCTGTTCGAGTGCGTCCAAGAGTTTGTCGGTATCGGCAGGTGTGTTGCTGCGCGGTTCTTTGCCGATAATCCACGGTGCGCCGAATTTCTCGGCGAACTCCGCCCAGAATTTCAAACCGCCGCGCTTGAACACGGTCGGCCAATACACGCTGGCCAAGTCGCCCGTGCCGTAGGGGTTGGTATAGCTGGCGTTTTGCGTGGGGCAAAGGAATTTATAGTCGGGCAGCGGCTCGTTGCCGTCTGAAAAATAGCGGCTGAAATGCAGACGGCCTTCGTCGTCGAAATGAAACCACTCCTGCGGCTTGGCTTCGATTTCGGACGGCAGCCACAGCTTATCCTGCCGCCATACCACTTCAATCGGCTGGTAACCGAACAATGCGGCATCAAGGATTTGGTTGATGAGGCGGTATAAATCCAAACCGTCAAACAGCGCGGCCACCGCTTCGGCGGTTTTGGGGGCAACGCTGTCATCGTCCAGCCGCCAGTCCATGCCCGCCACGGCGGCTTTGCGGCGGCGTACATGGCCGGCGACAATCGGGTCGGACAGCAGTTCGCGATAGACAGCGATGTCTTTATCGAGTTTTTTTAACACGGGGTCGGGATTGGGCAGCCAGCCGCCGAAGCCGCCTACGCCCATAAAGCGTTGTGCGGCGGCGATATGGGCGGTAAGGTTGTCGGCATTGAGGGCGACTTTGCCGGCGGGGGTTTTGAGTTTGAAATGGGGCTTTTTCATTTGCAGACGGCCTCAATATCGAATCATTGTTTTACGGATTTTGCCGCAGACACGGCAGCGTTGAATAAAGCATCGTGCGGGCGGCAAACGGTCTTTTTCGTTTTCAAATACGCTGACTTGGTCGATTAGCTCGAATGTGTGCAATCCGAATAAGGAATGGAACAGTCTCATCTTAATATCCTCCGGTCAGACGGCTTCTGCGCCGTACATTGCGGCTGGTAACGCGCACCGGGCCGGTATCTTCATGCGCCGCGTTCAATGCCAAGAAACACGCCCATGTGCGGTCGGCGTGGCCGTTGGCATCGCTTTCGGCCACAAAACGCGGTGCGCCGGTGGCGGAGGTGGTTTTTTGCAGCTTGTGCAAATCGGTGCGCAGCTCTTGGTTAATCGGAATGCGGATTTTTTTGTCTTCAAACGCTTCTTTACCGATGGAGGCCATCGCCAGCTTGGAAGCGGAGGTAAACAGCACGCCTTCCACGCGGCTTTCGCCGTGCCGCCGCTGCGCGTCTTCGACGGGCTTTTCGCCCATGCCGGTTTTATCCATGCAGCAGCGGATGACGCGGTAGCGGTCGAACACATCGTCCAGTAATGCGTCCTGCTCGGCAAAGCTCGCACGGCGGCGGGTAATCAGTTCGCGCGTCCACAGCACATCGCCGACTTGCTCCAACACCCACACGACAAATAAATCGTTGCGGATGCCGATGTCCGCGCCGACAAAGCACGGGTTGCCGCCGTAGTATTCGGGCAGCCCCGCCTGTTCGTGTTCCACGCCGTGAATCAAATCATAAGAGAGCCAAGCCGATGCTTCGTCCAGCCATTGCAGCTCGAATTCCTGCGCCCATGCGTCGGGGTCGTTCAGACCGGCTTTGAGTTGTGCGGTGTCGCGCGGCAGGCCGTCTGCAACGGCTTGGTAAATGTCGACGATGTGGCGGCTCCACTCTTTATTTTTATCATCGGTAACGAGTTCGTAGAATTTGTTGCCCTTGCCGTTGGGCGTGGACACCACGCGCAGCTTCCAGCCTGCGGAAATCACCGGAAACAGGGCTTTCCAAATCTCGCGGCTGTCTTTGTGGAAGGCGAATTCGTCCAAAAACACATTGGCGGAGAAGCCGCGGGCGGTGTCGGGATTGGCGGGCAGCGCGGTGATTTTGCTGCCGCCGGGCAGCACCACTTCCAGCGCGTTGGTGGCGGCATCAAACGGTACTTGCAAAATCTCGCAGGCCATGCCTGCCGCTTCCAAATGGCGTTTCACGCCTTCGTTCATCGCTTCTTTGGCCTGCCGCTCGCCGCGCGACAGAATCACCCAGCGCGTGCGTTTGCCCTGCGCTTCCGCCTCCAAGCAGTCCAACACGATTTCCAGCGTGGTGGTAAAGGTTTTACCCGTCTGACGGGCAAACATCCCCACCTTGAAACGGCTGTCGTCCGCCAGCCATTTCTTTTGGTAGGGATAGAGGGTTAAGGCGGGCGAAGTCATGAGAACACTCCGTACACTTCCTGCCGGATGCGTTTGAGCGTGTCCGCATCCAAACCGCTGCCCTGTTTGGCGGATTCGGCTTCCAGTTCGGCGAATTTGCGTGCCATTTTGTCTTGCAGGGCCGTCTGAAACTGTTTCAAACGGGTGGTGGCGGAAATCAGCGGGGCGATGTTTTTGGCGGTCGCCGCCATCATGCCCAGCCGCTCGGCGGCTTCCATATCGTTTTGTTCGCCCACTTCCACCAGCGCGTTGAACAATTCGTCCTGAATCATCGCCGTAAGGGCGGCAGAAAGTTTGTTGTCGTCATCGGCGGCTTTTTCCGCCAACAGCCGCGCTGCTTCGGTGCTGGCCTTGATGGATTTGAACCGCTTTTCCACTTTCTGCCCGTAGCGGTGCGCCGCCGAGCGGCTGATTTCGTAGCCCTGCGCCTGCAACCATCCGGCCAAAGCCTGATAATCGGCAAAACCGTTTTCCACCAGCTTTCGTTCAAACTCGTGGCGCACGGCTTCGGGCAGCTGTTCGACTGTACTTCTGCGTGCCATATCAAGCCCACACTTTCTCGGGTCGGGCGATGCCGGGGCGGCATTCGACCGTGTATTCGGCGATGTCCACGCCCAAGCTGGTCAAGTCGGCAAACCATAAGCCGTGCGGCGTTTTGCTCACGTCCACCAGCTTGCGGTCGGCCAGATAGTCGAGCTGCTGGCGCAATTCCAGCGCGGTGGTTTGCGGGTAAATCGCATTCATGATGTCGAGCAGAAAGGTTTCCGCCGTGGTGTGCGGACGGGCTTTGTTCAGTGTATTAAGAATCTGCCAGCGCATGCCTTCGCGCCGCTGCTTGGCCATCAATTCTTCGCTAATCATTTTTTTGGCTCTCCATCTTGTAAATCTCGGTCAGCTTCTCGCTGATTTTGTCGATTTTGGCTTCCAGCACCACTTGGTTGCGGATGTAGTCTTCGCGCAAAACATAGGTCATCGGCAAGGCTGCGGAAAACTCGCCAAGCGTCCGCTCCATCTGCTCCACTTTGCTCTGCAGGCGTTCGTACTGCTTCTGCCGCTCAGCCTGCTGCGCCTGAAACTGAGCCAGCAGCATTTTGCCGAATCCCCAGCAGACGCCCAGAAACGAGAGCAGGAAGCCGACCAACTGCCAAAACTCAATACTGATAAAGGTTTTATTGTCCATTACGGCCACCCGCGTTCGAAATATTCCTGACACAGCACGCAGCGGGTGCAGCCCCGGACGGCCTGCCGCCGCGCTTCGGGAATGGTATCGCCGCAGTCTTCGCATTCGTACGTGCTCGCGTCCACGGTTTCAAACCGCCTGGCCTTATAGAGGGCTTCGGCCAAAAAGACGGCTTCGTTTTCAGCGGCTTTGTCGATAATGTCGGTCATTTGCTGTTCTCTTGCTCATACCACGCCTGCCAGCCGGAAACCTGATATTCCAGCTTCTGCACATACGCTCCGAGGCGTACGGCGTGGTCTAACAGTTGTTGGGGTGAGCCGCCGCCCAGACGCTCGGGGCGTTCGTGAACGAGCAGCAGCTCGGAAGATACCGGCGGCATTTCCGCCTTTTCGATTACCTTAATCGGCGTGGCCGAGGGCGCGGTTGTAGAGGCGCACGCTGTCAGAGCCAATGCCGTTAAAACCGCCGCCGTCTTTTTGTACCGTTTCATCAATCTGTTTCTCCAATTGCGCCGCTTGGCGGTCGATTTCTTGGTAGGCCGCCGCCAGATCACGGCTTTGCTGTTGGGCAAAGTCCATCCACTTTTGCTTTTCGGCGGCGGCTTCGGCGAGCTTGGCCGCGTATTGCTGCTCGGCAGCCAGAGCCGAAGCCTGATAAGTGGCGATGATTTCGGCTTTATCGGCATCCGCCTGTTTTGCCGCAGCCTGATAACCGCAGAAATACAGAGCCGACACCGCCGCCACCAGCAGCAAAGTTGAAATCAAGGTTTGCCACACCGGGCTAAGCGTTTTCCACATCGTCTTTACCTTTGTTGATTTGCGCCACTTGGGGAATGGCCGCAATGCCGCGCTTGATTAAGGCGTAGCCGCCGACCATCGCGCCGTATGCCCACCACAGCCACTCGGGGGCTTCGGGGGTTTGGGCGAATTTGACGGTCATCGCTGCGGCAGCCACGTTTGCCCACAGCTTGGTATGCGAGATTTGCCCGGTGGCGGGGTTGACAATCAGGCCGGAGAGCCATTTAAGCAGTTTCATTTACACCCCCAGCATCGATTTCAAAGCCGCTTCGCTCGGAATAAACACCACACCGAGCAACGCAACAATCATCAACGTATCGCTAAAATCCCATTTGCGGCGCACTAAAATCAGAAAATGGTTTTTCAGAAAAAACATCCGGAAAACGAAAGCGATGACATACAGCCAAAGATAGCCGTTACAAATGACGTCAACGGCGTGAATAATATCGATTAACCAAAGTTTCATTTTTTCAAACGGCCTTATGCTTCATTTTTAGAAAAGCCGCCTGCCAAATTCAGTCGCGGCAGCTTGTACCGACTGTCGAGCGGGTGGCGCGGCGCGCCTTTTTCGGACGGCCACACATAGGCCGTAACGCGGCTGCGCGGGAATTTGGCAATGCTGACCTTATTACCCTGATTGCCGCCCAGCACCATCAGGTTGCCTTGGGCGTCCTGACCGACCACAAAGCCCACATGACCGCCGCCCTGGCGTTCTAACACCACGATGCAGCCATAGGCCGGTTGCTTTAAGCGCGTGCCTGCCTCTGCCCATGCCTTGGCACGGTACCAATGCTTGGGCAGTCCGCGGCCCGTGCTGCGGCAGCAATGCGCCACAAACGTACCGCACCAAGGCGTTTCGTCATCGCGCCACCACGCATTTAAAGCGGCTAACCAGTTGATGATGGTCGGGTTGTGTTTTTTACCGGGAATCTCGGCAAGGCCGATATGGCGGCGGGCTTCCGCCACCCACGGCAGCTCGGTTTTGATAGACATGAAAAAAATCCCTGTAACTGAATAATCGGTTACAGGGATTTTGGCAAAAGGCTGTTTGAAAGGATTTTAAACGGCTTTAAAAATTACTTTTGGACATGAGACAGATAGAACTCACAAATGGCTTTTAAGGCTTGGGTCCGGCTACCGCCTGCCAGTTTGACGGCTTCGTCAATCAAATCCAAATCGGCGGCATGGCCTTTAATCAAAAACTGACGGTATTCTCCGCTTTCCAGCTTCTCTCTGTTAAATTCGGCAGCGGTTTGGGCGCGTAGGCGGCGGCTGTGGTCGGTTAGATTTGCCATTGGAAATCCTTTGTGGTATAAATGTTTTAAGAAAGTTCGGGAGATGAGGCGGTGTTACCACCGCCCCGGTTTGTGTTTTAATTAGTACGCTTTGCTAGAGAGAACTAATAAAATCACTAAGATTAGGATTTTAATCATCTTCATCACCTCCTTTCTTTTTCGATTCCCGCCGCTCCCAACGGCGGGTTTCTTATTTCCTAATCCATGAAACGAATTATAGTATATCTTATAAAGAAAGGCAAGCAAAAAAATAAAAAACAGCCTGAAATGTTTGGTTTCAGGCTGTCTTACAAATCAGCAAATACTTTCACAGGGAATACCGTCACCGTCCCTATCAAGACGGCGAACGCCGCATTTATTCAAATAAAATTTCGCTTCAGAGCAGGAGCTCATCTCTTTACAGAAGCGTTTTCCCGAACAGGTAAACTTCCCGCCTGTTTTAGGCATGGCATAAGACGGTTTAATCTGTTGGGTGACCATTCCCGCTTTCTTGCCGTTTCTGAACTCGCTGGGATAAATCGGATTGGGTTCAGACCAAAGGCCAAGGCTGGCAGCTCTTGCCCGCTCTTCCAAGCGGATATATTCCGTGTCTCTGACATATTTCCGATAAGCCCATGCGTAGCCTGATTTAACCATCTCCTTATTGATATTCAGACCACCGGAAAATACCTCTGCCAATGTGCGGCCATATTTATCTGCGCCATCGGTTTTAAGTGTAACGTATTGCCCATGTACCCACCTGGACAGCTTTTTACGGGCAGCACTACCAAAAGCCTGCCCGCGCTCGGGGGCATCAATCTGGTTCAACCTCACTTTGAGCTGTTTGCGTGTATCTGTCAAACAAGTCAGTGTATCGCCGTCGGCAATACCGACAACCCGGCAATGAATATCCTGCGCTGCTGCGAATGATGAAACTGCCAATAAAATCAACAATGAATATTTCATAACCGATTATCCCGCCTTGTGAACTTCAGAATCTTCGGGTTTTTTCTCTGCCCTACGGGCCATATACAAAATCATCTCTCTGTCTTTATCAGCAGCTTCGTTGAACAACTTCAGCAACTCCAGATCCTCATCGCTTAAAGCTACTTTTTCTTCCTCAGCTTTGCGGCCATAAGCAGCTTTGGGTTCTTGTAATGTATTTACCTGCAAAGAAGAGAATCTCGCAGCATATCGCGTGCCCAGTTGTTCGTCTGCAATAAACGGCTCTCCAATGCCTGCAATTAACCAGTTCAAATTTACACCCAAATGAGTGCTTATTTTAAATAAACCCTCTGTATCAGGCTTACGCTCCCCACTTACATAATTCTGAGCAGTACGATATACCAATCCTGTCATTTCAGAAAAATCTTTTATTTTCAAGTTTTTAATTTTCAAAATTTCTTTCAGGCGGATATTTACACTCATTTGTTCATTTTCCTGTTGCAATATACTCATTTGTTCGTATAATATACACATATCAGCACAAATTAAACCAAACAGGCACACAAGGGGCTAAACAATGGTTAAGCGCACCTATCTTGTAACAGCTTCTTACCCTGCCTTTCGGTATTTGAAATGCGTAATCATTCTATCACAGAAAGACACTAACTTATGAGAAGACAAGCAATTGATTTTAAGCCACTTCCCTATCCGCAAACGCCTGAGACGGCGGCTGCGTGGTTTCGGAAACACGGTGTATGTAAAGCTCATTGGGCACGTTATTTCGGTTTTGAGCGTACTGTCGTAGAGCACCTACTACGGGGCAAACTCAAAGGAAACTACGGTCAAAGCCATGAGGCAGCGGTAAAGCTCGGGTTAAAAGAGTCTGTATAAAGCAGGAGCCAAATATGAAATTTAAATTAGTTAAAGCACGTTATTTTCGATTTAGGCGTCAGGCATGGGTAATAAGACCACCAGAAAAAAAGATACTTTCCGAGCAGCAGTTAAAAGAAAATTTTGCCAAGAACGGCAAAACGCTGGCTCAGTGGGCACGAGAGAACGGCTATCAGCCGCGTGAGGTTTACTTGGTTATTGGTGGGCAAAACAAAGCCAAATATGGACGGGGTTTTGAAATCGCCCGCAAGCTGGGTTTGAAATAGGAGCAGAAGATGGCAAGCAGTAAAGGCATTCGGATTTTAAAGGTCTTCAAGGCGTTGGAAGCCCACCCGATTATCGGTATCAGCAACAAAGAGATTTCAGACGGCCTCGGCATTCCGGCCAGCTATGTGAGCCGGGACTTGGACGATTTAATCAGCGAAGGCTTGGTGGTCAAATTGGATAACGGCAATTTTGCATACAGTATCAGAACCCTACAAATCGCCGAACGGTTCAGACGGCAGCAGGAACGGCTGCAAGGCAAGATTGCCGAAGTGGGCAGACGGGTTGAAGTGGACTAAACGATTTTGAAATTTCCTGACGTAAGGAAATTTGGAGATAAAAAATGAACAACGACGTAATCGAACATGAAGTTATGGATGTGGTTGCTAACCAAAACCACCAAGCTGCGCACAGCGTGATGGTGATGGAGCAATGGGGAAACGGAGAAACCTATAACGAAGAACGCTGGATTGAACGCGGACGCCAAGCAGTACGCCAAACAATGGAAGGGATGTTTGAGCTGGGCAGAGCTTTGATTATTTTAAAAGAGCATACGCAGCATGGCCGATTTATGGAAATTGTTAAGAGCCAGTTTGGTATTGGGCATAACGAAACTGCTCGTTTAATTGCCGCTACCCAACGTTTCGCGACCCCGCAAATGCAGAAAGCAGCCCCAAAGCTGATGGATTTAGGCAAATCCAAGCTGCTGGAACTGCTGGTAGAAGAAGATGTGACGCTGATTGGTTTGGCAGAAGGTGAAGAAGTTAACGGTATGACTTTGGATGATGTCGACCGTATGACAGTGCGTGAACTCCGTGCTGCCCTGCGCGAGAGCCGAGAAACGGCGGAAGCGAAAGACAAGGTCATTGCTGACAAGAATAAAAAAGTCGACGAGCTGGCGGAGAAGCTGGAAAAAAGCAAAAAAACCGTGAAAGAACCGGACGCGGCGGATGTGGGCAGCGAGCTTGCCATGCGTCTGACCAGCCTGGAAGTGGGCATCCGCTCGCAGGTCAGCCGCCTGAAAGAGATGTTCGAGCAGATGAACGCGCATACGGAGGCGCACGGTATCGACCACCGCGCCAAGATGGTCGGCACCATCAATCAGATTATTTTGGATTGCGAAACCCTGCGCTCGTCTTTCGCGCTGCCGCAAGATGCGCCGACGGACGATATGCCGGAGTGGTTGAAGCAGGAGGATTGAGATGAATCCCGCATTAAACGAGCGGCTTACTGCTGTGGCCACCCATGCGGACACGCTGGGGCGCGGCGACAAGTCGGCCTATTTGAAGCAGCAGGCGGCGGAATTGGGCATGAGTTTGGCCACGCTCTACCGCAAGCTGGAGGCGGTGGCGGTCAAACCGAGCCGCAAGCGGCGCAGCGATGCGGGCAGGTCGGAACTGAGCCTTGACGAAGCCAAATTGATTTCGTCGGCTCTGATGGAAGCCATGCGGCGCAACGGCAAGCGGCTGATGGCGGTACGGCAGGCGGTGGAAATGCTGCGCGCCAACGGCAAAATCGAAGCGGCGCGGATTGACGAAGAAACGGGCGAAGTGCTGCCCTTATCGGAATCGACCATTATCCGGGCGTTGCGCGAATACCGGCTGCACCCCGACCAGCTTTTGCAGCCCGACCCTATGAACCGCATGAAGTCGGAACACCCGAACCATTGCTGGCAAATCGACCCGAGTTTGTGCGTGCTGTATTACCTGCCGCGCCAAGGAAAGGACACGGGGCTGCGGGTGATGAAAGAGGAAGAGTTTTACAAAAACAAACCGAAAAACGTGGTGAAGATTGAGCAAGACCGCGTATGGCGCTATACCGGCACCGACCACGCCAGCGGCGCGATTGTTGCCCGCTACTACTTCGGCGGCGAGACTTCGGCCAACCTCTGCGACTTTTTCATCTACATGATGCAGGCCAAAGAAGACATCGGCAAAGACCCGTTTCGCGGCGTACCGCGCATGGTGATGCTCGACCCGGGCAGCGCGAATACTTCGGCAGCATTCAAAAATCTGTGCAAATCGCTGGATGTGCATGTGCAGATTAACAAGCCGGGCAATCCGCGGGCGAAAGGCCAGGTGGAAAAAGGCAACGATATTGTGGAAACGGCGTTTGAAAGCGGCCTGCGCTTTACCGAGGTGGCCGACATCGACCAACTCAACGCGATGGCGGAACGCTGGATGCGCTACTACAACGGCACGCAAATCCACAGCCGCCACGGCCTGACCCGCTATCAGGCTTGGAACAGAATCAAGGCGGAGCAGCTGGTTTTGCCGCCCCCTGCGGAATATTGCAGGGAGTTGGCTCTCAGCGCGCCGAAAGAGGCAAAGGTATCGTCCGATTTGGAAATCCGCTTCGGCGGCCGCTATTACAGCGTGAAAGACATTCGGGGCGTATTGGTCGGGCAGAAACTGTTGGTGGCCAAGAACCCTTGGGAAACCGACGGCGCACGGGTGGCAACCTATGATGCCGATGGCAACGAAATCTGGCAGGCAGTACCGCAGATTGAGTTTGACGAAATGGGCTTCCGAGCCGATGCCGCAGTTATCGGGGCGGAATACAAAGGCCGGATCGATACCGTCGCGCAGCAACATGCCAAGGAGCTGGACAAATTGGCGATGGGCGCGGACACATTGGAAGAAGCGGCGGCCAAACGCAAAGGTAAGGCCGTACCGTTTAACGGCGAAATCGACCCCTACAAACATCAGGAAGATACGCTGGCCGCACGCAATACGCTGTATCTGCCGAAACAAGGCACGCAGATGGAATACAACCGTATGGAAGTAGCCGAGCAGGTGCTCTCCAAGGTGGAAATGGCCAAGCTGTTGAAACCGCGCATCGAAGCCGCGGGCGGCGATTGGAAACAGGCGGTCAGGATGCTTCAGACGGCCTATCCGCAAGGCATAGAAGCAAGCAGATTGGACGAGGCGTTCGATAAATTGATGAATGCAGGCCGTCTGAAAATTCACAGAACGGGAAGCTTATGAAAGCAGCGTTTAAACAAATCGGCAAATCCTATGCTGCCGCTGCCGCCGAAATCGGCTGCAGCAAGCCGATGTTGGTAGCGGTGGTGAACCACGGGAACTGGCCGAAAAAAGGCGCAAACGAATTGCGCGAAAAACTGAAGCAGTATTTTGAAAAGAATGGTGCGGACATCCCAGCGAGCCTGAGAAACGAGCCGGAAGCCGCACCTGCCCACCCTAATGAAAGCGAGGACAAAGAGATGTTACTACGAAAAGCGAAAATCAACCAAGCCGCCAAACAGCATTTCGGGCTGGTGCGCGACCCGTTCCACGATGAAATCCAGTCTGCCGATGATGTGTTTATGACCCCCGATGTGCGCTATGTACGCGAGGCGATGTTTCAGACGGCCTGCCACGGCGGCTTTGTGGCGGTGGTGGGCGAAAGCGGCGCGGGCAAATCGACCCTGCGCGAAGATTTGCAAGACCGCATCAACCGCGAAGGCCGCCAGATTGTGCTGATTGAGCCGTATGTGTTGGCGATGGAAGACAACGACCAGAAAGGCAAAACGCTCAAGGCGGTGCATATTGCCGAAGCGATTTTGGAAGCGGTATCGCCGGGCAGCAGCCCGAAACGCAGCCCCGAAGCGCGTTTCCGCCAAATCCACCGCGCCTTGCAGGAAAGCGCGAAGGCGGGCAACAAGCATTTGCTCTTAATCGAAGAAGCGCACGGCCTGCCGCTGCCGACGCTGAAGCACCTGAAACGCTTTTTTGAATTGAAATCGGGCTTCGAGCGGCTGTTGGGCATTGTGCTAATCGGGCAGACCGAGCTGGCGCAGAAGCTCAGCGAAAACAATCCGGCTGTCCGCGAGGTGGTGCAGCGTTGCGAAGTGGTGACGCTCCTGCCGCTGACCGACGGCAAATTGGAAGGTTATCTGAAGCACAAGTTTGCCCGCGCCGGAGCGGACGTTACCCAAATTCTGGCACAGTCGGCCATCGACGCTGTAGCGGAGCGGCTGACGGTAAAAAGCCGCAGCAGCAAAGGCACGGAGCTGCACAGCCTGCTCTATCCGCTGGCGGTTAACAACTTGGTATCTGCGGCGATGAATCAGGCGGCGGAGCTGGGCTTCGATACGGTAGACGGCGATGTGGTGCGGGGTGTGTGATGAGCGCGAAACGATTGATTACCGCCTATATCCTGCTGCTGTGGCTGGCGGTGTTGGCGATATTTTCTGCCTGCTCCCCGCAGGGTGCGGCGGCGGCAGAAGCGGCGGAGGCACACGAGGCTTGGGAAAAGGTGTACGGCGGTATGAATGAGGCCGAATTGATGGCGGGCGTGGTGTATGAGCCGATTGGAGGGTGTGATGAAGATTGAGCGGGATTACGGCAGGATTAAGGCCAAAGTGTGGCGCGAGCGCAGCGGCTGCGTATGCTGCGAGCTGTCGGATACGCAGGGGGTGTTTATTTTGCTGCTGGTATCGGCGGATGCCCTGGAAGAAGAAGCCGATGTGGTGGCTCAGGCATTGCGCTGTTTGAGCAGCGAAGATTTGAGAAAGGCGGCTTGAGATGGGAGCCAAAATCTACGCGCTGTACAAAGGGGAAAACTTGATTGATACGGGTACGGTTTACCAGTTGGCCAAACGGCAGAATGTGCAGGTCAAAACCATACGTTATTACCAAACCCCGAATTACCAAAAACGCAATCACGGCCATAACCATCGGGTTCTGGTTTTACTGGAAGGAGATTGAGCCATGAAACTACGCTGCCCCGCCTGCGGCGCGGCCATGAGCTTGGAGGTATTGATTGCCCATGACGACGCACGCGAAGCCTTGATTGCGCTGACGGGCATTTCCGACGAACTGACCCGCGCCATGCTCAAGTATCTGACCCTGTTTCGGCCGTCTGAAAAAGATTTGAGCTTTGCCCGTGTAGCCAAGCTGCTCGGGGAGCTGCTGCCGATGATACGGGCGGGGGAAATCAGCCGCGGCAGAAAAGCCTACCCCGCGCCGAGGGAAGCATGGATTTGGGCGGCCGGCCGCTGCCTCGAAGCCCGCGACAAAGGCCGCTTGACCCCGCCTCTGTCGTCGCACGGCTTCCTGCTGGAAAACATCACATTCTGGCAGCCTGAAGCAACGGCGGTAATGTCCGCGGCAGAGCGGCAGCCCCGTACTGCGGCGGCGGAGCAGAGCAAGCTGCGCGACGGGGTCGGCGGGTTGATGGCATGGGCGAACGGAGCGGGAGATGACGGATGACTGGCTGAAACGGGAAATCGCGCGGGGTTTTACGCTTTTGGCCGCGCTGAACCTGAAAGGCCGCCCCGCCGCCAAAGATTTGACCGCCGTCGCCCAAGTGTGGCACGGGCTGCTGATGAAGCAGGAGTGGCAGCCCGAACGCGATACCCCGCGTATCCGGGCGGCGTTTGAGGCAATCGCGGCCACATCAGGCGAATGGCCGAACCCCGTAGATTTAAACAAACACCTGCCGCAGATACCTGTGAAGATGGTGCCGAGGCTGGAACGGAAGCACGTTAAAACACCTTATGCCGCCGAAGTAATGGCGGAAATCAAAAGCCGTCTGAAAAACGCACCCGTATCGAATCGGAACTGGATGCACACGCCGAAAAGCCGGACGGTGGATGAATGCAAACGGATTTATGCCGAAAGGCAGAAAGAGAAAAATCCTTCCGAAAAAAAGTTTGAAAACAGACAATGAAAGGAAAAAAAATGACGCAAGAAATTAAATTTGATGGAAATTTGTTGCGGGTCTGGGAAGTAGCCGAGCGGTTAAGCATTTCCACCGCCGCAGTTTGGTACAAAACCAATCCGAACAACCGCCGATATGACCCCGATTTTCCCAAACCAATCAAAGTATCTTCCAATGTAACAGGATGGATTGAGCAGGAACTTAATAATTACATCGAGATGTTGGCCGACAAGCGGAACGAACCACCAACCCATGAGGAAGCTATCCATGAAATTGAAGAACATTCTTTCGATTTGGAAGTGACGGAAAAAGACGGTCTGTTTGGTGTGAATGTTTACGGCCAGCTATGCAGTTTAACCATTTCACCGAGTTTTAAGACAAGTAACAAGGCAATCAGCAACGGGCTGAAACTGATGGCCAAACTGATATAGATATTTACGGATAAGGAAAAACAAAATGACTGATTTAACCCAATACAGACAAGACGCCAAGGGCAATTTAATCCCGCTGGCCAATATTAAAGAAACCGACCTCTTGCGCGACGAGCTGGTGATGGAAATCGTCGGCAAAGCTCAGGCGGTGCAGGAAAACATTGCCGACTTCAAACGGCAGGCGATGGACGATATTGCCGCTTTCGCCCAGCTTTCCGCAGACCGTTACGATGTGAAGCTGGGCGGCAAGAAAGGCAACATCAGCCTGCACAGCTTCGACGGCCAATACCGCGTGAATCTGGCGATTCAGGACACGCTGGTCTTCGATGAAGGGCTGCTGGCCGCCAAAGCCCTGATTGACGAATGCATCAACGAATGGACGGAAGGCAGCCGCAGCGAGCTGAAAACGCTGATTAACGCCGCTTTCCAAGTGGACAAAGAGGGCAACCTCTCCACCGCCCGCGTGCTCGGCCTGCGCCGCTTGGAGATTAAAGACCGCAAATGGCAGACGGCGATGGAGGCACTTTCAGACAGCCTGCAGGTGCATACCAGCAAGCCGTTTGTGCGCGTGTACAAGCGCGATGCGGCGGGAGCGTATCAGTTGATGAATTTGGATATTGCGAAGGTGTAGCGATGGCGAAGATTAAGATTATTTTGGAAGACACCGATACAGGCATGAAAATGTCGGCTTTCGGAGCTGCATTTGATGAGCATGCCCCTGACCTGACAGATGCCCAGCGGATGTTGGTCATGATTAAAAGGGCAATAGAAATGGCTTTGACCTGTACTGTCGGCACTCAGAATGAAACCAAACACTAAACCCGCGCGGCACGGCCTGCCGCATTTTAAAACTTGGAGCAACCCATGAATAAAACCGAACTGATTGCCGCGATTGCCGAACAATCCGGCCTGACCAAAGCGGATGCAACCCGCGCATTACAGGCGTTCGAATGCGCCGTGATTGGCGAGCTGGCGGGTGGCGGCGAAGTGGCGTTGACCGGCTTCGGCACCTTCCGCGCCGTCAAAGTCGAAGCGCGCAACGGCCGCAATCCTAAAACGGGCGAAGCCATTTTACTGCCGGCGCATACCGCCCCGAAATTCAAAGCGGGCAAGGCTTTGAAAGATGCGGTCAATCCGTAAGGCCGCCCCCGCGCAAATGCCGTCTGGAATATTTCAGGCGGCATTTTTTTATTTGCCATCCCATTATTTTGCGGATAGAATAATTTATAACAACCTGATTATTAATGTAAAAAGTGCAACGCTGTTGCACTTTTTAAGAGTTGGGACGAAACAAGAATGGAAACCGCCACCCAAAAACGCAGCCGCCTGATTAAGCTCCTGCACGTTGCCAAGCCCAAGCTAATGATGGCCGATGGGGACTACCGCTGCCTGCTGGCCAATGTGTCGCAGGGTAAAACCAGCAGCACCAAATTGTCGTTGGAAGAGCTGGAGCTGGCTCTGCGGGCGATGAAGGCGCGGGGTTTTGTGGTGGCGGTCAAACCTCAGGGCAGCCGCGCGGATATTCCGGTGTTCGAGCCGCAGGAAGATATGGCCGGGCAGGTTAAAAAAATCCGCGCCTTGTGGCTGGAGCTGCACTGTTTGGGCGCGGTACGCAATCCGTCGGAGCTGGCTCTGGCCAAATTTGTGAAGCGGATGACGGGTGTGGATTATCAGGGTTGGTTGGACGTAGATAATGCGTCAAGGGTGATTGAGCATTTGAAGAAATGGGTTTTACGGGTCGGAGGTACGGTATGAGCGTAGCAGATAACAAACGGGCGGCTGAATTGATGGCCGATATGGAAGAACAGATTACGGCATGTTTGGTGTCGGTGTCGAACACAGACCGGCAGACCGCACGAATCACGGCGCGGCAGGTATCGGCGCATATCAGCAAGCATTGGGGCGGCCAGCTTTTGTATATCCCCAAAAACCATTTGGGCAAGCTCGATGAGCGCGATGCGGAAATCTGGCGCAAGTTCGACGGCACAAACCACGCCGAGCTGGCGCGTGAGTTTGATTTGACCATGCAGCAGATTTACAAGATTGTGCGCGATGCGGCGGCTTATCATCGGGCGAAACGGCAGATTGATTTGTTCGCTTCGTAGCCTTCCAAGCGCAATAGCGGTCAGGTTTTGTCCTGACCGCTTTTATATTGCGTTTCTCGGAGTGGTCGGGGGTTTGCCTACCCTGCAGCCGAAACGCGCTTAAAACGCAAATTTGGGGCTTTTTTAAAACCGGCGGCAGGCGGCCTGATTTTGCACCGTGTTTTTAGGTGGTGCATTTTTAGATACCCGTCGGGTGGCTCAATTTCAGACCACAACTGTGGCTCAATTTTGCACCACATTTTTTAAGTGGTGCACTTTTAGATGCCTGTTTGCCGTCTGAATTTTTAAAGTCCTTTAAAAGACCCCGCCTCTGTGGCGGGCGACAATCCCTGCAACGATAACGCAGGGATTTTTTTATGCCCAAATTGTTTGAAATCTTTAAGTCCGGCACACGCACAGACCACAACGGCCGCCGCATCACCATCAGCGACGGCGATGTGGCGCAGGCTGCTGCGGCCTACGACCCGGCTCTGTTCCAAGCGCCGATTGTTATCGGCCATCCGCACAGCACCGCCCCGGCCTACGGCTGGGTGGGCAGCCTGAAAGCCGACGGCGGCGTGTTGAGCGCGGACTTCGCGCAGATGGACGAAGGCTTTGTGGATTTGGTTAAGGCCGGCCGCTACAAAAAAGTGTCGGCGAGCTTTTATCCGCCCGACAACCCGAACAACCCCAAGCCCGGCGTGTGGTATCTGCGCCATGTCGGTTTCTTGGGCGCGGTGCCGCCCGCCGTCAAGGGTTTGGCCGCGATTGATTTTGCCGAAGACGACGGCGCGGTGTCGTTCGGCGGAGCAGATGAACCCGCGCCACCCGAAAACCCTTTATCCGATTTACCCGAACATGAACACAAGGAGACCCCTATGTCGCCCGAAGAATTGCTGGCGCAGGAAAAAGCCGCCCGTGAAGCTGCCGAAGCGCGCGCAGCCGATGCGGTAGCGGAGTTAGAAAAGCTCAAAGCCGAGCAAGAGCGCGATTTGCGCGACGCGGCGCACCAGCGCAATACCGACTTTGCCGAAGGCTTGGTAAAAGAAGGCCGTCTGAAACCTGCCGACAAGGATTTGGCGGTGCGCGTATTGGACTTTGCCGAATATCCCGAGCATTACACGGTGGAATTTGGCGAGAACACATTAACCGAAGCCTTGCGCAGCTTTTTCAGCAACCTGCCGAATATGGCGTTAAACAGCCATCTGGCCAAAGGCCGCCCGACCGTGAAACCGGCAGGCCTGTCCGCCGACTTTGCCGAAGCCGCCGACCCCGAAGCCCTGAGCCATCACGAACGCGCGTTGGCTTTGGCTGAAAAAGAAGGCATTGATTACGCCGAGGCGGCGCGCCGCACGGCTGCCGTTTAAACCAAAAGTTGCGACACCGCAACATTTCAAAAGGAAAAAAACATGAGTACTGCCCATTTGAAACAACTGCGCGGCCAGGTCGATCCGGTATTGACCCAACTCGCCCTCGGCTACAAGCAGGCCGACTTTATCGCCGAACGCGTGTTCCCGGTGGTGTTTACCGATAAGGAAGGCGTGCGCGTGCCGGTATTCGGCAAGGGTTCGTTTGTGGAATACGACACCGAACGCGCGGTGGGCGCGGCCTCCAACATCATCACGCTGGACAGCCCGGGCTATCTGCCGGTGGTGCTGGAAGAGCACGATTTGGCGGCGGGTGTGGACTACCGCGAGCAGGCCGAAAGCCAATACGACGAACGCGCCAAGGCCACGCGCCGCGCGGTCAAGGGCGTGCAGCTGCGCCAAGAAATCGAAACGGCGCGCCTGCTCTCCGGCAAGGCGGCTTACGAATCCGGCCACAGCAAAGATTTGGCGGCCGCAAGTGCGCAATGGAGCGATGCGGGTGCCGATGTGCTGTCTGAAATTGCCGATGCCAAAGAAGTGGTACGCGCCGCCTGCGGCGTAACCCCGCGCGTGTTGGTGGTGGGCGCGAGCGTATTGCACGCTTTGCAGAAAAACGAAGCCCTGCGCGGCGCATTGGGTTCGCAGGAGCGTAAAACGCTGCTGAGTACCGAGCAAATCCGCAATCTGTTGGATTTGGACGACATCATCGTCGGCGGTGCGGTATCGACCCCGCACGCCAAAAAGCAGACCGCCGATGTATGGGGCAAGTTTGCCAGCCTGATTGTGCGCCCGAATGCGGCTTCAGGCGGTAACGATGAGGGCGAGCCGAGCTTCGGCTACACCTTCCGCCGCCGCGGCATGCCGCTGGTCGACCGCTACGAAGAAGTGGGCGGCAAGGTGGAATACGCCCGCTACACCGACATCCGCAAAGCGGCGGTGGTGGGCTCGACTTGCGGCTTTTTGTTTGAAAAAGCGATTGCTTAAACCCTTTTCAGGCTGCCTGAAACCCTTTCGGGCAGCCTATGGAGAACATCATGGCACAAACCAAACAAGTGGTTTTAACCACTACCGTCAAAGCAGCCAGTCCGATTGTGGCCAACCGCTTTGTGAATTTTGAAAACAAACAGGCCAAAGCCGGTGAAGCGGTGTTGGGCGTGTCGCCTTACGACTGCGATGAAGGCGATACCGCCGCGGTCGACGTCATCGGCATTGCGCTGGTGGAGGCAGGCGGCGCAGTAGCGGCCGGTGTGGAAGTAGGCGCAGACGCACAGGGCTGCGCGGTAACGGGTGCGGCAAAAGTTGCGGGCACGGCATTGACCGCTGCCGAAGCGGCGGGCGACATCATCCGCGTATTGCTGAAAGGTTAAACGTTATGGCTAAGATTTATATTGCCAACACGCCGCTGATTCTGCAGGACGAAGCGGGTAAAGACTTCCGCGTGGAAACGGGCGAAGCGGTGGAACTGACCGACGCGCAGTACGAAGCGGTGGCGGCGCACGTTAGCCCTACTTTGACCACCGGCGAAGAATTGGACGCGCAGCAGGCGGAAGCGGCTGCGGAAGTTTCAGACGGCCAGCCGTCCGAAACCGAAGCGGAAACTGAACCTGCCGACACCGGCAAACCCAAACGCGGCTCCCGCCGCACCAAGACGGAGTAAGCCGTGTACATCAGCCGCGAAGATTTGGCCGCCGCCGTCAGCCGCACCGAGCTCATCCAGCTATCCAATGACGACGGCTACGGCAGCGAGCCCGACTGGGCCATCGTCGACCGCGCCATTGCCTACGCCTGCGAGCTGGCCGACGGCTATCTGATGGGGCGTTATACCCTGCCGCTCGACCCCGCGCCCAGCCTGCTGCGCCCGATTTGCACGGATATTGCCAGATGGTGGCTGCACCAGCGGCGGATTAACACGGCGGACTTTCCCAAGCCGCTGGAAGCGGCGCACGCCAACGCGGTGAAGCTGTTGGAGCAAATCCGCGACGGCAAAATCCATTTGGGCGTGCGCGTCGGCGATACCGCCGAACCGTCCGGCGGTGCGGTGGAGCAGGCGCACGGCGAGCGCGGCGCGTATCAGGTGCGCGCCAACAGTCGGCAGGATTGGAGCGGCTACTGATGGCTTCGACCCGACCGATACTGCTTGCCCTGCGCGAGCATTTGCAGGCGGCCTTGCCCGATTACGCGGTGGAGCTGTTTCCCGACAATCCAGCAAGCTACCGCTTTATCCACCCCAAGGGCGCGGTGCTGGTGGGCTATCAGGGCAGCCGTTTCAGCCGCCCCGACGGGCTAGGTATGATAGGCCAGCAGCGCGACATCACGCTGCACCTGACCGTGTTCGGACGCGGCCTGCACCACGACGGCGCGGCTTTGGATTTGCTCGACGCGCTCAGGCTGGCCGTTACCGGTTACGCCCCGCCGCATTGCCTGCCCTGCCATCTGCTCTCGGAAGCCTTCCTGAGCGAAGACGGCGGCGCATGGCAGTATGAACTGCGGGTGCAGACCGAAACGCAGCAGGTGCAGGTGTGCACGGATGAAAACCTGCCCAAATTTATTGCCGCCCGCTACCGCCGCGACGGCCAAGCATTAGATACCGATTTAAAACCCAACCAGCCATAGGAGATTGAAACATGGCAGCAGCATTCCACCACGGCACGGAGACCATCCGCATCGACGGCGGCTCCAACCCCGTTTACACCGTTGACGGCGCGATTACCGCCATCGTCGGCACCGCTCCGGCGGGCGCGGTCAACGAACTGACCGTATGCCAAACCAAAAAAGACTTCGCACAGTTCGGCACGCAGACCGGCCAAGGCTTCACGCTGCCCGATGCGGCGCACATCTTTACCCGCTACGGCTCGGGCATCGCCTATGTGGTCAACGTGTGCGACCCCGACAAACACAAAACCATGGTACAGGGCGAGGCTTTGGCAGTTGATGCCGACACCCTGACCGCCCGCACCGCACATATCGCGCTGCAAGCGGGCTACACCGTGCGCGACGGCGGCGCGGAATTGGGCGAAGGCGCGGATTACACCATCGATGCCGCCGCAGGCGGAATCGTGTTTAAAACCAAGCCGGACAATCCGACTATCGACTACACCTACACCGACCCGGCCAAAGTTACCGAAGCCGATATTCTCGGTGGTTTTCAGGCAGCCACGGGCAAGCGCACCGGCTTGGAATTGCTGACCGAAGGCTTCAACCGCTTCGGCGCGGACGCGAAAATCATCATCGTGCCCGAATACGACCAAACCGCAGCCTGCGCCGCGGCCATGATTGTGCTGGCGGAAAAACTCCACGCCGTCGCCTATATCAACGCCCCCAAAGGCACCGGCCTGTCGCAGGCGATGGAAGGACGCGGCCCGAACGGCAGCATCAACTTCAATACGTCCAGCGACCGCGCCCAGCTCTTCTATCCGCACGTTACCGGCCTGCTCGGTACGGAAGCCTTGGCCACCCATGCCGCCGGCCTGCGCATGAAAACCGATGTGGAAAACGGCTATTGGTTCAGCATTTCCAACCGCGAGCTTTTGGGCGTAACCGGCGTGGAAACCGGCCTGACCGCCCGCGCCGACGACCCGCAGAGCGAAACCAACCGCCTCAACGAAAAAGGCATTACCACCGTCTTCAACAGCTACGGCACGGGTTACCGCATGTGGGGCAACCGCTTGGCGTGTTTCCCGACCGTCAGCCATATCAAAAACTTCGAAACCGCACAACGCACCGGCGATTTGATTGACGAGAGTATCCGCCGTGCCGAGCTGCAATACATCGACCGCCCGATTGACGACGCGCTCTTGGACAGCTTGGTGGAAACCGTGCGCACCTATCTGGGCACGCTGCGCTCCATCGTCGGCTTCAACGTCGGCTTGGATTACGACTACGATTTGGCAGATTCGTTCAGCAAAGGCCAAGTGCCGATTGTGTACGACTACACGCCCAAGCTGCCTGCCGAGCGCATTACCAATACCAGCGTGATGACCCGCAAATATCTGGCCAACCTCGTCAGCGGTAATTAAGAAAGGATTAAACGATGAGCCAAATCAACGCCATCTACAATGCCAACGTCTATATCGACGGCAACAACCTCTTGGGCAAAGCCGCCGAATTCAAACTGCCGGAAATGGAAATCGGGCAGGACGAATTCAAAGGCTTAGGCTTAGCAGGCACCATCAAACTGCCCAACGGCGTGGAAGCCCTCGAAGGCGAAATCACATGGAACAGCTTCTTTCCCGAAGTCGCCAAACGCGCCTCGCACCCGTTCAAATCGGTGCAGCTGATGGTGCGCGCCAACTACCAGACCTTCGACGCGCGCGGCCTGGCGCAGGAAGTGCCGCTGGTGACCTTTGTAACCGTGATGTTCAGCAAAAACGCGCTGGGCGGCTACAAACCCAAAGAAAAAGCCGAGTTCTCCAGCACCTACCAAGCCACCGAAATCCGCCAAATGCTCGACGGGCGCGAAGTGCTGTATTTCAACGCCTTTACCAACACTTACCGCGTGGACGGCCAAGACGTACTCAGTCAGATGCGTAAGAACATCGGCGCGTAGCCCTGCCACACCGAACCCCGGAACAAGAAACACCCTGCTTTACGGCAGGGTGTTTTTTTAAAGGCGTTTAAAAGCCGCACCTTTACAGACGGCCTAAACTGGTGCCTGAAACGCGGGATTGTTCCGGCCGGACCCGCACGGCCTGTTTTGAAAAAGGATTGCAAAAATGACTGAGAAAAACGAATCGCAAAAGCTGCAGGAGCAACTGGGCATCGGTAAGGAAATCGTACTGGTTGAGCCGCTTGATACGCCGACCGGCAAAGTGGAGAAGCTGACGCTGCGCCGTGTGAAAGTGAAAGACTACAAGCGCGCCGCCGAACAGTATCCGGACAATGCCGCCTTGCAGCAGCTGGCGACTCTGTCGCTGGCCAGCGGTCTGATGGAAGAAGATTTTGACAACCTGTGCTGGGAGGATTACCAGCAAATCAGCAAATTTTGTCTTGGCGTTTGATTGGGAGGCGTTTTATCAGGCAGCAGCCGATTTAGCTTGGTGGTTCGGCTTTTCGCCGGGCGACTTGGACGGGCTGTCGCCTGATGAGATTGTGGCTTGGCAACGCCAAGCCAACAGACAGATTAAAGCGAAGTATTCGAAACTTTAGCGGCTTTGGCAGCTTTGGCTTGGGCGCGCTCTTCAAGGAAATTGCGGCGCGCCCGAAGCCACCACGCTGCAAGCATACCTATAACGGCAGCAATGATACCGATACCTGTGCCGAATATAAGCATGACGGCAACAGTAACCGCAGCAGCAATGAGAAAGCTACCTCCGGCTATCCATAGAGATAGAAATACTGCTATGCAGGACACAGCAATAACGGTAACGGTAACACCTTCGGCAACATTCATATAAGTGTTGTCTGTACGCATTCTATTTCCTTTCCTATAACTGTATTTTTAGCGCAGGTATCCGACAATGTCAAAAGAATTGTTAGTCGGCGTCGTGATCGGCGCATCCCTTAAAGCCGGTTTTGCAACAGTTTTCGGGCGGGCGGAGCAGACCGTCAAGGCTCTGGGCAGCGAAATCAAAAACGCGACCAAGATGCAGGAGCAGTTCGGCCGCGCCCTGCGTGCGCGCCAAGCACTCAACCCCACCCACAACCTTGCCAAAGAATCCCGTGCCTATGCCGAACTGAGTATGTCCATCAAACGGGCAACCGTCGCGCAAAACAATCTGAATCAGGCTTTGGCCAAACAGGCTTCCGCCCGCCAATTCCGCGCCAATCTGCGCTCGGAAATGACGGAAACGGCAGCACATGCCGCCGTGGTTACCGGCCCTGTTATCGGTGCGGTCAAGAAGTTTATGGAGCAGGAAGACGCTTCCGCCGATTTGAAAATCTCCATGATGCGTAAGGACGGCAGCTTCGGCAAGTTCGAGGAAATCGACCGTTTGGCCACGCAGTGGGGTGCGGCACTGCCCGGTAATAAAACCGACTTTACCAACATGGTAAAAGACCTGAAAAGTCAGGGTATTTCCGACGACACCATTATCAACGGCGGCGGTCTGGCAACCGCACAATTAAATGTAGTTATGGACATTCCGATTTCCGACGGCAGTTTCTTTGCCAAAAACATGGAAGCACACGGTATCAAGGAAAGCGAGTTACTGCCGTCTGCTGACCTGACCCAACGCGCTTATTTTGCTGCAGGCTTGAGCAAAGAAAATATGTTTGGTGCGATGAAATACTATGCACCATTAACCAACATACTCGGCTATACAGGGCTGGAGCATCAAAAAAAGATTTATGCCGTTGAGGGTATGGCCGCGACCAAAGGTGTCGAGGATACTCAATTCGGTACAAACTTTGCCTCCTTCTTAACTCGGCTCTCCAAAGGTCCTGCAAACTTGGAATCTGCCAAAACAGGGACAAAAGGCAAACTGAAAAACATGATGCAGGATGCGGGCGCAGAGTTTAATTTCTTCAACCCTGACGGCACGATTAAAGACTTAAGGGAAATTACAGGAATCTTAGAAACCGAATTCGGCAAAATCAAAGCGAAATACGGCGACAAAGGTGTAATGGATATTTCCGATGCAATGTTTGGACCGGAGGGCAACCGTGTAGCATCTAACCTGATTCAGCAAGGTGTTAAAGGCTTTGACGAAATGATAGCCAAAATGGACGACCAAGCCTCCATTCACGACCGCATTAAAGTCAAAACCAACACCTTGTCTTCGGCTTTCGAAGCCTTGGGCGGCGTTGCGGAGAATACGGCTGCCATTTTTGGAGGAATTTTCGCAGAGGATTTGAAGGGTTTGGCTACCGGTTTTCAAAACCTGATGGAAAACCATATTGCCCCTTTTATCCAAAACAATAAAGCCGTCATTAAATGGCTTTTGGGTTTGGCCGGCGGTTTTTTATTGCCAAAATGGCTATCTTGGCATTTGCCTACGGTATCTCTATGACTGCTATGCCATTCCACGCATTTATGGTATCCATCGCCAAATTCAAAGCCCTAAAAGCCCTGTACGGTCTGTTCCGTGCCGGACAAATCAGCAAAGGTGTGGCGGTGTTCCGCGCATTGGGCATGTCTGCCACGGGTGCGGCCACGGCGGCAAAATGGCTGACGCTGGCCATGCGGCCGCTGGGTGCGGTATTCGGTATGCTGGCCAAATTACCCGGTGTCCGCCAACTCGGTATGGGGCTGCTGTGGCTTAAAAACATTGTGGTCTTCATCGGCCGCTCGCTGCTGACGACCGTCCCCGGATTTGCGGTACTGGCCGTAGCCGCCTTGCTGATTTACAAATACTGGCAGCCGATTAAGGCGTTTTTTGCAGGACTGTGGGAGGGGTTGAAGCAGGGACTGGCTCCGATTGCACCGATGTTCGAGGGTTTGTCCGGCGTGTTTTCGGGGTTGTGGTCAACAATCCAGCCGTTTGTGCAGCCAATTATCGACTGGTTCACGGAGTTTTTCAGCATTACCCAAGCAGCCGAAGGCGGCGTGCGCAGTTTCGGCGAATCGGTCGGCTTGTGGATAGGCGAAAAGATTTCTGCCGTGGTGTCTTGGATAACCGAAAGGGTCGAAGCAATCAAAACCGCTTTTGACGGTGGTTTGGCAGGTATCGGCGCATTGATACTCAACTGGTCGCCCGTCGGCCTCTTCTATCAGGCTTTTGCGGCGGTTATGGACTATTTCGGCATCGAGATGCCGGCCAACCTGACCGGCTTTATCTCTGCCGCCATTAACGCGCTCAGCAACCTGATTATGACGTGGTCTCCTGTAACTGCCTTTATGACGGCGTTTCAGGCCGTATGGTCTTGGCTCTCGGGCTTGGGTGCAATCTTTACCGCCTACGGCAGCCAAATGATTGACGGCTTGGTCAACGGCATCAAAGCAGGTGTCGGCCGGGCGGTGGAAGCGGTTCAAGGTGTGGTATCGATGGTTAAATCCGCCTTTACATCCGACCGCAAAGGTATGGCTATCCATTCCCCGAGCCGCGTGTTTATGCGCTACGGCGGATTTATTACCGAAGGTCTGAGCAAGGGTCTGCAACGCGGCGCAGCCGGACCGGTATCGTCTATCGGCGGCATGGCAAATCAGCTGAAACAGCGTTTTTCACGCAGTAGCGGACGGTTGTCAGCCGACTTGTCTGCCGAAATGTCGGCAAACGCCGCAGAATTCGCCCAAGCGCGGCAGCAGCGCGGGCAGGAAACGGCAGCCGCTACTGCGGCAAACGGCAGTATCACAATCAACTTCAATCCTACCATCCACGCCCCCGGCGGCGATACCGCGCAGATTCAGACGGCCTTGCAGATGGGTTTGCGCGAGTTTGAAGAGCTGTTCCGCAGGATGATGGCGGACAGGGAACGGAGGGCATATTGATGCCGTTGGTTTCAACCCTCACCCCCAGCCCTCTCCCGGTTGGGAGAGGGGGACGATGTGCCGCTACGCGGGGTGTATTGATTGGGAGGGCATATTGATGTACGCACAACTGGGAGATGTACGCTTCGAACTGTTGCAGGGTTTCGAACGGCTGGAGGCGCGGCACGAGGCGAGGTTTGCCAAGCACGAGGTGCTGGCCGGACGGCCGCGTTTGCAGGCGGTGGGCAACGAACTGACCGAGCTGCGTATCGGCATCAGGCTGCATTGGCTGCTGGGTAATCCCGATACGGCCTATAAAGGTTTGCTGACCGCTTTGGAGGCGCAGCAGGCGGTGTCGCTGGTATTCGGCAGCGGCAGGTTTGTCGGCTGGTTTGTGATTGAACGGCTTTCCGAGCGCACGCTGATTCAGGACGGCAAAGGCCGCACGGCGGCGCGTGAACTGGATGTGAAGCTGACCGAGTTTGTCGGCGACCCGAACAATCCGCTGCCGACCCCGGGCATCGCGCAGGCGGGCAAAAACCCGCTGCTGGGGCTGCTGCCCGAATCGGTGCAGGCGCAGGCTTCCGACCTGATGCAGGCGGTGGAGACGGGCATCAAAATCTACCGGGAGGCGGAAAGCGGCGTGCGCGATTTGCAGCGGCTGGCCGGTGCGGTGCGCGAGCTTAAAAACGACCCGGCAGGCGCGTTGAATATGCTGGGCGAGGCTCTGGAGACCGGGAGCGGCGTATTGGGCCGTCTGAACAATCTGCCGCAGGTAACATCGCTCATCGGTGATTTGTCGGGCGCGGCAGAGATGGCGGCGCAGGCTTCGCAGGCGGCTTCGGAATTGGGCGGTGCGGCGGCTTCTGCACGGGCTGCATTTGAGAGCGGCAATCCGCTTGATTGGCTGGAAGGCGGCGCAGACGCGGTGGAACGGGCGGGCGGCGCATTGGCAGACGGTGCGGCGGCGGTGGAAACGCTGACCGCATGGCTTGCGGTACGGAGGGACATCTGATGAGTGCGGTTATCCGCTACACCACGCGCGACGGCGACCGCTGGGACTTAATCGCGCACAAGCATTACGGCAACGCGCTTATGACAGACGGGCTGATGGCGGCCAATCCGCACCTGCCCTTGGCCGAAGAGTTTAAAAGCGGTTTAACCGTGTTTGTGCCGGTGTTGGAACACAAACCGCAAAACAGCCAAGCGGCGATGCCGCCGTGGATGCGGTAATTGCAGACGGCCTGAAAGGACACAACAATGGACGCTTTGGGCGCATTTTTAAAACTGAACGGCTTCACAGGCAGCGGCAGCAGCCATCCCGTAACCCGCCCCGACTTTGTAATTAAGTATGAGCAGAAAGACATCACCGGCGAGATTTCGCCCTATCTGATTTCGTTCGGCTATACCGATTATTTGGGCGAGCAGTCCGATGAACTGCAGGTGGAATTTGAAGACACCGATGGCCGCTGGCTGCGCGGCTGGTATCCCGAACACGGCGACCGTCTTTCTTTAAGCATGGGCGACCAATTCACGGGCTTGGTGGATTTGGGTTTCTTCGAGATTGCCGAAATCGAATACAGCACCACCCCGAGCGTGGTCATCCTGAAAGCCTTGTCCACCGGCATTACCAAAGCCAACCGCCGGCTGCAACCGCGTGCCTACGAAAAAACCACACTGGCGAAAATCGTGCGCGAAGTGGCAGGCCGTCTGAAACTCAAGCCCGACGGCGAGGTGCGCGACATCAAAATCGAACGCGTTACCCAGTATCAGGAGCGCGATGTCGAGTTTCTGACGCGGCTGGCGCGGCAGTACGGGCATACGTTTAAAATCGTCGGCGACAAGTTGGTGTTTACCGACAATGTGAAGCTGGCCGAACGAGAGGCGGTGGCGGTATTGCTGCCCGAAGACATCACGCGCCTGCGACTGCGCGATTTGATTAAGGGTGTGCCGGACAAGGCGGTGGTGTCGGGCTACGATGCCAAAAAGAAAAAGGCTTTTACCGCCACGCGCAAAGCCAAGCCGCGCCGGGCGAAAGCCAAGCGCGCAGCCAGCGGCGACACGCTGCGGATTATACCTAACAAGGGCGAGAGCCAAGACCAGACCAACGCCCGCGCCGATGCCGCCCTTGCCGCCGCGCAGGACGAGCAAATCGCGGGCAACGTGTCGTTGTTCGGCAACGCGCTCTTGGTGGCCGGACAGGTGGTGGAGCTTAAAAACCAAGGCAAATTCAGCGGCCGCTATCTGGTCAAACAGGCGCGGCACGATTTCAGACGGCATTCCGGCTACACCACGGAATTGGAAATCAAAATGGTGGAATACATTCCCGAAACCCCCGAACCCCCCGAAACGGAGCGCAATAATGAAACAGCAGACAACCCATGATTTCGGCGCAACCCTGCAATTCGGTATTGTGGCGGCGGTGGACGAAGCCGGCCACAACCTGCGCGTGCGCCTACCCGCCTTGGAAGACATGGAAACCGACTGGCTGCCGATGATTACCTTTGCGGCGGGCGGCAATCAATTTTACAGCCTGCCCGACGAGGGCGAGCAGGTGGTGTGCCTCTTGGACGCACAGGGAGAGAGCGGCGCGGTGCTGGGTGCGACCTACAACGCCGCCGACAAACCGCCCGCCGCGAGCAAAGATATGTGGGTGCGCCGGTTTAAAAACGGCACGGTCATCGAACATGACCGCAAAACGGGTGATGTGCGGGTCAAGACTTCGGGCGTGGTTACGATTGATGCCGATGCGGTGGTGGAAAAAACGCTGACGGTAAACGGTCTGCTCACTTATACCGCAGGCATGAGCGGTTCGGGCGGCGGCGGAGCTTCGGCCATGATTGACGGTGCGGTTCATGCGACGGGCGACATTACGTCCGGCGGCATCAGCCTGCCCAACCACACCCATCCGGGCGATTCGGGCGGTACCACCGGCAAACCTCAATAAAAAAACCGCCCGCATGGGTGCGGGCGGAAAACAGATGTTTTTTTATGCGGTTATTGACTGAAATACAGGATTAGGGCTAATATTGCTTTCAAGGCATCAGCCTTAACCGTGATTTTCAGAACAAACCGCTTTGACCGTAGGTAGATCTGAATCACATATCTCACCTCCTTTAAGGGGTGTGATTTGCAAACCAGCCCCGACGGCCATCGGGGCTTTTTTGCAACCCCGTACGGATTATCATACAAACAGATAGAACCACGCAATCTTTAAAGCCGTTTAAAAGCCTTTCAGACGGCATTTTGCCAAAATCCCTGCAACCGATTATTCAGTTGCAGGGATTTTTTATGCGCTTCGACCACCCCGTATCCACCCACTGGCAGATTGCCCCCGACGGCAGCGGCATCACGCAGGGTGCGGACGACATCGGCCTGTGCATTCACAACATTTTGTCCACCCGCAAAGGTGCGGACGTAACCCGTCCCGATTTCGGCAGCAGCCATTTTGATTACATCGATACGCCGGAAGACGTGTTTGTCCCCAATGCCGTGCGCGAAGTGGTGCGGGCGGTGCAGACATGGGAGCAACGCGCGGTAGTGGAAGAGGTAACGTTTGGCGGTAATGCGCCGCACATCGTGATGACCGTGCATTGGCGCGTGGCGGACGATGTGGGCGGCGAAGTGTACCGCACCGGTTTGGATTTGGAGGCGGCGGCATGGATTTGAGCAAACTGAAGCGCGAAGACGTAAAAGCGGTGGAAGACGATTTGGCGGCGGTACTGGCCGCAACCATCGCCGATTACGAAGCGCGCAGCGGCAAAACCCTGCAACCGGCTCATATCGAGCGGCTGCTGATTAACACCTATGCCTACCGCGAAACCCTGACCCGCAAGGCACTCAACGAAGCCTACCGCCAGCAGCACCCGCGCTTTGCCACGGGGCTGATGCTCGACATCTGCGGCGACGATGTGAACACGCCGCGCCTGCAGGCTTCCGCCGCACGCTGCACCATCCGCTTTTCGGCGGATGCGGCGGCATTGGCAGGGATTCAGACGGCCTTTATCCCGGCCGGCACTCCGGTATCGGCGGGCGAAGTATCGTTTGCCACCGCAGAAGCGGCGGTACTGACCGCCGAACGCCCCACAGCATCGGTAGAGGCCGTCTGCACCCAGAGCGGCGCAATCGGCAACGGCTGGTCGGCCGGACAAATCAACTCATTGGAAACACAGCCCGCAGCCGGAGTGGAAATCAAAGCCGCCAACATTACCGTACCGTCGGGCGGCGCGGATGTGGAAAGCGACGAAGACTACCGCCGCCGCATCCTGCTCGCGCCCGAGAGTTTCAGCGTGGCCGGGCCCGTGGGTGCGTATGAGTATTTCGCCCGCGCCGTCAACCAAACCATCTGTGACGTGTACGTCGACAACCCCAAAACTGCAGACGGCCAGCCCGTCGGCGGGCAGGTGCGCGTAACCGTACTGACCAAAACCGGTATGCCGTCCGAAGAACTGCTGAACCAAGTACGCGAAGCCTTATCCGCCGAACGCCGCCGCCCCTTGTGCGATTCGGTTACGGTGGCCGCCCCGACGGCGGTGGATTACGCGCTGGATGCCGAGCTGGTTTTATACACCGGAGCCGACCCCGACAAAGTCGTTGCAGCCGCCAAAAGCGCATGGGCGGAATACGAAGCCGCAAGACGTGAAAAACTGGGGCTGGACATCGTACCGCTGGATATTCAGACGGCATTGAAAGTAGACGGCGTGTACAACGTCATCCTGCGTTCCCCGACCCTGCGCGTGGTGGCATCCGGCCAATGGGCGCGCTGCACGTCGGTACGCATCACCGCCGCCGCGCAGCAGCAGGAGGGGTAAACCGTGGCCAAACTCTCCTACGCCGACATCATCGAACGCGACCAACGCTACAAAATGCTGGCCGACTTGGGTTTGCGCCTGTCCGACATCGAAGCGGCGAAACTCATGCCGCGGCTGGTACATCTGGTTGCACCCGAACATCTGGACCTGCTGGCCGAGAGCCGCAGCATTTTGGGTGCGGACGGCTACTGGCTGGCGGAATCCGACCAAGCCCGCCGCCGTCTGATTAAAGGCGCGTACGAGCTGCACCGCTACAAAGGCACGCCGTGGGCCATCCGCGAAATTGTGCGACGGCTGGGCTTCGGCGAAGTGGAAATCATCGAAGGCATGGGCAACAAACGGCACGACGGCGAAATCACGCGCAACGGCCGCTACGCCCACGGCCACAGCGACCGCTGGGCGCACTACCGCGTCATCATGAGCCACCCGGTTACCAACGGACAGGCAGCCCTGCTGCGCCACACCCTGCGCGCTTTCGCTCCCGCCCGCTGCGTACTGGCCGCGCTCGACTATCAGGCATCCGCCGTACGCCACAACGGAAAAATCACCCGCGACGGCCGCTTCAACCGCGGCACGGCGTAACACAAGGAAAGAAAACATGGCAAACCTAGTAGAAACCAACCGCTGGGAAGCGGGCATTTACCAGTTTGAAACCTCCGACCCCGTGATGGGCGGCCCCAACGGCATCGACAACCGCCCCACGCGCGAGCTGGCCAACCGCACCCTGTGGCTCAAAACCGAGCTGGCGAAAGCCGTACAGAGCATAGGCAGCAACAAAACCGCCGCCGATGCCGCCTACGCCCGCAAAACCACCGCATTGACCGCAGGCGCGGGGCTGACGGGTGGCGGCACGCTGGGCGGCAACGTCTCGTTCTCGCTCGGCACACCGTCCGACCTGACCGAAAACAGCACCAGCGAATCCGTCAGCAATACCCACAGCCACAAGCTGCCACGCGCCTCCACCTCTGCACGAGGCATCGTCAAGCTCAACAACACCCTGACCGGCACCGCTGCCGACGAAGCCCTGACCGCTGCACAGGGCAAAGCCCTCAAAGCCCTGATTGACGGCGTATCAGACGGCAGCTTCAAGCTGCGCGGCGAAATCCCCGCTACCCAAAACCTCAATGGATTGAGCGCGCCCGACCAAACCGGCGTATGGCACCAGTCGGCCAATGCACGCTCGCTGCCCGGGCTGAATTATCCCGTGCAATACGCGGGTACGTTGTTTGTTTTACCCGCCGTGGCAGGCGGTACACAAGTCTATATCCCGTACAACAATACGGGTATTTGGACGCGCACCCAAACATCGGGCAGCAGCGGCTGGAACGCATGGAAGCAACTCGGCAGCGACAAAGCCGCCCAATCCGTCGTGATGAATGCCGGAAACGGTCTGACCGGTGGCGGCGATTTGAGTCAAAGCCGTACCCTGACACTCGGCATACCGTCAAGTATCGGCGCAACCAGTACCAACAGTGTCGGCAGCAACACCCACAGCCATGCCGTCGATAAGGCCAGCACCACACAGGCAGGCATCGTCAAACTGAACAACAGCCTGACTTCGGACAGTACGGTTGAAGCACTGACAGCCGCACAGGGTAAGGCTTTAAAAGGCTTAACCGACGGCAAACTTGGCAACAGTGGCAACCAAACCCTGACTAACGGCGTACTCAATATCCAGCGCAATGCATGGGAAAAACTGCGTTTTACCAATCCGGACGGCAGCTTCTGGCGGTTTGAAGCGGAGCCTGTCGGTAACAATGCGAACGGCGCACGGTTTAACTTCGTCTTCAACGGTGCGGGAGGCGGTTCCGAAGTCGGCCGCGTAGCTTTTCCGCGCGTAGAGGGCGGAGAGACGGCAGCGTATCAGAGTTGGGTCAATGCGCGTATTACTGCTGAAAAGCCTTATCTGCAAACCATTAACTACTACGACGACCAAAGCGGCGGCTACGCCCAAACCGGCTTCTATCGCGGCAACGGCGCACAAATCGACGGCAAAAACACGTCGCCGATGGAAATCCACATCGCCCACCCGTCTTACACAAACAATGCCTACGCCCGAGGTATCGGTTTTGCCTACGGCGGCAACTTCGGTTTGTACACCACTTCGTGGGACAAAGACGGCGTGTATCAGGGCATGAAAACCGTGCTGACCGAAGAAAACGGCGTGATGCTCACAGGCAATCAGACAATAGGCGGCGTGAAAACATTGAGCGGCGGCATGCTGAAAATCGACCGTTCCGGCCGCCTTGCCGAAATAGGCGTTGGTGCTGCCGATACCTATTTGATGAACCGCACCAGCAACAAAGCCCTGCAACTCAAAGACGACGGCACGCTCGCATACAGCAACGACAAAATCATGCTGTATTCCGACCGCTCCGATGCGGTAAACCTGAACGACACGTCCAAACTCGCCACCAGCCGCGCCGTCAAAACCGCCTACGACAAAGCGGCGGCAGCCGAAACCGCAGCCGGTTTAGCCGGTCCGGCAGGCACAGTTGCTTTCATTGCAGGTGCTTATGCTCCCGCAGGCTGGCTCAAATGCAACGGCGCGGCAGTCTCCCGTACAACCTACGCCAAACTGTTCGCCGCCATCGGTACGCATTACGGCGCAGGCAACGGCTCGACCACCTTCAACCTGCCCGATTTGCGCGGCGAGTTTATCCGCTGTTTGGATGATGGGCGAGGAGTGGATGTCGGACGTGTTTTAGGCACAGTACAAACCGATGCCATGCAGCAATGGTTTGCGGAACTGACCCTGCAGCGCGCCCAAGTTAACAGGGAAGAAATCGTAAACGGGGCAGTGCAGTTTTTGTCCAGCGACAAAAGTAATGCCATTCCCGGCGGTGGTTGGGCGGTTTCGCGCACCATCATCGGTCCGGCTGTAAATAACTCCGCGCGTACTGCTGCCGAAACCCGCCCGCGCAACATCGCTTTACTGCCCATCATCAAAATCTAATCCCGAAAGGACGACACCATGAACACCCAAATCCAATGGACCAAACCCGTCTGCCAGCTTGACTCTGAAGGCATTTATATCGGACAAACTGAAGCCGAACTGGACGTTTACGCCAAAGACGGCAGCTATCTTGTCCCCGGAGGCTGCATCGAAGCCGAAGCCCCGTCCGAAATCCCCGCAGGCAAAGCCGCCAAATGGAACGGAGAAGGCTGGGACTTTATCGATGACCACCGCGGCCAAACCGCCTACGACACCGCCACCGGCGAAGCCGTCATCATCGAAAAAGCCGGTGCGCTTTCAGACGGCCTCACGCTCGAGCTGCGCCCGTCGGAGTGTCACAAGTGGAACGCTAAAAAGAAACAGTGGCAGCCCGACCCCGACAAACAGGCCGCCAAAAAAGCCACGCTGCAAGCCGCCGCATGGGAACGCATCAAAACGCGCCGCAGCGAAGCCGTGCAGTCGGGCGTGTACGTCGCATCCGTGCAGAAATGGTTTCACAGCGACGCGCCCAGCCGCCAGCAGTACATCTTTTTACGCACCTTGCCCGCGCTGCCCGACAACCTGCAATGGAAAACCATCGACGGCAGCTTCGTACAGATGACCAAGCCGCTGCTGGACGAACTTTCCATGACGCTTTTAACGGCGGAGCAGGCAGACTTTGCCAACGCCGAACGCCACCGCACCGCCATGTTGCAGGCCGACAAGCCCGAAGAATACGACTTCTCCGGCGGTTGGTCGGCCGCCCCCGATATTCAGACGGCCTGAAAACCGTAGGTCGGGCATTTCTGCCCGACACCACCTAAAAAAACAAAGGAAACCGACATGACCCGAGTTTATCTGGCCTGCTACAAAGGCGGCCGCGACTGGACGGGCTGGCAAAACGCGTGGCCGTACCTCAAAGCCCGCACCGCCGACTACCTGATCCGCCTGTTCACGCGCGGGCCGTACAGCCATTGCGAGATTGCCGTATCGGACGGCGGCAGACAATACCGCTGCTACTCCAGCTCCGTGCGCGACGGCGGCGTGCGCCTCAAAACCATGCCGCTGCCGTCTGCAAAATGGGACTTAATCCCGCTGCCGCCCGAAACCGCCGCCCATGCCGCATATCTGTACGAACAAACCCGAGGTGCGGGCTACGACTGGCGCGGCGCATTGGGCACGGTATTGCGCCTGCGCCAAAGCGGCACCCGCTGGTTCTGCTCCGAATGGTGCGCCCGGGCATTACGCCTGCCCGGAGCGTGGACGTACAGCCCGAACGCGCTGGCGGCACGGATGCGGCAACCCGATTTTTAAACCGCTTTAAAAGCTCCAAAGCAAAAGCCCTGTCAAACTGACAGGGCTTTCTTAACGGAAAGACGGCAACGCGGCAGGTGTTGGAGCACCCACCGCGCCGGCCGAGCAGAGTAAGCCTGCATTGACCTAAGCCGCCACCTCGCGAGGCAGGGCGGATTGTATCACTAACCAATGTGGGAGACACCAAAAAATGCAATTCCGTTGCAAAAACTGTAACAAACTGTTGGCCGTCGGCAGCGGCGACTTCGAAATCAAATGCCCGCGCTGCAAGGAAACCAACAGCTGCCGCTCTTTAACAACCGGGAATGCCGTCGAGCATCGTGACCCGAAAGGAAACCATGAATGCCCGACCATCCGAACTCCAAACCGGTAAACCCGCCGTCGGCAGCCTCTTTGCCGGCATCGGCGGCTTCGACCTCGGCTTCGAGCAAGCCGGATTTCAGACAGCATGGCAGGTCGAAATCGACCCCGTCTGCCGCGCCGTACTCGCCGACCGCTTCCCCCATGCCCGACAGCACGAAGACGTGCGCACCTGCCTGCAGGAGCTTGCTGCCGTCGATGTTGTCGTCGGCGGCTTCCCCTGCCAAGACGTTTCACAAATGGGCAAACGGCGCGGCCTTGCCGGAGAACGCACGGGTCTGTTCTTCGACGCGGTGCGTATCGTGCAAGCCCTTCAACCGCGCCGGTCTGCTCTTTTCAAACGATGGCCGCGACTTCCAAACAGTCCTTGAAACGCTTGCCGAATGCGGGTATGTGGGATACTGGCGCGTGCTGGACAGCCGTTATTTCGGAGTCCCCACAAAACGCCGCAGAGTATTCGTGGTCGCAGGTCTTCGAGAGCTGCCCCCCGCAGAGCTGCTGGGTGATGCCGGACCAATGGAACGCCTATCTGGCCAGACGGAAGCGGGCAGTCCGTGGGCGGACGCTCATCCTACGCTGCTTGCAGGTTTCCGCGACGGGACAAGTATCGACCTCTCGGGCGGAAATGTCGTCGCTGTCGCCGACAGCAGGGATAAGATGGCTGAGCGGGCGCGAGAGGCTGAGGATTATGGGCTTCGACGGGGACTGGATGCGGCCGGCGCTGCGGAAGCTCGGGCTGCCGGAAACGCCGTCTGTCCGCAAGTCGCCCACTGGATTGCCGAAAAACTCATCAAAACATTCTGATTGAATCCTATCGAACGCCTCGAGCGTCTTCCTCTCTCTATATATTAAGATAAGGAAGATACGATATGCGTACCGACACACCCCTGCCGATTATCCCGTGGATGGGCGGCAAACGCCGTCTGGCAAAACGCCTGCTGCCCATGTTTCCCGAACATACCTGCTATGTAGAACCCTTCTGCGGCGGCGCAGCCTTATTCTTTCTGCGCCCCGAACCCGCCAAAGCCGAAGTGCTCAACGACATCAACGGCCAGCTTATCAACCTCTACCGCGTGGTGCAGCACCATTTCGACGAGTTCGTGCGCCAATTCGAGTGGACACTGACCGGTCGCGAAGTATTCGCCCGTCTCCAATCCACACCGCCCGAAGCGATGACCGACATCCAACGCGCCGCACGCTTCTTCTACCTGCAACACAACGCTTTCGGCGGCAAAACCGCCGGCCAACATTTCGGTACCGCCACCACCGCCCGCGCATGGAACGCCGCCGACATCGCAGGCCGTCTGAAAGCCGCACAGCAACGCTTGGGCGGCGTCATCATCGAAAACGAAGCGTGGGACAAATGCTTCAAACGCTACGACCGCGAACACACCTTCTTCTACCTCGACCCGCCGTACTGGCAGACTGCAGGCTACGACCGCGCCTTCGATTGGCCGCAATACGAACTGCTGGCCAAAATGATGGCCGGGAGCAAAGGCAAAGCCATGCTCTCCATCAACGACCATCCCGACATCAGAGAACTGTTCAAAGACTTCCGTACCGAAAGACTGGAGTTGGCCTACAGCGTTTCCCGTGACAAAACGCCCAAAACCAGCGGCGAACTGGTCATCTGCAACTGGTAGGCCGTCTGCAACAGACAAAACAAAAGCGACGCCGCCGTCGCTTTTGTTGTCTCGATTCTATATTCTCCGCCCCTTATCAATGACACGCCGCCACAACAACAACCAACCCGTGCAAATAAGGCGTACCCGCAGGCAACCCCGTTTCCCGAGCCAGTTCCTTGCCGAACGACCAGTCCAGCCATCTGTCCACCGCCGCAGCCACCGCAGCACGCCCATCCAAACCGTTTAATAAACCACCCACCACATCATCCGCAAAATGCCGCCCGTGGCGCGTATCCAAAAACAAAGCCGCATCTTCGAGAGATTCGCCGGTTGCCGCCGCAATCCCAAGTACCGCAGCATTCCACAACTCCTGCGGCTCGTCATGGTGCAGGGCGACCGTACCGAAAAAACCATAATCTTCATTTTGGGTTTGCGGGATATTCATATCATGCTCCTTATTTAAGTCAGACACATGATGCCGTACATCCTCCCCAAAGCCGAGCAACCCGATTGCTTTGTTCCGGCATAAATAAAAATTCCTGCCTTTGTCCGGCAGGAATTGCAACTTTATTGCACATAGTCAACAAAATCAAAAACGATTTATCTCAAAAAATACGGAGATTTTTCGCGCGCGGCTTCACAATGCCGCCGTCAAACAAAACTACCTGAACCTGCTCAACCAACCGGCGGCAGATGAATGCGGTGGCAGATATTGCGCTGTTAGGCGAACAAGAAATTTGCAGACGGCCTTTCATCGGCAAAAGCCGTCTGTAAAATCCCAAAGCCAAGCAAAAAGCCGTCTGTAAATGGTTAAGACAACTGTTTACAGACGGCTTTTACCGTTAGAGCTGTTTAACCGCATGATACGACGTTGCTGCGGCTTTGCTTGATATTGCGTTAACTCAATATATCTTTATTCAAACAAATCAAATAATTATAGTCTTTTAAAAAGAAAATGATACTGCGTTGCTTTGCCTTGTCGTACTATCTGTACTGTCTGCGGCTTCGCTGCCTTGTCTCATTCTCATTTTATTCGACTATAAATAAATATATAGTTAATTAAAATAAAAATAGGACATTAATGCAGCAGTAAAATTATCTGAACCGGGCAAAACCGAACGCATATATTTTTTAATATTTGCCCATGTTTTCTCTATCGGATTCAATTCGGGAGAATAAGGTGCAAGCGGTAGAATTTCATGTCCGCAACGATGTGCCATCTCTTGCAAAATACTTATTCTGTGAAATCTTGCATTATCTAAAATAATCAATGATTTTGGTGTCAAATCAGGTAACAGCATGGTTTCAAACCATGCTTCAAAAAAAGTACTGGTCATGGTGTTTTGATAAACCATGGGTGCAATCAGTTTTTGCCCGATTTGTGCAGCAACCAATGACAACCGTTGATATTTCTTCCCACTTATCTTGGTTTTAACCATTTGCCCTTTGGGGTTGCGGGCGTAGGGGCGAAAGAAATAGGTATCGAATCCTGTTTCGTCCAAATAAACCGGTTGATAATCCGAAAATTGAGCTAATCGGGCTAAATAATGCGCTACTTTCGAAGGGTCTTGTTCTCTGTAAGTGGTGGTCTTTTTTTACGTGTGATACCCAGCTTTTTGAGTGCATAAAAAACAGCTTGGGCTGTGCAGTTAAACACTTGGGCGATTTCATGTAAATGGGCATCAGGATTCTGACCGACATATTGTTTGAGTTTTCCTGTATCCAGCTTGGCAGCATTTTGTCCTTTCACTTGATGTTTCAGGCTGCCTGTTTGCTTTTCCAGTTGTATCCAAAGATAGAGTGTATTTCTTGATATGCCGTAGGTCTTGGCTGTTTGGCTGGCGTTATTACACTGCTTGTAATGGTTCAATGCTTTTTCCCGCAAATCTATTGAATATGCCATTTTTTACTCAAAATAAATCAAAATTGTACTGTTTTATTTTTAAATTACTATAAATTCAAAAAACGGCAGCCTCTGCAAACCTGCCGCCGTCAGGCCGACACTCACCAAACAAACTCCTATTTGCTTTCGGGCGTACATTCCTGCACCAGCAAATTATCGACAATCTGTTCGCCTTCCGCGCTGTCAAACTGCTCGTGGCGCACCAGAAAACCGTTTGCCTCGCGGTAATAATCTTGGCCGAACTCTTTACCGATGGTCCATGTTTCATTGCCGTTGCTGAACGCGGTCAAATCCTCATTGCTCAACTCGGGGCTGTACGGCGCGGTAAACGTAGTACCTTGAAATTTAACTTGCGCTGCTACCCCCGCGCTGCTCTGATAATAGCGCACCTCGATTTTACCTTCTTCACAGCGGTAACTCTGCCACTTCGCCTGATTCAATTCAGACAAAGTCTGTTCCGCAGTCTTCTGTTCCGCCGCAGAGGCAGCAATATCCGAAGCAGCCTCCGACTTCGGCATTTCAACAACCGATTCTGAAGCTGCCGTCTGCACTTCGGTATCCGGCAAAGCAGACGACGCTGCAACTTTCTGCCCGTCATCACCCGCACTACACGCCGCCAACAAGACCACAACAGCCAAAGAAATCATCTGCTTCATGAGCCATTCCACCATGTATCAATCTCAATGCAAGCGAGTGTAACACGAAGCCGCCGCAGTTTACACCTGCCGTATGCCCCTATGCCGTCTGCAAAATGCCGTTTTGCAGACGGCATAATTGACCGCTACCGCGCTTACCCTTATATTCCATACTCAAGCAGACTATTTTTCCGTCAAACCGTAATCTCTTGCTATAATGACCCGAAAAACCGACCGTTTGCCCACCGCGCAAACCGCAGGAAAAGATAACATACACGGCTGAACCGCCCTACCGTATCAGCCCCGCCATACTGATAAAGAATCTGCCATGAGCCACACCCCGTTATTGGATTTAATCGATACGCCGCCACAGTTGCGCGCGCTGGATAAAGCACAGCTGCCGCAGCTGGCCGCCGAATTGCGGAGCTTTCTGTTGGAGTCCGTCGGCAAAACCGGCGGGCATTTCGCCAGCAACCTCGGCGCCGTCGAATTAACCGTTGCCCTGCATTATGTGTACGACACGCCGAACGACAAACTGGTGTGGGATGTCGGCCACCAGAGCTATCCGCACAAAATCCTGACCGGCCGAAAAAACCAGATGCACACCATGCGCCAATACGGCGGCTTGGCGGGTTTCCCCAAGCGCAGCGAGTCGGCATACGACGCATTCGGCGTGGGGCATTCCTCCACTTCCATCGGTGCGGCTCTGGGCATGGCGGTTGCCGACAAACTGGCCTGCAAGTCCAACCGCAGCGTCGCCATCATCGGCGACGGCGCGATGACTGCCGGACAAGCCTTTGAAGCACTCAACTGTGCGGGCGATATGGATGTGGATTTGCTGGTTATCCTCAACGACAATGAAATGTCGATTTCCCCCAATGTCGGCGCGCTGCCGAAATATCTGGCCAGCAACGTCGTGCGCGATATGCACGGCCTGCTCTCCACCATCAAGGCGCAATCCAGCAAAGTTTTGGACAAACTGCCCGGTGCGATGGAAATCGCCCAAAAAGTCGAACACAAAATCAAATCGCTGGCCAGCGAAGCCGATCATGTCAAACAATCGCTGTCGCTGTTTGAAAACTTCGGTTTCGACTACACCGGCCCCGTGGACGGCCACGATGTCGTGCAACTCGTCGGCGTATTGAAAGAATTGCGCGGCAAAAAAGGCCCGCAGCTTCTGCACGTCATCACCAAAAAAGGCAACGGCTACAAACTGGCGGAAAACGACCCGGTCAAATACCACGCCGTGGCCAACCTGCCCAAAGACGGCATGCCGTCTGAAAACAAACCTGCCGCCGTGGTAAAGCCCACTTATACGCAGGTTTTCGGCCAATGGCTGTGCGATCAGGCAGCGGCAGATTCCCGCCTTATCGCCATTACCCCCGCTATGCGCGAGGGCAGCGGCTTGGTGGCGTTCGAGCAGCAGTTTCCCGACCGTTATTTCGATGTCGGCATCGCCGAACAACACGCCGTCACGTTTGCGGGCGGCTTGGCCTGCGAAGGCGCAAAACCGGTGGTGGCGATTTATTCCACCTTCCTGCAACGCGCTTACGACCAACTGGTGCATGACGTTGCCCTGCAAAACCTGCCGGTCATGTTTGCCGTCGACCGCGCCGGCATCGTCGGTGCCGACGGTCCGACACATGCAGGTTTGTACGATTTGAGCTTTTTGCGCTGCATACCCAATATGGTGATTGCCGCACCCAGCGACGAAAACGAATGCCGTCTGCTGCTTTCCACCTGCTACCGTCTCGACACGCCGAGCGTGGTGCGCTATCCGCGCGGTTCGGGTTGCGGCGCAACGGTTTCAGACGGCCTCGATACGGTAGCCGTCGGCAAAGGCATCATCAAACGCCGTGGCAGCCGGACCGCCGTCATCGCCTTCGGCAGCATGGTTCAGCCCGCCCTGCAGGCCGCCGCCGCACTGGATGCCACCGTTGCCGACATGCGCTTTGTGAAGCCGCTGGACGAAGAGCTGATTCTCGAATTGGCGCAGTCGCACGACTATATCGTTACCGCCGAAGAAAACGCCGAACAAGGCGGCGCGGGCAGCGCGGTATTGGAAGTATTGGCGAAACACGGCATCTGCAAGCCGGTGCTGCTGCTTGGCGTAGCCGATGTCGTTACCGAACACGGTGCCGCCGACAAGCTCTTGGACGACTTGGGCTTGAGCGCAGCAGCCATGCGGCAGCGCATCAGCACTTGGCAGCAATCGCTGTAATACCCTCGCCGCCATCTCTGAAACACAACAAAAGGCCGTCTGCAAAACGCATGAAATCAATGCCGTGAGCATTCATGCTGTTTTGCAGACGGCCTGATGCCTTTGTCAAAACAGGAAACAAACCCAAACTGACGGTAGGGCAGTTTTTACCCCCGCCCGAAAATTGAATACCTTGAAAAAGCTACCACTTCAAAAAAACCAAGCAAGCAGGCGGGTATCAAACCCGCCCCTACCAACCCTTGTCATGAATGGTGCAAAGGTCTCTGCCTTGAAGCAATTTATAGTCGAATAAAATAAGAATGAGACAAGGCAGCGAAGCCGCAGACAGTACACATAGTACGGCAAGGCAAGGCAAAGCAACGCTGTATCATTCTTATTTTAAATGACTATATTTTCCGTCAAACATCAATCAACGGCTGATACCGATAAAACTTTCCCCGCCGTTTTTCCGTTCGCGCCATTGTTTCCGCAGCGAACCGTCGGAGCGACCGTCTGTCGGTACATCTTGCTCAAACTGCCACAATACATTCGCTCCCCCGCCTATCGGGTACGAGCCGCGCAAACCAACATGACTGCCGAAATCCGCCACGCCGTTTTGCGAAGCACTTTTCCCGTCAAAACGGATTTGTGCCGCTTCCACACCCGCAGCCACCTTACCGTACCACTGCACGTCCGACCAAGCCGGTGCCGCCGCAAAAACCAGCAAAGGCAGAAAAATCATCTTCATCGTTTGGTTCCTGAAAAAAATAAGTGTGATAGTATAGTCGAATAAAATAAGAATGAGACAAGGCAGCGAAGCCGCAGACAGTACACATAGTACGGCAAGGCAAAGCAACGCCGTATCATTCTTATTTTAAATGACTATATAATCAGAATGCCCGTAAACAAATCATAATTCAGGCAAATACCGGTATCAACAAGGAGAGCAGATGAAAACCTTACGCGCCGCCGCCATACAAATGGTTTCCGGCATCAATCCCGAAGTCAATATCCGCACCATGCAACGCTTGGTACGCGAAGCCGCCGCCCAAGGTGCCGATTGGGTATTGCTGCCGGAATACTGGCCGATAATGGGGCGGCAGGACACCGACAAACTCGCCATAGCCGAAACCCTCGGCAACGGCCGTCTGCAAAACGCATTAAGCGAAACCGCACGGGAATGCCGCGTTACCCTGTTTGGCGGCACGATTCCGCTGCAAAGCCCCGACCCCGGCAAAGTCATGAACACCCTGCCTGTTTACAACCGCAACGGCGAGCTGATTCACCATTACCACAAAATGCACCTATTCGGCTTTTCCGGCTTGAGCGAACGCTATTCCGAAGCCGACACCATCAGCGCCGGAACCAGCGTTCCCGATTGCCGCGCCGATGACATTAAAACCGCACTCGGCACCTGCTACGATTTGCGCTTCCCCGAATTTTTCCGTGCCCAACAGCCGTTTGACATTCTGCTGCTGCCGGCCGCATTCACCTACACCACCGGCAAAGCCCATTGGGAACTGCTACTGCGCGCGCGCGCGGTAGAAAACCAATGCTATATTGTTGCCGCAGGGCAAGGCGGCATACACGAAAGCGGCCGCCGAACATTCGGCCACAGCATGATTATCGACCCTTGGGGCGATGTACTTGCTGTTCTCCCCGAAGGAGAAGGCGTGATTACCGCCGAACTCGATGCCACCCGCCTGCAAAGCGTCCGCACCCGCCTGCCCGCGCTGCAACACCGTATTTTGTGATCAAAACGCCAAAGGCCGTCTGCAAAAACAATCCCGAAAGCAAGATTTTGCAGACGGCCTTTTCTTGCGCGGTCAAACTGTCTGCGCCCACAAATCCCAAGCAAATTTGCCGATAATCAGACAGAGCAGCGCCATAAAGCCGTAGCGCAGAAACACCGTACCGCCGCGTATCGCCAACCTTGCCCCGATGATGCCGCCGCACAGATTGGCCAGCGCCAACGGAACTGCCCACGCCCAGACAACATGGCCGTTTGGCACGAAAAATGTCAGCGCGGCAAAATTGGTGGTAAGGTTGATGACTTTGCCCGAAGCGTTGGCCGTCAGAAAATCGTAGCCGTAAAAACGTACGAATACAAAGGCCAACAGGCTGCCTGTGCCGGGGCCGAAAATGCCGTCATAAAATCCGATAAGTCCGCCGAAAAACAAACCCCATAAAGTTTCCTTACGGGTTAATGCGCGGGTGCGGACGGTTTGCCCCAAATCCTTTTTCCAAAAAGTGTAGGCAAACATGGCCAGCATAATCAGCAGCATTACCGGCTTCATGTATTCCGTCGGGAAATACGCAACGGATTTTGCGCCTAAATACGAAGCAGCAAAAGCCAGCAATGCGGCAGGCAGCAACATTTTCCACGGCACGGGTATTTTGCGGACATACTGCCATGTTGCCGTTGCCGTACCGGAAAACGACGCGACTTTACCGACACCCAATACGGTCGGCACCGGCGTATGGTGCGGCAGGATATTGAACAGGCCGGGAATCTGCAACAATCCGCCACCGCCGACTGCCGCGTCCATTAGTCCGGCCAGAAAGCCGATGAGTACCAGAAAATAAAGTGTCGTTTCCATTGCTTGCCCGCGCTGCCGCCAAATGGCAAACAGTTTAACAAAGCCGTCTGCAACCGTCTATTTGCAGACGGCCTTTTGAGTAAGATTAAGAGCAGTCGGCACTTATCCGCCCAAAACACGGGCAGTTCCAATCTGATTACCGCTGCCATGTGAATAACCGCCGAACAGCAAACCGCAGGTAATGCCCGTCAAGGCGCGAAAATGCCCTACCAAACCAAATGGGAACGGCCATATCCGTGCAAAGGCCGTCTGTATTTTTGCAGACGGCCTTTTGAGCAAGATTAAGAGCAGTCGGTACTTATCCGCCCAAAACACGGGCAGCTCCAACCTGATAACTGCTGCCATGTGAATAACCGCCGAACAGCAAACCGCAGGTAATGCCCGTCAAGGCGCGGAAATGCCCTGTCAAACCGAATGGAAGCGGCCATATCTGTGCAAAGGCCGTCTGTATTTTGCAGACGGCCTTTGTTTGTATCGCCATGATTATTGCGTTTTGGTTTCCGTAACAAAACCGATTTTGCTGATTCCGGCTTCCCGTGCCGCGCCAAGGGCTTTGTTGACATAATCATATGCTACCGATTTGTCGGCGGCGATGGCAACGATAAGGTCTTCATTGGCGGCTTTGGCTTCTTTCAAGCGTCCGGCAATGTCTTCCGCGCTGAGTTTGACGCCGGATTCCGCGCCAATATAATACGCGCCTTCGGCATCAATGGTCAGACGCAGCGGTTCTTTGGGCTGCTGCTCTTTTTTCGCCGCCTGTTCGGAAGCGGTCGGCAACTCCAGCGGAATCGAGTGCGTCAATACCGGCATGGTAATCATAAATACAATCAACAACACCAGCATCACGTCAACCAGCGGCGTAACGTTGATGTCGGACATGGGTGCGTCATCATCGTGATTCATCGAACCGAATGCCATGACTTAATCCTTTTGGTTCAACAGGCGGACGTGCAAATCGTGGGCGAATGCGTCCAAGTCCTGTTTGATGGTTTTATTGCTGCGGTTGAGGAAGTTGTAGGCCAGCACGGCGGGGATGGCGACAAACAAACCGGCTGCGGTGGCAACCAAGGCTTCGCCAATCGGGCCTGCTACGGCGGCAATACTCATTTGTCCGCTTTGGCTGATATTGATTAAGGCATGGTAAATCCCCCAAACCGTACCAAACAGCCCGATAAACGGCGCGGTCGCACCAATCGAGGCTAAGGAAGTCATGCCGCCGTCAAACTGCCGCATACTCCGGCTCATGCTGCTGCGGATTTGCGACACCAGATATTCGTTGAGCGGCAGGGCTTCCGCCAGCGTTTTGGCTTCAGTGTTCCGATAATTGCGGTAGGCGGCGATGGCATCGGCGGTCAACGTGCCGATTGGGGCGGTCATGCCCTGCACTTTCTTGGCCGCTTCTTCCAGCGACGCCGATTCCATGACTGCCTGCTTGGCGGCAGTATTGCCCTGCTTGGCCTGATACAGCTTGATGATACGCAGGATAACCACGCTCCACGTTACCACGCTCATCAACACCATCACCAAAAATACGCCGATAAGAACGTAATCGCCTGATTCAAATACTAAAGCTAAATTCATGTTGTTTTCCGAAAATCATCTGTTGGATTGAAATATTGGGTCGGTATACCTGTTTGCAGACGGCATATCAGTTCAAACTGAAATTGACCGGTATGGTGTAAAGCGTCCATGCTGCGGCATTGAAACCGCCTTTCTTCGCGGCATTGCGTGCGGCTCTGTCCAAGCTCGACGAACCGCTGCTTTTTACCACTTTTACGCTGTTCACCTTACCGCCCGGGGCAACCAGCACTTCCAAGACAACCCTACCCTCTTCGCCGTTTTCCAATGCCGACGGCGGATAAGGCGGTCTCGGGATACTGCCGCCGGATTTTATCGGGTTGCTTTTACTGCTTCCTACACTGCCGCCGCTGCCGCCGTTTCCTGCCCCGTGTTCGCCTTTTTTGCCGCCGCTGCCGCCGCCCGAACCTTCTCCTCTGCCGCTGCCTTCGCCTTTGATACCGCTGCCGCTGCCTTTATGTTCGTTTGCGCCGCCTCCTGCTCCGCCTGCATTGTCCGACTTGGCGGCCGGTTTGCCTTCTGCTTTAGCCGATACGGGTTTGCCTTCGGGTTTGGCCACTGCAGGTTTTTCCGCTTTCGGCGCAGGCTCTGCTTGGGGCTTGGGCTCGGGCGTATTGTGCTGTTTGGTTTCGGTTGGAACTTTTTCAGCCGGTTTCGGTTTGGCCGCCGGTTTTGGAGCGGGTTTTGGCTGCTGTATGTCGGCATCCGCTTTTTTACTGATTACCGGCTTGATAACCGGCTTTTCCGGTGCGGCTGCTTTGGGCTTGGGCTGCTCCGCTTTGGTTTTGGGCTTAGGCTTAGGCTGCTCGGAACGCAGTGCTACTTTCTCCGCAACGGGCATACCGGCACCTTCCGCCGCGCCGTTGCCGCCGCCGAAATCGCCCAATTCAATAAATTCGATGTGCTCTATCACCTCCTGCCGGAGCGGGACGGCACGCCACAGCAATGCCAGCAGTCCGATGTGCAAAAGTGCCACCACTGCCACAACGGTAGGATTGATTATTTGTTCATGTTTCATCATCGCAATATATTAATAGTAATTATTTACGTTTGCAATCTATTTCTGCGGCAGCGCGGTTTTTCATTTCCATACCATCGAGAAACCGTCTTTTTCTGCCAAACAGTCTCTGCGGCGCTCGGCAATCCTGTTGGGCATCAAGCAAACCACCGATATGCCGTCTGCATTTTTAATGCAACACACTTTGACCGCCGCGTTCAGGTGTTGCCCGCTGTACAAACGCCTGCCAACCGCCTGCGGTTTGCCGATGATTCATGAAAAAAGGCCGTCTGAAACTGATTTTCAAACGACCTTTCAAAGGCTTTAATCCGGCACATTCGGCCACGCATATCACTGATACGGTTTGCCGCTCAAGCGTTTTGCCGCAAACCGCTCATTTTGCAGACGGCCTTACACTGTTCAGGCGCTTTCTACCATGATGTCGATTTTGGGAAAATACAACAAATCGCAAGTCGGTTTGTTCAACAAATCCTGCAAGGTAAAACCGTCCAGATAATTGAAAAATGCTTTGACCGCACCGCTTAAAATACCGGTTAAACGGCAGGAAGGCGTAATCAGGCATTCGTTGTTTTCGCTCATGCATTCGACAAGCTGCATCGGCTCCAGATGGCGGACAACCGCGCCGATGTTGATTTTCTCGGGCGGCATGGCAAGTTTCAAACCGCCGCCCTTACCGCGTATGCTGGTCAGAAAACCGCCTTTTACCAAGGCAGTAACCACTTTCATCAGGTGGCTTTTGGAAATACCGTAAGTATCGGCGATGGTGGCAATGTTGACCAAAGAATCGTCGTTGACGGCAGTGTAAATCAATACGCGCAAACCATAATCGGTATGTTGGGTCAGGTACATTTTTTGCCCTATTCTGATTTATAGTCGAATAAAATAAGAATGAGACAAGGCAGCGAAGCCGCAGACAGTACACATAGTACGGCAAGGCAAAGCAACGCTGTATCATTCTTATTTTAAATGACTATATTTTATTCTTCTGTCCGGCAGGAATACAGTCGGATTGCCGTTTTGAAGCAGAAAACGGCATGGATATTTGACTTTCTGCTGCACTAAGTTTCATAATATATGAAACTTATTATTTAAGCTAGTATCCGATGTGAATTTATTTGTATTATCCGCATCTTTTTATATCATATCCCCATCTGCCGCCGCCGAATTATTAAGATGATAACCTTATTTCCTAGCCGGCAGACTGCTTTGATGATTCCGAGGATCCGCCATGAAACCGCTCAAACGTCATTCCGCCCTGATTGAATTATCGCGCGAACACCATCATTCGCTGGCTCTGTGCCTGCGGATTCTGCGTGCGCCGTCCGAAAGCCATCAGGCGGAAATCGAGCCGCATGCTGCCGAGCTGGCGGTGCATTTCCAAGAAGAGGAGCAGCAGTTTGCGCCGTATTGGGCTCATATCGATCCTGCCTTGCGCGAGCGGTTTGAAAACGATCATGCCAAACTGCGCGGCATGATGGCCGAGCCGCGCTATACCGATGAAGCGTGGAATACTGATTTTGCCACCACTTTGCGCGAACACGCCCGCTTTGAAGAGCGCGAGCTGTTCCCCGCCGTCGAGCCGTATCTGCCCGAAGCGTCTGCATAGCGGCAAGGCCGTCTGCTTTTTTGCAGGGTGCAGACGGCCTTATCGCCAAAACTGCCCGATTTGCCTGCCCGCATCGACTTGCCGAGATTCAGCATTATCGTTGAAGCACGCAACATCAGGCAAAACGGCAAAACCGCAGGCGGTACAGATTCATACGACAAGGTATGGCAACGCCGCATCATTCTGTATTACATGACTATTTTTAAGGATTTCACTCATGACTTCCCTCCTCAAGCACCCTGTTTGGGCAATGGCTTTCCGACCGTTTTACTCGCTTGCCGCACTATACGGCGCATTGTCGGTGCTGTTGTGGGGCTTCGGCTACCGCGGCACGCCCGAATTGCCCAATTTTTTCTGGCACGCCCATGAAATGATTTGGGGTTATGCGGGTTTGGTCGTTGTCGCATTCCTGCTGACCGCCGTCGCCACTTGGACGGGGCAGCCGCCCACACGCGGCAAAGCATTAATCGGCTTAACGGTATTTTGGCTGCTGGCGCGTATCTGCGTATTTATTCCCGGCTGGGGGGCGGCAGCCGGCGGCGTGTTCGGCACAATATTTTTCTGGTATGCCGCCGTGTGCATGGCCTTACCCGTTTTCCGCACCCAAAACAAGCGCAATTATGTTGCCGTATTCGCCATTTTCGTTTTGGGCGGAACGCATTTGATGTTCCACCGCCAACTTGCCCAGTTTGACGCACAATCCATGCTGGAAGGCTTGCAGGCCGGTTTGATGATGGTTGCCGGCTTTATCGGCTTGGTCGGTATGCGGATTATTTCGTTTTTTACCGCCAAACGCCTGAACGTGCCGCAAATCGCCAGCCCGCAATGGGTGGGACACGCTTCGCTGTGGCTGCCGATGATTGCCGCCATGCTGATGGCGCACCAAATCCTGCTGCCGCTGGCCGCGCTGGCCGCCTTTGCCGCCGGCATCATCAGCATGGTGCAGGTGTACCGATGGTGGTATCCGGCCGTATTGAAAGAGCCGATGTTGTGGATATTGTTTGCCGGCTACTTCTTTACCGGACTGGGTTTGAGTGCGACAGGGCTGGCATACTGGTTTCCCTCCTACCTCAGCTTGGGCATACACCTGATTGGTGTGGGCGGTATCGGCGTACTCACGCTCGGCATGATGGCGCGCACCGCATTGGGGCATACCGGCAATGCCATCTACCCTCCGCCCAAATCCGTACCCGTGGCATTTTGGCTGATGATTGCCGCCACGCTGGTACGCGCTTTCGCCGCCTTTGCAAGCGGCACGGCATACACCCACAGTATCCGGACTTCCGCCGTATTATTTGCTGCTGCCCTGCTGGTTTACGCATGGCGTTATATCCCGTGGCTGCTGCGCCCGCGTGCAGACGGCAAACCGGGTTGACCATAATTTGAAACGATAAAAGGCCGTCTGCAAAAAGCATGGAAACCATGATTTCCATATCGCTTTTTGCAGACGGCCTTTCGGTATCTTTTTTATCGATATTGCCTACGAAACCGGAACAAGCGCGTTATAGTCATTTAAAATAAGAATGATACAGCGTTGCTTTGCCTTGCCGTACTATGTGTACTGTCTGCGGCTTCGCTGCCTTGTCTCATTCTTATTTTATTCGACTATATATTCAGCACGCCACCCTGCCTGCTTCAGACTTTCCGTTGCACCGTTTCGACCACTGCCGCCGAAAGCTGCTTACTGTCCTTTCAACCATTCGTCCCGCGTGTTTTTCGCTTCTTCAAAATAACGGTACAAGGCCGCAGTATCGCCCTTTTCCAACATATCGCGCAACACCGCCAACTGCGCTTCCACTCCGGACAGCAGCCCGAGCAGGCTGTTTTTGTTTGCCATACAAATATCCGTCCAAATCGCCGGGTGGCTGGAGGCAATGCGGGTAAAGTCCCGAAAGCCGGAAGCGGCAAACTGCAAAAAACGCTGCCCGTCGGGGTGGTCAAACATTTCATGCACAAAGGCAAACGCCAATAAATGCGGCAAATGCGATACCGCGGCGAAAATTGCATCATGCTCCGCCGCACTCATGCGGAAAGTTTTTGCGCCCACCGCCTGCCACAACGCCTCCACACGCTCGATACCGCCTGCCTGTTCCCTGCCGTGCGGCGTAATAATCAGCTTTTTATCCTGATACAAACCAAATTGCGCCGCCAACGCACCATGACGGTCCGAACCCGCAATCGGATGGGTGGCAATACAATTCGGAAGAAATTCGGGCAGATAAGATTCAAATGCCGCCAATGCCGACTGCTTGGTACTGCCCACATCGGACACCAGCGTATCCTGCCGTAAAAAAGGCTTGATGGCACGGCAAATCTGCGGCAGCGTTGAAACCGGCGTCGCAATCAGCACCAAATCCGCATTGCCTATGCTTGCTTCGCTGATTTCGGTAAAAGCCTCGTCAATCACCTTCCGCTCCAACGCGCGTTCGAGATTGTCGCGGCTCAAATCCACGCCCGCTACACGCTCCACCAGCCCCAAGCGTTTCAAATCCAATACAAACGATCCCCCGATCAGGCCAACGCCTATCAGGGTAATATGCTTGAGCGGGAGAGAGACGGACATAAATATGCTTTGTCAAAACGGAAAAGCCTAGTTTACCCGATTGGCACGCAATCCGAAAGAAAAGCCGTCTGCAAATTCAGCATTTTGCAGACGGCTTGAGACCTTGGCAAAAACAGGAAGCGTACCCAAACTGATGGCAGGGGCGGGTTTTATACCCGCCAGAAAATTTAATACCTTGAAAAAGTTACAACTTCCAAAAGCCCAAGCAAGCGGACGGTGTCAAACCCGCCCACAAGTCCTTGCAATGAATTTTGCAAAAGTCTCGGACTTTACGGAACACTCAGCAAACCGCAGACGGCACGAAGCATACAGGGCAGCGGATTTTCGGCTTCCCGCCCCCCTCTTTGAGCAAAGCGACAATGCCGTATCGCGGCGTATCAAATATAGTCGAATAAAATAAGAATGAGACAAGGCAGCGAAGCCGCAGACAGTACACATAGTACGGCAAGGCAAAGCAACGCTGTAGCATTCTTATTTTAAATGACTATAATCATAAATGCAGGAAATAACCACACACCACGTTTCACACCGTTTCCACACGAAAAAGAAAAACCCCGACAACCTGAAGATTGTCGGGGTTTCGGCGGTTTACCGTCTCACGGAAAACCGATTATTATCCTGCCAGACGGTTATCCGCGCCTGACGGTTTTTTGAACCGCTTGGCAGTCTCGCTTAACAGGGTTTCGATTTCCAACCACATTACAGCAGTCCCGGATTGCCTTGTGCCGGATCGGTGGCGCGTGCGGCTTCTGCATCGGCAACGGTCAGACCCAATGCTTTGGCAACGCCTTCGCCGTAAGCCGGATCACATTTGACGCAGTTGCGGATGTGGCGGTATTTGATGAAGTCCGGCGCATCGCCCATGGCGGCGGCGGTATTGTCGAACAGGGCCTGTTTCTGCTTGCCGCTCATCAGGTTGAACAGCGCGCGGGGCTGGCTGAAGTAGTCGGCATCATCTTCGCGGTAGTTCCAGTGTGCGGCATCGCCGTTGATTTTCAAAGGCGGCTCGGCAAATTGCGGCTGCTCCTGCCATTGTTGGTAGCTGTTCGGCTCGTAATGCAGCGTGCTGCCGTAGTTGCCGTCCACGCGGCCTTGTCCGTCGCGGGCGTTGCTGTGTACGGGGCAGCGCGGCGCATTCACCGGAATCTGGTTGCGGTTTACGCCCAAGCGGTAGCGTTGCGCGTCGGCGTAGTTGAACAGACGTGCCTGCAGCATTTTGTCGGGTGATGCACCGATACCGGGTACGAGGTTGCTCGGTGCGAAGGCTGATTGTTCCACATCGGCAAAGAAGTTTTCCGGATTTTTGTTCAGCTCGAACTCGCCCACTTCAATCAGCGGATAGTCTTTTTTCGGCCATACTTTGGTCAGGTCAAACGGATGGTAAGGCACTTTTTCGGCATCGGCTTCCGGCATAACCTGCACATACATGGTCCATTTCGGGAAGTCGCCGCGTTCGATGGCTTCGTACAAGTCTTTCTGATGGCTTTCGCGGTCTTGGCCGATGATTTTTTCCGCTTCTTCGTTAGACAGGTTTTCAATGCCCTGCCGGGTGCGGAAGTGGAATTTCACCCAGAAACGCTCGCCCGCTTCGTTCCAGAAGCTGTAAGTGTGGCTGCCGAAACCGTGCATATGGCGGTAAGACTTCGGAATGCCGCGGTCGCTCATGACGATGGTCACTTGGTGGAAGGCTTCGGGCAGCAGCGTCCAGAAATCCCAGTTGTTGGTTGCGCTGCGCATATTGGTGTGCGGGTCGCGTTTGACGGCTTTGTTCAAATCGGGGAATTTGCGCGGGTCGCGCAGGAAGAATACGGGGGTGTTGTTGCCCACCATATCCCAGTTGCCCTCTTCGGTGTAGAACTTCAGTGCGAAGCCGCGGATGTCGCGTTCGGCATCCGCCGCACCGCGCTCGCCGGCCACGGTAGTGAAGCGGGCGAACATTTCGGTTTTCTTGCCGACTTGGCTGAAAATTTTGGCACGGGTGTATTTAGTGATGTCGTTGGTTACGGTAAAAGTACCGAAAGCGCCGCTGCCTTTGGCGTGCATACGGCGCTCGGGAATCACTTCGCGCACAAAGTCGGCCAGTTTTTCGTTCAGCCACAAATCCTGCGCCAGCAAGGGGCCGCGCGAACCGGCGGTGAGGCTGTTTTGGTTGTCGGCAACGGGTGCGCCGTTGCTCATGGTGAGGTGGGTAACTGGACATTTGTTCATGGTATTGCTCCTTATAAGGAATAAAACAGACTTCGGGGATTTAATTTACAATTTGTCGGAAAGCGTATTCGTAACCGGTTTCCTGATGGAATAATTCTTCAATCGTCACGTCCTGCTCCTTTGTTTCAAACTATGAAAAACATCATAACCTAAAATTTTCTCTATTAAAACTATGAAACCGATTTTGTTTAGCTATTTTAAATTGGTTTTTCATTTTTGATAGCTTTAAGAAATTACCTCCTACTATAACGCTTACTCCCGAGTATTTCAACATTTCATCTTTTCAGCAGTTTGACTATATAATGAGTCCATGAATATCCCCAAAACCACCCGCATTCTCGGTATCGACCCCGGCAGCCGCGTTACCGGCTTCGGCGTGATTGATGTATGCGGACGCGAACATTTTTATGTTGCTTCCGGCTGTATTAAAACCATACCCGGGGACGAGCTGGCGGGACGGATTGCCATCATCTGCGAACATATCGGCGAAATCATCGATACCTACCGCCCCAATCATGCGGCGGTGGAGCAGGTTTTTGTCAACGTCAATCCGGCGGCAACCCTGATGCTCGGTCAGGCACGCGGCGCGGCCATTGCAGCGCTGACCATGCGCGGCCTGCCCGTTTACGAATATACTGCATTGCAGGTCAAACAGGCGGTTGTCGGGCAAGGCAAGGCTGCAAAAGAGCAGGTGCAGCACATGGTGGTGCGTATGCTCGGTTTGTCGGGCACTCCGCAGGCAGATGCGGCAGACGGCCTTGCCGTCGCGCTGACCCACGCGCTACGCAACCACGGCCTTGCCGCGCAACTCAACCCCAACGGTATGCAAATCAAACGCGGACGGTTTCAAGGTTGACCTCATGCCGTCTGCAAAACCGCTGCCGTACCAACATTTACCCACCCGAAGGAAAACCCATGAACGAAACCATTCAAACCCTGTTGCAACACCGCAGCATACGCAAATTCAAACCGCAACCTTTAGACAAAGCAACGATTGACCTGCTGGTCGAAGTTGCACAGCGCGCCTCCACCAGCAGCTATATGCAGGCCTGCACCATCATCAGCGTGACCGACGAAACCATCAAACACGAATTGGCGGTTCTCGGTATGCAGGAATATGTGCGCGACAACGGCCATCTGTTTATCTTCGTTGCCGACACCGCCCGCAACTCTGCCATTGCCGAAACACAAGGTCTCGACCCCGTGTACCAAAGCAGCGCCGACCGCTTTCTTGCCGGCGTGTACGACTGTGCCATCGCCGCACAAAATATGGTTGCCGCCGCCGAAAGCATGGGCTTGGGCGCAGTCTATCTCGGTACGATTTTGAACGATGCCGCCAAAGTCATCGAACTGCTCGGCCTGCCGCCGCGCACCTTCCCCGTATTCGGTCTCGCGCTCGGCTATCCCGAATTTCAACCGCGTCTCAAACCGCGTCTGCCGTCTGCAATCGTACACATGGAAAACCGCTACGTTCCCGTAACCGAAACCGCACAACAGCAGGCGCTGGCAGAATACGATGCGGAAATGGCAGAGTATTACAGCAAACGCGGCAGCGGCAGCCGTGAAGAAACCTTCAGCCGCATGGCGGGAAAATACACCCACACCCAACAGGCAAAACGTACCCAATTAGGCAAATTAATCCGCCAACAGGGATTCTTTACCGAACTGGACAACCAAGACTAGCCCGACCGTCCGCCCATGCCGTCTGCAAATTGCTGCACCGCTTCCGCACACGCTTCCTGAAGCCGCAGCATTGGCCGCATACCGGTTTGCAGACGGCCTTTTCCGCCCCACTCCCGCCCAAGCGCCCGCTTTTTGCCGAACACCATGATGAAATTCGCCTTTTTCCTGCTCTATTTAATCCAACTGCTGCCCTTCAAACTCCTCCACCGGATTGCAGACAGCATAGGCATACTGGCTTATTACGCCGTCAAACCTCGCCGCAAAGTGGGAGAAACCAACTTACGCAAATGCTTTCCCGAGTGGAGCGAAGCGCAACGCAAAGCCGTGTTGAAACGCCATTTCCAACACATGGGCAAGCTGTTGTTTGAATACGGGCTGTACTGGTATGCCCCCGCCGAACGCCTGCGGAAATTCGTGCGCTATCAAGACAAACACCATCTCGACAACGCGCTGGCGGCAGGAGAAAAAGTAATTTTGCTCTACCCGCACTTTACCGCTTTTGAAATGGCGGTTTACACGCTCAACCAAGACATCCCGCTGACCAGCATGTATTCCCACCAGAAAAACAAAGCGATGGACGAGCAAATCCTCAAAGGCCGCCACCGCTACGACAACGTCTTCCTCATCGGGCGTACCGAAGGCTTGCGGGCAATCATCAAACACCTCCGCAAGAGCGATGCACCGTTTCTTTACCTGCCCGATCAAGATTTCGGGCGCAACGATTCGATATTCGTCAACTTCTTCGGCATTCAAACCGCCACCATTACCGGCTTGAGCCGTATTGCCGCCCTAACCGGTGCGAAAGTCATTCCCGCCATTCCCTTCCGCGAGGCCGACAATACCGTAACCCTGCGTTTTTACCCCGCATGGGAACACTTCCCCGGCGAAGACATCACCGCCGATACCCAACGCATGAACGACTTCATCGAAGCCCGCATACGCGAAATCCCCGAACAATATTTCTGGCTGCACAAGCGTTTCAAAACCCGTCCCGAAGGCGAAGCAGGTTTCTATTAAAACTACAAAAAAATTACATTTTCCCACAGCCCGAAGCGTTTTCGGGCTGTTTTATTTCCTTCTAAACCAATCCCGCTCCCATTATCTTTCCCGCTACCCCTGTCGCTTACGCCAGCACGCAAAATACCCAAACCATAGGGATTATGAAGGCCGTCTGCAAAACGCGCCTCTTCTCCGTGCCGAATAAAATTCCCAAAAGATGAATTTTTAATTAACATATTAAATTAAATTTACTTTAAAATCATATATTTATAAAATAGTCGCAATTTTCGGCAATCCTCACCAAAACAGATTGTTTTTATAAAATTTCAAAATATTTTTAAATTTGGATTTTAATTTTAAAAATAAATAATATAAATAAAAATATTTTAAAAAATTAAAATAAACAGCATATAATAAATATACATCAAGCAAGATTTTTAACAACGAACCGCTTGCCAAGCCAATTTTTTTCGCGTACATTTCACTACATCGAATTACACATTTTCAGACGGCATAACAGCCGTGTTGGAAATTACGGAATCTCCCTTACGGGGCGTTTCGACAAACCCTTACTGCTGTCGGAACGAATTCTTTGTCCGCGTGGAGTTGAGCCGCGCAGATAAAGCCGCAGGTGCAAGCCTGCATTGTTTGTGAAGCGTAAATCTCTGATTTGAGGTATTGGGGCAATCCTGTGGGGGATTGCCTCTTTTTTTATCTGCGGCTTCATGCCACAATGCCGTTATATCCAAAAGACGGAGTACAGCCATGACCCCGATACTTGCTTTCGACATCGAAACCGTACCCGATGTACACGGTATCCGCCTGCTCTACGACCTGCCCGCCGATGTACCCGACAACGATGTGGTGCTGTTTGCCCAACAAAAACGCCGCGCCCAAACCGGCGGCGATTTTATGCAGCACCATCTGCACCAAGTTGTCGCGATTTCCTGCTGTATGCGCTGGGGCTCGGAAAAAATCCACGTCGGCACCATCGGCGAACCGAACGACAGCGAAGAAACCGTGATTGCCAAGTTTTTCGAGCTGGTTGAAAACCATACGCCGCAACTGGTCAGTTGGAACGGCGGCGGCTTTGATTTACCCGTACTGCATTACCGCGCCCTGATTCACGGTATTGCCGCCGCCCGTTATTGGGACATGGGCGAAGGCGATTTCGGCGACAGCCGCGATTTCAAATGGAACAACTACATCAGCCGCTACCACAACCGCCATTGCGATTTGATGGATTTGCTCGCCCTCTACCAGCCGCGTGCCAGCGTACCGCTTGATGACATGGCGAAATTGTGCGGTTTCCCCGGAAAACTCGGCATGGACGGCAGCAAAGTATGGGAGGCTTACCACCAAGGCCGTCTGAAAGACATCCGCGATTATTGCGAAACCGATGCCGCCAATACCTATCTGATGTATCTGCGTTTCCGACTGATGAGCGGCGCGCTCGACGGCGACGAATACGAAGTCGAAGTCAAACGCCTGAAAAATTATTTGAAAGAGCAGGCCGAAAGCAAGCAGCATTGGCGGGAATTTATCGCTGCATGGCGGTAATGCCGTCTGCAAAATCACAAAAAGCCGTCTGCAAAACGCTTTCCCGCGTATTTGCAGACGGCTTTTTCTCCATACGGCAAAACAGCACGGCAACGGCATAGCCGTTTCCATTTGCTTCGATACCGCATGACTGCGCCTTGTTATAGTCGAATAAAATGAGAATGAGACAAGGCAGCGAAGCCGCAGACAGTACAAATAGTACGGCAAGGCAAAGCAACGCTGTATCATTCTTATTTTAAATGACTATATCGACTTGATGGAAGCGGCTATATTTTTCGGCAAAAGCAGCCGTACCCGCCACCGCCTTCTCCGGCAGTAAACAAATTCCATTCCGAATATGTCATCATGGAATACCGAAAGGCGTTACTGCGCCTTGCCCACAAAATGTACCTGCCCAAACTGTTCAGACCGTTCAAGCAGCCGCCCCGCCCTCCCATCTTATAGTCGAATAAAATAAGAATGAGACAAGGCAACGAAGCCGCAGACAGTACACATAGTACGGCAAGGCAAAGCAACGCTGTATCATTCTTATTTTAAATGACTATATCTGTGGCGTTACCGCCTTGTCTGATTGGATATTGGCCGATGATACAGACGGCCTTTCCGCTCCAGCCGGTACTTTATGCCGCCGAAAAACGTACTTCCTCCCCGAACACTTCCGCCCACAAACGGCGTACATATTGATAATGTTCGGTCAACGTATCGGCAACCACCGCCGCATCGCGCAATTTCGCATGGTGTTGCTGCTGACGGTAACAGCGGTAAGCCGTCCGGCATTGTTCTGCCAACTCCTTATCAATCAAACCGCAATCGGCGGCAATCCCCAACAGCGCGATGTTGCCGTAATTATCGAGCAGTTCGGGATAGCGGCGGGCGTAAGCAAGAATCAGGTATTGCACGATAAATTCCACATCAACCACACCGCCCCGCGCATACTTGACATCGCTGTCTGCGGGCGGGTGGGTGGCAAACATTTTCTCCCGCATTTCAATAATTTCCCGCGCCAGCTCTTCACTATCGCGTTCGGCGGTCAGCACTTCGCTGCGGATACGATCGAATGCCGTCTGCATATTTTCCGCACCGCAAATAAAGCGGGCGCGGGTCAGCGACTGGTGCTCCCACGTCCACGCATTTTCGCGCTGGTATTTTTCAAATGCGGCCATGCTGTGCGCCAGAAAACCGCTGTCGCCGTTCGGCCGCAAACGCAAATCGACTTCATAGAGCGTCCCCGCTCCGGTGGCCGTGGAAAGCCAACTGGTCAGACGGCGGGCGAAACGGGTATAGACATCGGGCGCATCGGGGTGCGGGTCGTCATACACATAAACCAAGTCCAAATCCGAGGCATAGCCCAATTCCTTACCACCCAGCTTGCCGTAACCCGTTACCGCAAACAGCGGTTGCTCGCGGTGTTTCTTCGGCATATCCGCCCAAACATACGGCAGCGCGGCGGCAATCACAGTATCGGCCAGCAGAGAAAGCTCGTCCGACAAGGACTCCACCGTCCATAATCCGGCCAAGTCCTGAACGGCAAGACGGAATATCTGGGCGTGCTGGAAATGGCGCAAAACGTCCATCTGCGCTTCGGTGTCGCCGTTACAGTTGTTCATGCCGTCTGCAAGTTCGGCCGCAAGTTTCGGCCAGTCGAAATGTGTTTCCAATAATTGCGTACTGATCAGCTCGTCAAGCAGAATCGGATAACGGGTCAGATAACCGGCCACCCATTCGCTCTGCCCCATGATTTCGGCAAGGTGTTGCAAGGTTTGCGGGTGTTCGTTCAAAAAGGCCAGATAAGCGGAACGGCGGCTGATGTGTTCGAGAAAATCCAACAGGCGCAACAGCGTGCCGGTAGGATTGTCCTGCATGGCGGCGGCCTGCACCAGTCGGGGAACGGCAGCATCGAAACGCGGTTGGGCGTGTGCCGAAAGATGGCGGTATTTATTGCCGTGCCGGATTTGGTTCAACCGCCCGACAACCGCTTCCGCATCGAAACCGGCATTTTGCAGACGGCCTGAACGCTCTTCTTCATCAAGTGTATCCTGCCACACCCACTGCCATTCGTGTCCCGCCGCTTCATCTGCATCTTCCGGCTCGCTGAGAATATCGTTAAACAACTTGTTGACTTGCCGGCGGTGGGCATTCAGGCCGTCTGTAAATGCGGCATAATCGGCAAAACCCATGCTTTCGGCAAGAAGCTGCTGCTGTTCGGGATTTTCCGGCAGGGTTTGCGTTTGCCGGTCGTCCCAATATTGCAGCCGGTGTTCGACATCGCGCAAAAAGCAGTAAGCCGACAACAACATCTCCACCTGCTCCGCCGGCATGATTTCCAACTCGGCCAGTTTGTGCAGGGTCTCGCGCGTACCCTTCAACTGCAAGGCGCGCACCTGCCCGCCGCGTATCATTTGGAAAATCTGCGCGACAAATTCTACTTCGCGGATACCGCCCGCGCCGAGTTTCACATTGTTTGCCATACCCTTTCTGCTGACTTCGTCACGGATTTGGCGGTGCAGACGGCGCATACCTTCATACGCGCTATAATCCAGATATTTGCGGAACACAAACGGCCTTACCAGCGCGGCGATGTCGTTCGGATAAGGCGTAACCACACGTCCCTTACACCAAGCATAACGCTCCCACTCCCTCCCCTGCTGAATCAGATACTGCTCCAGCGCGGTTTCGCTCAACACCAGCGGCCCCGAATCGCCGTCCGGCCGCAAACGCATATCCACTCGGAAAACCTGCCCGTCGGCGGTAATATCGTTCAGCAGAGTAATCAGCTTCTGCCCGACTTTGGTAAAAAACTCCTGATTTTCGCGCTCGCGGCGGCCATCGGTTGCCCCCGATTCAGGATAAACAAAAATCAAATCAATATCGGACGATACGTTCAACTCATAACCGCCCGCCTTACCCATCGCCACCACGCTCAAATGCTGCGGCGTTTGCGTGTATCTGCCTACAGGCGTGCCGTACAAACCCTGATAATAAGCATACGCAAATTCCAGCGCGGTATTGACAGCAAAATCGGCAAACAGCGTGATGGTTCGCGTTACCTCTTCCAAACTGCTGATACGGTTGACATCGCGCACGATGATTTGCGACACCACATAACGGCGCAACAGGCGCAACTGCCGCGCCAACGTTTCTTCGTCTTCCTCCGCACGGATTTTTTCCCAATCGGCAAACGCCTGAAAATCATCAAGCGTCAGCTCTTTTTCCAGCATCGGCAGAAAAATTTCCGGCTTGAGGTTGCCGTTATCAAGATGGCGGGCGAGATATTGGGAATAGCGGCGGGCAGTATCGAGTATGGTCATGGCATTGTGCAGAAAAAAAGCAATAAAAGTTATCATAACAACAAAGTATGCCGCACGAAAGAGCCGCCGCCACAAACAACAAACCGACAGCCTGAATCCCCTAAAATGCAGACGGCCTTTACCGCAAACCACTCAACCCAAACCCAATAAAAAGCAGCCCGCGCCCCCTAAAATACAGACGGCCTTTCCCGCCTGTTTGACCGTTTCCATCAGAAAAACCGGCCAAGGCCGTCTGCAAAAACAGGCAGCCTTTTACTAAATGCCCTGCTTTCGCTAAAATCAAAACCTTTGCACCTTTTATCTTTCCTTTTATGCACCACAACGATACCGATTACATCGGCACACGCCGTCTCTCCGTGGCTCCCATGCTCGACTGGACCGACCGCCACTACCGCTACATGGCGCGCCAAATCACCCGCCACACATGGCTGTACAGCGAAATGGTCAACGCCGGCGCCATCAACTACGGCGACAAAGACCGCTTTTTAATGTTCAACGAAGGCGAACAGCCCGTCGCTCTGCAACTGGGCGGCAGCGAACCCTCCGAACTGGCGCGTGCCGCCAAAACCGCCGAACAATACGGCTACAACGAAATCAACCTCAACTGCGGCTGCCCCAGCCCGCGCGTGCAGAAAGGCGCGTTCGGCGCGTGTTTGATGAACGAAGCCGATTTGGTGGCCGACTGCCTCAACGCCATGCAGGACGCGGTCAACATTCCCGTTACCGTCAAACACCGCATCGGTATCGACCGCCAAACCGAATATCAGGTTGTCGCGGATTTTGTCGGCACGCTGCGCGGCAAAACCGCCTGCAAAACCTTTATTGTCCACGCCCGCAACGCTTGGCTCGACGGCCTTTCGCCCAAAGAAAACCGCGATATTCCGCCCTTGAAATACGACTATGTTTACCGCCTCAAGCAGGAATTTCCCGATTTGGAAATCATCATCAACGGCGGCATCACCACCAACGAACAAATTGCCGAACATTTAAACCATGTCGATGGCGTGATGATCGGACGCGAGGCCTACCACAACCCGATGATGATGCGCGACTGGGACAGCCTGTTTTACGGCGACACCGCCACCCCGGTTGCCTATCAAGACTTAGTACAGCGGCTGTTTGCATACAGTCAGGCACAAATCCGGGCCGGACGCGGCACGACACTGCGCCACATCGTCCGCCACAGCCTCGGCCTCATGCACGGCCTGAACAAAGCGCGAGTATGGCGGCGTATGCTCTCCGATGCCGCGCTCTTGAAAGACAACGACGGCAGCCTGATTCTCGAAGCGTGGAAAGAAGTCGAACAAGCCAACCGTTGGGACTGATTTTGCAGACGGCCATACCGACGACAACATGGCGGCACAGCAAGCCGCATACGGCTTGACCGCACCGTACCTGCTGATGCGGCACGCTGTCATCTTTACCAGCGGGATTTTCCAAACAGCTGCCGCCGCTTCAGACAGCATAACCGCGCCCTGTTCGACCACAAACTTCATCAAACTGCCGCAAAAGCCGTCTGCAAAATGTTGCCTGCAACTTGAGCCCGAAACCTTTGCAAAACTCATTATAGTCATTTAAAATAAGAATGATACAGCGTTGCTTTGCCTTGCCGTACTATGTGTACTGTCTGCGGCTTCGCTGCCTTGTCTCATTCTTATTTTATTCGACTATACAACGGCTTGTAAGGGCGGGTTTTACACCTATCCGCTTGCTTAGGCTTGTGGAAGTTGAAACGTTCAAGGTATTCAATTTTCGGGCAGATGTAACCCCCCTGCCATCCGTTTTGGTTCGTTTCCTGTTTTTTGCAAAGGTCTCTGCCCGTCTGCGCAAAACAAATCACGCGCACCAACAAAAAAGCCGTCTGCAAAACGCATTCCTGATACGTTTTGCAGACGGCTTTGTCGTGAGGATATTTTATTTCAGCGGCGTCATGTTCATGTATTCCAACAAGAAATTGGTAAATGCAGGATTATTCGGCTTGCTGTCCATGTTTTTCCAGCGTTGCTGCCAACCGCGCAAGGTACTTTGAATTTGGGTTTTAGATTGCTCGGAGCTGATGACTCCGCGTTGGCTGTCTATCGCGGAGCGCAGGTACACATCGTACACCGCATCATCTACGGAATTGCGGCCAACCAATTGGATACGGAAACGGTTGAGCAGTTGCGCCGCCTGAACCTTGGTCAGCTTGCCTTGGCTGACTTGGCTCACCAAGCGTGTTGCTTCATCGCGGAGTTTGGCAACGTCCGTCCAATGCGAAGCAGCCAAACGGTAATCTGCTGCGGGAATGTCGGCAACTCTGGTGTTGGTGGGATTAACCGGCACTTCTTTCAAAGTCGGCAGGTAGATGGTTTCACAACCTGCCAGTGCCGCCAATGCAACTAAAAGGGGGATATGTTTTTTCATGGGTGCTATTATAATGGATTCTGCCGTTAAACCAAACTATTGAACGCTGTCGAAATCGCTATTTGTCGAATTACAACAGATTGCAGACGGCCTGAGCTGCAAAAAAGGCCGTCTGTAAAACGGCCTTTTTCGTCAACGGGGAAATTATGCCAAATCGGCAAACAGCGGAGTAGAAAGGTAACGCTCGCCGTAAGACGGAATCACCACAACAATCAGCTTGCCGGCGTTTTCCGGTTTCTTCGCCAACTGCAGCGCGCTCCATACGGCGGCACCGGAAGAAATACCCACCAAAATGCCTTCTTTTTCCGCCATGGCGCGGGCGGTTTCAAAAGCAGCTTCGTTAGGAGCTTTAATCACGCCGTCGTACACTTTGGTATTCAGTACGGCCGGAACGAAACCTGCGCCGATACCCTGAATCGGGTGCGGGCCTTTTTCGCCGCCGCTCAATACCGGAGAGGCTTCAGGTTCTACGGCAAATACTTGAACTTCAGGCTTGCGCTGTTTCAACACTTCGCCCACGCCGGTAATCGTACCGCCCGTACCTACGCCGGCCACGAAAATATCCACATTGCCGTCGGTATCGCGCCAAATTTCTTCGGCAGTGGTTTCACGGTGGATTTCAGGGTTGGCTTCATTGTCAAACTGGCGTGCCAAGAAGTAAACGTCCGGTTTTTCATCAACCAAAGCCTGAGCCTTGGCAATCGCTCCGCCCATGCCTTCAGCCGCAGGCGTCAGAATCAGCTCCGCACCGAAAGCACGCAGCAGCATTTTGCGCTCTTTACTCATGCTTTCCGGCATGGTAATGGCCAGCTTGTAGCCGCGCGCCGCACACACCATGGCCAAACCGATACCGGTATTGCCGCTGGTCGCTTCGAGAATAACGGTGTTTTTGTTGATTTTGCCGGCTTTTTCCGCCGCATCAATCATGGCTTCGGCAATACGGTCTTTCACGCTGTTACCCGGATTGAAAAACTCCAGCTTTACGGCAACCTGCGCCTGCAAGCCTTCGGTTAAGCGGTTTAATTTGACCAAGGGGGTGTTGCCGATTAAATCGGTAATGCTGTTTGCAATATTCATGTCCAACTCCTGATTTATCTGTTTGTCGTCAAAATACGGATTTGCAGACGGCATGGCCAAGCCGCAACCCTACTCCGACCGTCTTATCATACAGGTTTCATCATACGGGCAAGCCGTCTGAAAAACCAATATTAAATACTTCTGAATTTATAACTTTTGGTTTACATCCTTCCGTCCAGCGCGATGCCGATGATGCAGCCCCATTGCAGCACAAACGCCAACAGGCAGCCCGCATACCACTGCCGCAGGCTGAAACAATAGGCAGGCCGCCGCTCGATCAGACGGCGGTGAACGTAAAACACAGCCATCAAAACCGCCTGCAATACAAACCAATCCAGCGGCTGCAACGCATAAAACTGCAGCATCGCAGGCAACACCGCCAGCGTCAGGCCGTTCGGATAATGATACCACATCAGTCCGAGCGTCAGCACAAAGGCCGCGGTCATGACCATATTGCTCAAGGCAAACAAAGCCAGCCATTCAAACCGCCTGTCCGGTTTGACCGCCGCATCTTCCGCCGTTGCCTGCCGGAAATCAATCCAAAAAAACACGCTTGCCACAGTCAGATAAAAATGCGGCAGCATCAAAGGCCCGATATGCGTCATGCCCCAAATGCCCAGCAGCAGCCGCGAGCCGAGTACCGAAACCCCCAGCCACAACAACACGCTGCCCCAAAACCATTGGAACATTCCCGCACGAAATATCAGCAGCAGCCAAATCAAACCGTAAACCGCCGCCGACCATACATTCCAATCCGCAACCATCAGTAGCGCAACTCACCTTCAAATACCGTTTCCACAGGGCCGGTCATCAACACATGCCCGCCCGGCTGCCACTCGATAAACAAATCTCCGCCCGGCAGCGTTACCTTAACCGGCACACCCGCGTCCAACAACCCCAAACGCACGCCTGCCACCACCGCCGCGCACGCCCCCGTACCGCAGGCCTGCGTTTCACCCGCACCGCGCTCGTACACGCGCAAACGCACGGCTTGTCGGTCAACCACCTGCATAAAGCCCACGTTTACCCTGTCGGGAAACTGCTTGTTCGGTTCGATTGCCGCACCCAAACGCTCTACCGGCGCACGCTGCACATCTTCCACCAGCAGCACCGCATGGGGATTGCCCATGTTCACGCACGATACCGGCACGCTCTCCAAACCGGTCTGCACCTGATACGTCAACGCATCGTCCGCCTCGCCCGCTACCGCCACAAACGGAATTTCAGACGGCCGGAAACGCGGTTTGCCCATGTTTACCGTCACCAAACCGTTGTCCAACAGCTTGGGTACAATCACGCCGCCTGCGGTTTCCACCACAATTTCTTTCTTATCGGTCAAACCCTTATCCGCAACAAAGCGCACAAAACAACGCGCCCCGTTACCGCACTGCTCCACTTCGCCGCCATCGGCATTGAAAATCCGATAACGGAAATCCGCCGCATCGGAAACCGGCTTTTCCACCACCAGCAACTGATCGAAGCCCACCCCGCGAAAACGGTCAGCCCACTGCGCCAACGGAGCTTCCAGCGGATTAAAATCCTGATTCACGGCGTCCACCACCACAAAATCATTACCCAAACCGTGCATTTTGGTAAATTTCAGCGTTTTCAATACAATATCTTTCTTCGCAAATTACAGTTTCAGCCGAACCCGCCGGCCATCACGATACCCAAACGTCCGACTACCCGAACGCCGTATTCTACCATTCCCCGCGCTCCCATTATACGGGCAACCCGCATATAAATAAAAAAGCCGGTGCAGACAGCAGTTTCCCACCCGAAAATCCCGTCCTGTTGCCGTTTTTACCCAAGCTAACATTTTCAAACCGTCAAAACCGATATACTGGCGAATGCAACAAATCCTACAAAAATATTCGGAAACAACCATGAAACACATTATCGCACCCGTTTTACTGACCGCCTTGCTCAGCGCCTGCACCGCCACCCCTTCCGGTATGTCTGTCGGCCTCGGCATCGGCTCACGCCTCGGCAGCCACATCGGTTTGGGCACATCGCTCAATATCCCCATCGACTTCGACCGCCGTAAAACCGGCAACATCGACAGCCCGAACATTCTCGACGAGCAAATCATTACCTACTTCGATGCCAAAGGCAATGCTTCCAACAGCGCCGTCAAAGGCGGCTACTACCGCCAATTACTCAACAAACGCGGCAACGACTACATCGTACAGGACTTCTACGGCGACAACGGCCGCAAACGTACCGACCCCTACACGCTCAGCCGCAACCAACTGATGCAGTTCCACGCCCTGCCCGAAAACGGCTCGCTGACCACCTACGCTTACAACGGCAATGTCATGCAGCAGCAGGTTTTCCAAAACGGCAGACTGATCAGCGCGAAATACTGATGCAAAGGCCGTCTGCAAATGCTGCAAACCCGTATTTTGCAGACGGCCTTGCTTAAATAAATTATCTTCTCATTCAAATATTTGTAAGATAACTACGATTTTTCCGCATTTTTTCGATTGACACATTTCCTCCAGACGATATAATACGCCCCATTCCCCGATAGCTCAGTCGGTAGAGCGACGGACTGTTAATCCGCAGGTCCCTGGTTCGAGCCCAGGTCGGGGAGCCAAATTTTACAAGCCCTAAACAAGAAATTGTTTAGGGCTTGTTTGCTTTTCCGCGCAAGCAATCAGGATACGGATACCGATTTATACCCGCATCAAAACAGCAATCATCACGGGCAGGCGTTGATACAGTCGAACCACGCTGCATAAGGCAAGTCGGTCAAACCGCAAACAATACAGGCAATACAGGGTGGTAAACTTGCTTCAACAGCTTGTCAAACTTTCTTGGGCAAAGCCCAGCAACGCTGCATCATTCCGTATTCAATAAGCCCTCAAGAAAATATCCCGAAAATTAAGCAACAAGCAAAAACATATTGGGCCGCGCAACAACCGAATAACCGTCCCTTTGAACTGCCCCGAATAAGCAGACGGCAATCAAACCGCTCCGCTGCTTCGCTATACCCACCAAACCGCTTGCCAGCATACCAAAGTATCAAACGCCGACAATACTCTTCCAAACAACGTTCCCCTTGTTTTATCAGCCGCCGAAAACCGGTCTATGCTTTGCAAACTTACCGCTTGCTGTTTACAGCTTTTCAGCAACTGCTTTCAACGCAAACAAGCCCTAAACAATTTCTTGTTTAGGGCTTGTAAAATTTGGCTCCCCGACCTGGGCTCGAACCAGGGACCTGCGGATTAACAGTCCGTCGCTCTACCGACTGAGCTATCGGGGAATTAAGAAAAGAATTATATCCGCCAACATTCCTACTGTCAAGCATTTTATCGCAACTTGCCGCCAAAGCAGTATCATCTTACTGAATTATCAGCTTTTATCGTTTTCCCAAGTAAACGGCAAACCCTCATCTTCCGGTATGCTTTCCATGCGGACATAGCCCTGCGCCCTGCCGATTTCCTGTAAGCGTTGTGCAGACGGCTGCTTGGCCAATTCATCAAATACGGAATGTTTGCCCAAACTGCTGCCCCAAACGCGCATTCGTTCTTTGACTTCGTTGCCGCTGCTGCCCAGCTCCACATACAGCAGCCATAAATGTTCCGCATAGCCCTGAAGATTTCGGTGGCGGTAATCCATGCTCAACAAATCAATAATTCTTGCCGCCGGTTTGTCAGATTGCCGGATAGCCTGTTCGTAATACTGCAATGCCGTCTGATAATCGGCATCATTTTGTTTGCTGTCAACAGTCTGCCGCGCCATGCCCTGCTGCATAAAATCGCCTGCCGCCGATACCTCGCCGTTACCGTTGCTCCAAGAAGAAACAGCCGGCACGCTGCTCCCCGTCCGCTCCAACGGCAGGGGTTGCCCGTGGTTCCGGCGGTAACGCAAATACAGCAATACCAGCAGCAACACCAACAATAAAATCATCAACAGGGAGTAATCCAAAACAACTTCCTCAAGCGCCAACACCCACCGCCATCGGGCGGCAGGCCGTGCCAAACAAAGCAAACATCATACCACAACCTTATCCGCCCCGTTCTGCACGGCTGATTTCCCCGACCTACCGGCTCCGCTCAAATACGCCGATGGATTCCACATGCGCCGTTTGGGCAAACATATTCATCACACCTGCCGTCTGCAAAACATAACCTTTTGCCACCAACACCGCCGCGTCGCGGGCAAATGTTGCCGGATTGCACGAAACATACACGATTTTCTGCGGCAGATACGGTTCGTGCAATGCCTGAACCACCGCATAAGCACCGCTGCGCGGCGGATCGAGCAGCATTTTGTCGAACCGCCCCCACGAAGCCAGCGTTTGCCGATCGGTTTCAAACAAATCAGCAACCATAAATTCCGTTTGCGCCGCACAGCCGTTGTGTGCCGCATTTTCCGTCGCACGCGCCGCCAGCGTTGCCGAACCTTCAATGCCCACTACTTTCGCACCACATTTTGCCATCGGCAGGCTGAAATTGCCCAAACCGCAAAACAAATCGGCAACCCGCTCCCCTTGCCGAATCTCCAGCAACCGCAATGCTCTGCCGACCATCAGCGCATTGGTTTCGGCATTGATTTGGGTAAAATCTCCCGGGCGGTACGGCATCACAACATCAAACTCCGGCAGCGTATAAGCCAACTGCGGCACATGGTGCGGATAAAACGCTTGAGCCTGCTCCCTGCCGCATTGCAGCCAAATCTGCCAGCACTGTTCCGCCGAGGCATAATGGCGGTCAAACCACTCGCGCAAACGGGCAAGGCTTTTTGCAGACGGCCCTTTGCCCCAACCGATATTGGCCAGCGTTACCTCATTACTGCGGTAAAACTCGATAAATTTCGCGGTATCGCCATAATCCGATAATGTTTGCAGCACCGCCTTCCAATCCGGCAACGCCGCCGAAACATATTCCGGCAAAACGGCACAAGACTCTATATCCACCACATCATGACTTTTCTGCGCTTGGAATCCCAACTGCAGACGGCCTTTCCCGTCCGCCGAGATACTCAGACGCGCCCTGTCGCGGTAATGCCACGGCGTACCGTATATCGGCGGCAAAAGCTGCTGCGGCACAACCTTACCGATGCGCGCCAACTGTTCTTCCATTATCCGCTGCTTATACGCCACCTGCGCCGTCGCTTCCGCGTGTTGCAGCACACAGCCGCCGCATATGCCGAAATGGCGGCAGCGCGGTTCTACACGCTCGTTTGCCGTCTGCAAAACCTCCGTGGTTTCCGCTTCGTCAAACTGCTTTTTGCTCCTGACAACCCGAAACCTGACTTTTTCAGACGGCAGCGCGCCACGCACAAATACCGTTTTGCCACCGACACGCGCCACCCCGCGCCCTTCGTAATCCAACGAATAAATTTCCGCCACACCGCTGTTTTGTTGGTTTTGCTGCATATTGTCCGACCGTTTCCATCAAAATCTTTACGGCTTCTGCCGTACCACCGCATATTTTCGCACAAAAACACACAATATTAGGGTATGATTTACACCAAACAATCTTAAAATTCCCACTACAGCAAACCACCATGAAAAAACTGTTTTCCGGCATTTTCGCACTCGGTATCGCGGCGGCCGCCCATGCCAACACACCCCTGCCAGACGTATCGCCCGTATCCGAAGGGCAGCACGTCTTCATCAACATTCCCCAACAGCGGCTGTTTCTCTATACCGACGGCAAGCTCACCAAAGCCTACCCCGTTGCTGTCGGCAAAGCGGCCACCCAAACCAATTTGGGCGAACACAAAATCGGCGTCAAAGCCTACAACCCTACTTGGCACATTCCCAAGTCTATTCAAAAAGAGCGCGGCGACGGTGTCAAAACCATACCGCCCGGCCCGAAAAACCCGCTCGGACCGGTATTTGTACGCCTCGGCGATCCCAAGCTGGGCTTGGGCATACACGGTACCAACGCCCCCTCCAGCGTACCCGGTGTCCTCAGCCACGGCTGTGTCCGCATGAAATCTCCGGACGCGCTTGAATTTGCCAAAACCATCAGCACCGGCGCGCCGGCTTCCGTGATTTACCAAATGGCAACGCTCAACGAAGATGCCAACAAAAACCTTTGGCTGGCCGCCTACCGCGACCCTTACAAGCAAAAAAACCTCGACACCGCGGCCTTGAAAAAAAGTATTGCCGCATGGGCGAAAGCCAACGGTAAAACCATCAACGCCAAGCGTGTCGATGCCGTGTTGAAAAACCGTACCGGCGCGGCAAACTGCCTGACCTGTGCGCCGAAAGTCAAAATGAAAACCCCGCTGAAATCCCTTGCGTGGAACAGCGGCAGCGGCGCATACAGCAAGCCCAAAGCCGTGGCCAAGCCTGCGCCGGTCAAAGACGAAACCCTGCCGGACGGCAGCGGTGTAGAAGTCAATGTCGGCGATATGCTGCCGGATAGCGGCATGAGCCTGCCGCGCCTTCCAATCCCCGCCGGCACATCTGCCGATGAAGCGGTGGAAACCTTGTTCTGATGCTCTCAACAGCCGAACAAACCGCCTGAGGCCGTCTGTAAAACCGCAAGCAGCCGTTTTGCAGACGGCCTTTCCATACTGTCTTGCCCAAGCGTATAAAAAACTTTTCAGGCAAGCCGCTTGGGCTTACACTATCGCCTTGAAATATAGTTATTTCACACAACACGATAAGGCGTTGCCGCGTCTTGCCCGAAGAGGGAACGGATTAAACTGCCGAAGCAGCCAGTCCGCCAACCCCAGCCTGCGGTTTTGGTCTCATTCCGCATGATTCGGCCATACTGCTGAAACAAACATCGCGGCTGATGCTGCCATACGGCTTGTTTCCCACACTTCACCCATACAACCCCACGGAGCCTCCCCATGACTGCAAAAATCAAAGCCGGTATCGTCGGCGCGACCGGTTATACCGGTGTCGAACTGCTGCGCCTGTTGAGCACCCACCCCAATGTCAAAGTAACCGCCGTAACCAGCCGCAGCGAGGCCGGAACGTCTGTTGCCGATTATTTCCCCAGCCTGCGGGGAATTTACGATTTGGTTTTCCAAACGCCCGATGAAGCGGCACTCGAGCAATGCGATGTTGTCTTTTTTGCCACGCCCAACGGCGTTGCCATGAACGAAGCGCCGGCATTATTGGCAAAAGGCGTGCGTATCGTAGATTTGTCTGCCGACTTCCGCATCAAAGATATTGCCGTGTGGGAACAATGGTACGGCATGAAACACGCCAGCCCCGATGCGGTTGCACAAGCGGTGTACGGTTTGTGTGAAATGAACCGTGAGCATATCGCTGCCGCACAACTGGTGGCCAACCCGGGCTGTTACCCGACCTGCGTTTCCCTGCCGCTGCTGCCGCTGCTGCGTGCAGGCCGTCTGCAAAAAGGCATGCCGCTGATTGCCGACTGCAAATCAGGCGTTTCCGGTGCGGGGCGCAAAGCCAGCGTCGGCTCTTTATTGTGCGAAGCAGGCGATAATTTCAAAGCCTACGGCATCGGCGGACACCGCCACCTCCCCGAAATCAAGCAAACCCTCTCCTCCCTGCAGGACGGCATAGCAGACGGCTTCGTATTCGTGCCGCACCTCACGCCGATGATTCGCGGCATGCACGCCACGGTTTACCTGCATTTGGAAGACGGCACCCGGCCCGACGAAATCCTGCGCGAGTTCTATCGAAGCAGCCCGTTTGTCGATGTCATGAATCCCGGCTCGACCCCCGAAACCCGCAGCGTTCGCGGTGCCAACCTCTGCCGCATCAGCATTCAAAAAGCCGCCGGCAATGAAAATGTTTGGATTATCCTTTCCGTTATCGACAATCTGGTTAAAGGCGCGGCAGGACAAGCCGTTCAAAACATGAACATCATGTTTGGCTTTGCCGACAACGCCGGCTTGCAACAAGCACCGTTACTGCCGTAATCGCCGACATCAAACACCAAGTATTCAAGGCAAAAGCCGTCTGCAAATCGCTGTTTTGCAGACGGCTTTTTATAGTCATTTAAAATAAGAATGATACAGCGTTGCTTTGCCTTGCCGTACTATGTGTACTGTCTGCGGCTTCGCTGCCTTGTCTCATTCTTATTTTATTCGACTATATAAAAAATGATGATGCGGATTGGTATCGTCAACAACAACCGCACCGATTTATTGGGCAAAGTGTTGCCAAGGCTTACGACATTGTCCCCATTGCCGTTATGCCGTTAAAACGACCGTGCTGCCATATCAAATAAGACAGCGCCGCAAAACATACAAACCATACTTCACGGCGCAGCAGCCGCATTCAAAAAAACAAAAACATATACAGCAGCGACTTCCTGTCTACTGCCCGATACACCCGACTTGCCCGCTACACTCCTATCAGCCGCAACAAGCATCCGCAATCGGCAACACTGTATTAAGCCTGTTTAAAAACTTTCCAGAATCTCCTCCGGCACGCTGCCATAATGCTCCAGCAAAGTTGTCCGCCCCATTTCCCCGCTATCTTCGTCATATTCTTGGGCTACCGCCAGCACACCGGCGTGTTTTTCCGACAAACGCCCTGCACGGCGCAAAGCCTCATCTTCACGGTTAAACTGCATTACCGCAGCAGATTCCAATACGGTTCTGCTTTTTATTGTTTTTTCATCAAAGGCCTGAACGATATATGTTGTTTGCATGATTCTCTCCCGTGTTTTTTATCCGAAAATAAAAATTACTCGTACACAACACCGGCCAGCATCTCGCCTTCATCCAAATGCCCGTAAAACTGCTCCCAATCATGCGAAGCCTCTACCATGTCGCATTGACGGGCAAGCTCCTGCTGCTTCGTACTCATATTTTCCAATACCAGATAGCCCAACTGCTCGCACTCGTATGCCGACAAGGTCATTTGAGCCGATTGTGCTTCCGAATAGCTCACAGGGAATGCCACCAAACCCAAAGCCAATGCAGCCACAGCCAACCAAGTATTTTTACGATAGCCGGTCATTTTCCGATTCCTTCTTTAAAAGACAAAACAATCAAACTAAGATTTTTCTTACAAATATTTTATTTCAGTACTCTAAACATAATCCTGATTGTAAAACAGGCATAAAAATAAAGTTTTTCATATAAATTACGAATAACTTAACCCCACCTGAATAATACTCAGAAAAAACATAAATTGCAATACTTTTTCTTAGGATTGCTAATTTTTTTCTTACATTTTTTTAAAAACTAAAGTAAAATAACATTCAACGCAACAAGGTGTATAAAAAAGCACACCCTATATCAAGGATTACCATGAATACCTTTAAAGACCGCCTTGCTTTCTTATGGAAAGACGAAGCCCGGCAAGCAAAAATTGCCGCCGATATTGACATGACCATCGCAGGATTCAGCCGAATTTGGAATGAAGGCGGTTTACCGAAATCCGAAACCCTGAAAAAAATCAAACAACTGAAAGGTTGCAGCATCGATTGGCTGCTCACCGGTGAAGGAGAACCCTTCCCCAACTCCACCATACAAAACACCACCGCCTACGACACCTTGGGCAATACGGTTGATGTCGATGAGTTTATTTTCGTCCCCCTCTACGATATTCAAGCCGCAGCGGGACACGGCCGCTTGGTGGATAACGAACAGCCCCTGTTTACGCTGGCTTTCCGCCGCGACTGGGTTGAAACCTATGTTACCCGCGATACGAAAAACCTTTCCGTTATTTCCGTAAAAGGCGATTCGATGGAAGGCGTACTGAATGACGGCGACACCATCTTGGTCAACCACAACCACACCACGCCCCGAGACGGCCTGTATGTATTGCGGCTGAATGAAAACCTGTTGGTAAAACGCTTGCAACTGATGCCCGGCGGCATCATCAATGTCATCTCCGCCAACGAAGCCTACCCTGCTTTTGAAATCGACTTAAAAAACCCCGAAGACGACGTGGCCATTATCGGGCGCGTGGAATGGTTCGGTCGCATGATTTAAATCTGTTGCAGATTTAAATCACAGCAGCGGCGCTTGAATTTTAAGCATTTGACCAAACTTGCTTTCATAAAGTGTTTGCGCGACAATACACATAACATTCATATCAAAGGAAACACATCATGTCAGATGAAAGCCCGATTATCTTTACCGACAGCTGCTGCACCAAAGTAGCTGATTTGATTGCAGAAGAAAACAATCCCGAATTGAAACTGCGCGTCTTTGTCAACGGTGGCGGCTGTTCCGGCTTCCAATATGGTTTTACTTTCGATGAAATCAAAAACGACGATGACTTTGAAATCACCAAAAACGGCTTGACTTTCCTCGTTGATCCGATGAGTTATCAATATCTGGTCGGTGCCGAAATCGACTACACCGAAAGCCTGCAAGGTTCGCAATTCGTTATCCGCAACCCTAATGCGGAAACCACTTGCGGTTGCGGTTCGTCGTTCTCGGTATAAAACGCTTGAAAGGCCGTCTGCAAAATGCCGATTTTGCAGACGGCCTTTTTGATTAATATGCTACCGATACCGCATTGCACCATCTCTTAATACACGCTCCCAATCCCCTTCCCCGCCATAGTAAAAGTTAAATTTACCGACTATAATGCCGATTTATCCAGCCTTCCCGAATGACCGTTATGAAATGGTTCAACCGCATTAAAACCATCTTCCGCACCCTTTATCTTTTCAACTTGTCGGAGCTGTTTGTTCCATATATCCGGCAAGACTGGCTGCGCCGTCTGATTGGAAAATTGCCACAGTCTGCCGAATATGCCGGCGAACCGCTGCCCGTCCGCCTCCGCCTTGCTCTCGAAAGTCTTGGACCGATTTTCATCAAATTCGGACAGGTTCTCTCCACACGCCCCGACCTGATTCCTCACCCCTATGCGGTCGAATTGGCCAAACTACAAGACAAAGTTCCACCGTTTGACGCCCAACTTTCCCGCACCCAAATTGAAAAATCTCTCGGGCGCGCCATTGGCGATTTGTATGCAGAATTTGAAACCGAACCGGTTGCCAGCGCCTCCATTGCCCAAGTGCACAAAGCACGGCTGTACAGCGGCGAAACCGTAGCAGTCAAAGTATTGCGCCCGAACTTGGTTCCCGTTATCGAACAAGACCTTGCTTTAATGCGTTTTGGAGCTGCTTGGATCGAACGGCTGTTTGCAGACGGCAAACGCTTGAAGCCGCGCGAAGTGGTTGCCGAATTTGATAAATATCTGCACGACGAATTGGACTTGATGCGAGAGGCGGCCAATGCCAGCCAGTTGTACCGCAATTTTCAAAACAGCGATATGCTGATTGTGCCGAAAGTCTTTTACGACTATTGCTCTCAAGACGTATTGACCATCGAATGGATGGACGGTACGCCGGTATCAGATGTTGCCACGCTCAAATCCGGCGGCATCGACTTGGAAAAACTTGCCGATTACGGTGTAGAAATCTTCTTTACCCAAGTGTTCCGCGACGGCTTTTTCCATGCCGATATGCACCCCGGCAATATTCTCGTTGCCCCCGACAACCGCTACATCGCCTTGGATTTCGGTATCGTCGGCACTTTAACCGATTACGACAAACGCTATCTGGCCATTAACTTCCTCGCGTTTTTCAACCGTGACTATCATCGGGTTGCCACGGCACACATCGAGTCGGGCTGGGTTCCTGCCGATACCCGCGCGGAAGAATTGGAGGCCGCCGTCCGCTCGGTATGCGAACCGATTTTCAATAAGCCGATTTCCCAGATTTCCTTCGGCTTGGTTTTAATGCGCTTGTTTGAAGTCAGCCGCCGTTTCAATGTAGAAATCCAACCTCAGCTCGTTTTACTGCAAAAAACTCTGCTGAACATCGAAGGACTGGGGCGGCAACTCAATCCCGATTTGGATTTGTGGGCAACCGCCAAGCCGTTCCTGACCAAATGGATGAATGAGCAAATCGGCCCCAAAGCCCTGCTCAACAATCTGAAAAACGAAGCTCCCGATTGGGCACAAATCCTGCCTGCCCTACCGCGCAAACTCAACGCATTGGTTGATGAAAACCGTCAGCAGGAAATGCGCGATGCCTATATTCATTTGGTTAAGGTACAGCAACGGCAAAGTTTATGGCTGGCGGCAATCGCCATTACCTTGTTGTTGATTTTGCTGTTTAAATAAAAAAAGCGGTTGGAGCGCACCAACCGCTTTTTTCGATACCAATGTTCCCAACAGGCCGTCTGCAAATCATCGTTATTGTTATAGTCATTTAAAATAAGAATGATACAGCGTTGCTTTGCCTTGCCGTACTATGTGTACTGTCTGCGGCTTCGCTGCCTTGTCTCATTCTTATTTTATTCGACTATATCGATAATTTGCAGACGGCCTGCCTATGATGAAAAACCCAAGCCGTGAAACCATCGTCAAATAACGCAATACAAAAGCAAAACAATAAGCAATCAGTATAAACTGCTATCGGTAAACTTACTGCTTCAACTGTGTCCCGTCCAATTCTTTATTTCATTCGGGTGAAATAATGCCCTTTAAATATAGCTTGAAACCTTGGCAAAATTCATGACAAGAGAGCTTGTAGGGGCGGGTTTTACACCCTCCCGCTTGCTTGGGCTTTTGAAGTGATAACTTCCAAGGTATGTATTAACTTCAGGCGGGCGTAAAGCCTGCCCCTACAATCAGCTTTGATTCGTTTCCTGTTTTTTTGCAAAGGTCTAAGCCATTTCACACAGAATGATTTGTTGTACCTTTCTATATTATCCGTACCGCCTGCGGCTTTGCAGCCTTGTCTTATTTCGTGTGGTTCGGCCAGATATGGCATACCTGCTCCCAACCCGAACATTCATTATTTTTTGATTTGCATCGTTCTGAATCAACTCTGTTTGGCTTTGTCTTTTGAACAAAAAAGCCCTGCTTTTCAACAGGGCTTTTTCAAACTGTTCAAACCTTTAAATTAAGGCTTGGCGAAACCGTGTACGCCGTTGTATGGAGACGGAATCCATTGGTCGCCGGTAGCCGGAGAGTCAGTCAGGGCGCGTTCGCCTTGTACTTGGCCCGGAGCAACTTGACGGGTTACCAAGCTGCGGATTTTCACGTCAACGCGACGGTCAGGCTCGATACATGCAATCAGAGCTTCACGACGTTTGGCTTTAGAAACTTTTTTACCCAGTTTGGCTACTTCTGCTTCACAAGCAGCAGTCATGCGGGCTTGAGATTCACCCAGACCGGCAGCAGAGATTTTGCTTGAAGCAACGCCACGGCTTACCAAGTAGTTGGCAACGGCGTAAGCACGACGCTCAGACAGGGCTTGGTTGTATTGTTCGGAACCCATGAAGTCGGTGTGGCCTTCAACACGTACGGCTTGTACGTTGGTGTTGCTCAGGCGTTGAGCCAGAGTGGTCAGGGTTTCTTGAGCTTGCGGACGCAGGTTGTCTTTGTCGAAGCCGAACAGGGTAGCGGCAGACAGAGAAACGGTTTCATCGGCATACTCAGGAGCTTGTTCTACTGCAACAGCGTCGCCACACTCGATACGGCCTTGGTTGGCTTTGTCGAAGTAGCTGTTTTTCCAGCATTCGCCGTAGCTGTTACGGACAACTTCTTGAGATTGGCTGCTTACAGTGTAACCGTGTTTGGTGTGCGCTTCGCTTGCCATTGCAGTACCTGAAGCTACCAAGGCAACGAACAGTGCGCTTAATTTCAGCTGTTTGGTCATTTTATTCCCTCATCAAAATTGTTATGTAACGGATACTGAGCAGCCGTTACAGCTTTAACAATCACAGGCCGTCTGAAAACGGCGGTAAATTGGATGTTTCAGGCTGAACTATAAAGAAGCCTGAGGCAAATTGTCAACTTAAACGCTGATTTACCGCCCTCAAACTGCCTGTTTCCTAATAGTGAATCATGCCGAAAAATCAATGCCGTGTCATTTATTTGCTTGAAAAACAGGGGGAAACCGCTGCATTCGTTGCACAAAAGCAACAAGCATTTTGCAGACGGCTTTTTAGGCCGGCTGGAGAACAGATGATAGTTTGAGTAAAAACAAAAACTTCGCTAACAACACCACAGCTTTCGCCAAAATATGTTAAATTACCCTGCCTTTGTCGCACATAATCCACACAACCCGACCCGCCATGAAATTACAACAACTCCGCTATGCTCTTGAAGTTTACCGCCATAATCTGAATGTATCCGAAGCTGCCGAAGCCCTTTATACTTCGCAGCCGGGGATTTCCAAGCAAATCCGCCTGTTGGAGGAGGAATTGGGCGTTCAGATTTTTATCCGCAGCGGCAAGCGGGTGGTTTCGGTATCGCAGCCGGGAAAGGCTGTATTGGAAATTTCCGAACGGATTTTGCGCGATGTGCAAAACATTAAAAACATCGGCAGCGAGTTTACCGAATTCGACTGCGGATCGCTGACGATAGCCACCACGCACACACAAGCCCGTTATGCCCTGCCGAACATTGTTGCAGAATTTGTGAAGCGTTACCCGAAAGTCCATCTGACCATCAAGCAGGGCAGCCCTGCTGCGATTGCACAAATGGTCAGCAACGGTGAAGCAGATATTGCCATCATCACCGAAAAGCTGGACGACCACCCCGAGTTGCGCCGTCTGCACTGTACGGAGTGGACTCATGCCGTGGTTGTGCCACACAACCACCCGCTGCTCGAATGCAGAAATCCGCTCAGTATCGAAGATTTGGCTTCTTTTCCGCTGATTACTTACGAATTTGCCTTTACTTCCGGCAGCAGTATCGCCCGCGCGTTCAACAAAGCCAAGCTGGAGCAGCCCGAAATCGTTTTGTCGGCGGCAGATACGGATGTTTTGAAAACTTACGTCAAACTGGGCTTGGGTGTCGGCTTGATGGCGAAAATGGCATACCACGCCCAAAACGACCAAGATTTGCAGCTTGTCGATGCGGCGCATTTGTTTGAACCATCGCCAATTTGGATTGCCGTCCGCTCCGATACCTATCTGCGCGGCTATACTTACGATTTTATTGAAATGTTCGCCCCCAAACTCAACAGGGAAGCCGTCGACCGCATTTTGTACGCTCCGATTGTGGAAGATTTCTCCATTTAAGAAATCGGGCAAACGCTCTTCTCAACGCAAATCATGCTCCAATCAGCAAAATTGTACGCTGCCGGCAGGCAAGTTCGCCGTTTCATATAAAAAGGCCGTCTGCAAAATCCGCATGATGCGTTTTGCAGACGGCCTTTTCATGGAATTTTCCGCCTCACATGGCGTGGGCGCAACCCGATACCATTTTCTTCAAGGCTTGCGAATCTAAAATTTGAATATGCTTGTGTTCCACCTTAATCAAACCATCGTGATGGAACTTGGATAAAGTACGGCTGACCGTTTCCAATTTCAAACCCAAATAACTGCCGATTTCCTCACGCGACATCCGCAAGATAAAATCATTGGCAGCAAAACCTCGCGAATACAGGCGGTTGGACAAATTCAGCAAAAACGCCGCCAAACGCTCTTCCGCACGCATATTGCCAAGCAGCAGCATTACCCCCTGATCGCGCACAATTTCGCGGCTCATCAAACGGAAAAAATGCGTTTGCAGACTGGGAATGTTCTGCCCCAACTCTTCCATGTGGGCAAACGGCAGCTCGCACACTTCGCTGTCTTCCAAGGCCACCGCATCGCAGCTGTGGATATGCGAGCAAATACCGTCCATACCGACCAATTCGCCCGACATAAAAAATCCGGTTACCTGATCGCGGCCGTCTTGGCTGGCAACCGTTGTTTTAAAAAAGCCGGCACGAATGGCAAACAATGATGCAAACGGCTCTCCGGCGCGAAACAGATACTCGCCTTTTTTCAAACGGCGGCTCTGCCGGATAACTGCATCCAGTTGAGAAAACTCGCTCGGCATCAGCCCCACCGGCAAACAGAGTTCGCGCAGCGAGCAGGTCGAGCAAAGTGCTTTCATCTGATGTGCAGCGTTATGATTGGCCATAAAACACCTTTTTCAAAACAGCTTTTATGCTTATTATTGTAAAAATCCATGCCGCTTCAGACTGACCAAGAATTGATTCATGTCAAAGCAGCTTTATTCTGACGTGGCATTCTATCAAACTATCCCCAGTTTGCCTAATCATTACACCGTAACCACAAACACACATCCATCATGAAAATTATTCCCATACAAAACCACTCCGCTTCCGAACAGCCGGAATTCGACCGCGAATTGATTGCCAGCCTGCCCGCCAGCGGCCCCCGTTATACCTCCTACCCGACGGCAGACCGTTTTCACGACGGTTTTCGCGAAGCAGAATACACCCACGCGCTCAGCCTGCGGAACATGGGCGCGCTGAACAAACCGCTGTCCCTGTATATCCATATTCCCTTCTGCAACACCATCTGCTACTACTGCGGCTGCAACAAAATCATCACCAAAGACAAATCCCGCGCAGATGCCTACATCGAATATTTGGAACGGGAAATGGAACTGCTCGCGCCACATCTGGGCGGCCGCCACCAACTGGCGCAACTCCATTTCGGCGGCGGTACGCCCACCTTCCTGAGCGACGACCAGCTCGAACGTGTATTTGCCATGATACGCAAACACTTCCAGCTCGTACCCAACGGCGAATACTCCATCGAAATCGACCCGCGCAAAGTCAGCCGTGAAACCGTACTCCATTTGGGCAGGCTCGGCTTCAACCGCATGAGTGTCGGCATTCAGGATTTCGACCCCAAAGTACAGGAAGCCGTCAACCGCATTCAAAGTTTTGAAGAAACCAAAGAAGTCATCGATGCCGCACGGGAAGCAGGTTTCAAATCCGTCAGCGTAGATTTGATTTACGGCCTGCCCCACCAATCCATCGACAGCATCAAAACCACCATCGACACGGTTTTGAGCCTCGACCCCGACCGCCTCGCCCTCTATCACTACGCCCATTTGCCGCACATTTTCAAACCGCAACGCCGTATCGACACCAATGCAGTACCCGGCAGCGAAGAAAAACTCGATATGTTGCAATATTGCGTACACACCCTTACCGACCGCGGCTATGTCTTTATCGGCATGGATCATTTTGCCAAGCCCGACGACGAGCTGTCTGTCGCCCTCAAAGAAGGTTGGCTGCAACGCAACTTCCAAGGCTACTCAACCTATGCCGATTGCGATTTGGTTGCCATCGGCGTATCGAGCATCGGCAAAATCGGCAGCACTTACGCCCAAAACGAACGCGACATCGAAGCCTATTACGCCGCCATCGACGAAGGCCGTCTGCCTATTATGCGCGGCTACCAGCTCAACCAAGACGACCTGCTGCGCCGCAACATCATTCAGGACTTGATGTGCCGCTTTGCCTTGGATTTCCAAATTTATGAAAATATGTTCGGCATTCCGTTTGACCGCTATTTCCAAACAGAACTTCAAGACTTGGCCAAACTTGCCGATTTGGGCTTGGTACGCCTGCAGCCGCACGGACTGACCGTTACCCCGAAAGGCCGCTTCCTGATCCGCAATATTGCCATGGTATTCGACTACCATTTGCGCCACAAAGAAACCAAAGCGCAATATTCCCAAACCGTATAAACCGCTTATTCGCTTGTTTTCTTTAAAAAGGCCGTCTGCAAAACAGAATTTGCAGACGGCCTATCGCTTTCGTTTTTTGAACCTGTTACACTATACTTTTCTTTACAATCGTATTTGGGTTTTCAATCCGGCGCGGCACACGCACTCCATGCCGTGTAACCGCTCCGCAACCGGAAACCCTGCCGGACATTTCCATCAAATAAGGGTTTTATCATATGTGCCAGCTGCTCGGCATGAACTGCAACACCCCTACCGACATCATGTTTTCCTTCGAAGGCTTCCGCCGACGCGGCGGCATTACCGACCACCATGCAGACGGCTTCGGCATCGGTTTCTTTGAAGGCAAAGGAGTGCGCCTGTTTCACGACGACAAACCCAGCGCAAACTCACCCGTCGCCGACTTGGTACGCGCCTACCAAATCAAATCGGAAAACGTCATCGCCCATATCCGCAAAGCATCGCAAGGCCAAACCTCTCTGGCAAACACCCACCCCTTTATGCGCGAACTCTGGGGCGAGTACTGGCTGTTTGCCCACAACGGCCACCTGATTGATTTCTCGCCCGAAGACGGCGGCTTTTACCGTCCTGTCGGCAGCACCGATTCCGAGCTGGCTTTCTGCCACATTCTCAACAACCTGCGCCGCCGCTTTCCGGAAAAACCCGACGAAGCCGACCTGTTTGCCGCCATTGCAGAGCTGACGCGCGAAATCCGCACCTACGGCCTGTTCAACTTCGTCCTGTCCGACGGCGACTGCCTGTTTGCCCACGCCAGCACACTGCTGCACTACATCGTCCGCAAAGCCCCGTTCGGCAAAGCGCGCCTACTGGACGACGATGTGATGATTGACTTTGCCGAAGTAACCACCCCCAGCGACAAAGTTGCCGTTATCGCCACCCTGCCGCTTACCCGTGATGAAACATGGCAGCAACTGGCTGTCAACGAATTGGCAATGTTCCGCCAAGGCGACATCGTCCGTACCGACAAACCCGACCCCCCAGTTTACATGAGCGTGGAAGAAGGTTTGGAAATCGCCCGTGCTGCCGGCGTATCCGTATAGCTGTTGTAAAAAAACAGCACCCCCCAACACTGCTCAAAACATACAAAAAGCCGTCTGCAAATCAAATTTTCAGACGGCTTTTTGCGGTTGGTCAAAACCTGCGGCACCGCACTCCGCTACAATCAATCTGCTTCCCGCTCATCTGCCGTCTGCATATTGGCCACTTCCTCATGGTGTGCAGCAAACCACCCGCCGACCACTTGATTGACCTCTTCAATCCCCTGCTTTTTCAGGCTGGAGAACAGTTGCACGCTGACAGACTGACGCTCCATATAAGGTTTGAGCGATTTCTTGACCGCACCCAGCGTTTTGATTTGGTCGTTTTTCGACAGCTTGTCCGCTTTCGACAACAAAATATGCACCGGCCTACCGGTAATGTGGAAAAAGTCCAACATCTGCACATCCAACGCCTTAAGCGGATGGCGCGCATCCATAATCAGCACCAGACCGATAAGCTGGCGGCGCGTTTGCAGATAATCGCCCAACAACTTAACCCAATGCGCGCGCACGGCTTCCGGCACCTGTGCATAACCATAACCCGGCAAATCCACCATAAACTGCCCGCCGGCCAGCTCAAAAAAATTGATGTGCTGGGTACGCCCCGGCGTTTTGGAAACATAAGCCAAACGCACATGATTGGTCAGCGTATTGATGGCGCTGGACTTACCCGCATTACTGCGACCGACAAAAGCAATTTCGGCAGGCGTATCGGGCAAATCTTTCAGGTGGTTGACCGTAGTAAAAAATTTTGCGTTTTGAAAGAGGTTCATAGTAGTAATTTCATGTAAATTTGGTATAGAATACCACGTTTATAGAATTATCGGTTTGAATCGGGTAAAATTCCCCCGTCCGTTTTGTTTGCAAACAGGTCGGCATTTCCCGGTATTTGAATATAAAAAGGGCATTGGCAGCCGGGGCTTTCCACCCCCTTCGATGCTGTAACAGGAGCACTCCATGAAACGATTGACTTTATTGGCGTTAGCCTTGACTGCAGGCGCGGTATCGGCAGCACCTAAAGCAGATATCAACAAAGGCAAAGAAATCGCCACCACCATCTGCGCCGCCTGCCACGCAGCAGACGGCAACAGCGGCATCGCCATGTACCCGAAAATCGCCGGGCAGCACGCAGCCTATACCTATCAGCAAACCCTCGACATTAAAGACGGCAAACGTACCAACGGTTCTGCCGCCGCCATGAAACCGATGGTGATGAGCCTGTCCGAACAGGATATCCGCGACGTATCCGCCTACTATGCCAAACAACAGGCAAAACCGGGCGAAGCCAATCCTAAAGAAGATGTCGAATTGGGCGCGAAAATCTATCGCGGCGGCATTGCCGAGCAAAAAATTCCCGCCTGTATGTCCTGCCACGGCCCTGCCGGTGCGGGTATGCCGGCCGGTGGTACCGAGCTTTCAGGCTATCCGCGTTTGAGCGGCCAACATAAAGCCTACATCGTAGAGCAAATGAAAGCCTATAAAGCAGGCCAACGCAGCAACACCATCATGGCAGACATCGCCAAACGTATGTCTGACGAAGAGGTCAACGCCGTGGCCAACTTTATCCAAGGTCTGCACTAATCCGGCTGCAGCATAACCTTACAGGCCGTCTGAAAAATGTGATTCCGCATCAGATTTTTCAGACGGCCTTTATCGCGACAAAACAAACAAAATACTTGCGCGCACCAACAGCCAGCCGCCTGCAACCAAACAGCAGAATACAGCCGCCGGCGTGCAGATAACATTTCTGCCAAACCGTTCGCCCCATGCTTGTATTGCCAAACCAACGCCACAGCATGAAACCAAGCGGTGTGTAGCAGGCCGTACAAAATCAGCAAACTTGCCGCTTCAGCAACTTCATCAAACCCACTCTTTGGGGCAAAACGCAGTAACGCTGTACACTCCGTACCAAATGACCATCAAACGATGTAAGAGATAAAGAGGAAAGCTGTGTTTAACGAAATAATGCTGGCGGTGCTGAATTTTCTGACCTCGCTTTTAACGGCGGTATCGGGACTTGGTGGCGGCATGATTTTAATCGGGCTGATGCCGATGTTTTTACCTGCTTTGGCGATTATTCCCGTGCATGGCGCAACGCAGCTTGCCAGCAATGCCAGCCGGGCATGGTTTGGACGGAATAAGATTGACTGGCGCAATGTTTATCCGTTTTTGCTGGGTTCGCTGCTGGGCGTAGCAGTATTTGGCATGGCGGTGCGTTTTATCGAGCTGCAAATGATTCCGCTGTTTATCGGCGTGTATATTTTGCTGATTCAATGGTCAAAAACAGTCAACCGCTGGCTGAAAAGTATGCAGAATTTCTACCTGATCGGTTTTTTACAGACGGGTTTGGGGATTTTTGTAGGCTCTCCCGGCCCGCTGAATATGCCGCTGCTCATACAGAAATACGATGACAACGATACCGTTATCGCCATGAGTGCCATACAGCAATCGATATTGCATTCCGCCAAAGTATTGATTTATGTCGCGATGGGCTTTGCTTTTTGGGAATATTGGCAGGTGGTACTGGCGATGGTCGTCTCCGCAATACTGGGTTCTTGGGTAGGCGTGCGTATCCGCAGTTACGTTCCGGCAAGTTTTTTAAAGCGGATGTTGCCTTGGCTGTTAACAGCCCTCGCCATCAAAGTCATCATCAGCAACTTAATCACACTGGGCTGGGTACAACTGAGTTGGTTTGGCTTGGGCTAGGCTTGGGATAAAACAGCCGTGATGATGGATTTGCTCGAACAACAACCAGTGCATTTCGCCTGACGGGTATTGCATTTGCTTAATGTCCACACCTCCGATTGAAGACCAAAACAAGCAAAAAACACTCCGCCCCACCTGCACTGCCGTCTGCATATTTTCATACAAACCCCCGATAAATTTTTTCACATTGCGGCATCGCGCATTTTGCTTCATGATTACGCTTTTGCCTGCATTCCGTTTCCAGAACCGCCGACACCATGAGCCAGCCTTCCAAATCAGTTCCTCTTATCCGCCGACCGTGGTTTGCCTTTCTCAGCTCCATGCGCTTTGCCGTAGCATTGTTGAGCCTGCTGGGTATCGCCTCCATTATCGGTACGGTTTTGCAGCAAAGTCAGCCGTCTGCAACTTATCTGGTCAAGTTTGGCCCATTTTGGACACAAATCTACCAGTTTCTCGGCCTGTATGACGTATATGCCTCGGCATGGTTTGTCATCATCATGCTGTTTTTGGTCATTTCCACCGGCCTGTGTCTGATTCGCAATGTTCCGCCGTTTTTGCGTGAAATCAAATCCTACCGTGAAAACGCCAAAGAAAAATCCCTCGCCTCCATGCGCCATTCCACTTTGCTGGACAAACACATTTCTCCTGAAATTGCCGCCCGCTATTTAAAAGTACAAGGCTTCTCCAGTAAAACCGTAAACCGCGAAGACGGCTCGGTATTGGTTGCGGCCAAAAAGGGAGCAATGAACAAATGGGGCTACATCTTTGCCCATGCCGCATTAATCGTTATCTGCTTGGGCGGCCTGATAGACAGCAACCTGCTCTTGAAAGCCGGCATGCTGACCGGCCGTATCGTACCCGACAACAATGCCTTGTACGCCAAAGATTTCAAACCCGAGAGTGTCTTAAGCAAAGGCAACCCTTCATTCCGCGGCAACGTCAACATCAACGAAGGGCAAAGTGCCGATGTTGTTTTTCTGAACGCAGACAAAGGCATGCTGGTACAAGATTTGCCGTTTGAAGTCAAACTTAAAAAATTCCACATTGATTTCTACAACACCGGTATGCCGCGCGACTTTGCCAGTGATTTGGAAGTTACCGACAAAGAAACCGGAGAAACCATCGAGCGCACTATCCGCGTCAACCACCCGCTCACTCTGCACGGCATTACCATTTACCAAGCCAGTTTTGCAGACGGCGGTTCGGATTTGAAATTCAAAGCATGGAACCTTGCCGACCCCGACCGCACCCCGGTTACCCTCAAAGCCACGTCCATGCGCGACTTCCCGCTGACCATCGGCGATACCGAATTCAAATTGGAGTTCGACCAATTCACCGCGCTCAACGTGGAAGACATGAGCCAGCCGCCTGAAAACCGGCCGCAAAGCCTGCAAAACACCCTAAACGACGTGCGTGCCGTTACGCAGGAAAACAAACGCTTTACCAATATCGGCCCGTCCATCATATACCGCATCCGCGACAACGCCGGACAAGCAGTCGAATACAAAAACTACATGCTGCCCATCAAACAGGAAGAAGACTACTTCTTTATTACCGGCACACGCAAAGGTTTGGAACAGCAATACCGCTGGCTGCGAATTCCGATGGATAAAAACGGCAAAGCCGACACCTTCATGGCCATGCGCGAACTGCTGAACAACGAATCCGCGCGTCAGAAAGTCGTTGCCCAAGCTACACTCGGTGCACCTGCCGACATACGCGAACAATTCAGCACAGCCGCAGCCAACACCCTGTCTGCTTTCGCACAAGGCGGCTATCTCGCACTGGACCGTCTGATTACCCAAAACATTCCTGCAGAAGAGCAGGAAAAAATGCAGGGCTATTTCTACCAAATGCTTTTCGGTGTCATGAACGCCGCTTTAGACGAAACCCTGAAAACATACAATCTCGGCGAATGGCAGCAAGACGAAGCGCGCCAACGCTTCCTGCTGCACAGCATGGACGCTTACACCGGCCTGACCGAATACCCCGCCCCCATGCTGATGCAGCTCGACGGCTACACCGAAGTACGCTCGTCCGGCCTGCAAATGACCCGCTCGCCTGGTGCCTCGCTTGTCTATCTCGGCTCGGTACTGCTGGTACTGGGTACGATTTTCATGTTTTACATTCGTGAAAAACGCGCATGGCTGCTGTTTACAGACGGCAAAATCCGTTTTGCCATGTCATCAAGCCGCAACGAACGAGACCTGCAAAAAGAATTTCCGCAACACACCCAGCGTCTGCAACAACTGGCGGAGGATTTAAACCATGACCGACCAAACTAAAGCCATACCCGAACACGATCTACTGACCCAGCAGTCATTTATCCGCACCTTGGGTGCTGCCGACTGGCTGTTTGCCCTGCTGATTGCCGCTTGTGCCCTGTTCGCACAAATGCATATCAACCACCACATGGACATCTACGAAGTCTTTATTCTGTGGAGCAGTGCACTCTGCGCCATTCTGCTCGGCTGGTTTTTCAAACCCATGCGTTGGTTTACCCCCCTGACCATGGCATTGGCCTACGCCGCCGTATCCCTTTACAACGGCAGTATCCAAAATGCAGACGGCTTTCTGCTCAAATATTTCCTCAGCAGCCAATCGGCGATTATGTGGCAGTGTGCCTTTATCATCTTCGCCCTGTTTGCCTATATGATTGGCGCAGCGTTTGCCGTCAAGAAAAACACCCAAAGCAACACCCTGCTCGGCATGGGTACGGTGTTCGGCTGGATTTCCGCCGTTGCCGGCTTTACCGGCCTCTTGGTACGCTGGCACGAAAGCTATTTGCTTCGCCCCGATGCCGGACACATTCCCGTGTCCAACCTGTATGAAGTATTCATCTTGTTTTTGGTGATTACCGCACTGATGTATCTCTACTACGAACGCAAATTTGCCGTACAGAAACTCGGCGGCTTCGTTTACACCTTTATGGCTGCCGTGGTTGCTTTTGTCTTGTGGTACAGCATTTCCCGCGAGGCGCACACCATTCAGCCGCTGATTCCCGCATTGCAGTCGTGGTGGATGAAAATCCATGTTCCCACCAACTTTATCGGTTATGGCGCATTCTGCATCGCCGCCATGCTCGGCATAGCCGAACTGTGGGCAATCCGCAGCGAAGAGTCCGGCAAAAAATCATGGCTGCCGCCATCGCAAGTGATTGAAGAAGTTATGTACAAAGCCATCGCCGTCGGCTTCCTCTTTTTCACCATCGCTACTATTCTCGGCGCACTCTGGGCGGCCGACGCGTGGGGACGCTATTGGAGTTGGGACCCGAAAGAAACATGGGCATTTATCGTCTGGCTCAACTACGCCGTCTGGCTGCACCTGCGCCTTGTTGCCGGCTGGCGCGGCCGCGTATTGGCATGGTGGGCGATTATCGGCCTCTTCGTTACCGCCTTCGCCTTTATCGGCGTAAACATGTTCCTCAGCGGTTTACATTCTTACGGCACGTTGTAAATCGGATGGCAACAGTGCTTCAGGCCGTCTGAAAAGCAGGGCGGGCAACCCGGTTGCCCGCCCCGTTTTATAGTCGAATAAAATAAGAATGAGACAAGGCAGCGAAGCCGCAGACAGTACACATAGTACGGCAAGGCAAAGCAACGCTGTATCATTCTTATTTTAAATGACTATATTTCCAACAAAAATAATTTCATAGCGTGTGCCTTGGCGCACAATCCCCGCAAACGCCCAAAGGCCGTCTGAAAACACCATAGCGTGCGCCTCGGCGCACAAAAACCGCCCGGTTGCCTTTTCAGGAAATCCTGACCAACCATTCCGGTCTGTCGGGAAGAGACGCTGAAAATGAAAAACGGACGGGAATCTTCCGTCCGTTTGTGCGTTTGGAAAAAGTTTGTGTGCGGCAGCCTGCTGCTTTACAGGCTACTCCGAACCCAAACCCACCGGGTTGGGTAAGCGTTTTTCCGTGTTGTGGCGCAGCAGGGCGGCACTGCGGTAGAAGCCGTGGGCGAATTTGCTGTACGGCATGGTCAGGAAAAACGTCATCACGGCGGCAAGGTGCAGGCAGAGCATCAGGGCCAGAGCGGGCGTGCCGCGTGTGAGCCAGAGGATGATGCCTGTGGCGGCAATGATAAACAGCAGGGCGATGAAGCCGCGGTCCATGGCTTTTTGCTGTGCCAATACATGTTCGGGATGGCGGCGCGTGTGCAAACGCCATAATCCTGCGGTGCCGATAATCATCAGTGTACCACCCGCCGCGCCTAAGATTTTCGGTATGCTCGGCAAATCATAAGGTGCGCTCCAGCCAAAGAGATAGTGATACACCGTGCCCAAGGCAGTGGCGGCGAAACACAACATAAATCCGTAGAACGTGAAATGGTGGCAGCGGCGGCGCGCGAGTGTGAAAGCATCGTCTTCGTTGTTGCAGCCCGCGCCGTGTCCACCGTCTAAATATTTGAGCGACAACACGTTATGGGCGGCTTCTGCGGCGGCGGGTGGGGGGACGGGTGTGCCGCCGGTTACAGGCGTGATGTCGCGCCAGAATTGGCGCACGCCCATGGCCAACGCAACCAAGGAAAACAAAAATACCGGTGCAAACAGGCCGACCATCAGATTATGCGGGAAAAGATTGTAAAAATTACCGCCGAAATCCACCGCGCCCCACAGTGCGTCCCAGCCCTGTCCGCCCAAACCGACGGCCAGTATCAGAAAAAGTGACAATGCGGCAAAGGCAGCCAGCGTCAGCGTCAATCCGTTGCGACGGTAGAGTTTGCCCAAGGGGCGCGGCCATGAGTATTCCTGATAGGTTTGTCCGCGAACGGCGGCCATGGTTTGCGGAATGCTGATGGCGAAGCTGTGCGGCGGTGCGTATTGGCAGGAATGCAGACAGGCTCCACAGTTGTGGCAGAGGTTGGCCAGATAATTCACATCGGCTTTGCCGAATTCCAAGCGGCGCGTCATCGCGGGGAAAACGGCGCAAAAGCCTTCGCAATAGCGGCAGCCGTTGCAGATATTTAGAACGCGGGCAGCTTCTTGCTCGTCTGCGCTGAGAGGAACATGCTCGCCGTTAGCAAGTGCTTGTGCTTGCCGGGTCAGTTCTTGGAGGGTTTGCATGGTGTAATCCTTTTCTTCTTGTAGATTTCTTATCGGACTTTATCGGAAACAGGGCCTCTTTGTGCGGGGTGTCCGAGCACAGAGTTTGCTGCATTCACGCCGGCAATGCGCCCGAAGGCAGTTCCGATCGACAACCCTACGCCTGCGGTATAGCCCTTGCCCAACACATTACCGGCCATCATTTCTCCGGCCACGTACAGATTGGAGCTGGCTTCGCCATTAAAACGTACGGCGGCAGTATCATCCGTGCGCAATCCAAGATAGGTAAATGTTACGCCCGGCCTCAGGGCGTAGCCGTAAAACGGCGGCTTGTCGAGCGGCAATGCCCAATGCGATTTTTCGGGCGTGATGCCTTCCGTGCGGCAATCATCCAGCACGGTATGGTCAAACCGGCCGGGGCGGCAGGCGGCATTGTATCGGCGCACGGTTTCGGTAAACGCGGTAACATCCAACTGCAACTGTCCGGCAAGTTCTTCCAACGTATCGGCCTTTGCGCCTTTGAATACGGGCGGCATAAAACGGCCGACTGCTTTGGAGTCGATAATCGAATAGGCAATCTGTCCCGGCTGCTGCGCCACCAAACGCCCCCAAATGGCATAACGTTTCGGCCAAAAATCTTCGCCTTCGTCGTAAAAACGTTGGGCATCACGGTTCACCACCACACCCAGCGACACACAGTCAATCCGCGTACAAATACCGCCGTCGTAAAGAGGCGCATGGGCATCAATGGCGACCATATGCGCCTGAGTGGGGTCGCCCAAACTGTCGGCACGGTGGTCTTCAATCATATGGCGCAACAACACGCCTTGGTTAAAGGCTGTGCCACGAATGATGAAATTATCCGCCGGCCACTCACCGCGCTCGTTTTGTCCCCAAGCTTCGCGCAGCCATTCGCGGTTGGACTCAAAACCGCCCGCCGCCAGCACACACGCTTTGGCGGTAATGCGCTTGCCCTTGCTCCAGGCCGCCTGAAAAACGCCGTTTTCAATCTCCAAACGGTCAACCGGCGATTCATAATGAATTTCCACACCCAGCTGCTCTGCGCTGCGGTAATACGCATTCACCAGAGCCTTGCCGCCGCCCATAAAAAACGCATTCGTGCGCGCCACATGCAGCGCACCGGAGAGGGGCGGTTGGAAATGCACACCGTGGCGGCGCATCCACGGGCGGCAGGTGGAAGACGCGCGAATCACCATGCGTGCCAAATGCTCGTCGGTGTTGCCGCCGGTTACTTTGTACAAATCCTGCCAAAATTCTTCTTCCGGATAGGCATCCACCAACACATCCTGCGGCGCATCGTGCATACAGCGCAAATTGCGGGTGTGGGCGGAATTGCCGCCGCGCCGGTTTTTGGGTGCGGCTTCGAGCAGCATCACGCGCACACCGGTTTCCCGCGCCATCAAAGCAGCGCACAAGGCGGCATTGCCGCCGCCGATGACCAATACGTCGGTATCCATATTTCTCCTTTTTTCTTATCCTGTTAAGTTGAATCATATCAAATTTATGCCAACAACGGTATAGAATTTGTAGTCATTTGTAAACACAAAAAACATCGGAATGGGCATATGCTGAAAAGGTGTATAGGAAACTACAAATTAAAAAGCTGTCTAAACACAATTTGCAGACGGCCTTGAGTAAAAAACGGCTACAATCAGATTGTATATTTATATTAACTTCGGATAAAAAACTAAAGAAATTCTCTTGGGGTGCTATTCTTTTTATTTACAATAAGTTATATTAAACCCCGCACTATAATACAACTATTTATCCGGCTCAACCCATTATTTTTAATCCTGCTAAAAACCGCTAATTTGTGTAAAATAACCGCACATTGATGATTTTACAGACGGCCTATTCCGCTTTTTCAGGTGGTTTGTGCCGATTTCAGATAGGAACGCCATGTTACTGATCCCTGCAATCGATTTAAAAGACGGAAGCTGCGTACGCCTGAAACAGGGCCTGATGGAGGAAGCAACCGTATTTTCCGACTCTCCTGCCGAAACTGCGGCGCATTGGTTCAAACAAGGTGCGCGCCGTCTGCATTTGGTGGATTTGAACGGTGCTTTTGCCGGCGAGCCGAAAAACTTTCCAGCCATCAAAGAAATTCTGGCGGAGGTTGCACAACATATTCCCGTACAGTTGGGCGGCGGCATCCGTGACTTGGCTACTATTGAAAGATATTTGGATTTGGGTTTGACCGATGTCATCATCGGTACGGCAGCGGTAAAAAATCCCGAATTTGTCCGCCAAGCCTGTAAAGAGTTTGCCGGCCATATCATCGTCGGCCTTGATGCCAAAGACGGCATGGTAGCAATTGACGGCTGGGCAACGGTAACCGAACACCATGTCGTCGATTTGGGCAAGCAGTTTGCGGACGATGGTGTCAACAGTATTATCTACACCGACATCGGTCGCGACGGTATGATGAGCGGCGTAAACATCGAAGCTACGGTCAAGCTGGCGGAGGCCGTCTGCATTCCGGTTATTGCGTCGGGCGGCTTGACGGACTTAAACGACATTCGTGCTTTGTGTGCCGTTGAAAAGAGCGGCGTTGCCGGAGCCATTACCGGACGTGCCATTTACGAGGGCAGCATTGATTTTGCCCAAGCCCAGCAGCTTGCCGACTCGCTGGCAGCCTAAACATTCTGCCTGCCATGTTATGTTGTCGCGTAACGTGGCGGGGCTGATGGTTTGCATCACAGAGGAAATATGCTGGCAGCGTTCGTATTGGGCTTTTGGCTGGTTTGGTCGGCAAACCGGGAAATCTATCCTTTGAGTGAAGGATTGTGGTTTACCATTATTGCTGCATTTCTGCGCCAACTTGCGGAATTTGACATGCCGTTAATTGATGGATATTGGGCGGCTTTCAACGGCACGGTTTGGATGTATACTGCCGCAGTATTGGTGATTGCCAACCGCTTCGGCAGCAATTTTGCAACGGTATCGCTGATGGCCGCGGCGGCGGGTATCGGTTATTTCCAACTGATTTTGCACCTGCCTTCGTGGTTGGGCAGTTTGACAACATAAAAAAAGCCGCTTTCATGCCGTCTGCAAAACATCATGACAAACAGCCGTTTTGCAGACGGCCTTTACCTTGTACGGACAGATTGGATTATGGCATTAGCAAAACGTATCATTCCCTGCCTCGACGTGGACAACGGCCGCGTGGTCAAAGGCGTAAATTTCTTAGGCCTGCGCGACGCGGGCAACCCTGTCGATGTTGCCAAACGCTACAACAACGAAGGTGCGGACGAGTTGACCTTTCTCGACATCACCGCCAGCAGCGACAACCGCGACACCATTTTGCACGTCATCGAAGAAGTCGCCTCGCAAGTTTTCATTCCGCTGACCGTCGGCGGCGGCGTGCGCTCGGTGGCCGATGTCCGCCGCCTGCTCAATGCGGGTGCGGATAAAGCCAGCATCAACACCGCCGCCGTGACCAATCCCGATTTGGTCAACGAAGCCAGCAGCTTTTTCGGTTCGCAGGCAATTGTGGTCGCCATTGACGCAAAAGCCGTCAATCCCGAAAACACCCGCTGGGAAATCTTTACCCACGGAGGCCGCAAACCGACCGGACTGGATGCGGTCGGATGGGCAGTGGAAATGCAGAAACGCGGCGCAGGGGAAATCCTGCTGACCAGCATGGACAGGGACGGCACCAAAGCCGGTTTCAACCTGCCGCTGACACGCGCCATCAGCGAAGCCGTGGACATTCCCGTCATCGCCTCCGGAGGTGTCGGCAACGTGCAGCACCTGATTGACGGCGTGAAAGAAGGCAAAGCCGATGCCGTATTGGCCGCGAGCATTTTCCACTTCGGCGAAGTCGGCATTCGCGAAGCGAAACTGGCGATGCAGGCGGCAGGAATCGAAGTGCGGCTGTAATGTTCAGACGGCATACTCCGACCCGTGCCGTCTGAAAAGCCATTTCCCTACCACCCTTTCACGGAAACACCATGGAACTCGATTTCACCCTGACCCAATATCTGTTAATCGGCATACTCGGCATCGTTGCCGGCATCATCAACATGATGGCGGGCGGCGGATCGAATCTGATTTTACCGGTATTGATGATGTTCGGTATTCCTGCCGACATCGCCAACGGCACCAACCGTGTCGGCGTACTGCTGCAATCAGTATCGGGTTTGCAGGGATTTTACAAAGCAGGCAAACTGCCGACCGCGGATCTGCCCGCCATCATGCTGCCCACACTGATCGGCGGCATCATCGGCGCACTCGCCGCCTCGTTCGCCCCCGTAAGCATCCTCAAACCCATGCTGCTCCTGACCATGCTCGGCGTAGCGGCATTGGTGGCATTCCGCCCCGATTTGCTGGTGCACGCTCCCGATGTCCGTCCCGTGCGCGTTGCCGACCGTCCGCAATCCCGTTGGGCTTTGGCTGCCGTCGGCATTTACGGCGGATTTGTCCAAGCCGCCGCAGGATTCGTCCTGCTGCCGGTTTTGGCTGGGATGCTGTGTTATGATTTGGTACGCGCCAACGCGCTCAAAGTCTGCTGCACACTGGGTTTCACCCTTGTCGCGCTCGCCATTTTCATCTCGCGCGGACAAGTCATGTGGGACATCGGCTTAGTGCTTGCCATATGCAGTGCGCTCGGTGCGCGCATCGGCGTGAAAACCGCCATCAAGCTGCAACCCGACACCCTGCGTAAAATCCTTTTTGCCATGACCCTGATTGCCGTCGTTTTAGCCTTATTGAAATAGATTTTGCGGGGCCGTCTGCAAAAACACGGCTTTCAAACGGCCGTAACAAAACCGGCATAAGATGCGCCGACACCCTCCGTCGGGCGGAACCCTGCCTTTGCCGTTCAGACGGCATTTCCCCGGTCGGGCAAAACCGCACCCCGGTGCCGGAACAGCGCGATTCCAACCACTCAGGAAATCTTAATGAACAGCGAAAACCTTTTAAAATCCGTCAAATTCGATGAAAAAGGCTTGGTATGCGCCGTCGCGCAAGACTGGCAGACCAAACGCGTATTGATGGTGGCGTGGATGAACGCCGAAGCCCTGCAGAAAACCGCCGAAACCGGTTTCGCCCATTATTACAGCCGTTCGCGCCGGAAACAATGGATGAAAGGCGAAGAATCCGGCCACACGCAGAAAGTCCGCGAATTGCGCTTGGACTGCGACGGCGACGCGGTGGTGATGCTGATTGAACAACACGGCGGCATCGCCTGCCATACCGGCCGCGAAAGCTGCTTTTACCGAGTTTGGCAAAACGGCGGATGGCAGACCGTTGATACTGTTTTGAAAGACGAAGAGCGTATTTACGGGCATAAACATCCGTAAGGCCGTCTGCAATTTTTCAGCTTGGGTTGCAAACCCGACTTTTCCATGATTATTTATGTCTTTATCGGGTTCGCAACCCGACCTGCACAAAAAACACCATGACCGACATCCTCACCCAAATCCAAAACGTCGTCGATTCGCGCAAAGGCGCGAATCCCGAAGAATCCTACGTTGCCCAGCTTTTGCACAAAGGCGGAGACAAAATCCTGAAAAAAGTGATTGAAGAAGCCGGCGAAGTATTGATGGCCTCCAAAGACGGCGACAAAGAACACATCGTTTACGAAACCGCCGACCTGTGGTTCCACAGCATGATTCTGCTCGCCCACCACGGCCTGCGGGCCGAAGATGTCATCGCCGAACTCGCACGCCGCCAAGGTTTGTCGGGGCTGGCGGAAAAAGCCGCCCGCACGGAATAATGAAACTGGCGCGGCAGACGGAAACTGTATTACAATCCCGTTAACCTTTTCCCATGCCGTCCGAAACAGGCAGATTGAACCGCAAACCCGGCAAAATGATGAAATCGGCAATGTTGGACAGTCCGACACTACCGTCCTTTCCATACCCTGATTTTTTCAGACGGCCTCTCGGAGCTTTATCTATGAGCAACTGTATTTTCTGCAAAATTACCGGAAAAGAAATCCCGGCAAGCATCGTTTACGAAGACGACGACATGCTGTGTTTCAAAGACATCAATCCCGCCGCACCGGTACATCTGCTGCTGATTCCGAAAACCCATTTCGACTCACTGGCACACGCACAGCCGGAACACGGAGCACTGCTCGGCAAAATGATGCTGAAAGTACCCCAAATCGCCGAGGCAGCCGGCCTGCACAACGGCTTTAAAACCTTAATCAACACCGGCAAAGGCGGCGGGCAGGAAGTGTTCCACCTTCATATCCACATCATGGGCACGCCGGCCTGAATACCGCTTCCGCAGCCCGCCCCGCAAGTGCAGCGGTAAAACGGGCAGTACCTAACTTTATTTATTTGATTACACTTCACTTTTTTCCAAAGGATTTTTAACATGGGCAGCTTTTCCATCTGGCATTGGATTATCGTTTTAGTCATCGTTGTTTTGGTATTCGGCACCAAAAAACTGCGTAACGTCGGCAAAGACTTGGGCGGTGCCGTGCATGACTTTAAAAAAGGTCTGAACGAAGGTGCAGACGGCCAAGTCAAAAAAGACGACGTTATCGAGCACAAAAAAGAAGAAGACAAAGCCTAAACCATGTTTGATTTCGGTTTAAGCGAACTGCTGCTGGTCGGCGCAGTCGCACTGGTCGTATTAGGCCCCGAACGCCTGCCCCAAGCCGCCCGAATGGCGGGCAACTTGGTCGGCAGGCTGCAACGGCTGGTAGCCGGCGTCAAGCAGGAATTAAACACTCAGGTAGAGCTGGAAGAGTTGCGTAAAGCCAAGCAGGAATTTGAAAATGCCGCCGCGCAGTTTCAAGAAGAAGTCAAACACGTCGGCAAAGATGCGCAAGACAGCCTCAACGAAATTACAGACGGCCTCAAGCCGTGGGAACGCCTGCCCGAGCAGCGCACTCCTGCGGATTTCGGGGTAGACGCTCAAGGAAATCCCCTGCCTGAAGCAGGCGATAACGGTTCAGACGGTGCAAAACCGGCAGACAGCGACGAGATGCCGTCTGTAAAAACAACCGAAGCCGCCGCCGAAACATTGGGAGAAGCCGCAAGCGAAAACACTGCGGAATATGCCGCCGAAACTACCGCCGATTCCGACCAAGCATGGCGCGACTACCTGACCGGCGCCAAACCTGCCGCAGTGCCGCAGGTCAGCTATACCGAAACCGTGCTGCCTGCCGCCGAAACCGCCGCGCCGTTTTCCACAGGGCTGCACTCTCCGTCCCTCCGCCAACAAGCCATGCGGCGCAAACGTGATGTCCGCCCGAAATTCCGCGCGCAACCGAAACTTCGTATCCGTAAAAAGTGAGTAAACGGTGTCTGATTCTTCCATCGAACAACCCACACAACCCTTAATCGAGCACCTGCTCGAACTGCGCCGCCGCTTGGTTTGGACGGTGTGCGGGATAGTGTTGTGTTTTCTCTGCCTGATGCCGTTTGCACAGGATTTGTATTCGTTTGCCGCCAAACCGCTGATGGCTTCTCTGCCCGACAACACCAGCATGATTGCTACTGATGTGATTGCGCCGTTTTTCGTTCCCGTCAAAGTAACCTTAATGGCTGCTTTTTTGGTGTCGCTGCCGCATACGCTGTATCAGATGTGGGCGTTTGTCGCTCCCGCGCTGTACCAAAACGAAAAACGCCTGATTACGCCGTTGGTATTGTCCAGCCTGATTCTGTTTGCCGTCGGCATGGCTTTTGCTTATTTTCTGGTGTTTCCCGTCATCTTCCAATTTCTCGCGGGCGTTACCCCCGTCGGCGTGAACATGGCAACCGACATCGACAAATACTTGTCGTTTATCTTGGGTATGTTCGTGGCATTCGGCATGACGTTTGAAGTACCTGTTGTGGTGGTTTTGTTGGCCAAAATGGGCATCGTCAGCACCGAACAGCTCAAGTCGGCACGGCCTTATGTGATTGTCGGCGCATTCGTGGTTGCCGCCATTGTTACGCCGCCCGATGTCATTTCGCAAATCCTGCTGGCTGTGCCGCTGGTGGTGCTGTATGAAGCAGGTATCTGGTTCAGCCGTTTTATCCGCTCGAAAGAGCAGTCCGATACCGATGACAACCCGCCGCAACCGCCTGCGACAACTGCTTAAAACAGGCTGCACTGCTTCTCTTTACCCTATCCGTACCGCCCGAGGTTTGCCGTTTTGTCTCGTTCCGTGTAACTTTACCTTGCTCAAGGCCGTCTGAACCAAATGACACTTTTGCAGACGGCCTTTGCTGTATAAAGGCAACAAATTGAAACCTCGCACCCTTTTCCTGATTTCATTTGTACTCTTACTCGCAGGCTGTTTCAATCACCGCGACCTTGCCGGCTTGGGGCCGCTGCCGGAAATACAGACTTGGTTTCAGCCCGGCAGCCAATCCCGTATGGCAGCTTATCCGGCACACCGCCAATGCAGAGAAACAGCAGCCCAACACTTCAGCGCAGGCGATGCGCGGGATAAGGCCATAGCAGACTGTATGTATGCCAAAGGCTTCCGCTTCAATCCCGACATCATCGGCTGGTGCCGGCGCAAAATCAACCAAGATTCCTATATCTGCCGCCACCGTAAAGAATACGACCCCAAAAAAATTTGGGAATAACATACCCAAAACCATGAAACGATACACCCCATCATGACTCCAAACCCCAAACAACACTGGTCCTACCCTGCTGCCTGTTTCAGCCTGATTGCGCTGATTGCCTTGAGCCTGTCATGGGAGCTCTGGCTTGCGCCTTTGCGCGAAGGCGGTTCGTGGCTCGCACTCAAAGCCCTGCCTCTGTGTCTGCCGCTGGCAGGAATTTTGAAAGGCAAAGTTTATACCTATCAATACAGCTCCATGCTGATTTTGATTTATTTTGCCGAAGCCGTGATGCGGATTTTCGATGCAGCCCCCGCCGGCAGATACTGCGCGGTTGCCTCAGTGGTGTTATGCACCGTATTCTTCATTGCCTGTCTGGCTTTTATCGGACAGCATAAAAAGGCAAATCATTAATGTACCCTCATTTTACAGACGGCCCTGCAAGCGAATGGAGTAGGCGGCTTATCCCGCTATGGGTATGTTTCTTATGGATTAGCGTTGCGCCGTTCCTGTCGCTGTACCGTGTCGGCCCGCTGTCGAGCTTTTATCTGGAAGCAGGTTCTCTTTCAGGCGCGGTATTTTTGGTACTGGCCACCGCATATCTCGGCTTGCTGAATGTACGCCCTTCTGCTGCCTCCGTCGGTTTCTTACTGCTGGCGGCATTTTGGTGGATACAAGCCCGTGTATTGAATCTGACCTATCCGGGCATGAACGACATGGTCGTTTGGACATTTATTATCCTTGCGCTGACCGCATGGGCGTGCCGCGCTTGGGTGGCCGGATACGGGCAAGAGCGTGTTACCGCCGTCTTGGCATGGTCCATACTGGCCGGCGCGTTGTTGCAGGCGCTGATTGCCTTTATGCAATTCAAAGGCTGGGCCGGAGCCGAATGGTTTCACGGCATTTTGGCTGTCGGCGGAAAAGACGGCATCAACGGCCAGCTCGGACAGCGCAACCATCTGGGACACTACCTGATGTGGGGCGTTTTGGCAGCGGCTTGGCTGTGGGGTATGCGTAAAATGCCGGCATGGGCAGGTTTGTTGCTGCTGTTGCTGCTGACTGCTGTATTGGGCTTGGTCAACTCGCGCACGATTTTTATTTATTTATTAGGCGTGGGCGCACTACTTGCTGTGTGGCGTTTATCCGGCGGCCACGAAACCGCACGCTTGGTGCGGACCATGCTGCTTGCATTAATATTGGTTGCACTGTTTCAATTCGGTATGTCGCCATTATTGGAATGGCTGGGTTCCGATGGCTATCAAACAGCTGCCGAACGCGTTGCCTCCAGCGGATTTCAAGGCTCGGCGCGCGATGTCGAATGGCGCAAGGCATGGGCAGCTTTCCAATCCGCACCGCTTTTGGGACACGGCTGGAACAGTTTCGCACAGCAGTCTTTCCTGATACACGCCGAAACCCGCACCTTCTCCAACAATATCATCAGCGTACTGTTTACCCATTCCCACAATCTGATTTTGCAACTTTTGGCAGAAGTCGGCATTTTCGGTACATTACTGGCAGCATTCTGCCTGCTGGCTGCGGTTTGGCGTATGCTGCGCCGTCCCTTGCAGCCCGCTTCCCTGCTGCTGCTCGCGCTGATGACGGTAACGCTGTGCCACAGTATGCTGGAATACCCGCTGTGGTATATCTATTTTCTGACACCATTTGCCCTGATGTTGTCGCTCTCCCCGGCACGGCACACCGATTTTGCAGACGGCCTCCGCACGGCCAAACGCTTCAATCTGACCGCCGGCATACTCTCATTATTACTTATCGGCGGCATCGCACGCCTAGGCTGGCATTACACCGAATTGGCGGAATACAACCGCAAACCGGCAAATGAAACCGCCTCGGAAAACGCCCGCAAAATCGAAGGACTGCGCCGCATTGCCGCTGCCGAACCAATGTTGCGCTATTATGCCGAGCTCAGCCTCTCCCGCCGTGCCGATCCGTCTGCCGCAACCGTCTTCCCGTGGGCAGAACAAGCCGCAATCAACGCCCTGAGCTACCGCCCGTATGCCAATGCCTACCAAGTCGGCCTGTACCTCTACCGCAAAGGCGAAACCGAACGCGCCGAAAAATGGATGCAGGCAATGTATTACTACTACCCTTACCAAATGCCGTTTTATGCCGGAAAAATCCGCGCAAACGCCGCCCTACAGCCCCTTTTGCCGCAACTTTTAGCCGACTGCCAAACCTTTGCCGCCACACCAAACCGACCGCAAGCCAAGCATTGCGGCCGATAGTACAAAAGATTAAGTGTATGTTTGCAGACGGCTTTTTCAACAAACAAGGCCGTCTGCAAAATGTAAAGCCCTTTACAATCATTGCAAAAAAGCGCAAACGAGCCACTCAATCTGCTATCAGAAATACATTATTGTATGTTAAGATGAAAATCTATTGAAATCCGACCGTGCGGCAGCCTGTTGCAAACCCTGCCGCCGCGCCGTCCCGAAAACAAGACAGCCGCGCCTGTCGGAATCAGCTCCTATCTGTTTCCCGCAGTTTCTGCAACTGTCCGGCGGGCGTACCGCCAAACCAACAAAAAGGAAATTCCATGAGCCGCGTATTACTGGTAGATGATGATGCCTTGCTGACCGAACTGCTGACCGAATACCTGACCGCCGAAGGTCTGAACGTACACAGCGTACCCGACGGAGAAGCAGGCGTACAGGAAATCCTGACCGGACAATACGATGTTGTCGTACTCGATTCCATGATGCCGAAAATGAACGGTTTGGACGTACTCAAAAACGTACGCGCACAAAGCACCGTACCGGTCATCATGCTCACCGCTAAAGGCGATGACATCGACCGCATCATCGGCTTGGAAATGGGTGCGGACGACTATGTACCCAAACCCTGCACCCCCCGCGAGCTGCTGGCGCGTATCAACGCCATTCTCCGCCGCGCCCAAAACAGCGCCGAGCAAAGCAATACGCCCAACAGCATTGCCGTCAGCGATGTGGTACTTTACCCGGCCAAACGTCAGGCAACCATCAAAGACACTCCGCTGGAGCTGACCAGTACCGAATTTAACCTGCTGGAAGTGTTAATGCGCCATGCCGGACAAGTCGTCAGCAAAGAAACCCTGTCTGTCGAAGCACTCGACCGCAAGCTGGCGAAATTCGACCGCAGCATTGACGTACACATCTCCAGCATCCGCCACAAACTCGGCGATGCTTCGCTGATTCAAACCGTGCGTGGCTTGGGTTATCTGTTTGTTAAAAACTAAAACGCAGGGAGCCGCTACTCCCCTGTTCCCGCGCGGCAACGCGCAACATGCCGTCTGAAAAAACGGCCATCACACTTCCGCCCCACTCGGGCGGAAGTGCCGTATCCCGCCAACCGAGCCATATACCGCATGAAACTGTTCCAACGAATCTTCGCCACATTTTGTGCAGTCATCATCTGCGCGATTTTTGTGGCGAGTTTTTCATTCTGGCTGGTGCAAAACACCCTTGCCGAAAACCAGTTCAACCAGCGACGGACCATTGAAACCACGCTGATGAACAGCCTTGTTTCCGCCTTTAAATCGCGCGGAGATGCCGGTGCGCGCGAATTATTGGGAGAATGGCGGCACAATCCCGTTTCCAACGCCGTATTCGTTATCCTCGGCGATGAGAAAAAAGACATCTTAGGCCGCAACATCGACGGCAGAACCATCGAACGCGCCCGCGAATTTGCCGCAAACAATCCCGATTCCGAACTGGTACACATCGAATACGGACGCTTCGGAGAAGAATACCTGTTTTTCGTGCGCGGTTGGGACACTCAGGAAGCCAAACGCCTCCACAGCACACTGTTTATCCCCGGCTTACCGCTTGCACCGATTTGGCATGAATTCATCATCTTATCGTTCATCATTTTGGTCGGACTGCTGATGGCGTACATTCTCGCCAACAACATCACCAAACCCGTCCGCATACTCGGCAGAGGCATGAACAAAGTCGCCAACGGCGAACTGAACACCCGCATCTCGCAACAAATGGACGACAGGGACGACGAACTTTCCCAACTTGCCGGACAATTCGACAAAATGGCGGAAAAACTCGAAAAACTTGTCGCCAAAGAACGCCACCTGCTGCACCACGTTTCCCACGAAATGCGCTCGCCGCTGGCGCGTATGCAGGCCATCATCGGCCTGATACAGGCGCAGCCTCAAAAACAAGAGCAATACATCAACCGCTTGGAAAGCGAATTGACCCGCATGGATTTGCTGGTCGGAGAGCTGCTGACCCTTTCCCGCTTGGAAACCTCCAATATTCCGCTGGAAAAAGAAGACATGCAGCTGCTGCCTTTCCTTGAACACTTGGTGGAAGACAGCCAAACCGTTGCCCAGCAAAACAATCAAAGCATCGTATTGCACAGCGATTCCAAAGTTCCCGCCCAAGCCACCATCTCGGCCAACGAACGCTATCTGTACCGTGCGTTTGACAACATTATCCGCAATGCCATGAATTACAGTCCGGAAGGGAGCCTGATACAGATTAAAATCGGGCAAGACAGCAAAAACTGGATTGTCGACATTGCCGACAACGGCCCGGGCGTGGACGAAATGCAGCTTCCGCACATCTTCACCGCCTTTTACCGCGCCGACTCCAGCGCCGGTAAGCAAGGTACCGGCTTGGGGCTGGCCTTGGCAAAACACATCATCGGGCAGCACGAAGGCAAAATCATGGCGGAAAACATCAAACCGAACGGCTTGAATATCCGCTTTATCCTACCGAAGAAAAAGCCGTCTGAAAAAGCAGTAAAACCCGCCCAGGCCAATGCCTGAATCATAATCAATGCCGTCTGCATATTTTCTATCCGTTTTGCAGACGGCATTATCTTCTCAAAAGCAGACCAACCCGCCACGGAGCAGCAAGCGCATGAACACCCCAGCCAGCCAGCCAGCCAGCCAGCCAGCCAGCCAGCCAGCCAGCCAGCCAGCCAGAATATGATATAAGTTTTATCGTTCCTGTCTACAACACCGCCGAATATTTATCCGAATGTTTGCAAAGCATCATCATGCAAAACATTCATCGGGAAATCATCGCCGTAGACGACGGCTCGACCGACAGCAGTGGGAACATCTTGGCGGAGTTTGCTGCAAAATTTGACTTTATCCGCATCATTACCCAGCCCAACAAAGGCGTATCGGCCGCGCGCAATGCCGGCCTGCGGGCAGCAAAAGGAAGGTATGTCTACTTTGTCGATTCAGACGATTACCTGCTGCCAAACCGCCATTTCCGCGACTACCTTGCCGCCATGCAGCAATATCGGGCGGTCATACTGAAAGGCTGCTCAAAATGGGAGCACTTAAACGACGAATTTACCCTCCCTTCCATGCCCGAAATCCGCGAAACCGCCCTTGCAGTGTACAGCCATTTGCAAACCGAACAGCATGGTATCCAAGCAGTTTCCGCGGCCGAATACCTTCCCTACTTGATACAGAAAGGTTTTTCGCCCGACTTGTGGGCGCATATTTTCGATACTGCCTACCTGCGGCGGCACAAGCTGACTTTTGATGAATCGCTCAGCCATGCCGAAGATACGCTGTTTGTCATTCAGGCATTAACCTGCGAACCGATTACCCTGATTGAGAGCAGCGAAATTTTGTATTACTACCGCGAGCGGCCGAACAGCGCCGTCCATCAAGCCGACACCACCGCTGCCTTCCACTCCTGCCTGCGCGCCATCAACGCCCTGTGGCAGTACCTGCGGCAAAACCGCTTCGATACGCAAACCCATCTGCATATCGTGATGGTTGCTTCCAGAATTTTAGAATTTGCTATGGGGCAATTCCTCAACTGCAAGCCGTCTGCAAAAACCGCCTTGAGCAAAGCCATCACGCCGGACTTATTCGCCCTGTACCAAATGTCTGCCGCATTGGAGTACCGCATACACGGACATGCTTCTGCCGATTTCCACAAAATTGGCGAAGTATTCCGCCAATGTCTGCAATCTGCCGGACAGCCGTCAAAGCATATGGAAAATTCAGGGCTTCGGCTATAAAATAGCACAAGACCAATCCCAGCAGGAGCCGCCCATGCCCGCCCAACCCATGCCCGGTTATTTCTTTTCCCCGCAGCACATCATACTTGTCGGCGCAAGCGAACGGGCGCACAGCTTGGGCGAGCGCATACTCAGCGCATTACTCGGTTCTGCCTATCAAGGCAAAATTACACCGGTCAACTTGCGCCACCCCGCCGTAGCCGGTCTGCAAGCCTATTCCGCATTAAGCAAAATCCGCGAACCTGCCGATCTGGTACTCGCCGTAACGCCGCCCGACAGCTACGATGCCCTGTTCCGCGCCTGCCGCAAGCAGCAGTTCCACCACGTTATCGTGATTCAAGACTGGGAAACGCACAATGAAGACGCATGGCGAACCGCTGCCGCAGCCATACGCCGGCACAACGGCGACGAACTCAACATCAGCGTTTGCAACAGCGCCGCCATCCAACTTCCTGCCAACGGCCTCAATACCGGCATACTGCCCGACTTTCCCGCCGGCCACACCGCCATACTGACCGGCGCAACCTCTGTCAGCAGCGAAATCAGCCAAATGCTCCAGCGTATGCGGCAAGGCGTATCCCGCCACATCAGCCTGAACTACGCCCTCAGCCCCACTACCTCCGCCGACTGGCTCAACCGCTTCGGCCACAACCGCCATACCCGTGTTGCCGTCGTCCACTACAACCCTCTGGAAAATCCGCGCAAACTGTTTTCCGCCATACGCTCGTTTACCCGTCATACCCCGCTGGTCTTATACAGCAGCCACGATGCAGATACCGAAGAACGCGCCGTACTGCACGCCCTTGCACGCCATGCAAACTTCCTGCCCGTATTCGGCAGCGAAGAGCTGGAGGCCGCCCTGCACGCCGCACTCGGCAATCTCAAGCCTGTCGCCAACCTCAGTATTCTGTCCGACACCCCAAGCGGCTGGCTGGACGCGCCCGCCCGCGCATTCGGCATCAACACCATCAGACCCAGCGAAAAAACCGTTCCCCGCCACGGCTATATCGGCAGCCACCCGACCCCGACGCAATTCCGCAGTTTCTCCGTCAAAGCGTTGCAAAACAACCACACCGAAGCCCTGCTTACCGTCATCGCCCCCAAATCAAACGAAGACGAGCTGGCCGCCACCCAAATCCTGAAACGCTTGGCACAACAATCCGACACCCCTTTGCTCATCAGCAGCAAAAATGCAGACGGCCTGTTACACTTTAGCCGCCCCATGCAGGCATTGCAGGCAATATCCCTATGCAACACCGCCGAACACCTCCGGCAGATACAGCAACAAATTGCACCGCCCAAATCAGGCCGTCTGAAAACCATACACACCCAAGCCGTCGACAAAGCCATTGCCGCCAAAGACTGGGGTGCGCTTGCCGACGCACTCGGCCTTCCCGAATACCAAGCCAAACCTTCCCACCCGGCTGCACAACTGGTTTTCAAACGGCACCCGCATTACGGCGCAGTACTGACCGCCTCCACCCAAGGCAACACACTTGCCCTCCTGCCGCCGTTTACCACAGCAGACCAAAACCGTTTGGCAGAATTTCTCGACTCGGGTCGCCTGAAAAACGCCCTCAACCGCCTGCTCCATGCCCTGAACTTTCTGACAAAAGAAGAGCGCATATTCGGAGAGATCCTCATTTATCTCGGCAGCAACGGCCTGAGCAGCGACTTCAAGCCGTCTGAAAAACCGAAAACGCGCACCGCCGCCAAATCCCTGCAAAACGCCGCAGAATTTATCCGCAGCCGCAACGCCGCAGCCGCCGACTTCCTGCTCCACACCGGAGAAGCCGCAGCGGGTCTGCTGAGCAAAACCGAAGCAGACGAACCGCCGCCGCCCGAAACCGTACTGGCTCCCTACCCCTCCGACTATCCGCAAACCCTTACCCTGAAAAACGGACAAACCGCAACCGTCCGCCCGTTTGAACCGGAAGACGCAGAAGCCAAACAAACATTTGTCCGCAGCCTTTCCCCCGAAGCACGTTATACCCGCTTCATGGCGCACACCAACGAACTGCCCCAACCCACACTCGCCCGTTTCAGCAAACTGGATTACAGCAGCGAAGGCGCATTTATCGCAGAAAATGCAGACGACATCATCATCGGCATCAGCCGCTTCAGCCGCCTCTCGCGCGACGAATGCGAATTCGGCATTACCCTGTCGGAAAGCGCACGGGGCAGCGGACTGGCTCAAGAACTGATGCGGCAGATTATCCTGCTGGCCGCCAAACAAGGCTACCGGAGCATGAGTGCCGAAATCCTGAAAACCAACACCGCCATGCTCAAGCTGGCGGAAAAAACCGGCTTTACCCTGATAGAATCCGACCAAGACAAAGAGCTTTATCAGGCCAAACTCAACCTTTCCGCCACACCCGAAGCCCCAAAACGCAAATTCAGGCAATAAATGCTTGCATAAAAACCACAAATTACCCTAAAATGGGCGGTTTCTTATATTCTCCGATTTTCTCAAAGGATTCAAAAATGGTAGTTATCCGTTTGGCACGCGGTGGTTCTAAACACCGCCCCTTCTACAACGTAGTCGTTACTGATTCACGCAACCGCCGCGACGGCCGCTTCATCGAGCGTGTAGGCTTCTACAACCCTGTTGCCAATGAAAAACAAGAGCGCGTCCGCTTCAATGCCGACCGCCTGAACCACTGGGTTGCCCAAGGCGCACAAGTCAGCGATGCCGTTGCCAAATTGATTAAAGAGCAAAAAATCGCCGCTTAATTACCCTGCCGCACATGACCATGACCGACACTCAACAACGGGTAGCCATGGGCTACATCAAAGGCGTTTTCGGCATTAAAGGCTGGGTAAAAATTGCAGCCTCAACCGAATACAGCGACAGCTTGCTGGACTACCCCGAGTGGCTGCTAAGCAAAGACGGAAAAACCCTGAGCGTATCAGTGGAAGCCGGCAAAGTCGTCAGCGGCGAACTGCAAGTCAAATTCAAAGGGATTGAAGACCGCGACCGTGCATTTTCCCTGCGCGGCTACACCATCGAAATCCCGCGCGAAGCATTTGCTCCTGCCGAGGAAGATGAATACTACTGGGCAGACTTGGTCGGCATGCAGGTTGCAAATACAGACGGCATCGTCCTCGGCGAAGTCAAAAACCTGATGGAAACCGGCGCGCACGACGTATTGGTTATTGAAGGCGAATACGGTCAAAAACTGATTCCCTTCGTTTCGCAATATATCGAAAACGTCGACAACGACAATCGAACCATTACCGCGGACTGGGGCTTGGATTACTGATGTTTATCCAAAGCATTACCCTGTTTCCGGAAATGTTCGACAGCATTACCGAATACGGCGTTGTCGGCCGTGCCCGCAAACAGGGATTATGGCAGTTTCAAGCCATCAACCCGCGTCGTTTTGCCGACAACAAACTCGGCTACATCGACAAACCGCCGTTCGGTGGCGGACCGGGCATGATTATGCAGGCTCCACCCCTTCAAGCTGCGATTGATGAAGCCAAGCAAGCCTGCCAAGGCAAAGCGAAAGTTATCTATCTCAGCCCCCAAGGCAAACCGCTTACCCATCAGAAAGCAGCAGAGCTGGCCGCCGAAACCGATTTGATTCTGCTGTGCGGTCGGTATGAGGGCATAGACGAACGCCTGCTGCAAAGCAGTGTGGACGAAGAAATCAGTATCGGCGATTTTGTCGTTTCCGGCGGCGAGCTGCCCGCCATGATGCTGATGGACGCAGTATTGCGGCTCGTACCCGGTGTATTGGGCGATATGCAGTCGGCACTGGAAGATTCTTTTTCAGACGGCCTTTTAGACTGCCCCCACTACACCAAACCTTTAGAGTTTCAAGGCATGGGCGTACCCGAAGTTTTACGTTCGGGCAATCATGCCTTAATTGCGGAGTGGCGCTTGAAACAATCGCTGCAACGCACCCTGACGCGCCGACCCGATTTATTGGCAAAGCGCACGTTAATCCCAAAGGAATCCCGCCTCTTACAGGAAATCCTGTCCGAACAGGACAACTTGGCAGAGCAACGGGAAATCCAATCATAATTTAGGAAAAACAATGAATCTGATCCAACAATTAGAGCAAGAAGAAATTGCTCGCCTGAACAAAGACATTCCCGAATTTGCTCCGGGCGACACCGTAGTCGTATCCGTACGCGTAGTAGAGGGCAACCGCAGCCGTCTGCAAGCATACGAAGGCGTGGTAATTGCCCGCCGCAACCGTGGTCTGAACAGCAACTTCATCGTGCGTAAAATCTCCAGCGGCGAAGGCGTTGAGCGTACTTTCCAACTGTACTCTCCAAACGTAGAGAAAATCGAAGTGAAACGCCGTGGTGACGTACGTCGTGCCAAACTGTACTACCTGCGCGGCCTGACCGGTAAAGCAGCCCGTATTAAAGAAAAACTGCCTGCCCGTAAAGGTTAATTTACATCAGGCTGAAACCCGCTTTCCCAAGCGGGTTTTTCGTTGTATGGCCGTCTGCTTTTTCCCTCCTCGCTTTGCTGCCGTTTTACAGACGGCCTGTTCCGAAAACACAGCCGTCCGCCATACAACCGCTTCCATTTACATGCAGAAACGGCATAAGCAATACGATAAATGCGGCAACGCTGTACATCAAGCCAAACCGAACACCATCAAAAAGTATAGTCATTTAAAATAAGAATGATACGGCGTTGCTTTGCCTTGCCGTACTATGTGTACTGTCTGCGGCTTCGCTGCCTTGTCTCATTCTTATTTTATTCGACTATAAAACGTCATACCGCAAACAATCAGCAGCATGGCAAAACACAACCATGCCGTATTACTTTCATTTCACATGGCCGCACCTCAAAAACAAAACGGCACCTCCCAAACCGCCGACTGGCGCATTTAAAAACAATACCGACTTGGTTTTTCAGCCTTTTCACTATAAAATGATTTTTTACGCTTGAGCGATTATTCTCCATGAAATGCCCTTTCTGCCAAAACAGCACCACCCAAGTGACAGACTCGCGCCAACTGGAAGATGTCAACAGCATCCGCCGCCGCCGCCGCTGCCCCTCGTGCGGACAGCGTTTCAGCACCTTTGAAACGGTAGAAATGCGTATGCCCCAAGTCGTCAAGAGCAACGGTACCCGCGTACCGTTCAATCCGCACAAGCTGTACACCAGCCTTGCCCGTGCGCTGCATAAACGTCCCGTTTCGCCCGACACCATCGAAGAAACCGTAGCATTAATTGAATTGCGCCTGTACCAGCTCGGCAAAAAAGAAGTGCCGTCGCAGTTGGTCGGCGAAATGGCAATGCAAGAGCTGGCGAAAATCGACCAAGTAGCCTATGTGCGCTTCGCTTCTGTTTACAAAAGTTTTAATGACGTTTCCGAATTTACCCAAGCCATCGCCACGCTGCCTCAAGCACAATCCAAATCCGAAAAGGCCGTCTGAAATGTTTGACGATAACGACAGATTAATGATGCAAAACGCCCTGAGCCTCGCTTGGCAAGGGCGTTTTTCCACTTCTCCCAACCCCCGGGTCGGCTGCGTGATTGCACACGGCAGTCAGATTGTCGGTCAAGGTTTCCATGTCCGCGCCGGGGAGCCGCACGCCGAAGTCCACGCATTGCGGCAGGCAGGTGCAGCCGCAAAAGACGCAACCGCTTATGTAACGCTCGAACCGTGCAGCCACTACGGACGAACCCCGCCCTGTGCCGAAGCCTTGGTACATTCAGGCATCTCTCGTGTTGTGGCCGCCATGACCGATCCCAATCCCCTTGTTGCCGGAAAAGGTTTGGCCATGCTGCACGCAGCAGGTATCCAAATCGAGAGCGGCCTGCTGGAGCAGGAAGCACGGATACTCAACCGGGGATTCTTATCGCGCATCGAACGCAGACGGCCTTTTATCCGCCTCAAATGCGCCGCCAGTTTGGACGGCAAAACCGCGCTTGCAGACGGCAGCAGCCAATGGATTACCGGCCAAGCGGCGCGGCACGACGTACAAATCCTGCGTGCCGAAAGCTGCGCGGTGCTGACCGGTATCGGTACGGTATTGGCCGACAATCCGCGCTTGAACGTACGCGCATTCCCCACCTTGCGCCAGCCTGCCCGCGTGATTTTGGACAGCAAACTGCAAACACCGCCGGAGAGTCATGTCGTAACAGACGGCAGCAGCCCTACCATTATTGCTACCTTAGTGGACGATGAAAACCGCCACCGCAGTTATCTTGCCCATTCCCATGTCCGCATCATCAGGCCGTCTGCAAACCGGCACGGTCAAATCGATCTGCACGACTTGCTCGGCAAGCTGGCGGAGCTGGGTTTCGGCGAAGTCATGGTCGAGGCCGGTGCGATACTGACTTCGGCCTTCATTGCTGAAGATTTGGCCGATGAAATCATACTGTATCAAGCACCGAAAATCTTAGGCAATCCGGGGCGCGGCCTGCTTACTTTGCCGGAAAATCCCAGCGCGCTGACACAATCTGCACCTTGGCATACCGCTGCCGTAGAAACCGTGGGCAACGATGTCAAATGGACTTTGCAGCGTATGTAAATATCCGCTGTAAGCCGTCTGCAAAACCGCGTACAATAGCGTAACTTTTCCTTTTGGCGATAAAACCATGAAACACGCAACCCTCCGCAAATTTACCGACCAAACCGCCACCATAGGCATTGTCGGCTTAGGCTATGTCGGGCTGCCGTTAATGTTGCGTTATACCGATGTCGGCTTCCGTGTTTTAGGATTCGACATCGATACGGAAAAAGTCGGCAAACTCAACCGCGGCGAAAGCTATATCGAGCATATTTCCGCTGCCAAAATCGCCGCCGCCCGACAAAAGCTGTTTGAAGCCACCACCGACTTTACCCGCATTGCCGAAGCCGATGCGGTGATTTTGTGCGTACCAACCCCGCTGAACAAATACCGCGAGCCGGACATGAGCTTCGTTATCCGAACCGTCGAAGCGATTCAGCCACACCTCAAAGCCGGCCAAGTCATCTCCTTAGAATCAACCACCTACCCCGGTACTACCGAAGAAGAGCTGCTGCCGCGCGTAGAAGCAGACGGCTTGGTTGTCGGCAAAGATGTTTTTCTGGTGTACTCGCCCGAACGCGAAGACCCGGGCAACCCGAATTTTGAAACCCGCACCATTCCCAAAGTCATCGGCGGCCATACGCCTGCCTGTCTGGAAGTCGGCATTGCGCTGTATCAGCCTGCCATCGACCGTGTCGTGCCCGTCAGCTCCACCAAAGCCGCCGAACTGACCAAACTGCTGGAAAATATCCACCGCGCCGTCAACATCGGCTTGGTCAACGAAATGAAAATCGTGGCGGATAAAATGGGCATCGACATTCACGAAGTCATCAATGCCGCCGCAACCAAACCGTTCGGCTTTGTCCCTTACTATCCCGGCCCCGGCTTGGGCGGACACTGCATTCCCATCGACCCGTTTTACCTGACATGGAAGGCACGGGAATACGGTGTCAACACCCGCTTCATCGAGCTGGCGGGCGAAGTGAACTCCGCCATGCCCGATTACGTTATCGGCAAAGTATCGCTGGCCTTAAACGAACACAAGCGGTCGTTAAAAGGTAGCAAAGTTTTGGTTTTGGGCATTGCCTACAAGAAAAACGTGGACGATATGCGCGAAAGCCCCTCGGTGGAAGTCATGGAGCGGCTGGCCAAACTGGGAGCGGATATTTCCTACTCCGACCCTCATGTGCCCGTATTCCCCAATCTGCCCGGCCATACGCATTTCAAGCTGCAAAGCGAAGTGTTGACCGCAGAAAGCATTGCGGCATTTGACTGCATCGTGCTGACCACCGACCACGACAAATTCGATTATCCGCTGATTCTGCAGCACGCCGCCCTCATCATCGACACGCGCGGACGCTTTCCTGCAACGGCTTCCAATGTAGTCAAAGCATAAAGTACGCAAACAAAGCCGTCTGCAAAATGATTACCTTACGCAAAATCGCCGGTTACGCACTCGGTCCTGTCGGCGGTGCGGCATTGGGGCTGGTTTCCCTGCCTCTGATGTCGTGGTATTTCTCCGCCGAAGACATCGGCCGCATGATATTGCTGCAAACTGCCGCCGCCTTGCTGCTGATTATTTCGGGTTTGGGTTCGGATCAGGCATATATCCGCGAATACCACAATGCCGCCGACAAAGCCTCGCTGCTGAAATCGCTGGCCGCCGTACCGCTGCTGCTCGTTGTATTGATGTTGCTCCTTGCCGCCGGCACCGCTGCGCCGCAACTTGCCATGCTGCTGTTCGGGCTGCCCGATTTTGGTTTGGGCATCATGCTGATCGTGTTTTTCGCCCTTGTTCTGCCCATGCGCTACGGCGGGCTGATTTTGCGTATGCAGGAAAAAGCATGGTTGTTTTCCGTCAGCCAACTGCTGCCCAAACTGTTGCTGCTGTTGCTGACAGCATTTTGCCTGTTGGCAGGGATTCGGGCGGATACCTCGGTTTTGATGGCACTCTTGCTTGCTGCACAAATATCCGGTGCCGCCGTTTTACTGTACCAAACCCGCCGCGAAACTGCCGCCGCCCTTGCCTCAAGCTGGCAGCGTGCTGTTTTTGCAGACGGCATACGCTACGGCATTCCGCTGGTTTTCAGCTATCTTGCCTACTGGGGTTTTACTTCTGCCGACCGTTTCGCCCTGCAACATTTCGGCAGCTTGGCAGAACTCGGTATTTATTCGATGGCCGTCAGCGTCGGGGCGGTTGCTTTAGTGTTTCAAAGCGTATTTTCCACCATTTGGGCGCCCATGGTGTTCGAGTGGGTAGAAAAGGGCATCCATCTGGATAAAATCAGTCCGGTTGCGCTCGACATGACCCGTCTGATTACCGCCCTTGTCTGCATCACCGGCCTGTTGTCGCCTCTGGCAGCGTGGGTTTTGCCACCGCAATATGCCGATGTGCAATTTATCCTGCTCTGCTGTATGCTGTTTCCGCTGTTTTATACCCTGACCGAAGCCAGCGGTATCGGCCTGAACGTCGTGCGCCGTACGGGATTGCTGTCTTTGGTTTCGCTGGCGGCATTAGTGTGCAACGGCCTGCTGCTGGCATGGCTTGTTCCCGCTTGGGGTGCAAAAGGCGCGGCTGTCTCGACCGCCGTATCGTTTTGGCTGTTTTCCGTACTCAGAACCGAACTTTCCTCACGCTTGTGGCAAAATCTGCCGCGCCGGAAAATATACACCCACACACTGTTCTGCCTGCTGCTCTGCCTAAGCTATACCATATGGGGCACACCCGAAAACTATCCGCTGTTTGCCCTGATTTGGCTGGCCGTATTGTCCGCCCTGTATCTGGCCAACCGCCGCCGCTTGTCCGCACTGACCGCCGAATTGAAAGGCCGTCTGCAAAACCGCTGATTGCTATGCATATATTGATTATTCCGTCTTGGTATCCGCAAAGCCCCACCGATGTAAACGGTATTTTCTTCCGTTTGCAGGCACAAGCATTGCAGCGTGCGGGACACAAAGTCGGCGTAATCGCCGGACACTTCCGCTCGCTCAGGCAAGGCATCGTACCGGTATTGTCCGGCCGTTACGGCATCGAACACTTTACCGAACAAAACGTCCCGACCTACATCTACCACCATACCGCCTTTTTTCCGCGCCTGCCCCCGGAACAGCGCGCATGGTTGAAAGCCGGGCGCAAACTGTTTGAGCGTTATACCGCCGAACACGGAATGCCCGATATTCTGCACGCCCATTGCATCAATCAGGGCGGCATCATGGCTGCCGACATCAGCCGCCGCCACGGCATTCCCTATATCGTTACCGAACACAGCAGCACCTATGCCCGCGGCATGATACGCAGCTGGCAGCGTCCGTCGATGTATCAGGCCGCCCAAGGCGCGTCGGCACGGCTTGCCGTCAGCCGCCACTTCGCGCAACTGCTGGAGCGCGAATACCCGGGATTGGACTGGGCATACCTGCCCAACCTGCTCGCGCCGCATTTTGAACAAGAACCGCCCGCCCCGCGCCCGGCCGATAATGCAGACGGCTTTACCTTCTGCACGGTTGCCCATCTGAACCCCAATAAAGGTTTCGATATCCTGCTGCAAGCCTTCGCCACGGCAAAACAGCAACGCCCCGCACTAAAACTCGACATCGGCGGCGGCGGTGCCATGTTAGGCCGTCTGCAAAATCTGTCGGCACAACTCGGCCTGCAAGACAGCGTGCGTTTTCTCGGAGCAATGAGTCATCAGGAAGTTTTGACCCTTATGCGGCAAAGCCATGCTTTCGTGTCGTCCAGCCATATCGAAACCTTCGGCGTGGTACTGATTGAAGCCTTATCGCAAGGTCTGCCCGTAGTCGCCACACGCAGCGGCGGGCCGGAATCCATCGTCCGCCCCGACAACGGCATCTTGGCAGAATGCGGCAACCCCGAATCCCTTGCCCGAGCCATGATTGCCCTGTACGACCGCCGCAGCCGCTACCCCGCCGACCTCCTGCGCCGCCAAACGCTGGCAGAATTTGGCGAAGCCGCCGTGATTGGCCGTCTGCAAACCATTTTACAGACGGCCTCCGGCAAATCCCAACCCGTGGCGGAATACGCCGAATCAACGCAAACAAGAGAAAAACCGTGAAAATTGTTTTAACCACTTCCATGTCAGGCTTGGGCGGTACGGAAAACGCCACGTTCCGCTTGGGCAGACTGCTGCAAAGCCGCGGCCACGACATCATTCTGGCTTCTTCAGACGGCCCGCTGATTGAAGAAGCGCAAAGTCTGGGTATCCGATGGCGCAACATCGATTTTTATCAGGGTGGCACGTTCGGCTACCTGAAAAGCACGTTGGCATATTTGAAAATGCTCAAGCAAGAGCAGCCCGACATCGTCCACTGCCAAATGGCGCGGATTGTCCCCGCCTGCGCCATTGCCGCCAAACTCGCCTCCCCCGCCACCAAAGTGTTCTACCACTCGCGCGGCCTCGATCCTGAAACCTACCCGAAAATCGCCAAACTGTTCGACAAATTGGGCGTGTACATCATCGGCAACTGCCGGCACGAGCGCGACAAGCTGATACGCTACGGCTTCCCCGCCGAGCGCGTAACCTACACCTACAACGCCCTGCACCGCCCCGAAGGCAGCGCACACAAACCCCCTCGCAACGAAATCGTATTGGGTACTTTATCGCGTTTGGACAGCGTCCGCGCCGTACACCTGATGTTGGACATCTTCAAACAGCTTACCGATCTCAAGCTGCCTGTCCGCCTGCACATCGCCGGCATCGGTGAAGAATCGGACCGCCTCAAAGCACAAGCGGTACAGTTGGGCATCGACAGCAAAGTTACCTTCTTAGGCGGCGTGCGCGACTTAACCGCCTACTTCTCCGAAATCGATATTCTGGTCAACACGCCGCACTGTATCGGCGATCACGGTGCCGGCGTGGGCAATAATATTTTAGAAGCCGGCCTGTACGATACGCCCGTCGTTACCTACGACATGGCAGGCATTTCCGAGATGGTCGTCAACGGCCAAACCGGCTACTGCATACCGTTTGGCGAGAGCGGACAATTTATCGAAGCCGTCCGCACTTTGGTGGAAAACCCCGAACTGCGCCGCAAAATGGGGGCTGCCCTGCACCGCCACGTGACCGAACGCTGTTCGGACGATGAAATCTACCGCACCACTTTAGCCGCTTATGCCATGTAAGGCCGTCTGCAAAATGAATATCGCCATCGCTGCTCCTTTTTGCTCGCTGCCGTCCGAACCGCATTTCAACCGGTTTTGGTATCTGGCCACGCTGTTGGCGCAAACGCACAACGTCCTGCTGATTACCAGCAATTTCCGGCATTACGACAAAACGTTCAGACGGCCTGAAGATGCCGAAGCTGCCTCCCAAGGCAATTTGAACGTTTTACTGCTGCCCGAAAGCGGCTATACCCGCAATGTTTCGCTGCGCCGTCTGTACAGCCACCGCGTATTCGTGCGCCATTTCCGCAACTGGCTGCAACACCAGCCCCAAGGTGCGTGGGACATCATCTACTCGGCTTATCCGCTGATTGCCACCAACCTGCTGCTGGGAGAGCACAAAACGCGTTTGGGCTGCAAACTGGTGCTGGACGTACAAGACGTATGGCCGGAATCTTTTTCATCGGTGATACCGCTGCTGAAAAAAATTCCCCACCGCCTGCTGCCGTTTGCCGCCCGCGCCGACCAAGCCTACAAAAATGCAGACGGCCTGATTGCCGTATCGCAAACCTATCTCGAGCGGGCGCGCGAAGCCAATCCCGACGTACCGGCCGAAGCAGTATTCATCGGCGCGGATTTTCCCAAGCTCGAAGCCGCACCCGCCCGAACGTTCGACGGCGGCAAAATCCGTTTTTTCTACCTCGGCACATTAAGTTTCAGCTATGATGTGGAAACCGTATGCAGGGGCATTTTACAGTTGCACCGGGAAGGCGCGGCGGTCGAGCTGCATATTCTCGGCGGCGGCCCCGATGAAGCGCGGTTGAAACAATATGAAAGCGAAGCCGTCTGCTTTTACGGCTACCTGCCCTATGCTGAAATGATGTCGGTTGCCAAAGGTTGCGATATTGCCGTCAACCCGATACACGCCCACGCCATGCAGTCGGTTACCAACAAACTGTCCGACTATATGGCCTTACAAAAGCCGGTGTTGAACAGCCAGACCGATGCTGAAGCCGTCCGCCTGCTGTCGCTCCTGCCCCACGAACATTACCGCTCCGGCAATGTGGAAGATTTTGTACGCGCCGCACGCCGCCTGATGCCGCGCCACCGAGAAAAAGCAGACGGCCGACAAGTGGAAAACCTGTTCAAACGCGATATTTCCTACCGAAAAATCATCTCGCTGATAGAAAGCCTGAACCGTGAATAATGTTCTCAAACGCCTGTTTGACATCATCGTTTCCGCAACCGCGCTGTTGCTGCTTGCCCCGCTGATGCTGATACTGGCCTGCCTGATTTACCAAAAACTGGGCAGCCCCGTACTGTTTGTACAGGAACGCCCCGGCAAAGGCGGCAGACCGTTTAAAATGTACAAATTCCGTTCCATGCGCGATGCATTCGATGCAGACGGCACACCGCTGCCGGACGGAGAACGTCTGACAGCGTTCGGCAAAAAACTGCGTGCCGCCAGCTTGGACGAACTGCCCGAATTGTGGAATGTTTTAAAAGGCGACATGAGTCTGGTCGGCCCCCGTCCGCTGCTGACTGCCTACCTGCCGCTGTACAGCCGCTTTCAGGCGCGCCGCCACGAAGTCAAACCCGGCATTACCGGCTGGGCGCAGGTCAACGGCCGCAACGCGATTTCGTGGGACGAAAAATTTGCGCTCGACGTATGGTACGTTGATAACCGCAGCCTGCTGCTCGACTTGAAAATCCTGCTGCTGACCGTTAAAAAAGTCTTTGCCCGCGAGGGTATTTCCGCCACCGGCGAAGCCACCATGCCCGCGTTTACCGGAAACCGCCATGAAGAAAAATAATATCCTGATTTTATCCGCCGGACGGCGTGTCGAACTGCTGCAAGACTGCCGCCGCGAAGCCGCCCGTTTTGCAGACGGCATCAAAGTGCTGGCCACCGACCTCAATCCCGCTTTGTCGGCCGCCTGCCGCGTGGCCGACGGTGCATTTGCCGTGCCGCCGGTTGCTGCCGAAGACTATATCGACAGCATTTACCGCTTGGCCGTCCGTGAGCAGGTCGGCCTGATTATCCCAACAATCGACACCGAACTTGCCAAACTTGCCGCCGCCCGTTCCCGTTTTGCCGCCGACGGCATACACATCGCCGTATCCGATCTGCCGCTTGTCGCACAATGTCGGGACAAACGCCAAACCGCCACTTTGTTTGCCTCTTTCGGTATCGACTCTCCGAAAATTTATGCGCGGGACAACCTGCCCCTGCCCTGTTTCGCCAAACCCTACGATGGCAGCCGCGCCATCGGTGCCAAGCGGATTGACACCGCTGCCGAGCTCACGCCCGATCTGCTGGCCGACGAAAAAATGATGTTCTGCCAACTCATCGACCTTGAGCACGAGTTTGCCGAATTTACCGTCGATATGTATTACGACCGGCAAGGCCGTCTGAAGTGTGCCGTGCCGCGCGAACGCTTGGAAGTCCGCAACGGCGAAGTCAGCAAAGGCATCACGCGCAAAAACACCCTGTATGCCGCCCTGCTGGAAAAAATGTCAACCGTTCCCGGCGCGCGCGGCTGCCTGACCGCACAATTTTTCTGCCGCAGAAACGATGCTCTGTTTTACGGTGTGGAAATCAACCCCCGCTTCGGCGGCGGTTTTCCGCTCACTTATGCCGCAGGCGGCAACTATCTGAACTGGCTGATACAGGAATATCTTTACGATACCGATGTTCCGTTTTACGGACAATGGGAAGACAAGCTGATGATGTTGCGTTACGATGCCAAGGTGTTGGTACATGAACATGATTAAGCCGTCTGAAAGTGTGGTGGTGTTCGATTTGGACGACACGCTGTATGCCGAATACGATTACAAGCTGTCCGGCATTCGCGCCGTCTGCACCCTGATTGCCGAAACCCACCCGCAATTCGATGCGGAATCGCTGGCCGCTTCCATCCGCGCCGACCGTAACAACTGGCTGGACGAACTGTGCCGCTTATGCCGTCTGAATCATCATGAGCAGCAATCCCTGCTGTGGGCATACCGGCTGCACCGTCCGAACATCCGCCCTTATCTTCCTGCCGATGAATTTGTCCGCCTGACTGCCCCCTTTGCCGCGCGCGCACTGATTTCAGACGGCCGCAGCATTTCCCAACGCCTGAAACTGGCCGCTTTGGGATTATCCGCAGTCTTCGAGCATATTCTGATTTCCGAAGCGGAAGGTTCGGAAAAACCGCAGCCGGAACGCTTCGACTTTATCCGCCGCCATTACCCGCATTGCCGCTGGATTTACATCGGCGACAACATCAAAAAAGATTTCGTTACCCCCAATCGGCAAGGCTGGCTGACCATAGGGATACGGCCGCAACCGCACCATATCCACCTGTGCCACCCTTCCGACGCACCCCCCGACCATCTGCCGCAACTTTGGATAAACAGCTTATCCGAACTGCCCGACCTGCTGAATAGAGAAACATCATGCTGAATACCCGCCTGTCGCCTTGGCCGTCTTTTACCGCCGAAGAAGCCGAGGCCGTTTCCCGCGTTTTACTGTCCAACAAAGTCAATTACTGGACGGGTAGCGAGTGCCGCGAATTTGAACGCGAATTTGCCGCTTTCGCCGGTACGCAATATGCCGTAGCCGTCGCAAACGGTACGCTGGCATTGGATTTGGCACTCAAAGCCTTGGACATCGGCGCGGGAGATGATGTAATTGTTACACCGCGCACCTTTCTTGCTTCCGCCTCCGCCATCGTTACCGCCGGTGCCAATCCCGTCTTTGCCGATGTGGATTTAAACAGCCAAAACATCAGCGCGGCAAGCATCCGTGCCGCATTAACGCCCGCCACCAAAGCCGTCATCGTGGTTCATCTGGCCGGAATGCCGGCCGAAATGGACGAAATCATGGCACTCGCCGAGCAACACGGTTTGTGGGTCATCGAAGATTGCGCCCAAGCCCACGGCGCACGCTACCGGGGCAAATCCGTCGGCTCTGTCGGCCACATCGGCGCATGGTCGTTCTGCCAAGACAAAATCATGACCACCGGCGGCGAAGGCGGCATGGTGACCACCAACGATGAAAACCTGTGGCAGAAAATGTGGTCGTATAAAGATCACGGCAAAAGCTACGATGCCGTGTACCGCCGCGAACACGCCCCCGGTTTCCGCTGGCTGCACGAAAGTTTCGGCACAAACTGGCGCATGACCGAAATGCAGGCGGCAATCGGGCGTATCCAACTCAAGCGGATGTCACAATGGCTGAACCGCCGCCAAGCCAACGCCGCCGCTCTTGCTGCCACTTTGGCACGTTTCGACAGTATCCGCCTGCAACACGTTCCCGAGCATATCTGCCACGCGCAATATAAATTTTATGCCTTTGTGCGCCCGGAACGTCTGGCCGACGGCTGGAGCAGAGACCGCATCGTGAGCGAGTTGAACGAAGCAGGCGTACCCTGCTATCAGGGCAGTTGTGCCGAAGTTTATTTGGAAAAAGCCTTCGACAACACCCCATGGCGGCCTCAAAGCCGTCTGCAAAATGCGGTCGAACTGGGCGAAACCAGCCTGATGTTCTTGGTGCACCCGACTTTGACCGATGAGGAAATCGCGTTCTGTCAACAAGAGATTGCCAAGGTTCTGACGCGCGCCACCCGCACCTGAATTTGATGATACAACCCATTTTGCAGACGGCCTGAAACCCCGATACCGCAGCCGGAAACCGAATATATGGCTGCAAAATACGCTTTTGACGCCGAAAGGCCGTCTGCACATTCCGCACACAAACCGATATGATTTTGGAACACCTGCTTGCCCTGCCGCGCACCGCCAAGAAAGTCTTGTTTGTCGGCCACGACATCATGATGATTTTCGCCGCGTTCTGGTTTACCCAGCGTTTGAAGGCAGACTATTACCAAGAATGGAGCGATCCGGCCAACTGGCTGGCATTCGCCGCTACGGTTGTCCCGACACTGCTGGTCTTTATGCGCTTGGGGCTGTACCGGGCTGTGATCCGTTATCTCAATATGCGCGTACTGGCGGTTGCAGTGGCCGGCAGTTTATCATCCACCGTATTCTTCTTTCTCAGCGTTCTGTATTTCGAGCAGCTCCGGCTGGCTTTGCCTGTCGTGTATTTCGTCTTGCTGCTGGTACTTACAAGCGGCTCGCGCCTGCTGCTGCGTGCCGTTTTGGCAGAGCGGCGCGGCCACTCCGTACCCGTTTTGATTTACGGTGCGGGCAAATCAGGTCGCCAGCTTTCGGAAGCCCTCCGCCAGAATGCCGCCTACCGCCCCGCCGCCTTTATTGACGATGCGCCGGACAACCGCCACATCAATATCCGTGATTTGACCGTTTATCCGCCGTCCGAAATCGGGCGGCTGGTGCAAAAATACGGTATCCGCAAAATCCTGCTCGCCCTGCCGCACACCGCTGCCGACAAGCGCGCCGCCATTATCCGCAGTCTCGAACCTTACGGCTGCGAAGTGCTGACCATTCCGGCGGTAAACGATTGGATAGGCGGGAAAATCAGCGCCGGTTCGCTGCAGAAAATCTCCGTCTCCGATTTGCTCGGCAGAGCCAGCGTTGCCCCCGTGCCCGAACTGATGCGCGCCGACATCAGCGGCAAAACCGTGATGGTTACCGGTGCGGGCGGCTCTATCGGCGCGGAATTGTGCCGCCAGATTGTGCAACAGCAGCCCGACCGCTTGGTGTTGTTCGAGCTGTCGGAATTTGCACTTTACAACATCGAACGCGAATTATCGGAATTTCAAACGGCCTCGGGCGGCCAAACCGAAATTCTGCCTCTGCTCGGCTCCGTGCAGGACGAAGGCCGTCTGCATCAGATTATGGCTGCTTTCCGTGTCGATACCGTTTACCATGCCGCCGCCTACAAACACGTTCCCTTGGTCGAATTGAATACCGTAGAAGGCATACGCAACAATATTTGGGGTACGCTCCACTGCGCCCGTGCCGCCCGCGCCGCCGGTGTAACCACATTCGTGCTGATTTCCACCGACAAAGCCGTCCGCCCCACCAATACCATGGGCGCCAGCAAGCGCATGGCCGAGTTGGTTTTACAGGCGATGGCGGCGGAACCCGGGCAAACCACCCGCTTCTGTATGGTACGTTTCGGCAATGTTTTGGGTTCGTCGGGATCGGTTGTTCCTCTGTTTGAGCAGCAAATCTCACGAGGCGGCCCGATTACCCTGACACACCCCGACATCACCCGTTATTTCATGACCATACCCGAAGCCGCCCAACTGGTCATACAGGCAGGCGCGATGGGCAAAGGCGGCGATGTATTCGTACTCGACATGGGCGAGCCTGTCCGCATCATGGATTTGGCCGAACAAATGATCAGATTGAGCGGCATGAAACTGAAAAACAGCCAACACCCCGAAGGCGACATCGAAATCCGTATCAGCGGTTTGCGCCCCGGCGAAAAACTCTACGAAGAACTGCTTATCGGAGACAATGTCAGCCCGACCGGCCACCCGCGCATTTTAACCGCCAACGAAACCATGCTTCCCGCCGCCGAGTTGGGCAGCCTGCTCGAACGCATCGACACCGCCTGCCGCCAAGCCGACCAAGCCGCACTGCGCGCACTGCTTTTGGAAGCACCCACCGGTTTTGCACCGAAAGACGGCATCTGTGATTTACTTTGGCAGCAAAAGGCCGTCTGAAAAACAGGCATTTTGCAGACGGCCTTTTATCGTTATCACACGGAATCAAACCGACCGCAAAGCCGCATACAGTACAAAAAATACAAACAATACGGCTCGGCAGCCCGGCCGCGCGCCAACGGCTTGGTTCAGCCTTTGCTTTGAGCAAGGCGCAACCGCGCTGTATCATGCCGTGTGAAACCATCATATCCTTTGAACATCACGGATTGAATATCATTGGCCGCATGGCCGGCGATAGAATCCAATCCTACCGTTTTCCCTGCTACCGCCATGAACCTGCATTTCCTGCTTTCCGCCGCCCTCGCCTTTTTGTCCGTTACCGCCCATGCCGCGCACGGCTTGAGCTTGGGGCAGCCGCTGCAATATGCGGCAGACTTTCAGGCTTTCCGTTATGTCAATCCCAACGCTCCCAAAGGCGGCACGTTCACCCTGCCTGCCGCCGGAAGTTTCGATACGCTGAACCCGTTTACCCTCAAAGGCGACCACGAGGTCGGCATTACCATGCTGACTTTGGATACGCTGCTGGAAAAAAGCTGGGACGAGCCGTTTGCCATGTACGGGCTGCTGGCACAAGATGTCCGCGTGGCGGCAGACGGCCTGTCAGTAACATTCACCCTCAACCCCAAAGCAACATTCCACAACGGCGACCCCGTATTGGCAAAAGACGTTGCCGCATCGTTCCGCACGCTGACCGCCGACCCTGCTGCGGCACCGATGTATAAATTCTACTGGGGCGATGTCTCCAAAGTGGAAACCCCGTCTCCCCGCACCGTTGTGTTCCGTTTCAAACAGCGCAATTCCGAACTGCCGCTGATTCTGGGCGAACTGCCGGTGTTTTCCCATAAAAGCTATCCGCAAGATCTGGCGGCCGCGGCCAATACCCTGCCCATCGGTTCCGGCCCTTACCGTTTTGCCAAAGCCGAAAGCGGCCGGTTAAGCGAATACCGCCGCGACCCGCACTATTGGGCGCAAAACCTGCCCACGCGCAAAGGACGTTACAACTTCGATACCGTCCGCTTCCGCTATTACAAAGACGACAGCGTCCGTATCGAAGGCATCAAGGGCGGCCGGTATGACTTCATGCAGGAAAATGTCGCGCGAAACTGGGAGCGCGCCTATCCCGACAGCGCATTGCACAAACGCCATCTCTCCAAACACGAATGGGCGCACCGCAACACCGCCGGTATGCAGGGTTTTGTGATGAACACGCGCAAACCGCCGTTCGACAATATCCTTGTACGCCGCGCGATGGTGGAAAGTTTCGACTTTGAAACCGTCAACAGCCGTCTGTTTTACGGTTCATACCGCCGCAGCAACAGCTTTTTTACCAACAGCACGCTGGCTGCTGCCGGCAAACCGCAGGGCGCGGAGCTTGCTCTGTTGAACACGTTGAAACCGCAACTGCCGCCGCAAGTGTTCGACGAAAAAGTCCCCGAACCGCCGCAAACCAATCCCGCTTCAGGTGTCCGCCCCAACCTGCTCAAAGCGCGCGCGCTGCTGGAGCAGGCAGGCTACCGCTACCATCAAGGCATACTGAAGGATAAAAACGGCAAACCGCTGACCTTTGAATTTTTATCGCCAAGCAAAACCTACGAACGTGTTACCGCCAAATGGCAGCGCGATTTGGCAAAACTCGGCATTAAAATGACCGTCCGCATCGCCGATCCCGCCGTTTACCAAAAACGCATGAACGGTTTTGATTTCGACATGACCATCACCGTCTATGCCAACAGCAACAGCCCGGGCAACGAGCAAGCCGTGTATTTCGGTTGCGAGGCCGCCAAAACAGACGGCAGCCGCAACTGGGCGGGCGTGTGCAACCCTGCTGTTGAAAAGCTGCTCAAGCGTTTCGAGCATTTCAACAGCCGCGCCGAGCTGGAAACCGCTGCCCGCGCCCTCGACCGCGTGATCCGCCACCAATACATCATTGTACCGAACTGGTATGCCGATACATTCCGCGTCGTTTATCGCGACAACTTGGGCATTCCCGCCCGTATGCCCTTGTATTATTACCCGACCGAATGGGCATTAAGCAGCGGTTGGCGCAAAGCCCGTCCGTAACACGCAACCGCTCCATTCAGAAGCTGTCGCCCTGTTTGGGAAGGTGTGGCAATCAAAGAACAAAAAGGCCGTCTGCAAAATACGATATTTTGTCCATCGTATTTTACAGACGGCCTTTTCAGCATTTTATAGTCGAATAAAATAAGAATGAGACAAGGCAGCGAAGCCGCAGACAGTACACATAGTACGGCAAGGCAAAGCAACGCTGTATCATTCTTATTTTAAATGACTATATCGGCAATCTGTCGGACTGCCGCCCGATTTCAATACCGCATCCGATTTGCCGACCGCGTGTTAACGCAAACTGCTGACAATACCGTTCACACCGGCTGCTTCCGCCAAACGGTACAGCACTTCCTGCGGCATATCGTTGTGCCACAGGCGCGTAATATTGGCGATAACCGGCAAATGGGTCACACGGCGCACCCGCACGATAGCGTCCGTATCCAAACGATAAGCGTGTTCCGGCTCAAAACTGAGCGTACCGGCTTCACCCAAAATAATATGGCGGTTGCCGCGCAGGGCAATATGTTCCGCCGCCACCAGCCAATCATCGGCGCGGTGGTGTTTGTCTTTGCACAACACCACCGGCGTATTCAGACGGCCTACTTCGTCCTGAAGCGCGCGGTTGCTCATCAACTCCCCGCCCAAATACAAAATATCCGCCTCCGCATTCAAAGCCGCCTCAATCTGGCGCACATCACGGATACGCACCAGCACCGGCTTGCCCGCCTCATGCAGCCGCACAATATCCGCCTTCATTGCCTCGGTTTGCGCCTTCTCGCTGCTGGTATCCACTTCCGCATAAGGGCGGACCGACAAATAAAACGGATCGAGAAACACCGCGTCCGCACGATCCGCACGGCTGTCGTGTGCAGCAATGTCCAGCATACGGTCTGCACCGAAGGCCACCCCGCGGACTTGAATCACGCTGTTTTCCGCTTGGCTTTCGCGGCTGATGATTTTCCAATCGTTCAACACACGCACCACCCGCTCTACCCCGGGCAGATTTTCCAAATCATTCGGGCTGAACACACGCTCGTCGCCCACCGCACCGATAATCGTCCGCTCTTCGCCGCGTGAAATATGCTCCTGCAAGCCGCGGCTGCGGATAAAATCCACGACACCGCCCACCGCCGCATCACCCGCCTGCTTCTGCATCACAATAATCATGTTTGTTCCTTTTCAAGCAATGCGCCGATATTAACACACTTCCTTATGCTCAGGCCGTCTGCAAACCGGTTTTGCAGACGGCCTTTAACAGCAAAACAAGGCCGTCTGCGGTTTTTCTTTGCCTTCTTTGTTAAACAATCATCAATTTATCCTGATTAATTTCAATAAGTTAAAAAGAAATCTGAAAATCAGCCGCCCAATACTGTTGACAAGTTCAAACACAATCTCTAAAATACGCAGCTTATCGGGTCGTTAGCTCAGTCGGTAGAGCAGCGGACTTTTAATCCGTTGGTCGAAGGTTCGAATCCTTCACGACCCACCAGATATTCAAAAAAGCCCAAACGAAAGTTTGGGCTTTTTTGTTTATTCGTATTTAAAACGGCGATACCGCGTATTTATAGTCGAATAAAATAAGAATGAGACAAGGCAGCGAAGCCGCAGACAGTACACATAGTACGGCAAGGCAAAGCAACGATGTATCATTCTTATTTTAAATGACTATACAACGCGATACCGCCGTACTCCAGTTTATCCGCTGTCAGTCCATCATCTTTTTGCCCAAAATCAGAATATCGGCCGGACTGCCGTCCAAATCGCAGACTTGCGGCAATCTGCCCCACTCCTGAAAACCTTCCCGATAAAACAAGCGCAAGCTGGCATGGTTGTGTGCAAAAATAACCGCCAGAATATTGCGTATGCCCAAAGACGGCGCGCGTTCCAGCATATCGCGCAACAATATCCCACCCACGCCGACACCGCGCATATCGCGGCGGACATAAATACTGATTTCGGCGCTGATATGATAGGCACGGCGCGGATAATAGTCGCTGAAACTGCCCCAGCCCAAGATTTCCCCCGCTTGATTTTTCAACACCAGCAGCGGCCGTTTGCCGCCATGCGCGTCAAACCAAGCCTGCCTATCCGCCACGCTGACCGCTTCCAAATCGGCAGTCGATTGCCGCGATGCAACCGTACTGTTGTAAATCTCAACGATGGACGGCAAATCCTGCTGTTTTGCTTCCGCGATAACATACTGCATTTTGCAGACGGCCTTTCTTCACAGCCATACAGACGGCAAACCACTTTCATGCCGTCTGTATTTTAAGGGTAACATCTTTTACTGAATCAGTTTCGATACAGTTTTGAATGCCGGATGCTTGGCATCTCCCAGCAGTTGGAACAATACGCTTTCGCTGTTGGAAACCACCGCCCCGGCATCGCGCATTTGCTGCAAGGCATTGGCTTTATTGTCGGGGTGGCGCGAGGTCGTACAGTCAAACGGCACATACACCGCCAAACCTTTTGCCCGCAAGTCCAAAACGGTTTGCAGCATACAAACGTGTGCTTCCGCACCCAGCAAAATCACATTCCGGATATTTTTTGCTGCCAACACCGCTGCCACTTCGTCGATCACAGCGGAAAAACGCGTTTTCTCAAATACCGGCGCATCACCCAACAGCAACTGCACCGCCGCCGTTGTTTTACCCAGACCTTTCGGGTATTGCTCGGTTGCGACAAGCGGTACGCCCAAAGCCTGCAATCCTTGCAGCACAATGCGGCTGCGCTCGACCATTTTCTCCGCTTCATAGAGCGCGGGCAACAAACGCTCCTGAATATCCACAACAATACACAAAGTATTTTCACTGTTCATTCTTTTCTCCTTTTTTGATGATTGTTCAGGCTTCCGGCAGGCGAATCATCCAAACGGCTACCGCGGCACAACATATACTGACTGCCGCCGGAATATGCCAAGCATCAAGATGCCAAAACAGAAAGCCGCAGGATAAAGTCATCATGCCGACTGCCAGAATTTTAGCGCGGCGCGGTACGGCGCGATTGCGCTGCCAGTTTTGCACCATCGGCCCGAAATAATGATGCCGGTACAGCCAGCGGTGGAAACGCGGCGAGGCTTTCGCCCAACACGCGGCGGCCAGCAGCACAAACGGCGTTGTCGGCAATACGGGCAGAAAAATACCGATAATGCCCAAAGCCAAGGCCAATGAGCCGCAACACCAGAAAAAATAACGGACCAGCATGGTCAAAACCTACTCTTGTCCCGCATGAAACGGGCAGCGCGGAATCTCCAGCTTGTCCCACCCTTCTTTACCCATGCGCTCCAGCAATTCGATATTGCGCCCGAAAATCGCTTCCGCATCAGGAAAAGCCTCGGCCGCCTTAGCAATGCTGTCTTCCCTGATTAAGTGCAGCGTAGGATACGGACTGCGGTTGGTATAGTTGCCGATGTCCTCTGCTTCCGTACCCTCAAATTGAAAATCAGGGTGAAACGGCGCAACCTGTATGACTCCCTCCAAGCCGTTATCCGATACCGCTTGGTCGGCAAGGTCGAGCATATCGTTAAACTGCAGAAAGTCTCCGAACAATGCAGGGTGTACCAACAGTGTGGTTTCCAACTCTTCCGGCGGCGTACTGCCCAATAATTGCAGCTCGCGGTCAAGATCTTCCAAAAATCCGTCCAAATGGCGGGCTTGGCTGACGGCAATCCGCACCAGATTTTTCACATACGGCGCTTTGGCAAACGGACAAAGATTCAGCCCGATAACGGCTTTTTCCAGCCATTGGCGGGTATGCTCGGTAACAATGGTTTGATCAGGCTGTGTCATATCCTACTCTGCTTAAAAATTATGCCCAAGTATAACAAAAACCCAAGCCGTCCGAACATCTTGCCCTTCACAACCCAAACAGCCGCATAATCCTACCGCCTGCGGTTTGCAGCCTGATTCGCGGCAACGGGTTTACTTGGCAAAAGCAGCATCGTCCACTTCGATTATTGTCCATGCGACTGCCTCGCAGTATTCGGATTGCGCCGTAATGGGCGATACTGCTTGGCTTGGAAGGCATATCCATGCCGTCTTCAATCATGCCCTCAATCTGGAAGGCTTCGGCAAGGCACGCATCGGCAACAGCAGCCTTTTCAGTATCGCCCGACGGGATAGCAGCCCGGCAAATCGGGAATCATGACACCATAATTGCCCTTGCCTTCGTCTCAATATAAAGCGGCCGGGTAATAAATCATCATCAACCTTTCCCGACAGGGCGGCGGGAGAACCCCCTTAGGCGGAACTCTTAAAGGATTGGTTGCAACTTGCCCCTATTCCGTTCAAACACCAATTTTGCAGACGGCCTGATAACAGCCCAAAGCCTGATTTTGCCGCACTCAAGCAGTATAGGCCGTCTGCAAATGCGGCAATGAAAATTTGATCTTGTCGGGAAAGGCAGTATAGAAAATCCCGTGCAGAACGCCGCCAATGTTTGCCTTTATCCTGCTTAAACACCAATTTTGCAGACGGCCTGATAACAGCCAAAAGCCTGATTTGACCGCATACAAGCAGCGCAGGCCGTCTGCAAATACGCAATCAGCGTTTGATACCGCTCAAACGTGCCCAACCTTCTTCAATTTGCGCCGGTTCGATGTCGAACCATTGTCCGTAGATTTCGCTCAATTCTCCGACCTGTTCGTCCAGCAGACCCGACAAGACAATGCGGCCGCCGGTTTTGGTACGCGCCGCCAGCATTTCGCCGAGCATACGCAGCGGGTTGGCGAGGATGTTTGCAACGACAACGTCAAACTGCCCTGCAGGCAGGCCGTCGGGCAGGAAGAAGCGGGCTTGGACATTGTTTTGCGCGGCATTGTCGTTGCTGGCGCGGATAGCCTGCTCGTCAATGTCCACACCGGTGGCGGAACCTGCGCCGAGTTTGAGTGCGGCAATCGCTAAAATGCCGGAGCCGCAGCCGTAATCGAGCACGCTTTCGCCGCCTTTAATCCCGCTGTCGAGCCATTGCAGGCACAGACGGGTGGTCGGGTGGCTGCCGGTGCCGAAGGCAAGACCGGGGTCGAGTTGCAGGTTGACAGCGTTGCCATCGGGCGCGTCGTGCCAAGACGGGGTAATCCACAGGCGGTCGGAAATCTGTATCGGGTCGAACTGGGCTTGTGTGAGGCGTACCCAGTCCTGATCCGGCAGGATGTCGTTACTGTATTCCGGATTCTGAAGGCCGCATATTTCGGCGGCGGCGGCAACGACGGCAGCGGCATCGTCGTGTTCGCCCAACAGCGCGACTACCTTGCTTTGTTGCCAGACTTGCTCTGCCGGCATACCCGGCTCGCCGAAAATGGCCTGCTCGTTTTCCGTACCGGCGTAAGCATCTTCGATGGCCGCCGAAAGTGCTCCGCACTCCATGAGTGCATCGGCCAAGCCTTCGGCGATGGAGTCGCTGACTGAGATGGTGATTTGTTGGTATGACATAAAAACTTTCTGAAAATGGGCAAGGTATGCAAAAACACCCTTGCCGGATAAAACATTCTTTAAAATGAAGCCGTATCCGCCCCGCCGTCTGAAAAGTTTTTCCCTTCGGTGCAGAGCAAGGAGAGCAGCTTGTCTTTTATAGTCGAATAAAATAAGAATGAGACAAGGCAGCGAAGCCGCAAACAGTACACATAGTACGGCAAGGCAAAGCAACGCTGTATCATTCTTATTTTAAATGACTATATATCGTGAATGAAAATAAAAAAGCTGAGGCGTTGGCTGCCCCTTGTTCAAAGAGGAGGTTTGGTCAAGCTACCGGGGCAAGTCAGCCCACCCGTACGCTTGTACGGTTTCCAACTTGCCAACTTGTCTCTTGCTGATGTCCATACACTATGTATCAGGGTATTTTAGCGGATAAAGTAAGGCTGAAAAAGCGGATTTCTCAATTTAAAGGCCGTCTGAACATGAGATTCAGACGGCCTTTAAGGTCGTTATCGGCGGGTAAGTCCTACTCAGCCAATTTTTCTTTGCGCGCTTCCAGCCAGTGTTCCAGATAGTGGATGCTCACGCCGCCTTCGGAAAAGCCGGGATCTTGGAACAAATCGCGGTGCAGCGGGGTGTTGGTTTTGATGCCGTTTACCGCCAGCTCCGCCAGTGCCACACGCATTTTTGCCATAGCCTGCTCGCGGTCTTTGCCGTGTACGCAGATTTTACCGATCAGGCTGTCGTAGTTGGGCGGAATGCGGTAGCCTTGGTAGATGTGGCTGTCCACGCGCACGCCCAAACCGCCCGGCAGGTGGCAGAATTCAATCAGGCCGGGGCTGGGGATAAAGTTGTACGGATCTTCGGCGTTGATGCGGCATTCAAATGCATGGCCTTCCAAAACAATATCGTCTTGCGTGTATTGCAGCGGCAGGCCGGCAGCCACGCGCAACTGTTCCTGCACGATGTCTACGCCGCTGATCAGCTCGGTAACAGGGTGTTCAACCTGTACGCGGGTGTTCATCTCGATAAAGAAAAACTCGCCGTCTTCATACAAAAATTCAAACGTACCCGCGCCGCGGTAGCCGATGCGTTTGCAGGCTTCCACGCAGGCTTCGCCGATTTTGGCGCGTTCTTCCGGCGTGATGCCCGGAGCGGGTGCTTCTTCGATGACTTTTTGGTGGCGGCGCTGCATCGAACAGTCGCGCTCGCCCAGATAAACCGCATTGCCGTGTTCGTCGGCCAAAACTTGGATTTCGACGTGCCGCGGGCGTTGCAGATAACGCTCCATATACACCATCGGATTGCCGAATGCGGCACCGGCTTCGGTTTTGGTCATTTCCACCGAGCGGATTAAATCTTCCCTTTTCTCTACCACGCGCATACCGCGGCCGCCGCCGCCGCCGGAGGCTTTGATGATGACGGGAAATCCGACCTTATCGGCAATTTTCAGAATCTCTTCTTCATCGTCGGGCAACGCACCGTCGGAACCGGGCACACAGGGCACGCCCGCTTCAATCATCGCGTGTTTTGCAGACACTTTGTCGCCCATCAGGCGGATGGTGTCGGCGCGCGGGCCGATAAAGATAAAGCCGGATTCTTCCACCTGTTCGGCGAAGTCGGCTCGTTCAGCCAAGAAGCCGTAACCGGGGTGAATGGCATCGGCACCGGTTACTTCGGCGGCGGCAATCAGCGCGGGAATGTGCAGATAACTTTGCGGAGAAGGTGCAGGGCCGATGCAGACGGATTCGTCTGCCAGTCTGACATGGAGGCTGTCTTTATCTGCCTCGGAGTGTACGGCAACGGTAGCAATGCCCATTTCACGGCAGGCACGCAGCACGCGCAGGGCGATTTCGCCGCGGTTGGCAATCAATACTTTTTTCAACATGATGGTTTTCCTGTGTTTTCAGACGGCATTACCGGCATCAGGCCGTCTGAAAAGTTTATACTTCAAATGTTCCATAAAAATTTCAGACGGCTTGAACCTGCCGTCTGAAACGGAATTATTCGATGATAAACAGCGGCTCGCCATACTCGACCGGCTGGCCGTTTTCCACCAAAATTTCTTTTACCACACCTGAAGTTTCCGCTTCGATTTCGTTCATCAGCTTCATGGCTTCGATGATGCACAAAGTGTCGCCGGCCTTAACAGTTTGACCCACTTCCACAAATACCGGAGAACTCGGGCTGGGTGCACGGTAAAACGTACCGACCATCGGTGATTTTTGCGCCTTGCTCAAATCGCGTACCGCCGGAGCAGCCGCTTCAGGAGCCGCCGCAGCAGCTGCCGGTGCGGCAGCCGGAGCAGATGCGGCAACGGCCGGAGCCGGAGCTGTATAAACCGTTTGAGCGGTGGCGCGGGTAATACGCACTTTCTCTTCGCCCTCGGTTACTTCGATTTCGGCAATGCCCGACTCTTCAACCAAATCAATCAGTTTTTTTAATTTGCGCAAATCCATTTTGTAGTCCTTTCCGAAACAGCGGAAGTGCCGTATTCAGCTTTTAATAGTTACCGCAGACAATGAAACACCTGTATTGTCTGTTGCCGCCGCCCGCAAAATCAAATATACAGACGGCATATAATCTCCATATTCCGACACGAAAACCTGACAATCAGTCGGATTTAAGCAGGCTATTTTCCCGAACTTGCCGACAAATGTCTAGCAAAATCTGGCAAAAAACTGCTTTTAAGCAAAAATTGCCGGATTTTGCCCGAAGCATGCAAAGTATGCCAAAAATAAGAGTATTTATTCTAATTTATTGGTTTGACACTCAAACAGGCCGTCTGCAAAAAACAAAATTGCGTATAATACGTCTGTTTTGATACCCCGCAACGACAATGAATATTTCAGACTTCGACTTCGCACTTCCCGAAGCGCTCATCGCCCAACATCCGCCCGAAATACGCGGCAGCAGCCGTCTGCTTGCCGCCCTGCCCGACACGCCGCTTGCCGACAGAAACTTTGCCGATATTACCGACTATATCGCCGCCGGCGACGTTTTGGTATTCAACAACACCAAAGTCATGAAAGCGCGGCTGTTCGGGCAAAAGGCCAGCGGCGGCAAAATCGAAGCCTTAATCGAACGCGTTTTGGACAACCATACCGCACTGGCACATATCCGTTCTTCCAAATCACCCAAGCCCGGCACCGAACTGATTTTTGAAAATGCCCTCCGCGCAGTGATGACAGAGCGCGCCGGCGAGCTCTTCTGTTTGCGTTTTGAAGGCACGCAAACCGTATACGAACTTTTGGAACAATACGGCAAACTGCCCCTGCCGCCCTATATCGAACGCGCCGCCGACGGCAGCGACGACAGCCGCTACCAAACCGTTTACGCTAAGCATCAGGGCGCAGTCGCCGCGCCCACTGCAGGCCTGCACTTTACCGATGAGTTGCTGACGGCATTGCGTGCCAAAGGCGTACAGACAGCAGAAGTTACCCTGCACGTCGGAGCCGGCACTTTCCAACCCGTGCGCGTTGAAAACATTGCCGAACACAAAATGCACAGCGAATGGTTCGACATTCCCTCCGAAACCGTTGCCGCCATACAAGCCGCCCAAGCACGCGGCAGCAAAATCTGGGCAGTCGGCACCACCTCCATGCGCGCACTCGAATCCGCCGCCCAAACAGGCAGCCTGAAAGCAGGACAGGGCGACACCGATATTTTCATCACCCCGGGCTACCGTTTCAAAGTCATCGACCGCCTGATTACCAACTTCCACCTGCCGAAATCCACCCTGCTGATGCTGGTCAGCGCATTTTCCGGCATGGAACACATCCGCAACGTCTACCGCCACGCCATCGAACAGCAATACCGTTTTTTCAGCTACGGCGATGCCATGATTTTGGGAAGAAAAGAAACAGAATAAACTTTCGGGGTTTGATGAGACAGAGCAACAAAGCGCGGCAAGGCTGTATCATGCCGTGAACATTACCCTAAATATAGTCGAATAAAATAAGAATGAGACAAGGCAGCGAAGCCGCAGACAGTACACATAGTACGGCAAGGCAAAGCAACGCTGTATCATTCTTATTTTAAATGACTATAGAACATTCGTCTCAAAACTCACTCCAAACAACCAAAGGCCGTCTGCAAAATCCCTATTTATCGGATTTTACAGACGGCCTTTCTTTCGTTTGACACACAAATCAAACGGCATCTGAGCAGACAAACACGATACCATCGAACCCGCTGTTTGCCCGACAGCAACCACCTATCCTGAGCAGCATGAATCCATACCCAAACTGATCTATCCTTTCCGCCCCATCTGCCGAAATTTGCGCCCATACCGTTTCCGAATATCCGCCCACAGCAAAAGGCCGTCTGCAAAATCCCTGTTTTATCGGATTTTACAGACGGCCTTTCTTTCGTTTGACACACAAATCAAACGCCATCTGAACAGACAAACACGACACCATCACGCCTGCTGTTTGCCCGACAACAATTACCTATCCTGAGCAGCATGAATCCATACCCAAACTGCTCTATCCTTTCCTCCCCATCTGCCGAAATTTGCGCCCATACCGTTTCCGAATATCCACCCCACAGCAAAAGGCCGTCTGCAAAACACCAAATCATTTTTGCGGCACAAAAAACCGCCGGTAATCCGCAGCCTTTGCAGCAGGGCGCAGCGGATCAGCCGTAGTGGAAACGGAACTCCTGCACCAAATCCGCGCTCAAACTTTTCGCCACCGGGCAGGTATATGCCGCCGCTTCCAAAACAGCGCGGCTTTTGCCGTCCAGAGCGGCACTCAGATAAAAATCCACCGCCACTTTCGCCACCCGGCGCGGATCGGCGGCCATCTCCTTCTCCACCTCCGCACGCGCCCCGGCCAAATCCAAGCCCATACTTTCGGCCTTGATGCCCATAATCGTCAGCGCACACGCCGCCAGCGAAGACGCCAGCAAATCCGTCGGCGAAAACGCCTCACCCTTGCCGTTGTTATCCGTCGGCGCATCGGTAGAAATCGTGTCGCCGCTTTGCAGATGGGTTAAATCGTTATGGAGTTGTCCGGTGTAGCGGATGGTAGCGATGTGGGGCATGGGTTATTCCTTTTCCATTGTTGCAGCGAATCCTTCGGACTCTAATCTTTTGATCAATAAAGGAAGGGTGTTTGCCTGATGCCAAAACCATTCCGGAAAAATACTGGATATGCCGTGTAAGTGGATAGCGTTTGTCTTACATCGGAAAACTCAGGCCGCAGGCGGCGAAGCGGCCGTTTTCCGATACTGTCCGCGTGCGCAGAATTCAATGATTCCGTGGTCGCGTAAGATTTGCAACTGTTGGCGGATTTTGTCTTTTACATGGTGGTTGTTGGGAAAACGGCTCTGCAAGTGCGCTTCAAACGCATACATTTGTGCAAGGGTAAATTGCGGCGGCAAAATGTCAATGCATTTCATGACAGCCAGCAACCATCCTTTCGCTTCGTTTCGTTGTGTGCGGAGAAACAGCGTCTCCCGCCATTGCCGCAATACTTGCTCCTGACTGACTGCTCCGTTTTCATCAAGTAAAACAATCTGTCCGTGCTTCGGTAAAGTACGCAGATTGATGGAACACATAATATAATCAGGCCGCCCTTTCAGCCCTTTGTTGCGCGGGACAATCATGTCTGCCGTCATAAAATGTTTGGGCACCAACACCAGCCGGTTAACCGTATACTGTTGTGCATTGTACGACAAAAAGAAAAAATTGGGATTACTGTCCGAGCGGATGCGTTCAAGCATGGTGTGGTACGCACCGTCGGCAATGCTGTTGCCGATACGTCTGCTTTTGCTTTTCAACTCATACTGCTCGCCGCAAACGGAGCAAAAAAAGTCTGCCACCGGCTGATTGTTAGCAAATCTGCCAATCGGCCTGCTTCCGCAGCTCGGGCAATATCCGTTTTCCTGCATCCATGTTTCCGTCAGTACCCGCATTTTCTGTGATTGGCTCCAGTATGCCTGCACCAGTTCAAGTTTAAAATCCAATTGCATAAATTCCCCAAGCCGCTTTCCGTAACAACACCAAAAATGCATGAAAAGGCCGTCTGCAAAAATCACTTGTAAAAAACTGCACGTTTTCAGACGGCATTGCAGCATTCACAATACTTCCAATTTCGCAAACTTGGTATCCAACTCCTTCACGCCCTCCTTGCCGAAGTTAATCGTCAGCCGTGCCGATTCGCCTTTGTCTACCGCATCGATGATAACGCCGGTGCCGAATTTGGGGTGGCGCACGTTTTGGCCGATTTTGAAGCCGCCGTAGGTTTTTGCTGCTTGGTAGGTTTCGGCGGCGCGGATGTCGCTGCGAGGTTTGGGCGTGTCGAAAGCGGCGAACGCCGTTTTTTTCGGCGATAGGTAGTGCAGTACTTCGGGCGGGATTTCTTCGACGAAGCGGGATACGATGCCGAATTGGGTTTGGCCGTGCAACATGCGCTGTTGCGCCATGGTGATGTAGAGGCGTTTGCGGGCGCGGGTGATGGCGACGTACATCAGGCGGCGTTCTTCTTCGAGGCCGCCGCGCTCGGCGAGGCTCATTTCGCTGGGGAAGCGGCCTTCTTCCATGCCGGTGAGGAAAACGGCATTAAATTCCAAGCCTTTGGAGGCGTGGACGGTCATGAGCTGCACGGCATCTTCGCCTTGTCCGGCTTGGTTTTCGCCGGATTCCAGCGCGGCGTTGCTGAGGAAGGCCAGCAGCGGGAAGGCGGGGTCGGCGGCGGTGTTTTCGGGCAGGATTTCAAAGTTGCTCTCTTCGGGTTTGAACTCGATGGCGGCGTTGACCAGCTCGTCGAGGTTGTCGAGGCGGTCTTGGTGGTCGCCTTTTTGGGTTTGGTAGTATTCGGTCAGGCCGCTGTCTTTGAGGATACCTGCAAGGATTTCAGGCAGACTGAGTTGGCCGACTTGGTTGCGGAAACTTTCAATCAGGCGCACAAAGGCGGCGGTTTTGGCGGCTTTCGCACCTGCATTGCAGGCGGCCTGCCAGAGTGAGATGCCTTGTTCGGCGGAGGCCGTCTGAAGATTTTCGATGGTGCGTGCGCCGATGCCGCGCGGGGGCATATTGATGACGCGCAAGAGGGCGTTGTCGTCGTCGGGGTTGACGGCGAGGCGCAGATACGCCAGCGCGTGCTTGATTTCCTGCCGTTCGTAAAAGCGCAGGCCGCCGTAGATTTTATACGGCACGCCGGCGCGGAACAGGGCTTGTTCGATGACGCGCGATTGGGCGTTGCTGCGGTAGAGTACGGCCATTTCGGAAAGCGGCCAGCCTTCGCGGTGCAGCGATTGGGCTTCTTCGGTGGTGAATTGGGCTTCTTCGAAATCGGTGGGAGCGGAGAGGTAGCGGATTTTTTCGCCGGCTTCGGCATCGGTGCGCAGGTTTTTGCCCAAGCGTTCGTCGTTGTTTTCAATCACGGCGTTGGCGGCGGCGAGGATGTTGCCGACGGAGCGGTAGTTTTGTTCGAGCTTGATTGGTGCGCCGATTTGAAATTCGTGCATCAGTGCGGTCATGTTGCCGACATTCGCGCCGCGGAAGCGGTAGATGCTTTGGTCGTCGTCGCCCACGGCAAACACCGCCGCCGAACTGCCCGCCATCAGTTTCAGCCAAGCGTATTGCAATTTGTTTGTATCTTGAAATTCGTCTACCAGAATATGGTTGAAGCGGTTTTGGTAGTGTTGGCGCAGGATGTCGTTGCGTTGCAGTATTTCGTAGCTGCGCAGCATCAGCTCGGCGAAATCGGCCACGCCTTCGCGCTGGCAGATTTTGTCGTATTCGGCGTAGCACTCGATCATGCGGCGGGTGTGCGGGTCTGGGGCATCCAGATGCTCCGCGCGCAGGCCGCTTTCTTTTTGCGCGTTGATAAAGCCTTGCAATGTGCGCGGGGCGATGATTTCTTCGGCGATATTCAGCGATTTGAGCAGGCGTTTGATGAGCGAAAGCTGGTCGCCGGAATCGAGAATTTGAAACGATGCGGGCAGATTTGCCTCGCGGTAGTGCAGGCGCAGAAAGCGGTGGCAGAGGCCGTGGAAAGTACCCAGCCACATGGCGCGCACGTTTACCGGAATCATTGCGCCCAGCCGGGTCTGCATTTCTTTGGCGGCTTTGTTGGTAAACGTCACCGCCATGATGCTGTGTACACTGGCTTGGTGCGTTTGCAGCAGCCATGCGATGCGGGTGGTCAGTACGCGGGTTTTGCCGCTGCCCGCGCCCGCCAGCACCAGCGCGGACTGCGGCGGCCAAGTGACGGCGGCGAGTTGTTCGGGGTTCAAACCCTGTAAAAGCGGGACGGAAGGTTCGGGAGCGTTGGGAAACATGGTGAGGCCGTCTGTAAATTTCTGAATGCGTTATTGTAAAGGAAAACAGTGTGCCATGCTGTTTGAAAACCGTTCGGATTCGGGCGGTTTCCGAAAAAAGGGAAGCGGCAAATCAGCAGCGTTACTCTGTTTTCTTCCGTTTCCGTGCCTTGGGGTGGGCATCGTCGTATACTCTTGCCAAGTGGTCGAAATCCAATTTGGTATAAATTTGTGTGGTTGAAAGATTGCTGTGTCCCAACAGCTCCTGAACCGCCCGAATATCGCGCGAGGCTTGGAGCAAGTGGCTGGCATAACTGTGGCGGAGCATATGCGGAGAAATATGCTGGCCGTTGCCTTGGGCAGCCGCCCATGTCTGCAAGCGTTTTTGGATTTGCCGCTGCCCGAGCCGTCCGCCTTTTTGGTTGGTAAACAATGCCGTTTCCCCTTCAACCGCCGCACGGTGCGGCAGATAGGCGCGAATGGCTTCGATACTTTTGCCGACCAGCGGTACTTGCCGCTGTTTGTTGCCTTTTCCCGTTACCGTTACCCAACCTTCTTCCAGCAAAACATCATTCAAATTCAACGCAACCACTTCACTCAAGCGCAATCCGCTGCCGTAAAACAACTCAAAAACGGCATAATCGCGCAACGCCAGCGGCTCGTTTTCGCTGCCTTGGTCGAGCATATGATTCAACTGTTCCTGCTGCAATGCTTTCGGCAGCCGCTCTCCGGCTTTCGGCGCTTTCAGATTCACTGTCGGGTCGGCACTCATCGCCCCCTGCCTGACCAACCAAGCGCAATATTGCCGCCAAACCGATAATTTTCGCGCCAAACTGCGTTCATGCAGCCCTTGTTGCGACAATTTTTTCAATGCCGCCACAAAATCACCGCGCCCCAAATCCGCACTATCTCCATTGGATTTTATCTCAAGCATACGGTTCAACTGCGCCAAATCGCGCCCGTATGCCGCAACGGTATGTGCCGATTTGCCCTGTTGCTGCAAAACCAGCAGATACGCCTGCTGGCGTTCGGTAAACTCCGGTAACTTCATTTTTCAGACGGCCTCCAACACATTTTTTAATTTTTCGGGCAGACGGCAGACTTTTTGCGCGGCATAATCGAAACACACCATGCCGGTTTGCACTCGGGCAATGCTCATGCCGTCTGCAAAACGGGTAATGTGGTACAGCAATGTAAAACCGCCCCTGCCGATTTCCGCCGCACCCATTTCCACACGCAAGCGGTCGCCATAATGCCCCTGCGCCAGATATTGCACCGCCGCATCCGCCATAATCAGCCCCGCGCCGCCCGCATCCAACTCGCTCCACCCCGCCGCCGCCAGCCAGCGCAAACGGGTTTCGTGACAAAGGCGCAGCACGGCATCATTACTCAAATGGTTGCCGTAATTCAAATCGCCGACCTGCACGGCAATATCGGCGGAGAACAATACTTTTTCAGGCAAAGAAACGGTAATACGCGGCACAGCCACTCCCCATGTTTCCAAACAGTTGATATAGTTTTCCATTATAGCCTACCCGTTCATTTCGCGCCGTCCGCATTACCTCGCCGGCTGCCAAATCTGCCCTTTTTCATTTTCCACACCGCTTTTCCGTCATTTTGCAGACGGCCTAAAATTCATTTCAAAAGAACATTATTAACATATAAAATGAATGTAGGGTGATGTAGTTTTTTCGCCCGAAAACCATTATAATTTGCGGCAGCATTGATTCAATATCCACCCTCAAGGAGATTTTTATGGCTCTCGTATCCATGCGCCAATTACTCGACCATGCCGCAGAAAACAGCTACGGCCTGCCCGCGTTTAATGTCAACAACCTCGAACAGATGCGTGCGATTATGGAAGCGGCCGACCAAGTCAACGCGCCGGTCATCGTACAGGCCAGCGCAGGTGCGCGCAAATATGCCGGTGCGCCGTTTTTACGCCATCTGATTTTGGCGGCAGTCGAAGAATTTCCGCACATTCCCGTCGTGATGCACCAAGACCACGGCGCATCGCCCGACGTGTGCCAACGCTCGATCCAACTCGGCTTTTCGTCCGTGATGATGGACGGCTCGCTGATGGCCGACGGCAAAACGCCTTCCAGCTACGAATATAATGTCGACGTTACCCGCACCGTGGTGAATTTCTCACACGCATGCGGCGTTTCCGTCGAAGGCGAAATCGGCGTTTTGGGCAACTTGGAAACCGGTGAGGCAGGCGAGGAAGACGGCGTGGGCGCGGTCGGCAAACTGAGCCACGACCAAATGCTGACCAGCGTGGAAGATGCCGTACGCTTCGTGAAAGACACCGGCGTGGACGCACTGGCGATTGCGGTGGGCACCTCCCACGGCGCATACAAATTCACCCGTCCGCCCACAGGCGACGTATTGCGTATCGACCGCATCAAGGAAATCCACGAGGCACTGCCGAACACACACATCGTGATGCACGGCTCCAGCTCCGTACCGCAAGAATGGCTGAAAGTGATTAACGAATACGGCGGCAACATCGGCGAAACCTACGGCGTACCGGTAGAAGAAATCGTCGAAGGCATCAAATACGGCGTACGCAAAGTCAACATCGACACCGATTTGCGTCTGGCCTCTACCGGTGCAATCCGCAAATTCATGGCGGAAAACCCGGCCGAATTCGACCCGCGCAAATATTTGGCGAAAAGCGTCGAAGCCATGAAACAAATCTGTCTCGACCGCTATCTGGCATTCGGCTGCGAAGGCCAAGCCTCGAAAATCAAACCGGTATCACTGGAAAAAATGGCGGACAAATACGCCAAAGGCGAATTGGATCAAATCGTAAAATAATCTGACCGAATACCGAAATCAAACAGGCCGTCTGTAAATTCTTTGATAATCAGGGAATTTTGCAGACGGCTTGTTTCTTGGCAAATGATATAGTCGAATAAAATGAGAATGAGACAAGGCAGCGAAGCCGCAGACAGTACACATAGTACGACAAGGCAAAGCAACGCCGTATCATTCTTATTTTAAATGACTATAAAACAAGACCAAGCGGCAATGCTGTAAACCATACAGATGGTGCAACAACACGCAACAATATCGTATCAATCCAACGAACAACCATATGTGCAGCCGTTATGATTTGCCGCCCTATTTGGAAACGGTAAGCGGTATTTTGCAGACGGCCTGAGTCGGTTGGAATCGTTTTTTGTATTCAGGCGGATGGGCTGCCTGCTATGGATATTTTTACCGCAAACAGGTGTAAAAGGCCGTCTGCATTTTCGACATGGTTGTTTCAGCCCTATCGCTTCGTCAGATGTTCATGGCGGCAAACCGCAGGCAGCGCGGGGAATACAGCTATGCTTTATTGCCCTTGCGAAACGGCTGTAAAAGCAATAGGTTGAGCCCTTTGCAAAATTCATTGCAAGAGCTTATAGCGGCGGCTTATACCCCCGCCCGTTTGCTTGGGCTTTTTTAAAGGGGTAACTTTTGCAAGGTATTCAATTTTCGGGGGTGTAAAACCCGCCCCTACCATCGGTTTTGGTTTGTTTCCTGTTTTTTTGCAAAGGTCTCAGGGTGTGATTTTCTATAGTCGAATAAAATAAGAATGAGACAAGGAAGCGAAGCCGCAGACAGTACACATAGTACGGCAAGGCAAAGCAACGCTGTATCATTCTTATTTTAAATGACTATAAGGATTGATTGTTTGAGGGACTCTTGGTGCTGTCTATACGTTGCGGCTTTGGGATTGTGGTCTGAGGTTGTATTTTTTCGAGTTGTGTTTTTCAATCAAACGTAAAAAAGCCTGCTTTGCAGCAGGCTTTTTTTCAGACTATCCGTAACGGATTAGAATTTGTGGCGCAGGCCAACCAAACCGGCAACGGTTTGTACTTTGTGAGGACCGTCTTCAGCAGAACGCAACCAGCCGGCAGATACCAAAGCAGTAGTGCGTTTAGAGAAGTCGTAGTCAGCACCCAAGATTACTTGGTCGTATTGAGTGCCTTTTACGTTTTCGCCGTCAACTTTGGCTTTGAAACCGTGTGCGTAAGAGATACGCGGAGTTACGTTGCCGTAACGGTAAGCGGCAGTAGCAGCCACTTCAACGGTTTGTACGCCTTTGCCGTCTTTAGCAGTGCCGTCTTTTGCTGTTTTGTTTGAACCGAATACTGCGTGGCTTACGCTGTCAGCGTTTTTAGGAGTTACCGCACCGTTAGCCAAAGTTTCTGCGTATTCGCCGTAAGTTTGCCAGTTTTTGGTGTATTGACCGGAAACAGCTACCAACAGGTTGTTGGCATCGTAACCTGCAGTCAGGCGGTGTACTTGACCGTCTTTCAGGTTGTCGTTGGTGTTTTTACGGTAACCACCGGCGTATTGGCCGAAGAAACCTGAGTTTTCGTAGTTCAAACCGGCGAAGTATGCTTCACGGCTCGGAGTTTTGTGGGTGTGTTTGTCATCAGGGTTTTGGTTGTCACGCGGTGCGTATTGTACGCTGGCGCTGAAGCCTTCAAATACAGGTGAGTCGTAGCGTACAGATACTTCACGGTCAGATACGCGTTTGAAAGTACCCAAGTGCAGGGCGTTGTTGTTGCCTTCCCACGAATCAATCGCATCGTCGCTGTCTTTTACAACAGTGTCCAGCTTACCGGCGCGGATTTTACCGAAGTTGCCTTCCAAGCCGATGAATGATTCACGAGTACCCCAGCCTTCGTCAGTACCGGCGATAGAAGCGCTTTGCTCCAATTGCCAAATGGCGTTCAGGTTGTTACCCAAGTGCTCGTGACCTTTGAAGCCGATGCGTGAACCGAAGTCGGCGATTTCAGTAGCAGTAGAAGATTTGCGGTTTGCGCGTTCCTTCACGTCTACAACAGTGTAAGTACCTACTTTAGTTTGAGATACTTCAACGCCTGCTTTTACTTGACCGTACAGGGTTACGTCAGCCATTGCTGCTACCGGCAGAGCGGCCAGAGTCAGGGCAATCAGTGATTTTTTCATTGCTGTAATCCTTTTCTTAAACTTGTGGAACAAGCCTCAACGTGTGCTTCGGCTTTGTTGTATTCACCGCTCTTTGTCTGCGGTTCATGCCGTCAATATAGTGGCTTTATTTTCAAAAAACAAATTTTCAAGGCTTTTTCTGTTCGGCGGTAAGAAAAACAGTTGTTTTTTTCCGACACTTTTACCGCAAAACCCTACTCTGCTCCGTATTCATCATTTCATACGAAATAATCAGTGTTGTTGCGGTTTAGCCAAAGGAAAGGCTTGTCCAAGCTGCCGAAGCGGTAAGTGTGCCGCCCTGTAGTGTTTTACTGCCTGCGGCTTTGTTACTTGGTTTCACTTCGTGTGTTTCAACGATAAAAGCCGTCTGCAAAATCGGATTTGCAGACGGCTTTCCGGCTATCCGCCGTCGGGCAGCTCCGCCGAGCCCATGCGCCGCAAGATGATGTTGGTTTTTCCCCTCAGGCGTTGGCTTTTGGGATTGTCGGCATAAAACAACGGCGCGGGAACGCGGGCGGCCAGCGCGGCGGCCTGCTGTTTGCTCAATTTCTCTGCGGATTTTTTGTAGAATTTCTGTGCGGCGGCTTCTGCTCCGAATACGCCGTAATCCCACTCGATGACGTTCAAATACAGCTCGAAAATACGGTCTTTGTCGGTAACCGCCTCCATCATTGCGGTAATGGCGGCTTCTTCTGCTTTGCGGATATAGCTGCGGCTGTCGTTCAAAAACAGGTTTTTGGCAAGCTGCTGGCTGATGGTTGAGCCGCCTGCTTTGACTTTGCCGCTTTTTTCGTTGCGCTTGATGGCGTTTTGTATGCCGTTCCAATCAAAACCGGAATGCTCGGCAAATTTGGCATCTTCGGAAGCAATCAGGGCTTTTTTGAGATTGGTTGAGATACTGCGGTAGTCCGTCCAGCGGTAGTCCAGCGTTATATCCCGCCCTTCTTCGGCAAACTGGCTCATTCGCATACTCATGAATGCCGTCTGGTGCGGAGCAACGGCGCGATAAGTAATGATGTTGCCGTACACATAGGCATTAAACAGGATAAAAGCAGCGATGGGGAGGGCAAGCAGCCATTTGAAAATACGCATGGCGGTCTTTCTGTATCTATATAATAGAATGGAATAAAACAGACGGCATACCGTAGCTTGTGGTGAAAAACGGCTTACAGGCTTTTCATGTATTCAAACACCGGCTTGATGTCCGGCTCAAACCCGCGCCACAGCGAATAGGAAAACGCCGCCTGCCCGACCAGCATACCTAAGCCGTCTGCAGTTTTCGCCGCACCTGAAGATCGGGCAAACTGTAAAAACGGTTCAGCATCTTTACCGTACACCATATCATAAGCCAAGCTGCATTGCGCGAACACTTCCGGCGCAACGGCCGGTATCTCGCCGCTCAAACCACCCGATGTTCCATTAATCACAATATCGAAATGCGCGGCAGGCAGCTCCGCCAGCGGCAAAGATTCGATTCCGAACCGCTCCGCCGCTTCCCGCGCTTTCTCATCAGTGCGGTTGGCGATGACAATGGAAGCGGGATTTTTCTCCAACAATACGGGAATCACACCGCGCACCGCACCACCCGCACCAATCAGCAGCACATTCTTACCGGCAACTTCCACACCCTGCGCGTGGATAATATCGTTGACCAAACCCACTCCGTCGCTGTTGTCGCCGCGGAATCTGCCGCCGCCCAAAGGAATAATGGTGTTGACCGCACCCGCCGCCAAAGCCCTGTCCGAATGCTCGTCCACAAAACGATACGCATCCAGTTTGAACGGAACGGTTACATTCGCTCCCAGCCCTCCGGCGGCAAAAAATGCCCGCGCCGCTTCATCAAAGCCGCCGATTTCGGCAAAAATACGCTCATATTCGATTTCAACATTTTCCTGTTCCGCAAATTTTTGATGAATCTGCGGCGATTTGCTGTGGGCGACAGGATTACCGAATACGGCATAACGCGGTTTCTGTTTCATGATTCCAAAATTCCGTGTTGGGCGAAAGATTCCATTATAACGGATTTTGATGATTTGTCCTTTGCTTTCAACCCAATAGCCAAAATGTAAAATTGTTGACAATCAAGTCTGCGGAAACTATATTTTCCGACTGACTTCCCGCGCATTTTCAGACGGCACCGCCGCGCAAAGCGTGATAGAATAACACTTTCCAGATTCCCTTTATCAGGAGCGACACCATGTCCATCAAAGACGTTGTAAAACTGATTGAAGAAAGCGAAGCCCGCTTTGTTGACTTGCGTTTTACCGACACAAAAGGCAAGCAGCACCACTTCACCATCCCCGCCCGCATCGTACTCGACGACCCCGAAGATTGGTTTGAAAACGGCCAAGCATTCGACGGCTCTTCAATGGGCGGCTGGAAAGGTGTACAGGCTTCCGACATGCAGTTGCGCCCCGATGCCTCTACCGCATTCATCGACCCGTTTTTCGACGACCCTACCGTTGTCATCACCTGCGATGTCATCGACCCTGCTGACGGCCAAGGCTACGACCGCGACCCGCGCTCCATTGCCAAACGTGCCGAAGCCTATTTGAAATCGTCAGGCATCGGCGACACCGCCTTCTTCGGCCCCGAGCCTGAATTTTTCGTGTTCGACGGCGTAGAATTTGAAACCGCCATGCACAAAACCCGCTACGAAATCACTTCCGAAAGCGGCGCGTGGTCAAGCGGCAAACACCTCGACGGTCAAAACACCGGCCACCGTCCGATGGTAAAAGGCGGCTATTCGCCCGTTGCACCGGTTGATTCGGGGCAAGATTTGCGCTCCGCCATGGTGAACATCTTGGAAGAAATCGGTATCGAAGTGGAAGTCCACCACGGCGAAGTCGGTACAGGCAGCCAAATGGAAATCGGTACCAAATTCGGTACGCTGGTCAAACGTGCCGACCAAACCCAAGACATGAAATACGTTATCCAAAACGTCGCCCACAACTTCGGCAAAACCGCCACTTTCATGCCGAAACCCATCATGGGCGATAACGGCAGCGGTATGCACGTCCATCAATCCATTTGGAAAGACGGTCAGAACCTCTTCGCCGGCGACGGCTATGCCGGCCTGAGCGATACCGCCCTTTACTACATCGGCGGCATCATCAAACACGCCAAAGCCCTGAACGCGATTACCAACCCTTCCACCAACTCTTACAAACGCCTCGTGCCGCACTTTGAAGCACCGGTAAAACTGGCTTACTCTGCCAAAAACCGTTCCGCCTCTATCCGCATTCCGTCGGTCAACAGCGTTAAAGCCCGACGCATCGAAGCGCGTTTCCCCGATCCTACCGCCAATCCGTATCTGGCCTTTGCCGCCCTGCTGATGGCCGGCTTGGACGGTATCCAAAACAAAATCCACCCGGGCGATCCGGCAACCAAAAACCTGTACGACCTGCCGCCGGAAGAAGACGCACTCGTACCGACCGTATGCGCCTCTTTGGAAGAAGCACTGGCAGCCCTGAAAGCCGACCACGAATTTCTGCTGCGCGGCGGCGTGTTCAGCAAAGACTGGATCGACAGCTACATCGCCTTCAAAGAAGAAGACGTGCGCCGAATCCGCATGGCTCCGCATCCGCTGGAATTTGAAATGTATTACAGCCTGTAAACCGACAGGTTTCATGCCGGTAAGCCGTCTGCAAAACCGCATCTGCCGGTTTTGCAGACGGCTTTTTCTTTGCCCGCCGCATTTTGCAGACGGCATAACACCCAACTAAAAAGAATTAAATGCCAATTTAAATAAAAAACTAAAATTTAAAATCTAAAAAATAAAATAAATAAAGTTTTTTGAAATAAAATTGCCAAACATCAGATAAAACACTTGTTCAATTTTTACAAAACCGTTAATCTGTTCACATATTCAGAATAAGGACAAGCCATGCAAAGCTACCAAACCGACGATATTAAAATCAAAGAAGTCAAAGAACTGCTGCCGCCGATTGCCCACCTGTACGAACTGCCGATTAGCGAAAAAGCGGCAGAGCTGGTTCACCAAACCCGCCACGAAATTGCCGATTTGGTACACGGCAAAGACAAACGCCTGCTGGTCGTTATCGGCCCCTGCTCGATTCACGATCCCGAAGCTGCCTTGGAATACGCACAACGCCTGCTGACCTTGAGAAAAAAATACGAAAAAGAGCTGCTCATCGTGATGCGTGTTTATTTTGAAAAACCGCGCACCACCGTCGGCTGGAAAGGATTGATTAACGATCCGCATTTGGACGGTTCTTTCGACATCAACTTCGGTCTGCGCCAAGCGCGCAAATTGCTGCTGACCCTGAACAACATGGGCATGCCCGCCTCCACCGAGTTTCTCGACATGATTACGCCCCAATATTATGCCGATCTGATTTCATGGGGCGCAATCGGCGCGCGCACCACCGAAAGCCAAGTCCACCGCGAACTGGCCAGCGGCTTGTCCTGCCCTGTCGGTTTCAAAAACGGTACCGACGGCAACCTGAAAATCGCCATTGACGCCATCGGCGCGGCCAGCCACCCCCACCACTTCCTCTCCGTCACCAAAAGCGGACATTCCGCCATCGTCCACACCAGCGGCAACCCCGACTGCCACGTTATCTTACGCGGCGGCAAAGAGCCGAATTACAGCGCGGAACACGTCCAATCTGCAGCCGAACAGCTTGCCAAAGCAGGCGTTACACCCAAGCTGATGGTCGATTGCAGCCACGCCAACAGCCGTAAAGACTACACGCGCCAGATGGAAGTTGCCGCCGACATTGCCGCCCAACTGCGTAACGGCGAAGACAACATCATGGGGGTCATGGTAGAAAGCCATCTGGTCGAAGGCCGCCAAGACAAGCCCGAAACCTACGGCCAAAGCATTACCGATGCCTGTATCGGCTGGGACACCACCGAAGAACTGCTCGCATTGCTTGCCGAAGCCAACCGCACGCGCGTATAACCTTCTTCAAGTACACAAAGGCCGTCTGCACATTGCCAAATATGCAATTTGCAGACGGCCTTTCGTTTCCCGACCATACCGCCCGAACCAATTCAAGCAATTCAAACAACAGCCTGAAAATGCAGACGACATTTTTTATCAAATAAAGTACAATATTGTATAGTCGAATAAAATAAGAATGAGACAAGGCAGCGAAGCCGCAGACAGTACACATAGTACGGCAAGGCAAAGCAACGCTGTATCATTCTTATTTTAAATGACTATACTTCAATACAAGCGCTTGGTAATCGTTTACCAAACATCATCTCAACCCCGCCATCACACAATTTACCGCATATGAAGACACCAGCCAGCCAGCCAGCCAGCCAGCCAGCCAGCCAGAATATGATATAACTTTTATCGTACCTGTCTATAACACGGCAGAATATTTATCACAATGCTTAAACAGCATCATCGCTCAAAACGTCCGCAAAGAAATCATCGCCGTTGACGACGGCTCTACCGACACCAGCGGTCAGATTCTGGCAGAGTTTGCCGCCAGCTATCCCTTTATCCGCATCTTAACGCAACAAAACCAAGGCGTTTCCGCCGCCCGCAATGCAGGCTTGCGCGCGGCAAAAGGGCGTTATGTACAGTTTGTCGATTCCGACGATTACCTGTTGGCCGGCTGCGCGTATCAAACCTATATCCAGCATATGCAGGAACACGGTGTCGCCATGCTGAAAGCCCCTGCCGTTTGGGAACAGTCCGAAATCGTTCCTGCACCCGTATTGGAAGACACCTCAAAAGCCTTTGTCGAAATCTACAAAGAAAAGCAAGGGCGCAGCCAGCAGCTTGAGATCGCCGGCTCGGAAAAATTTGTTGAAGCCCTTGCCAAAGAGCGTTTTCTGGTCGAGCTTTGGGCGTATATTTTCGATATCGAATATCTGCGCCGCCAGCAACTTCATTTCGATGAAACCCTTACCCACGGCGAAGATTTATACTTTGTTGTCCAAGCCTTAACTGCCGCACCATGCAAAATCATGGAAAGCAGCGAGATTGTCTATTACTACCGCTACCGTCAAAACAGCGCCATGAACAAAGCAAACGATGCCGGCGCCGTTGCAGGTTTCATCAAAACTAAAAACGCCATGCTCCGCTATATCCTCCATGCAGACTTAACGCCGCAAATGCGGATCAATACATTGATATTGGGATTTTGCTGCCTGAACAATATTACCGGAAAATATTTCACCCTCGACCCGAACGCCAAGCAATCGCTCAACGATCACTTTACGCTTGATTTATACGGCCTGTTTGAGTTTTTCAACGCATTATGCGCACAAAAAAGAGGTACAGCCGCACCGAGTTGGGCACCGCTGCGCCAAGTATTCCGTCAAACATTCTAAGCCGAAACAGCAACCGCTAAAAAAGGCCGTCTGCAAAATCCGCCTTTCATACAGGCAATTTGCAGACGGCCTTTTTTGGTTTAAAAGATTGTTTTATAGTCGAATAAAATAAGAATGAGACAAGGCAGCGAAGCCGCAGACAGTACACATAGTACGGCAAGGCAAAGCAACGCCGTATCATTCTTATTTTAAATGACTATACCTTGAAAAATCAGCGGTTGGAACCTTTAACCATATCCATCAGAAACAAACGGCAATCCAAATTACCGTTGTACAGCGGAATTTTACGCTTGGGCGACAGGCGCAGATATTTCGGCATTTCACGATCGCCGGTAAACATACCCACCAGCCAGCCGGCATAGTGCTGCTTCAACCACGAGCCAAGCTGCGGATACAGCGCCTGCAACGCCTGAACTTCTGCCAAGCGCACACCGTAAGGCGGATTGGAAATCATCACGCCGCCTTCCCCATTTGGCCGCACATCTTGAGCGTCTGCCATCTGCCAGCGGATAATGTCGTCCACTTCGGCAGCTTCGGCATTTGCCTGCGCCGCGCGTATCATTTGGCGGTCGTTGTCGCTGCCGGAGATGGGCACCGGCGCGGTACGGATTTGTTCGCGCGCCTGTTGGCGGATGGCCACCCACGCTGCCTTATCGAAGTTCTGCAATTTTTCAAACCCGAAACGGCGCATCAGCCCGGGCGCGCGGCGGGTAGCAATCCAAGCCGCTTCCACCGCCAGCGTACCGCTGCCGCAAAACGGGTCTTGAAACGGCTGTGAGCCGTCGTATCCCGCCAGCAGCAGCAAGCCCGCCGCCAGATTTTCGCGCAACGGTGCTTCGCCGGTATCTTGGCGGTATCCGCGCTTAAACAGGGCTTCCCCCGAAGTGTCGATAAAAATCTGCACATCGCGCTCGCCGATAAAAGCGTGTACGCGCACATCGGGGCGGATTTTGCCGACACTCGGCCGCGCATCATAAATATCGCGGAACGCATCGCACACGGCATCTTTGATTTTCAGTCCGATAAAATCCAGACTTTTCACATTGGCGCGTTTGCCTTCCACCTTGACCTTAAACGTCTGCTCCAGCGTAAACCAGTTGAACCAATTAATGCTTTTCGCCAATTTGTAAATATCGTTTTCATTGCGGTAGCCGCCTTTGCCCAAGCGCAGCAGAACGCGGCTGGCCGTGCGCGAATGAAGGTTGATGCGGTACACCTGCTCCATCGTTCCCCTGCAGGAGACACCGCCGTCCACCGCCCGAATATCGGTGCAGTCAAGCCCGGAGAGTTCTTCGGACAACGGTGCTTCCAAACCGCGCGGACAAGTAATAAATAAACTGTATTGGGTCATGTTTCGTGACTTTCCGGATAAAGGCAGGCTTACCCTGCAAGCGGACTGTCCGAACGCAGCATACGCTTTTTTGCAGACGGCATTTCAAGCCCAAAGGCCGTCTGCAAATCGGATATGCGGCCGGACAAAAATATAGTCATTTAAAATAAGAATGATACAGCGTTGCTTTGCCTTGCCGTACTATGTGTACTGTCTGCGGCTTCGCTGCCTTGTCTCATTCTTATTTTATTCGACTATAAAAAACCAAGCAAACCGCAATGTCTGATGGTGAACCACGGCAAACGGCCGCGGAGCATACTATTCGGATAAAAGGCGTGCTTTAAACATCGCGTCTTTCATCTGGCGGACGGCTTCGGGCAAGCCCAAAAATACCGCTTGGGAAATCAGCGAATGGCCGATGTTCAATTCCTTAATGGCAGGAATTTTGGCAATCGGCGCAACATTGTGTATCGTCAGACCGTGCCCCGCGTTGACCACCAAGCCCAAGCCGTCTGCAAAATCCGCACCCTCTTCAATCCGGCGCAACTGCCGCGCGCGCTCTTCGTGGTTCGGCGCATCGGCATACGCGCCGGTATGCAGCTCAATCACCGGCGCACCGACTTCTTTTGCCGCGCGGATTTGCGCTTCATCGGCATCGATAAACAAAGACACCCGAATCCCGGCGCGGGTAAGGGTTTGCGTAAATTCGGCAATTTTCTCCTGCTGCGCCAATACGTCCAAACCGCCTTCCGTGGTAACTTCCTGACGTTTTTCCGGCACAATGCAGACATCTTGCGGCTGCACGGCAAGCGCGTTGTCCAGCATTTCTTCTGTTAATGCCATTTCCAGATTCAAACGTGTGCGGATCGCGTTTTTCACCGCAAACACATCGGCATCTTTGATGTGGCGGCGGTCTTCGCGCAAATGCAGGGTAATCAGATCCGCACCGTGGGTTTCCGCAATCAGCGCGGCCTCAACCGGGCTGGGATAAGTGGTTCCGCGTGCATTACGCAGGGTGGCGACATGGTCGATATTGACACCTAACAGCATGGCTTGTCCTTTCCATAAAATCCAATGCCCGTATTGTGGCACAAAAGCCGTCTGCAAATACAGCCGTTTCCGCCAATATAGTCGAATAAAATATAGTCGAATAAAATAAGAATGAGACAAGGCAGCGAAGCCGCAGACAGTACACATAGTACGGCAAGGCAAAGCAACGATGTATCATTCTTATTTTAAATGACTATAAAAATGATACAAGGCAGCAAAGCCGCAGACAGTACAAATAGTACGGCAAGGCGAAGCAACGCTGTATCATTTTTATTTTAAATGACTATAAAACACCAAACAGCCAAACAAACACCGCCCACGCTACATTTCCTGCGGATCGACATCGACACTCCAGCGGATATGACGGTCGCTGTCCTGCTTCAAAACCTGAAGCCACAAATCCAACGCATAATGCAGGTTTTTCCGCGAAGAAGATTCCAAGAAAATTTGGGCGCGTTCCCGCTCGGCAAGGCGCACCATCAGCATGGGCGCGGCACCAAACTGGGTAACGCCTTCGGGCAGCAGCGGCTCGACAAGGGCTTTGATACCGTTCAGAAAATCCATGGCCTGAGCCACATTCGGCGCATCGGCGCGAATGGCGGTCTGAAAGCCGAACGGCGGCATGTCGAACAATTTGCGTTCTGCCAGCTCCCTGTCGGCAAACAGGCGGTAGTCCTGCATCTTCACCGCTGAAAATACGGGGTGTTCGGGAAGCTGGGTCTGAATCAGCACCCTGCCGGCTTTATCGGCACGCCCCGCCCTGCCCGATACCTGCATCAGCTCGGCAAACAGGCGTTCCGGCGCGCGGAAGTCAGAACTGTACAAACTGCCGTCTGCATTTAACACCACCACCAGATTCAGGCGCGCGAAATCATGCCCTTTGGCAATCATCTGCGTACCGACCAATATATCCACGCCGCCTTCGCGGATACGGCGGTACAGCTCCGCCCAATCGTCTTTGTGGGCGGTACTGTCCCTGTCCACGCGCACCACTGCCGCCTGCGGCAACAGGTTTCTCAACATTTCTTCGACACGCTGCGTACCCTGCCCGACGGCGGTCAAATCCTGATTGCCGCAATCGGGACATTTATACGGCACGGGTTCGCGGTGGTCGCAATGGTGGCAGCGTAATTGGCGCACGCGGCGGTGCAACACCATTTTGGCAGAGCAGTTCGGGCAGCCGAAAGTATATCCGCAATCTCCGCAAAACAGCGCGGGCGAAAAACCGCGCCGGTTCAGATACACCAAGGTCATGCCGCCGTTGCGGTAGTTTTCCTGAATCAGCGACAATGCCTGCGGCGAAAAACCGTTGTCCAATTGCAGACGGCCTACATTCAGAATATCCACCTGCGGCAGCTTGGCGGCGGTGTGGGCGCGCTGCGGCAACTCCAGTAAACGGTATGCGCCGTTCTGCGCCTTGTGCCAGCTTTCCAAACTCGGCGTAGCGCTGCCCAAAACAATCGGGCAGGCTGCCTGCTTCGCCCGCCAAACAGCCAAATCCCGCGCATGATAACGCAATTCGTTGTCCTGCTTGAACGAAGAATCGTGTTCCTCGTCTACCACAACCAGCCCGACATCGGGCAGCGGCGCAAATACGGACAAGCGCGTGCCGATAATCAGCTTCGCCTGCCCCAACATGGCGCGCAAATAATCCTGCGTGCGCCGGCCGGCCGCGGTCTGGCTGTGCAGCACGGCAGTCGGCACATCGGCAAACCGCGCTTCCACGCGTTTGAGCAGTTGCGGCGTCAGATTGATTTCGGGCAGCAAAAACAAGACCTGCCGGCCTGCTGCCAAAACCTTTGCCATCACATCAAAATAAACTTCGGTTTTGCCGCTGCCGGTTACGCCGTACAGCAAAAACGGTTGGAAACGCCCGAATGCCGTCTGTATTTCGGCCGATGCGTTTTGTTGCGCTTCGTTCAGGCAATATGCAGACGGCCTGAGCAAGGGTTTGGCCGCCGATTGGGCGGTTATCCACCCCTGCTGCGCCCATTCTTCCAACAGTTTTCCCGCTTGGCTGTTAATCTGTTTCAGCGCGGGCAGCGGCAGGCCGTCCGTATCGGCCAACGCCTGCCACAACGCGGATTTTTTATGGAAACGTGCGGGCGGCGGCGTTTGCATTCTGCCCGTTTCGCTCAAACCGTAAAACAGCGGCGGCTCGGGCAGCACAACAGGCTTGGCGTCTTTCAAGCCCTGCGGCAGCGCGGCGGCAACCGCCTGCCCGAGCGGATAATGATAATAACGCGCCGCAAAAGCCATCAGCTTGCGCCAAGCCTCCGGCAACGGCGGTTCGGCGGTAAAGGCCGTCTGTATTTTTCGGATTTTCGCCGTATCGATGTCGGGCGTTACGCCGGTCGCCCAAACGATGCCTGTCTGCGGTTTGCCGCGAAACGGTACGACCACGCGCACGCCTTCGGCCAACGCCGTGTCGTGTGCGTAGGTCAAGATACCGTCCGAAAGCGGTACGTTCAAAGCGATATGGTGGTAAATCATAAAATACGGCCAATGTTCTGAGGGGAAACGTCAATCATGCCCATGATACGGCAACGCGTGCCGATAAGGTATGGTTGCTCCGCGTGAGTGTGGAACGGCATTGCCGCGCTTTGCGGTACGGTTTGTGCCGTCTGCGGTTTGCCGCCCTGCCCCGGTATTCGTGGAAATTGTTCTATATTTTTCCGCGCTCCGGCTGGTTTCGGCAATATCGTCATTAAACTCTGCATGATACGGTGTTGCCGCACTTGGTTCAAAGGTGGAGTCACTATAGTCATTTAAAATAAGAATGATACAGCGTTGCTTTGCCTTGCCGTACTATGTGTACTGTCTGCGGCTTCGCTGCCTTGTCTCATTCTTATTTTATTCGACTATAAAATGCCGAAGCAGCACACCCGCAGCCCGTACGCCCGCACCGTCTTCGGCTTTGCTGCTTTGTTTCATGCGGCGGTTCGACAATGCGATACACGCGCCTCAAATACACATTTCAAAACACAAACCCCAAAACACTCATTCCAATATTTCAGGCCGTCTGAAAACAGGCTGGCGGAACCGGCGGTTTCCTTGCAACCTTTTTCAGACGGCCTGAACGGTAAAATCTGCCGATATTGCCTAGCGCGGCGGTTGCCCATCTCAAGCAAATCATGCCTGATAATCGGCCATTCCGGTGCGGCACCGGCAGACTGTTCGGACGGCAAGTGTCTTACCTGCTGTCGGCTTATTGGTTTTTCTCGATGATTTCCTGCAACATCGGCATCGGGCTGTAACCGCTTTGGGTACGTCCGTTCGGGAACACCAGCGTCGGCGTGCCGTTGAAGCCCAGCTGCTCGCCCAAAGAAGTGGTTTCCGCTACCGGATTTTCGCAATTTGCTTCGCCTTGCGGCATTTTGCCGCCTCGCATCCAGTCGGTCCATGCTTTGGTCGGATCAGGCTGACACCAAATGATTTCCGCTTTGCGCGCCGCATCGGGGTGCAGGCTGGCAATCGGCATCATGAAGGTATAGATGGTTACGTCGGTCATCTTGGCAAATTCAGCCTCCAAACGGCGGCAGAACGGGCAATCGGGGTCGGAGAACACGGCGATTTTCAAGTTGCCGTTGCCACGCACTTCTTTAATGGCCTTATCCAGCGGCAGGCTGGAAAAATCGATTTTGTTCAATTCGGCAGCACGCTCGTCGGTCAGGCTTTTTTGGCTGTTGATGTCGATTAAGTCGCCCACCAGCATATAATTGCCCGCCGCATCGGTATAGACAATCTGTTTGCCGCTCACCACCACTTCATACAGTCCGCCAACCGGCGTTTCGCCTACGCTGATGACTTTCAAACCCTGACTTTCATAGGTTTTTTCCAGCTTGGCTTTCAGCGATTCGGCGACGCTTTTGTCGGCTGCCTTGCCCGAAACGGCGGCGGTTTGCGCGGCGGGGGCGGCAGCCGGCTTGCCTTCATTGCCGCAGGCGGCCAGCGGCAGCAGAAGCAGGGAGAGTGCGGTGCGTGTAAGGATTTTATTCATGTTTGGTTGCGTATATTCTTGAAAAGCAGTCATTGTATCAAAATTTACTTTTAAAATGGCATAAATGCGGCGTTTTGCAGACGGCCTGACTGTGCAGGATAACGGCACAGGCTTTACCTGCCCGAAACACGGGGCGTACAATAACCGGCTTTGCCACCACGCTGTGCCGTCATGGAAACTGCTTTTTTGCTCGCCGGAAAAATCGCCGAATTAACTTTGATTGTGTTGATGGGTTTTACGCTGGTCAAACTCAAACTGCTGAAGTCGGAGCAAAGCTATCCGCTGTCGGTGATTGCGCTGTACCTCATCAGCCCGTCGGTGATGCTTCATGCGTTCCAAACGGATTATTCGCCTGAAATTGCAGACGGCCTTTGGCTGTCGCTGAAGCTGGCGGTATTGTTCCATATCGTGCTGATACTGCTCGGCAGGCTGCTGAAAGCGTTGTTCCGTTTGGACGCTTTGGAACAGGCGGCGATGGTCTATACCAATTCGGGCAATCTGATTATTCCGCTGGTCGCCGCGATTTTCGGGCCGAAGATGGTTATCTACACCAGCGGTTTTATTATTGTTCAGATGTTTTTGTTTTGGACGCACCTGCGTATCCTGCTGTGCGGCAGCGGCAAACTTTCGTGGAAAACCGTGCTGACCAATATCAATATCCTCGCCATGCTTGCAGGTGCCGCCATGTTTGTCCTGCATATCAAACTGCCGGCCGCCATAGACGGCGCGTTGGCAACGGTGGGCAGCATGATCGGGCCGGTTGCCATGCTGGTTGCCGGCATGCTGATTGCCTCGCTGCCGCTGAAATCCATCGCGCTATCGGGACGCATTTACCTGATTGCGCTGCTGCGGCTGGCGGTTATTCCGCTCCTGCTGCTGTTGCTGCTGAAAGCCGGCGGTTTTGCAGACGGCAGCGAACTACATTCCACCGTTGTCCTCATCAGTTTCCTTGCCGCCATCAGCCCTGCCGCCGCCACGGTGACGCAAATGGCGTTGGTGTACGGGCAGAATGCAGACAAAGCCAGTGCGATTTACGGCGTAACCACCCTGCTTTGCGTCATCACCATGCCGCTGATGATTGCGCTGTACCAATGGATTATGTAACGCACGCAGCCCGTCTCCGTACCATACCGCACAAAGCGGTATCTTTGCAGCCTTCCGTCTTCATGCCGTCAAAAGGCCGTCTGCAAAACAACATCTTGCTGTTTTGCAGACGGCCTTTCGCAGTCGGGCAAAGAATAAAACCGGCAAACGGCAGCAACGCCGTACCGTTTTTATTCTAAGCGGTTCTATCCTGCACCATGCGTTCGGATTATGCGCCGAATACTTTAAAACGCTCTTCCAGCGGTGCAAACTCTTTTTCTCCGGCCGGAGCGGCAATACCGCCGATTACCATTTGCGCGCGCAGTTTCCAGCTTGCCGGCAGACCGTATTCCTGAGCAATCGCAGCGTCCGGCAGCGGGTTGTAGTGTTGCAGGTTCGCGCCGACACCGGCAGCCGCCAAAGTCGTCCACACGGCGTATTGGGTCATTGCATTGGCATGATCCGCCCAAACAGGGAAGTTTTCGGCATAAGAAGGGAACTGTTCCTGCAAGCCTTTTACAACATCTTGGTCTTCAAAAAACAAAACCGTTGCGGCAGCGGCTTTGAACATCGCCAATTTTTGGGCAGTCGGCTCGAATTTGTCGGCAGACACAATGGCGCGCAGAGCTTCTTCTACAAAACCCCATACTTTCTCATGCTCGGCACCAAACAGGGCAACCACGCGGGTAGATTGGGAATTGAACGAAGACGGCGTGTGCAGTACGGCGTGTTCGATGATTTTGTTGATTTCCTCGTTGGAAACCGGCAGTTCTTTGTTTAAAGCGTAAATGCTGCGGCGGATTTCGGCAGCCTGCTGTACATCTTGGTAAGCCATGATTTTTCCTTTTCTGTTAACGGACTTGCTGAATACAGTCAGCCAGTTTACTGTTTATTGAATTTATTGTCCAACGCCCACGCGCCTGCGCCGGCGGCGGCAATATACAAGAAAATAAAGCTGAACAGCGCGGCAGCTTCACCGCCGTTCATAAACGGTACCAACGGCGTGGTGGCTGCATGGCCGATAAAATAAGCTGCCGCCATCTGGCCGGACAAAATAAAGGCAACCGGGCGGGTAAACAGCCCCAACAGCAGCAGCAAACCGCCGAAGACTTCCAAAATACCGGCAACGCCGTACATCGAAGCCAGTTGCAGACCGTCGAACATTTCCACATAAGGAATGCCGAACAGCTTTGCCGTACCGTGCTGGACAAACATATAGGCAGCGGCAACCCGCAATACCGACAACAAGACAGGTTGGAATTTGTTTAAAAAGTTCATGAGTGAATCTGATTTATGAATTCGGGAATGTGTGCAGTATAGATAGTTTCCATCAGTTAATATATACTGTTTTTATTGATACAACTTTTCCTGACAGGAAATCATGGATACCCTCTTCAGCCTGAAAGTCTTCCGCCAAGTGGTGCAAAACGGCAGTTTTACCCGCGCTGCCGAACAGTTGGGCATTTCCACCGCTATGGCAAGCAAGCACGTCAGCCATTTGGAAAATTCCATTCAGGCCAAACTGCTGCACCGCAACAGCCGCAACCTGCACCTGACCGAAGCAGGCGAAGAATATTACCGCCAATGCAGCTACGCGCTCGACACGCTTGATACCGCCGCACAAGTGGCCGCCGGCGGCACCGACATACCGCAGGGAACTTTGCGCGTTACCATGCCTTTATGGTTTGCCAACAGCCTGCTCAGCCGCTGGCTGGTCGAATACCGCCGCCGTTATCCCGAAGTGACCCTCGATTTGGTACTCGACAACCGCCACATCGATTTGATTGCCGAAGGTTTCGACCTTGCCTTGCGCGTTGCCCGCACTCCCTCGCCGTCGCTGATTATCAAGCCTCTGGCGAAAATCGAATTTGTCTTGGTCGCCTCGCCCGACTATCTTGCCGAGTACGGCACGCCTGCCACACCCGAAGAAGTCATGAACCATCAGGCCGTATTGCCCACCTACACCGATATGCGCCATTTGAATGCCGTCTGCAAATCCAGCGGCGAAACCACCGTTATCGACCTGCAGCCCGTTATGCAGACCGACAATACTTTAATGATACGTTCGCTGGTCAAAGCGGGCGGCGGTATCGGCTGCCAGCCGGTGTGGGCGGTACAGAAAGATTTGGAAGAAGGCAGTCTGGTACGCCTTCTGCCCGACTACACCATGATGTGCGAGCAGCTCAACGCCGCCTATATCGACCGCACTTTCCTCAGCGCGAAAGTCCGCAGTTTCATTGATTTTCTCAACGAAAAAATCAGCCAAAGCCACTTGTAGCCGACAGAATACCCAAGCGCGTACAAAGGCCGTCTGCAAAAAGGCCAAACGGCACAAACGCTTGCGGGAAAACCTCTATTGCCTTATCATTCATATATATATTTCAAATAGATAACGATACAATCATGAAAAAAATCCTCGTTACCGGCGGCGCCGGTTTTATCGGTTCGGCAGTTGTCCGCCACATCATCAACGATACGCAAGACAGCGTGGTCAATGTTGACAAGCTGACTTACGCCGGTAATTTGGAAAGCCTGAACAGTGTTTCAGGCAATCCCCGTTATGCTTTCGAGCAAGTGGATATTTGCGACCGCGCAGAGCTTGACCGCGTATTTGCACAACACCAGCCCGATTTGGTGATGCACTTGGCAGCGGAAAGCCATGTCGATCGCTCCATCGACGGTCCTGCGGCGTTTATCGAAACCAACATCGTCGGCACTTACACGCTCTTGGAAGCCGCGCGCGCCTATTGGCAATCCATGCCGTCTGCAAAACAGGCCGCCTTCCGTTTCCACCATATTTCCACCGATGAAGTGTACGGTGATTTGCACGGCACCGACGATTTGTTTACCGAAACCACGCCCTACGCGCCGTCCAGCCCCTACTCCGCCTCCAAAGCGGGCAGCGACCATTTGGTGCGCGCATGGCTGCGTACTTTCAGCCTGCCGACGATTGTCACCAACTGCTCCAACAACTACGGCCCTTACCACTTCCCCGAAAAACTGATTCCGCTGATGATTCTGAACGCACTCGACGGCAAACCGCTGCCCGTTTACGGCGACGGCATGCAGATTCGCGACTGGCTGTTTGTCGAAGACCATGCGCGCGCGCTTTATCAAGTCGTTACCGAAGGCAAGATCGGCGAAACCTACAATATCGGCGGACACAATGAAAAAGCCAATATCGAAGTGGTAAAAACCATTTGCGCGCTGCTGGAAGAGCTGCGCCCCGAAAAACCGGCCGGCGTAGCGAAATACGAAGACTTGATTACCTTTGTCAAAGACCGTCCGGGGCACGACGTGCGTTACGCCATCGATGCAGCGAAAATCGGCCGCGAGTTGGGCTGGAAGCCGCAGGAAACCTTTGAAAGCGGCATCCGCAAAACCGTGCAATGGTATTTGGACAACACCGAATGGTGGCAGCACGTACTCGACGGCTCCTACAACCGCGAGCGTTTAGGCGCGTAAACATTCCAACCGTTTTGCAGACGGCATCACCGCTCATCAGGCCGTCTGCAAAACCGATACCGCAGCCAAAACAACAAGCGGCACAAGGCGGATTTCAAACGGCATACCGCCCTGCCAAGGCCGTCTGCAAATCAAACCGTGAGAAATATATAATCGGATAACACAAAATATAGTCGAATAAAATAAGAATGAGACAAGGCAGCGAAGCCGCAGACAGTACACATAGTACGGCAAGGCAAAGCAACGCTGTATCATTCTTATTTTAAATGACTATAAAACCATGCCGCAAAGCCGCAGGCAGTACGAATCGGCAAACTTACGTTCAACAGTTTAATCAAGCCCTCTCTTTAAGTAAGGCAAAGCAGCACGGTATCATTTTGTGTTCCACCACGATAAAAATAAAGGAAGAAACATGAAAGGCATCATACTCGCCGGCGGCAGCGGCACGCGCCTCTACCCGATTACCCGAGGCGTATCCAAACAGCTCCTGCCCGTTTACAACAAACCGATGATTTATTACCCCCTGTCGGTACTCATGCTGGCGGGTATCCGTGACGTTTTGGTCATCACCACCCCCGAAGACAACGAAAGTTTCAAACGGCTGCTCGGCGACGGTTCAGACTTCGGCATCAACCTTTCCTACGCCGTCCAGCCCAGCCCCGACGGTTTGGCGCAGGCATTCTTAATCGGCGAAGAATTTATCGGCAACGATTCGGTTTGTCTGGTATTGGGCGATAATATTTTCTACGGCCAACACTTCTCCCAATCGCTGAAAGCAGCGGCAGAGTTTGTGGAAAACGGCGGCGCCACCGTATTCGGCTATCAGGTGAAAGGCCCCGAGCGTTTCGGCGTGGTGGAATTTGACGAACACTTCAAAGCACTTTCCATCGAAGAAAAACCCAAAGTGCCGAAATCCGATTGGGCGGTCACCGGCCTGTATTTCTACGACAAACGCGTGGTGGAATTTGCCAAACAAGTCAAGCCCTCCGAACGCGGCGAGCTGGAAATCACCAGCATCAACCAAATGTATCTCGAAGACGGCAGCCTGAACGTGCAGCTTTTGGGGCACGGTTTCGCTTGGCTGGATACCGGTACGCACGACAGCCTGCACGAAGCGGCCTCTTTTGTGAAAACCATCGAACACGTCCAAAACCTGCAAGTGGCGTGTCTCGAAGAAATCGCTTGGCGGCAGGGCTGGCTGAGTTCCGAACAAGTTGCAGCCTTGGCAAAACCCATGTGCAAAAACGAATACGGCCGATATCTGCTGAAACTCGTTGAAAAACACAATATGCCGTCTGCAAACCGCGCATAAAGTGTCCGATACACACCCTGTCCGACACCAAAATCCGCAACCCGACACCATTTACCCCGCAGGCCGTCTGCAAAAACAAGGAACACCATGAACATCATCGACACCCGAATCCCCGAAGTCAAACTGCTCGAACCCAAAGTATTCGGCGACGAGCGCGGCTTTTTTATGGAAACCTTCCGCGATGAATGGTTTAAAACCCATGTTGCCGAGCGTACTTTTGTGCAGGAAAACCATTCCAAATCCACCAAAGGCGTATTGCGCGGCCTGCACTATCAAACGGAAAACACCCAAGGCAAACTGGTGCGCGTGGTGTCTGGCGCAGTATTCGATGTTGCCGTCGATATGCGTAAAGACTCGCCCACTTTCGGGCAATGGGCAGGCGAAATCCTCTCGGCCGAAAACAAACGCCAACTGTGGGTACCTGAAGGTTTTGCCCACGGATTCTATGTCTTGAGCGATGAAGCGGAGTTTGTCTACAAATGCACCGATTATTACAATCCGCAAGCCGAGCATTCGCTGATTTGGAACGATGAAACCGTCGGTATCGAATGGCCGCTGGAAGGCGAACCTTCCTTGTCCGCCAAAGATTCAGCAGGCAAAATCCTTGCCGAAGCCGCCGTGTTTTAATCCTTAACCTTTCCCCAAAGCCGTCTGCAAAATGCGACAATGCCGTATTTGCAGACGGCTTTCAGCATATTATCCATGACACATTCTTCCTTCCATTCCCTGATTATCGGAGCGGGCGCGGCCGGCATGATGGCGGCAGCGCGTATCGGACAGCGCGGCTTTTCCGTTGCCCTGATAGACCATGCAAGCAAAATCGGAGAAAAAATCCGCATCTCCGGCGGCGGGCGCTGCAACTTTACCAATCTCAACCTCAACGGCAACGACGGTTCCTCATATTACGTTTCGCAGCAGCCGCGCTTCGTCCGCCATGCCCTGTCGCGGTTTTGCGCCCACGATTTCGTCCGCATGGTCGAAGCACACGGCATCGCCTATCATGAAAAACACAAAGGACAACTGTTCTGCAACGGCAGCGCTCAGGAAATCATCTCCATGCTGCAACGCGAATGCGACCAAGGCAGCGTTTCTTGGCATACCGGCTGCACCGTCCAAGCCGTAACCGCCCTTTGCACACCGCCGGAACACAACGCCGAGCGCTTTGAAATCCGCACCACACAAGGCACATTCCGCTGCCGTCATTTAATCGTTGCCACCGGCGGGCTTGCTGTTCCCGCCATCGGCGCCACCGCGTTCGGCTATGAAACCGCCAAGCAGTTCGGGCACAGCATTGTGCCGCCGGAAGCCGCCCTCGTTCCCCTGCGTTTCGCACATTGGGCAGACAACGGTTTCGACGCGCTCTCCGGTATCGCCTTGCCCGTCCGCATCAGTACCGGCACAGGCAGGCAGTGCGTGTCGTTTGATGAAGACTTGCTGTTCCGCCATAAAGGTTTGAGCGGCCCTGCGGTATTGCAGATTTCCAGCTACTGGCAGCCGGGCAACAGCCTGACCGTCAACCTCGTTCCCGATACCGATTTGTCGGCAGCATTGTGCAGCGGCAAATCCGGTCAGAAAATCCAACTCAATACCGCTCTGAAACAGCTCTGCCCCGCCCTGCCCGACCGCCTGCTGGATTTCTGGCTGGCACAGCCCGAATTTTCCGCCCACGCTGCACAAAAATGGGCAGATGTTCCAAACGCTTTGCTGCATCAACTGGGCAACAGCCTGAACGCTTGGACGCTGCTGCCCAGCGGTTCGGACGGCCACAAAAAAGCCGAAGCCACGCGCGGCGGTGTCAATGTTAAAGAAATCAACCCGAAAACCATGGAAAGCCGTCTGCAAAACGGGCTGTACTTCATCGGCGAAGTCATGGACATTACCGGCTGGCTCGGCGGCTATAATTTCCAATGGGCATGGGCTTCGGCGGTCTGCGCGGCAGAAGCGGTTGCATCAGACGGCGCGGCATAACCAAACAAGCCGAGACCTTTGCCAAAACAGGAAACGAAGCAAAACTGATGGCAGGGACGGGTTTACGCCTGCCCGAAAATCGAATAAATATAGTCATTTAAAATAAGAATGATACAGCGTTGCTTTGCCTTGCCGTACTATGTGTACTGTCTGCGGCTTCGCTGCCTTGTCTCATTCTTATTTTATTCGACTATACCTTGAAAAGTTACCACGTCAAAAAGCCCAAGTGGTCGGGGGCAAAACCCGCCCTGCAAGCCCTTGTCATGATTTTTGCACAGCTCTCAAGCTGCCGTTTTTTCAAAATTTTTTGGCAATTTTGCTGCTTTTCTCCGCATTTTCCATAAATATCCCGATTTTAACGCCAAACACCAAAGCAAAAGCCGTCTGCAAAACGATGTTTCAGACGGCTGTTTTTTCTTGAACATTTTATTCCAAAAAGATAATCCGAACGCCGTTTTATTGCGCCTGAAAGTATCGTTCCGCTGCCCGATTGCCCATATTCTCTTTGCACAAACGTCTCAACTTCTGTAAAAATAAGCCCTGTTTCCATTAAAAAAAGAAAAGGATAATTCATTATGTCGTTTCTCGCTTCACTCAGCGCGCAGTTGACCCGTTTTACCGCTGCTGTAATTATCCTTGCCGCCGTGGTCGCCATGATTGAGCCGGCCTCTTTCGCTTGGGTAAAAGGCGATACGCAGATTATCGTACTGGGGATTATCATGCTCGGCATGGGCATGACTCTGGGTAAGGAAGACTATCTGATTTTGGCACAACGCCCGCTGGATATTTTCATCGGCGCGGCGGCGCAATACACCATTATGCCGCTGGTAGCGATTGCGATTGCCAAGGTCTTCAACCTTTCTCCCGGGCTGACTTTGGGCTTGGTTCTGGTCGGCACCTGCCCCGGCGGTGTCTCCTCCAACATCATGAGTTTTCTGGCAAAAGGCGATGTGGCATACTCGGTAGGCATGACCACTGTTTCCACCCTACTCGCGCCGGTAATGACTCCGCTGTGGTTGATGTATCTGGTCGGCGAAACAGTAGATATGGACGGCTGGGCGATGTTCAAATTCATGCTGCTGGTTACGCTGCTGCCTGTTGTCATCGGTTCGGCCGCCAATATGTTGTGGCACAACAAACACTGGTTTGCCGAAGTACGCGCCACCATGCCGGGCGTAGCGGTGTTGGCGTTTGCCTGCATCGTCGGCGGCGTAGCGGCGGTACACGGACACCGCTTCATGGAATCCGCGCTGGTGATGGTGTTGGCGATTGCGGCACACAATATCTGCGGTTATGTATTGGGCTTTTATTCGGGCGCATTATTCGGTATGTCCACCGCCAAAAAACGGACTTTATCGATTGAAGTGGGCGTACAAAATGCAGGTTTGGCCACCGGATTAAGCGCAAAATTCTTCCCTGCCAACGCCGAATCCGCCGTAGCCACCGCCGTTGCCTGCGTCTGGCATTCGGTATCGGGTACGGTTCTCGGCAACCTGTTTGCTTGGTGGGACAAACGCAAAGCCGGTTAAAACTGCCTGTTTCTGAAACGTACAAGCCGTCTGCAAAACAGCCGAATCGCCATCATGCTGTTTTACAGACGGCTTTTTCAGGCTACGGGCGAATCTGACTGTGCCGCCGCCGTACAAACCGCAACTGCTGCGGCATTTTCCTGCCGCCATCACAACCCGGCACGGCACGATGGCGCACGGCAGTATCGGATTTGCAAACAGCAGACGGCCAAACCATCGAAACCGCAAAGCTGCCGCTCTGCACAGCCTGCCCTCTTGGCGGGTTCTGTATCATCTGCTTATGTTTAGCGCACCCAAATCGGGTTGCTCATTTATAGTTATTTAAAATAAGAATGATACAGCGTTGCTTTGCCTTGCCGTACTATGTGTACTGTCTGCGGCTTCGCTGCCTTGTCTCATTCTTATTTTATTCGACTATATTTTCCCCGATACGGCAAACACTTGCGCGCCATTTCTTGCGCCAATTCCCGCCATACTGACGACCAGTCGTCAAACGTCTGCTTGCGGAACAATCTTGCGGCGCTGTACCACGGACTGTCGTGCCGATCGAGCAACCAACGGAAATCAGCATGATAACCGAGCAAAATCCATGTTTCCTTACCCATACCCGCCGCCAAATGCGCGACGCTGGTATCGACGCTGATTACCCAATCCATCTGCGCCGTCAAACCGGCGGTTTCGGCAAACGAGTGCAGCGGATAGTGGTGCAGATTGGCCACCGCAGCAGCGGCAGACTGTTCCTCAGTCGGGATGACCTGCTGCAAACAGAAAAAATCGGCAGGATAGTCAAACAAAAAAGCAATGTCCGACAACGCCACATTCCGCTGATGCTCGATATTGGCACGGGCGGAAGTCCAAACCAAACCGATTTTGGGGCGGCTGCCGAAGCCGTCTGCCGATAATTTGTGCTGCCAAGCTGTCCGAATATCGGGCGGTGCGTGCAAATAGCCTTGCGGATACGGAATATCGTTGAGTGTCGGCGTAAACACCTGCGGCAAATCCATAACGGAAATCTGCGCTTCGACACCCGCAGGCGGCAGGCCGTCTGTAAAAATATGCACACCCGGATAGCTGGCACGAAACAAGTCTTCCAAGCAGGCATCGCACTTGAAAACCACATCAAATCCGTATGCCTGCAATAGCGGGATATAACGCGAAAAATGCAGCGTATCGCCCCAACCTTGTTCTTCATACACCATCAGACGGCAAGGGCGGCGCACATCACGATTCCACAGCGGTACGGCGGCATCTTGATAACGCTCCAACTCGGGCATGGCCGCGGCGCGGTGTGCATAATACTGCCAGCCCTGCCGGTAATCGCCCTCGCGCAACAGCAAAATGCCTTTGGAAGCCAATGCGCCGGACAAATCCGGTTCGATAGATAAGGCGGTTTCGACATCGGCACGCGCTTCAGCGTACCGTTTCAACACCTGATAAATCATGGCACGGTTTTGATAAGCGCGCGCCTTGCTTTGGTCTTGCGCCAAATAGCGGTCGTACCATGCCAGCGAGCGCAAGAAGTCCTGCAGACTGCCACTCTGCTTCGCCATTTGAAAAGAAGCGATACAGAGTTTTTCCAGCATGGCCAAATGCGTGGGCGCAAAACGGCAGCCCGTTTCATAACTGACAACCGCTTCTTCCAAGCGCGCCAGCTCTTCCAAAATCACACCTTGTACATAATACGACTGCCCGTAGCTGCCGTCCTGCGCCAGCGACCGTTTTACCAGTATCAACGCCGATTCCGGCCGGACAAACGCGCAGGCCAACGCCATCATGGTCAGCAATTCCGCGTCATTGGGATTTTCAGGCAAAGCCGCCTCCAGCAGCATCAATGCCTGTTCATACTGCTGATTATTGATGAGACTGCTGCTCTGTTGCCATAATTCGTCGTGCATGGTGTGCTTTCTCTTTATAGTCGAATAAAATAAGAATGAGACAAGGCAGCGAAGCCGCAGACAGTACACATAGTACGGCAAGGCAAAGCAACGCTGTATCATTCTTATTTTAAATGACTATACCAACTGCCGTAAGGAAGAGGATATGCCGTCTGCTTTTCGGACATACGGACACCCAAAAGCCGCCTGAAACCTGATTTCAGACGGCTTTTCAAGATTCCGTGATTATTGCAAACGCTGCGCTTCCTGACGAACGGCATTGACGACATCTGCACCGAACAATGCGTTGACATCGGTTTCATCGAAAACGTATTTCTCATGGCAGAAATCGCAATCGACGGCCACGCTGCCCTGCTCGGCCACCACGCTGCCTACCTCTTGCCCGCCCAACATCAGCAGCATATCGCTCACTTTGCCGCGCGAGCAGGTACAGGCAAATTCAATGGTTTCCGGCTCGAATACGCGCGGCGGCGTTTCATGGAACAAGCGGTAAAGCAGATGTTGGGCGTCCAAACCGGTCAGCTCTTCGGCAGTAACCGTCTGCGCCAGCGTGCTGACGTGTTCCCATGCTTCCTCACCCAGCTCTTCTTCCGGCAGACGCTGTACCAGCAATCCGCCGCAAGCCTCATCAGAAGCCGCCAATACAATATGCGTATCCAACTGTTCGGAGCGTTTCATATAGTTCACCAGCATTTGTGCGATGCTGTCTCCCTCCAGCGGCACAACACCCTGCCACGGCTCGGCATCTTTCGGCTGCAACGTTAACACAAACACGCTGTTTTCTCCCAACAGCTCCGCAAGACTCTCGTTGTCACCGATTTCGGCAGTTTCGTCCCAACGGGCAGTGGCTCGGACGGTTTGTTCGGACGTGGCTTCGACAACCAGCATTTTCAGACGGCCTTGCCCCTGAACCTGAACAATCAATGTTCCGTCGATTTTCAAATTGCTCGACAACAGCGCACCTGCTGCCAGCAATTCGCCCAATGCACGGCGAATCGCGGCAGGATAGTGCTTCTGCCGTACAATGTGCTGCCATACGTTTTCCAAACGGACGTGCAGGCCGCGTACCGGCATATCGTCAAAAATAAAACGGGTACGGCAGTCGGCGCGGTTGACGGCTGCCGGAGTATGTTGTGTCATGTTATTCCCAATCAAATCAATAACGGTTTTCACGCTAATATGGTTGCTTAGGCAAATAAATCAAGACTACAGACGGCATTGCCGCACCATGCCTTGCCCGCTGCCGCCATCGGCTATACAATTCCATCATCTTACCGACGGATAATCCCATGAAAGCTATGATTTTGGCCGCCGGGCGCGGCGAACGGATGCGCCCGCTTACGGACACCTGCCCCAAACCGCTGCTGCGTGTCGGCAGCGAACCGCTTATCGGTTGGCATTTGCGCCGCCTGAAAAATGCAGGCATTACCGAAATCGTCATCAACCATGCTTGGCTGGGCGGGCAGATTGAAGCAGAGCTGGGCAACGGCGCTCGTTACGGCGTTCACATTGCTTACTCTCCCGAACGCTCCGGCGGTTTGGAAACTGCGGGCGGTATTGCCACCGCCCTGCCGCTGTTGGGCGAACAGCCGTTTTTGGTGATCAACGGCGATGTTCTGACCGATATTGATTTTCAGACGGCCTTTACCGCGGCAGACGGCTTATCCGAACAAGGTCTGCTGGCTCATCTTTGGCTGGTGGACAATCCTCCGCATCACCCCGAGGGCGATTTCGGTCTGCTGCCCGACGGTCTGGCTGCTGCCGACAACAAACAGGGAGAGGCGCTGACCTTCAGCGGTATGGGCGTGTACCATCCGTCGCTGCTCAAGCACACGCCTGCACATCAAGCCGCCAAACTCGCGCCGCTGCTGCGCGCAGCCATGGACAACCGCCAAGTCCGTGCGGAAAAACACCACGGTTTGTGGCTGGACGTAGGTACGGTCGAGCGGCTGGAAGAAGCCAACCGTCTTGCTGCCTCTTGGTAATCGATCCGACAGCCATTATCTGCACATCATTCCAATGGCGGCACATCGAAAGCTGCACACGCCGTGTATTTCAGATAAAACGCTCTTATTCTCTTCACTCAGCCTTATTCTTTTGAAGATACACCGTTTTTGCGGCTGATGTCCAAAACCGCCATTCCGACCAAACGGCAGAAGCCGATACTGCTGCCGCCTGCTCAGTCAGTATATGTTCAAACAATCTGCCAAACCGTGATGAAAACTGAATTACCGTCGCCGGCACCTGCCATGTTGTCGGCGGTTTCGCGGATTTATTCCACTTTTCCACATGCAAAAACACCTATGCCGTCTGCAAAATACGGCATTGACTGTAATCGGGTCAAACACCGCATTTTGCAGACGGCATAAATATAGTCGAATAAAATAAGAATGAGACAAGGCAGCGAAGCCGCAGACAGTAGACATAGTACGGCAAGGCAAAGCAACGCTGTATCATTCTTATTTTAAATGACTATATCATCGGCATCACGCAAAATAAAACAAAGCAGCAAAACCGCAGACAGTACAACAGCGGATTGGCTGCTTTGGCAGCTTAAATATAGTCGAATAAAATAAGAATGAGACAAGGCAGCGAAGCCGCAGACAGTACACATAGTACGGCAAGGCAAAGCAACGCTGTATCATTCTTATTTTAAATGACTATAGCCCTTTTCTTTGAGCAAGGACGCATCATTCCGTATGGAACAGCCATAACAAAAAAGCCTGCATACGCAGGCTTTTTTCAAATTACTGTTCGGTATTTTGATGGCGGCGCAAAATAGCGGGCACTTCAAAATCGTCCAAAACAGCTTGGTTGCCGAAGTCGGCAGCGGTCAGGTTCATACCGCGCGTACCGCGACCTGAACGTACCAGACCTTCAATATTGCCCTGTTGCTGGATTTGCTCCGGCACGGTTTTTACCGCATTGGAAACCACCGCCGCAGGACTGCCGCTTTCTTTCAAACCGGTAGCGATGATGGTAACGCGAATAGCATCTTCGCTCATGTTTTCATCTTCCGCCGTACCGACTTTGCATTCCGCATCAGGATGGGCATTGGAGTTGACCGCTTTCATGATTTCGCGGTATTCGGACATTTTCAGACAGCCCGGTGCAGTAGTGATGTTCACCAAAATGCCGCGTGCGCCGTCTAAGGTTACATCATCCAAGAACGGGCTGGAAATCGCTTGTTCGGTTGCCAGACGCGCACGATCGATACCTTGTGCGAAACCCGAACCCATCATGGCCATGCCTTTGATACCCATCACATTTTTTACATCGGCAAAGTCCAAGTTCATAAAGCCCGGACGGGTAACGACTTCCGAAATACCGGCCACGGCATCGCGCAATACGGTATCTGCCAAACGGAACACTTCGCGCATATTGGCATCTTCGCCCAATACGTCGAACAATTTGTCATTCGGGATAACAATCAGCGAGTCAACATTGGCTTTCAACTGCTCCAAGCCTGCTGCGGCAACATTGACACGTTTGTTACCTTCCAAACCGAACGGACGGCTCACGACTGCTACGGTCAGGATACCCATTTCTTTGGCAATTTCAGCCACTACCGGAGCAGAACCGGTACCGGTACCGCCACCCATGCCGGTGGTAATGAACAGCAGGTTTGCGCCGCGGATGGCATCTTCAATCACTTCGCGCTCTTCTTGCGCTGCCGCACGGCCGATTTCGGGATTTGCGCCCGCACCCAAACCTTTGGTCAGGTTTGTACCCAACTGGATACGCTTGGCGGCTTTGTTTTGACCCAAAGACTGCGCATCGGTATTGGCACTGATTAAATCTACGCCTTGAATAGTGTTTTCCACCATATTGTTGATGGCATTACAGCCACCGCCGCCCAAACCGATTACTTTAATTACCACTGGGCCGGTAACTGACTCGGCTACATCGTAAACAAAATCCATTCGTATGCTCCTCCGCGCTCTGTTTTGAGGACGGTTTATTCATTCAACAATCTTTTACATTATATAAGAAGTATCTGCACGCTGGCAAAATACTTCTTATTATCAGGCCGTCATGACTTTTACAGACGGCCTGTTTTGGTAAAAATCAGACAGTTTCCGGTTTTACGCTTAGAAAGTATCGCTCAACCATTTTTTGATTCTTGCCCATACGCCCATCTGGTCGCCATGATCGCCGACCACTACCGCGCCGCTTACCGGACTGCCGTCTTCTTCGCCGCGCGCGGCTTCCAACAAGCCGATGGCCGTGGCGTAACGGGGATTGCGGACACGCTCGGAAACTCCGCCGATTTCATGAGGAATACCGATACGCGCCGGCAGGTTGAAAATTTCTTCTGCCAATTCGACAATACCGTTGAGCATGGACGCTCCGCCGGTCAGCACGATGCCCGAAGTCAGCACTTCTTCCGGGAAACCTGCACGGCGCAGTTCGTTCAGCGTCAGTTCCAAAATTTCTTCCACGCGCGGCCCGATGACGCTGGCCAACACGCGGCGCGAGATTTGGCGCGGATTCCGATCGCCCACGCTCGGCACTTCTACCATTTCATCTAAATCTTCCATGGTCGGAATGGCCGCGCCATAGTGGATTTTGATGTATTCGGCGGCATTTTGCGGGGTACGCAGTGCTTGAGCCAAATCTTTGGTAATCAAATCGCCGGCCACGGGAATGACGGCAGTATGGCGGATAGCGCCGTTGGTGTAAACGGCGATGTCGGTTGTTCCGCCGCCGATGTCGATAACGCACACGCCCAAATCTTTTTCATCTTCGGTCAGCACCGCTTGGCTGCTTGCCAGCGGCTGAAGCATAATCTGCTCCATTTGCAAGCCGCAGCGGTGGATACATTTTTGGATATTCTGTAAGGCGGTATTCGCGCCGGTAATGATGTGCACGCGGGTTTCCAAACGCACGCCGCTCATGCCGATAGGCTCTTTAACGCCCGGCTGGTTATCGATGATGTATTCCTGAACCACAGTATGCAGGATATTGTGCTCGGAAGGAATTTTAACGGCTTTGGCGCTTTCGATGGTGCGGTCGATGTCTGCTTGCGACACTTCGCCGTTGGTGATTTTTACCACGCCTTCGGAATTAATGCTGCGAATATGGTTGCCGGCAATACCGGTGGTAACATGGGTAATTTTGGTATCGGCCATCAACTCGGCTTCGTGCACCGCCTGCTGAATTGCCTGTGCGGTAGCGTCGATATTGGTAACCATACCGGCTTTCAGGCCGCGCGACGGTGCCTGACCCAAACCGACGATATGGATTTCATTATCTTCCTGCACTTCGCCGATAAGCGCGATAACTTTGGACGTACCGATATCTAACGCGCTGATGTATTTGTTTTGCTGTTCCATAAATTCCCATTCATTTCGCTAAATGTTATCTGTTTTGTTCTGTCAGGCCGTCTGCAAATTATTCGGACGGCCTGTCTGAGGTAGGTTTGTGACGCACGGAAAATCCGTCTTTATAACGCATATCTACATAAAGCAGGCTGTCGCGCTGTTTTTCCAGCAAGGCAGGCCATGCTTCGGCAAAATGCCGGAGGCGTTGTGTCTCGTTTTCCCTGCCCAGCCGCACGGTAATGCCGTTGTCCAGCACAACCTGCCATGCCGAGCGGGGCGTATAAATCAGTTTGTTGATGGTCAGACCTAGGGAATCCAAAATATCGGCAAACTCCCGATAATGTCTGACCATGTCTTTGCCGGTATTCGGCTCGCCTGAAAACAGTGGCAAATTTTCTTCAACTTCGGCTTGGAAAACATTGCCTTTGGTGTCCAGCAAACCGCCGCTCTGCCATCGGGCAAGCGGGATACGTTCTTCCAAGATAATCTCTACCGTATCCGGCAGACGGCGGCGCACCAAAACGGAATCCGTCCATGCCAGCTTTTGAAAAGCCTCGCCCGCACCATGTACGTCGGCACGGAAAATGTTGCCACGCATATATTGTTGGGCAATATTTTGCAGCTCTTTGCCGTCTGAATATTTCAGCTTACCTTGAATGGCTACCTGTTTCACCGGAAAGTGGTCGGAATTGTATACCCATGCCACGCCCGTACCGATCAGCAGCAACACCATCAGCACCATCAGCCAGCGGGTCAGCCGCCCCATTGCAGTTGCATCATCCCACATGAGCAGTTTTCAAAATTTCAATACATAAATCGGCGAAATCCATGCCTACCTGTGCTGCGGACTTCGGTACCAAACTGTGATCGGTCATACCCGGCAGGGTGTTGATTTCCAACAAATATAATTTGCCGTCTGTATCTTTCAGAAAATCCACACGCGAGCAGCCTTGTGCGCCGACTGCCTGCGCGCCGCGCACAGCCAATTCGCGCATGAGCTGCTCGTCTGCTTCGCTCAAATCGGACGGACATTGGTAAACGGTATCGTTGCGGTTGTATTTGGCTTCGTAATCGTAAAATTCAGTAGCCGGAATGATGCGGATACTCGGCAAAGCGTGGCCGCACAATACCGGACAGGAATACTCTCCGCCACCGACAAAGCGTTCGGCGATGATTTCGCCCTGCAGGTGTTTCAATTCCTGATATACCGTTTGCAGACGGCCTGCTTCTTTGACTTTGACCACCCCTACGCTGCTGCCTTCCGCTGCGGGCTTCACAAACATCGGCAAACCCAGCTTGCGCTCAATTTCGGCAAAATCGCTGTCATCGTGCAAGACGGCAAATTCCGGCACGGGCAGACCCAAAGCCTGCCAAATCAGCTTGCTGCGGTATTTGTCCATACCGATGGCAGAGGCAGTCACACCACTGCCGGTGTAGGGAATACCCAGCAGCTCCAATGCGCCCTGCACGGCGCCGTCTTCGCCGTAAGTGCCATGCAGGATATTGAATGCCGTCTGAAAGCCCTGTGCTTTCAGCTCGCCCAGCGGCGTTTCTTTAGGATCGAACGTGTGCGCGTCTATACCCTTGCTCCGCAAGGCTGCCACAATCGCTGCGCCGCTTGCCAGCGACACTTCACGCTCACTGGAGAAGCCGCCTGCCAATACGGCAACTTTACCAAAATTTTGCATATTGTCTTTCTGTATTTTATTTTGTTGCAGACTGCCGTCCCATATCGGGAAGTGCAATCTGCTTTTATTATCATTATATGTTAATTGTATAACAAATACGCACTTTTGCAGACGGCTTTCAGCGTTTCATGCCGTCTGCAAAATGCCTTACTGATTATTTGGCGGTCATATCCACCAATGCCTGAGGCACACGATTGATACTGCCCGCGCCCATGTTCAGCAACACATCTCCGTCTTTGAGAATATCCAGCAGCATTTGCGGCAAATCGCCCACTTCCGCACAATACAGCGGTTCGACTTTACCGTATGCCCGGATACTGCGCGCCAATGCGCGGCTGTCTGCTTCGGCAATCGGCGCTTCTCCTGCGGCATACACTTCGGTCAGCACCAGCGCGTCCACCGTGTTCAACACTTTGGTAAAATCTTCAAACAAATCGCGTGTACGGCTGTAACGGTGCGGCTGGAAGGCCAGTACCAAACGTTTTTCGGGATATGCGCCGCGCGCCGCCGATAAGGTTGCCGCCATTTCTACGGGGTGGTGTCCGTAATCGTCCACCACCAATGCGGTTCCGCCGTTCGGCAAAGCGATATCGCCGTATTTTTGGAAACGGCGGCCGACACCTTCAAAGCCCAACAAGCCTGCCTGAATAGCTTCTACCGATGCACCCACTTCCAATGCCACACTGATGGCAGCGAGTGCGTTTAAGACATTGTGGCGACCGGGCATATTCAATACCACTTCAAACGGCTCTTGCTCGTGGCCTTTCATGTTCACGTGCACCGTAAACTTCATTTGTGCGCCGATATTTTCGATGTCTGTCGCGTAAACATCGGCGGTATCTTCCAAGCCGTAAGTGGCATAAGGTTTGCTGACTTTCGGCAAAATCGCACGGACGTGTTCGCTGTCGATACACAAGAACGCTTTACCGTAAAACGGCATACGGTGGATAAAATCGATAAACGCCTGATGCAGCTTATCCACACTGTGTCCGTAAGTATCCATGTGGTCTTCGTCGATATTGGTCACCACCGACATAATCGGAGTCAGGTGCAGGAACGAAGCATCGGATTCGTCCGCCTCAGCCACAATATATTCGCCTTTACCCAAGCGGGCGTTTGTTCCCGCCGCATTCAATTTACCGCCGATGACGAAAGTCGGATCAAGACCTGCCGCGCCCAAAATCGAAGCCGTCAGGCTGGTGGTCGTGGTTTTGCCGTGCGTACCGGCAATGGCAATGCCGTCGCGGAAGCGCATCAATTCGGCCAGCATCAGCGCACGCGGGATAACCGGAATCTGCTGTTCCTGAGCCGCCACCACTTCGGGATTGTCTTTTTGCACCGCAGTGGAAGTCACCACCACATCTGCACCATTAACATGCTCTGCAGTATGGCCGGGATAGACTTGAATGCCCAAGCTGCTCAAATGTTCAGTCATTGCGCTGCGTGCCTGATCCGAACCGGAAACCTTAAAGCCCAAATTGTGCAACACTTCGGCAATGCCGCTCATACCCGAGCCGCCGATGCCGACAAAGTGAATATTGGTTACTCGATTTTTCATCATGGCTGCTATCCCGAAAATTCTACATAAAACTGCTATTTTAAAGGGCTGCGGCAATCTGCGCCATTGTTTTATTGTAAAGGATTTTTAACAAATCAAAACCGATTATATTCAAGTTTGCCACACGTTGTTTTTCATGCCTGCAAACCGCCTGCCACGCCGCTTTCATGCCGTCTGCAAAACAGAAAAACGCAAAGCGGAAGCACAGCCCTTGTTACCCGCAAGCACCTTGCAAACCATCACTTCTTTCCAAGCCGGAAAGGCCGTCTGCAAAACCGTTACAGTGGTTTCGATTCCGATGCGGCAAGACCGTAACAAGTTATGCAGCAAAACCCGCCAAGCCGTATCAAACCAAATAGGAAAAAACTGTACCACTTGGCCACACCACACTTCCCAACGGCAATCCATTTTCATAATTTTCACATCGATTACACAGTCGGCAGCTATAACCGCTCACAGCCGAACAAAAGGCCGTCTGCATTTTGGCTTGCCGCAACATGATTGATGCGAAACCAATATACAGACGGCCTTTTATTCTTTTTGCCACTATTTGACCAGCTTCAAACCCTTCTTCGGCGAGGCCGGTTCAGATTGCACCGCTGCTTTTTCATCTGTATCCGCCAATTCGGATTGTGCGGTGGCGGTTTGCTCGTCAGGCCGGTATTCTTCCAATTCAAAACCCAAGCCCTCGCCGCTCTCCCGGGCAAAAATATGGACAACATGCCCGACCGGAATCCAAATATCGTGAGACACCCCGCTGAAACGGGCCGCGAAATGAACCCAATCATTATCAATCGTCAGATTCGAACTGGCTACCGGGCCGATATTTAGCACGATTTGCCCGTCTTTCACATATTGTCCCGGCACGCGCGTATGCTCGTTTACCCATGCGAGAATATGCGGTGTTTGATTGTTATCCAAACACCATTCATACATCGCACGCAAAAAATAAGGCTTGGTCGAAGTTGTCATCAATCACTCCGGCTTAACGGCGCATGGCTTTTTCAGCAGGGGTCAGCGCCTCGATAAAGGCTTCACGCTGAAAAATACGTTCGGCATATTTCAATAAAGGCGCGGCAGTTTTGCCAAGTTTGATGTCGTAATAATCCAAACGCCACAACAACGGTGCCAAGGCAACATCAATCATGGAAAAATCATCGCCCAAAATGTATTTGTTTTTCGCAAAAGCAGGAGCAAGCATGGTCAAACCGTTGCCGATGGCTTCGCGGGCTTTTGCCTGTTCTTTATTGCTTGCTTCTGGGTTTTCCAAAACCTGCACCAGACTAAACAATTCTTTTTCCATACGGTGCAGCACCAAGCGACCACGACCGCGCATCACCGGATCGCCCGGCATCAGCTGCGGATGCGGAAAACGCTCATCGATGTATTCATTGATAATATTAGACTCATGCAAAACCAAATCACGCTCAACCAGCACCGGCACTTGGTTATACGGATTCATTATCGCCAAATCTTCGGGCTTATTGAAAATATCCACGTCTTTAATTTCAAAATCCATGCCTTTTTCATATAACACAAAACGGCAACGCTGACTGAACGGGCAAGTAATGCCTGAATATAATGTCATCATGGTATTTGCTCCTGACAGCCGTTTTTGCAGACGGCCTTTATCCAATATAGAAACTTAATTATGCGATTATAGCCGATTGCGGTTTTTAAATCCAGAAATTCAATATAACCATATGATTTTAAATCATATATTTTAATGTTTGCCATAAGCAGCAAGCATCTGTTCTCGCCATATAAAAAGGGTAAATAAAAAGAGCAAACCCTTGCGGATTTGCCCTTTTGTCTGAATCTGAACCGATTAGTGAACATCTTTCCAGAATTCTTTTTTCAGGAAGTACGCCAGCGGCAGCATAACGGCCAACAGGAAAATCAGCACGATATAGCCGGTACGGTGGCGTTGCAGTTGAGCCGGCTCGCCCATGTATACCAAGAAGTTTACCAAGTCGCGCGCATAGGCATCGTACTCTTTCTCGATAACATTGCCATTCGGCAGGCGGCGGCTGTGCAGGCCGGTAGATTCCCAGTAGAGCTTAGGCTCTTTTACGCCGTGCTCGTTTTCAACCCAAACCGGCTGGCCTTTACTGTCCAGCTCAACGGCTTTCACACCTTGCTGCTCCCACAGCGGGTGCGGCATACCGACTTTATCGAATACGGTGTTGTTCCAACCGTTCGGACGGGTCGGATCTTTATAGAAACCACGCATATAGGCATACAGGTAGTCTGCGCCGCGAGAACGGGCAATCAGGGTCAGATCCGGCGGTGCCGCACCGAACCATTTTTCACCGTCTTTCGGATTCATCGCCGACAACATGACATCACCCACGTTATCGGTGGTAAACATCATGTTCGCTTTGATTTCGTCGTCAGTCAAACCGATGTCTTTCAGGCGGTTGAAACGCATACCGGTTGCAGAGTGGCAAGACAGACAGTAGTTGGTGAAAATCTGTGCGCCGCGCTGCAGGCTCACTTGGTCTCGCAAATCGATGTCGACTTTTTCATAAGTTGCATGACCACCTGCGGCAACCGCCATGCTCATGGGCGCTGCCAGCAACAAGGCAGCAAACCAGTTTTTCAAAGTTTGTTTCATTTTCGCTGCCCTCATCAGATATTGGTTGCAAACAGGTAAGCACCGACCACGGTAATGGCAACGTAAACAAAGAACATGATTTTTTGTTTCGTGGTGCTCATGGTTACGCGTTCAGGAACCGGCTTGTTGGAATCCAGCTTGGTATAGAACGGCATACCGAGGAAGAAAGCAAAGTAGATAACGGTCAGGATACGGGCCACCAGCGTACGGGTATCGGTAGCAACCAACGCACCCAAAATACCCAAGCCGATGAAGGAAATCACAAACAGTACAACGGCTGTTTTGAAAATCGGACCACGGTAACGGATGGATTTCACTTCGCCTTTATCCAACCACGGCAGCAAAGCAATCAGAACCACTGCCGCGCCCATTGCAATCACACCCCAAACTTGAGTACCCATGAAAGAAGGTACGGCACGCAAAATAGCGTAGAACGGAGTAAAGTACCATACCGGTGCAATGTGTGCAGGTGTTTTCAGCGGGTTGGCCGCATCAAAGTTTGGTGCTTCAAGGAAGTAGCCGCCTCCTTCAGGCGCAAAGAACATCACGGCACAGAAGACAATCAGGAATACCACTACGCCCAAGATGTCTTTTACGGTGTAGTACGGATGGAACGGGATGCCGTCCAAAGGAACGCCGTTTTCATCTTTGAGTTTTTTGATTTCCACGCCGTCAGGGTTGTTCGAGCCGACTTCGTGCAGGGCGATGATGTGCGCCACAACCAGACCAATCAACACCAGCGGCACGGCAATTACGTGCAAGGCAAAGAAACGGTTCAGGGTTGCGTCGGATACGTTGAAGTCACCGCGAATCCAAGTAGACAAGTCCGGACCGATGACCGGAATGGCGGCAAACAGGTTGATAATTACCTGTGCGCCCCAGAACGACATTTGACCCCAAGGCAACAGGTAGCCCATAAAGGCTTCGGCCATCAGCGCCAAGAAAATCAGCGAGCCGAACACCCACACCAATTCGCGCGGTTTTTTGTACGAACCGTACACCAAGCCGCGGAACATATGCAGGTAAACAACAATAAAGAAGAATGATGCGCCGGTAGAGTGCATATAGCGGATAATCCAACCGCCCGACACGTCGCGCATGATGTATTCTACTGCAGTAAAGGCTGCCGGCAGGTGGTAGGCATTCAGGTTGCCGTCCGGCTTGTAGTTCATGGTCAGGAAGATGCCGCTGACGATTTGAATCACCAACACGAGCAGCGCCAGCGAACCGAAGTAATACCAGAAGTTGAAGTTTTTCGGTGCGTAGTACTCGCTCAGGTGCTCTTTCCACATTTTAGACAAGGGGAAACGGTCGTCCACCCAGCCTAACAATGCTTTTGCTTTGTTATTGGTTTGGTTTGCCATAGTTCAATTCCTTATTATCAGTCTTCGCCTACCAAAATAGTGGTATCGCTCAGATATTTATAAGGCGGTACGACCAAGTTGGTCGGTGCGGGAACACCTTTGTACACGCGGCCGGCAATGTCGAATTTCGAACCGTGGCAAGGACAGAAAAAGCCGCCTTTCCAATCCGCGCCCAAATCTGCCGGAGCAACATCGGGACGATAGGTCGGCGAGCAGCCCAAGTGGGTACAGATACCGATTGCGACAAAGATATTCGGCTTAATCGAACGGTTTTCGTTTTTCGCGTATTCGGGCTGTTGATCTGCTTCCGAGTTCGGATCGGCCATTTCGCCATCAACGGCACGCAAATCTTTGAGCTGCTGCTCCGTACGGTTGAGCACGAAAATAGGTTTGCCCTGCCATTCGGCGGTAATCATCTGACCGCTCTCGATTTTGCTGACGTCGACTTCAACGGCAGCACCGGCAGCTTTGGCTTTTTCCGAGGGGAAGAAGCTGGCTACGAAAGGCGTTGCTACGCCCAAGGCCGCAACACCGCCCGCGCCGCAGGTTGCGAGCGTCAGGAAACGGCGGCGGCCGTTGTTGATTTCTTGATTATCCATATATTCAGTCGTCCTAATGTTGGGAATACCGAGCCATTAAACAATGTAATTCTACCTATTTTGTCGTGATACTCAAAGCATTATTTAAAATAAGGTAAAGATTTTGTGATATTTCTCAATGTTATTGTCGCAAAAGCCGTCTGCAAAACCGATTTATCCGATTTTGCAGACGGCCTTTGAGCGTTACACCGGATTGTTTTCATCAAAATGACACACCTGCACGCCGAACCGGTGCGCCAGCGCGTCGCCCAAGACGCGCACGCCGTAACGCTCGGTTGCGTGGTGTCCTGCTCCGACAAAGGCAACGCCGGTTTCATTGGACAAATGGTATTGCGCTTCGGAAACTTCGCCGGTTACATACACATCGGCTCCTGCCTCAATGGCTTCTTGGAAAAAGCCTTGCGCGCCGCCCGTGCACCACGCCACCCGCTTAATCTGCTTATCCAAATCACCGATAACCAAGGGTTTGCGGCGCAATACACTTTCAAGGCCGTCTGCAAATTGCGCCAACGTCTGCACTTGGGCGGTGCTGCCGATATTCAACAGATTCTGTTCGCCGAAACACGCCTCCGTCTGCCAGCCCAACTGTTTGGCAAGCTGCGCGTTGTTGCCCAACTCCGCATGGCCGTCCAATGGTAGATGGTAGCCGACCATATTGATTTGGTGTTTCAACAAGGTTTCAATCCGCGCTTTTTTCCAGCCGGTAATGGTCAGCGGTTCGCTTTTCCAAAACATACCGTGATGCACCAGCAACATATCCGCATGTTCGGCAACCGCAAAATCAATCGCGGCTTTGCTGGCGGTAACCGAGGTTACGATTTTGGCAACCTCTTCCCTGCCCTCGACTTGCAGACCGTTGGGCGCATAATCTTTATAGGCGGCGGCCTGCAGCGTTTCATCACACCAAGCCAGTATTTCCTGACGGGTTGTCATAACAGTTCCCTCAATAAAGTTTGCATTGTTTGAAATTTACCGAACCGGTTATTTTATTATGAAAACTGCCGCAGCGGTGGATATTTCCCCATCGAGCGGTTTCATGAGCAGTTTGGCGGCAAAAAACCGCTACTTCTCAATTTGCAGACGGCATTTTATTCAGAATTTGCATATCAACATGAATTATTTTAATATTGTCGCATTTTTACATACCCGTGCTGTCTGAAAGATTGCTTTTATGGATTCCTTTATCGAACTGCGCCACCTCAAAACTTTACTGGCATTGGAAGAAACGGGCAGCGTTTCTCTTGCCGCCAAACGGGTATTTCTCACCCAATCCGCCCTTTCCCACCAAATCCGCGCTTTAGAAAATTATTACGACACACCACTGTTTGAGCGCAAGTCCACGCCGTTTCGCTTTACTCCTGCCGGTATGCGGCTGCTGCAACTGGCACACGACCTGTTGCCGCAAGTGGCAGCGGCGGAACGTGATTTGGCGCAAATTATCGAAGGAGAGGCAGGCGAATTGCGCGTAGCAGTAGAATGCCATACCTGTTTCGACTGGCTGATGCCGGCAATGGGAGAGTTCCGCCCGTTGTGGCCGCAAGTGGAATTGGACATCGTTTCCGGTTTCCATGCCGATCCGGTCGGACTGCTGCTGCAACACCGTGCCGACATTGCCATTGTTTCCGAAGCGGAACCGCAAACCGGTATTACCTATTTCCCGCTGTTTTCCTATGAAATGGTCGGCATATGCGCCAAAGATCACCCCTTGGCGGCAAAACAGGTTTGGCAGGCAGAAGACTTTGCCGATGAAACGCTGATTACCTACCCCGTACCCGATGATATGCTCGACCTGCTGAAAAAAGTCCTCCTTCCGCGCGGCATCAATCCCCAACGCCGCCACAGCGAGCTGACCATCGCGATTATCCAACTGGTGGCCAGCCGTAGGGGCGTTGCCGCGCTGCCGTATTGGACGGTTATGCCTTATCTGGAAAAAGACTACGTGATTGCCCGTCCGATTACTGCAGACGGCCTGCGTAGCGAATTGTATGCCGCCATGCGTAGCGAAGATGCCGGTAAAAGCTATCTGGACAATTTCTGCCAAATCGTCCGCGACCGCAGCTTTGCCGACTTGGAAGGTCTGAGCGTTTTGGAAATGAAAAATTAATTTGGGCAGAGGTGCAAACCGAACCGTCATTGCCCGTACCACACAACAGGCCGAGACCTTTTGCAAAACTCATGACAAGGGCTTGCAGAGGCAGGGTTTACGCCCTCCCGCTTGCTTGGGCTTTTTGAAATTGTGAATTTTCCAAGGTATTCAATTTTCGGGCAGGTGTAAAACCCGCTCCCAGCATCGGTTTTGGTTTGTTTCCTGTTTTTACAAAGGTATCAGGCCGTCTGCAAAATGCCTGAAAACAGGGTTTCCCGTTTCAGCCATTTTGCAGACGGCCTTTTTATAGTCGAATAAAATAAGAATGAGGCAAGGCAGCGAAGCCGCAGACAGTACACATAGTACGGCAAGGCAAAGCAACGCTGTATCATTCTTATTTTAAATGACTATACAACTGTTTCTCTTTGCATGGAAACCAAGCGGCAAACCGCAGGCGGTACAAACACGCACAACACATTGCAGCCACACCGCCCAAACCGAATTGGCGCAACTGCCGCCGTTTCCTGCCCGTTGCCCTCCCTATCCCTTCAGCCGTATCCGATGCGGGATTTATCGAAATCCCGATATTGCTAGCGTTCGCAATCGCTCAAAATTTTCCGATATACGGCTTCCGGCACATAGCGGCCGATGGTATCGCGCCAGCCTTCCGGCCCGACCAATCCTTTCACCATTGTTGAAGACACCTCGGCGATTTCGCGCGGCGGCATCAACAATACCGTTGTGATTTCAGGCGCAAGATCGCTGTTGATGTAGCGCATCGTCCGCTCGTATTCGTAATCGCTGCCGCTGCGTATGCCGCGCACCACAAAACGCGCACCGACTTCACGGGCGAAATGTACCAAAAAACGGTTTTCAAATACGCGGATTTTTACATTCGGCAAATCAGCGGTTACAGCCTCCAGCATTTCCTGCCGCTCTTCTATGGTGTAGGTACTGCGTTTTTCAGGATTAACGCCGAGGGCAACGACCAATTCGTCAAAGAGTGCGGCGGCTTCGCGTATCATCCACAAATGTCCGTTGGTCGGAGGATCGAAACTGCCGGCATAAACGGCGCGGCGTATGGTGGTATTCATGAACGGTTGTCTGTCGGAGAAAACGACCAGCATAACGGCACACAGGAAAAGTGTCAAAGAAAAGCCGCCCGAACACGGTTTCAACGCGAAATCGGCGATTTCCGTCAAACCCCGTCCGGACGGCTTGGGTGTTCCGACAATTCTTAGTCGTCGTTATTGAACGCCAGCAGAATGTTCAACAGGCTGCTGAAAATATTGTAAATCGAGATAAAGATGGTCAATGCCGCGCTGATGTGGCTGTCTTCGCCGCCGTCAATCACTTGGCGCACTTGGAACATAATCAGCAGCGAACTGAACAGCACGAAACCTGCGGAAATGGTCAGGCTCAGCGCCGGAATGTTCAAAAACAGATTGGCAACCACCGCCATCATCAAAATGACCACGCCGACAGTCAGGAAGCGGCCCAAAGAGCTCATATTGATGTTGGTGCGGCGCGCCATGGCAGCCATGGTAAAGAATACGGCTGCCGTCATCGCCGCAGCGATACCGACGATTTGCGCGCCGTTGCTGATGCTCAAGGCATATTGCAGCAGCGGGCTGATCATCACGCCCATACCGAAAGTGAACACCATCAGCAATGCCACGCCGGTATTGCTGTAACGGTTGCGCTCAATCATGAAACACATACCGTAGAAAAAGGCGAATACGGCGATAATGCCCATCCAGCCGCCGCCCAACGCGGCCATGATATTGAAACCGCTCTGGCCGCTGATGTACGCGCCTGCCACCGCCGGCAGGAAAGACAGAGCCAGCAGGTTGTAGGTTTTACGCAGTACTTCGTTCTGTTGAACCGCGCCGGTTTGAGTGTAGTCGTAAACGTCGTTTTGCATGGCGTTTGCTCCAATAAGTGTGTGTTTAAAGTAAATAGACTAAACGAACGGGGATTTTAACAGCAAATCATGCTCGTTGGGTAAAATTTCGCATATTTTTGCTGCTTTTTCATGCATCTGCTCAATACAGACGGCCTTGCGCCACCCATATACTCCTGCGTTTACAATATTTCCTGCCTCATACTGCTTTACAAGCGGTTGCCGTTTTGCCCGATATGCTGTCGGGCGCATCAGGAAAACCGTTTGCAAAACAATTTCATATTCTATGTTTCCCCTTAGTATAGTCGAATAAAATAAGAATGAGACAAGGCAGCGAAGCCGCAGACAGTACACATAGTACGGCAAGGCAAAGCAACGCCGTATCATTCTTATTTTAAATGACTATATAACCACGTTGGGGCGTTTATCCCGCTTTCAACTTTCCCAAACCGAAAAAGGCCGTCTGCAAAACGGCTAACACGCAAATTTGCGGTTTTACCATTTTGCAGACGGCCTTTTTTCGGCAAATCATGCTGCCGACAGCCTGATTGATTCCTGTTTATTCTTGGGGAACGTAACCTTGCACCGCATCCGCACCGTCGCCGAAGAAATAATTTTCCATCTGCTGTGCCAGATATTCGCGGGCGCGCGGGTCGGCCAAGCTCAAGCGGTTTTCATTAATCAGCATGGTTTGGTGGCGCGTCCATGCGTTCCATGCTTCTTGCGATACGTTTTCAAAAATGCGTTTGCCCAATTCGTTGGGCAGCGGCGCGAATTTCATGCCTTCGGCTTCTTTGCCGAGCTTGACACACTGAACCATACGGGTCATGACTTTTCCTTTTGATAGCGGTTTCAAACAGCGTTTATTGTAGCCGATTGTTCCATACGGCGAAAGTCTGAGCGGCAAACTCGGTTATTGGCCGGCAAACTGCGGCGGAATACACAAAAAGGCCGTCTGCAAAAAGACTTCGGAACATCATAATCGGCGTTCCCTGCTTTTTATAGTCATTTAAAATAAGAATGATACAGCGTTGCTTTGCCTTGCCGTACTATGTGTACTGTCTGCGGCTTCGCTGCCTTGTCTCATTCTTATTTTATTCGACTATACAGACGGCCTTTCTGCGGCTTTCCGGCTTAATTGGTGCCTTCAGGATTCATGCGGGCATGAGTGTCGTTGTGGCCGATACCGTTGGGCGTACGTACGCCGGTCGGGGCAACGGTGTATTTCACGCGGTCGTCGTATTTGGCCGAATGGATAGTGGTATCGTATTTTACTTCAGTCAAACCGACAATTTCGCCGTGGTCGTTGGCGTGATCCCATTTGGGCATGGGAGAATCCGCGGCAGCAATGGAAGCGGCGGTAGCGATGGCGGCGAAGAATGCGAATTTTTTCATGATGTAGTTTCCTTTCAAACTTATTGTTTCAGAGACACTGAATGGGTTGTTTGTGTCGATGGAGTGCATTCTATGCCTGCATTTTTGGCAGATAAACCACCGTTTGGTTAATACAACTTCAACAAATAGGAAACAATTCATTTGGAATATTGGCTTATTCAATAACTTTCAGAAACTTACCCCGATAAAAAGGCCGTCTGCATATTGCGGTTTTGCAGACGGCTTTTACGTTTTTATCCGCTTATCTTACAAAATGTAAACAAAAATCTGCGAGTTCCGACCGTTTTCCAAATAATCGCGGCGGCGTTCTTCGGGCAAATCCGCCAACGATGCCGTCTGAAAACCGCGTTCGGCAAACCATTCTCCGGTATGGGTGGACAAGGCAAACAGTTTTTTCATGCCGCGCGCGCGCGCTTCGGCAAATAAATGAGACAGCAGCTTTTCGCCGTAGCCGCCCTCCTGCGCGTCGGGCGAAACCACCAAACACGCCAGCTCGCCGCAATCGGCTTCTTCAAAGGTTTTTAATGCCACACAACCGTAAATATGCCGGTCGTGTTCCAATACCGAAAAGCTGTGAATTTGGTTTTCCAAATACTCTCGGCTGCGGCGCAGCAAAATGCCTTGCTCCTCCAGCGGGCGGATTAACGCCATGATGGTGGGAATGTCAGCATTGTGCGCCTGCCGGATTTTCACGAAAGAATCGCGGGCAATGGAAGTTCCCGCACCGTGGCGGGTAAACAGCTCGCGAATCAGTGCGCCGTCGTCGCGGCCGCTGAGTACCTGCGTGCGGCTGACGCCATGCTCCACCGCATGGACGGCATAATGGAGCAGGCGGTTTTGCTGCGTTTGCACCTGCCCGTTTTCAAGCAGTTTGCGCGCCTCTGCGGAAGAAAGATTGGTTTGCAGACGGCCTGCTTCGTCTAAAATACCTTCCTGTTCAATCAAATAAACCAATTTTTCCGCTTGAAGGGCGATGGCGGCGGCTTCCGCAATATCGCCCATGCTCAAATTGAAGGTTTTGCCGCTGGGTGAATGACCGATGGGGCTGATGAGCACCAATGCGCCGTTGTCCAGACGCTGGCGGACGGCCTCAGTGTCGATTTTGCGGACCACGCCGGTATAGCCCATGTCGATGCCGTCGATCACTCCCAACGGTCGGGCAGAAAGAAAATTACCGCCCGCCACCGCCAACGGCTTACTGCGCTGCGGAAATTGGGCAATGCTGCTGCCGAGTGCAGCTTCGATGTCGCAACGAATCATGCCTGCGGCTTGTTTGGCGTATTGCAGCGTGGTTTCATCGGTAATGCGGCGGTTTTGATGGTATTGCGGTACGCTTCCGGCAGCCGCGGCCAAACCGTCTATCTGCTTGCGCGAACCGTGTACCAGCACCAAACGCACGCCGAGACTGGCCAGCAGGTTCAAATCGGCTGCCAACCGCTTGAGCGCATCTCCCTCCAGCAGGCTGCCCGCCACACCGATCACCAGCGTTTTACCGCGAAGATAATTGATGTAAGGCGCAGCTTCACGGAAATCACCGACAAAACCGACAGATGTATTCATGGTTTCTCTAGATGGCCGTCTGCAAAATCACGCTACGCCGTAGCGTTCGCGGTAGGCTTTGACCGGCTCGAAATAGCCGCCAAATTCGCTGTTGTTTTGCAACAGCGTAAACAAATCATTCAAGTTGGCAATTGATACCACCGGCAGACCGTATTGCTGCTCGACTTCCTGCACGGCAGATAATTCGCCCGTACCTTTTTCCATGCGGTCGAGTGCGATGGCGACGGCAGCGGGAACAGCACCTTCCGCTTCAATCAGCTTCACCGACTCGCGCACGGAAGTACCGGCGGAAATCACATCGTCGATAATCAGCACGCGGCCTTTGAGCGGCGCACCGACCAACACACCGCCTTCGCCGTGGTCTTTGGCTTCTTTGCGGTTGTAGGCAAACGGCACGTTGACGCCTTTTTCCGCCAGCATCATCGCCGTTGCCGCCGCCAAAATAATGCCTTTGTAGGCCGGGCCGAACAGCATATCAAATTCGATTTTGCTTTCGATAATCGCCTGTGCGTAAAACTTGGCCAGTTGCAGGGTAGAGGCACCGTCGTTAAACAGTCCGGCATTGAAAAAATACGGCGACTGACGGCCGGCTTTGGTGGTGAACTCGCCGAACTTCAACACATTTTGCGACAGGGAGAATTTCAAAAAATCTTGGCGGAAATCAGACATGTTCGAGCTTTCCAGAATAAAAAGTTTCCAATACCGGCGATTATAAAGGATAGTAAAGAAAAGGTTAAGCCGTCTGCAAAAGCCGTACCGCCGCAAGGTTTTTCAGACGGCTTGGCGGGCAAATTTCAGTTACAATACCGCTTTACCATTACTTTGTACCAAACATCATGCTGAAAATCATCTCCGCCAACGTCAACGGCATCCGCTCCGCCTATCGAAAAGGTTTTCTCGAATACATCGCCGAATCAGGCGCGGACATTGTCTGCGTGCAGGAACTCAAAGCACAGGAAGCGGATTTATCGGACGACATGAAAAATCCGCACGGCATGCACGGCCATTGGCATTGCGCCGAAAAGCGCGGTTACAGCGGCGTGGCGGTGTACAGCAAACAGCAGCCCGACCGCGTGCAAGTGGGCATGGGCATCGAGGAGTTCGACCGCGAAGGGCGCTTTGTGCGCTGCGATTTCGGCAAATTGAGCGTGATTTCGCTGTATCTGCCCAGCGGCACCAGCGCGCCGGAACGCCAAGAATTGAAATACCGTTTTTTAGATGCGTTTTACCCCATGCTCGAAGCCATGAAAGCGGAAGGGCGAGATGTGGTGGTGTGCGGCGACTGGAACATCGCCCACCAAAACATCGATTTGAAAAACTGGAAAGGCAACCAGAAAAACTCAGGCTTCCTGCCCGAAGAGCGCGAGTGGATCGGCAAAGTCATCAGCCGGCTCGGTTGGGTGGATATGTGGCGCACGCTCTATCCCGAAATCCCCGGCTATACTTGGTGGAGCAACCGCGGGCAGGCGTATGCGAAAGACGTAGGGTGGCGTATCGATTATCAGATGGTTACGCCCGAGCTGGCGCAAAAAGCCGTCTCTGCCCATGTTTATAAAGACGTGAAATTTTCCGACCATGCGCCCTTGGTGGTGGAGTATGACTATGCCGTCAAATAAAATATTCGGCCGCTACGCTTGGAATGAAAACGGACGTACCGGTATCGGTGCGGCTTGGATTATGACGGCATTGCTGCTGCCGATGGCCGTATGGGCTGTCTTCATGTATGCCCGCATTTCCGGTATGCTGCCGCCCACCAAAGCCGACTGGACTTGGGCAGCGGTATGGCTGCTGCTCTGCCTGCCCTGCCTGCTGGTTGCCGCAAAATATTTCGGCTGGAAAGGTTGGCGGCTGTTCGGCAATACGGCTGTCTGCCTGCTGATTTGCGCTCTGCTGAATGCGTTGGGCGGATTACTGATTGCGCTGACTTTGGCAGATTGGCTGCGTTAGGCCGTCTGCAAAAAGGGCTTGCCATGAACACTTCAAACCTCGAAGATTTAACCCTGCTGCTGATTGATGACGGCGACATCCCTGCCGCATGGCTGGAGCGTTGGGCGGTCAGCTATCCTGTGAGCGTACAAACCGCCGCTTCACGCAATCAAAGCATTCACTGCTGGCAGGAAAATATGCAGACGGCCTTTAACGGCATTGCGGCACAACACATCGCCGTAGTCGCCTACGGTGCGGGCGTATCGGCGTTTTTGGCTTGGCTTTATCAGGCAGACATCAACGCACAGCGGCGCCTCTGCAACATTATTTTGGTTTCGCCCCGAGCGGACGCATTGCCCGACGATACCGAACACACTCTGATACGCGCCCGCTGCCCCTGCCGTACGGCGTTGGTTATCGGTCAATCCAAACCGGCATACCGCGAATGGGCAGCCAAACAGGCAGCACTCTGGCAAGCCCGATTGCTGGTTTCCCCCTACCCTGCTCCGCTGGATTCCGTTTCCGGCGGCTGGCAATGGGGTATGAAGCTGATGCAGGAAATGTTGTTGAGCCCTTAGCTGTCAGGCGGTTGTGATGATCGGTTCACACAGATTGAGACCTGTGCAAACAAAACAGGAAACGAATCAAAACTGATGGCAGGGGCAGGTTTTACACCCACCCGAAAATTGAACGCCTTGAAAAACGGAGAACTTCAAAAAGCCCAAGCAGGCAGGTGTAAACCCGCCCTACCAGCCCTTGTCATGAATGTTGCAAAGGTCTCGGATTGAAACAAAGCAGCAAAGCCGCAAGCAGTACTGATGATACGGATTACGGAGCGGCAGACTTGCATTTCGGCAGCTTGGTTAAGTACCCTCTCCAAGCAACACTCAACAAGGCTGTATCTTTTTGCATGGGATAACAATGGATAACACTATAGTCATTTAAAATAAGAATGATACAGCGTTGCTTTGCCTTGCCGTACTATGTGTACTGTCTGCGGCTTCGCTGCCTTGTCTCATTCTTATTTTATTCGACTATAAAAGGCCGTCTGCAAAATCCTGATTGGTTTGGATTTTGCAGACGGCCTTTTTAATGATTTCTGCCAAACATCAATCAGCGCACATCGACAAACGCGCTATTGTGCAAATCGCGCAGCAGGTCGGTAGTGGCTTGTTGTGCTTTTTGCTGCGACAGGTATTGGCGCACGGAATTGCGGCGGCGTTCTTCCGGCGTACCGGCATCGCGCACTTCGTTCAGCTTGATGATGTGCCAGCCAAACTCGGTACGCACCGGCGCGCTGATTTGTCCGGGTTTGAGTTTGTGCACGGCATCTTCAAATTGAGCAACCATCATGCCGTCTGCAAACCAGCCCAAATCGCCGCCGTTGCCCGCGCTGACATCTTGCGAATACTGCTGTGCCAATGATGAGAAATCCGCGCCGCTGCGGGCTTGGGTATGGATTTTCCGTATGCTGCTTTCGGCGGCGGCAGCGGCGTTATCGTTGTCAGCTTTCAGCAAGATGTGTTGCGCGCGGTATTGGCGCATCGGCTCGCCTTCCGGCAAGGCTACGCCCTGCTGTTCGGCTTGGGCGATGAAATGGTCGATTTCAGACTCGCTCACACGGCTGTTCTGCATGACTGCCTGCTGGCGTACTTTTTCCATGATGATATTGTCGGCAATACTGCGGCGCACGGCTTTGGAAGCGTTTTTCAAAGACGGATTGGCGGCAATCACGGCATCGATTTCGGCTTCGCTGGCACGGATATTGCGGCGTTTGCCTGCCTGAACAATCAGAGATTGGTTAATCATCTGCGCCAAAACCTGACGGCGCAAATCTTCATCGTTGATTTTCTCGCCCTTGGGCAAATCACGGCGGGCATCGGCAACCGCTTGGGCAACCTGCCGTTGGGTGATAACTTCGTTGTCCACAACGGCGGCAATGCTGTCGGACGGTTTGATGTCGGCTGCCAATGCAGTATTCAGGCCGGCACCGATTGCGGCGGCTAAAATCAGTTTTTTCACATTCATGGTTTGACTATCTCATTGGTTTTGCGGTAGCCGGGAATGGCAAGCCGCAGTGTTTCAAATGGGTTTTGACCGATGTTGCTCAGGTCTTTAAGCTGAAGGTTGAATAAAACGGCGTTTTTACGGCTGTGTTCGCCGGTAACATAGCGTTGAGCAACGATGCTGGCACTCCAACAGCCGCAGTTACTTTTGTATTCTGCGCCAACCAGCATATCCAGCGGACGTTTGGCTTGGAGTTCGTAGTTGAATCGTGCCACGCCGTAGAGGTTTTTGGCAAGCGGCCATTGTGCGGCCACGTCTATCTGCTTCAGTTTGTCGTAGTAATAGCTGCCGTTGCTTTGCAGGTATTGCTGCTCGTTGCGCCCGTATTTGTAACGCGCACTCAAAACTTTGCCCGGCTCGGGGTTGTAGATAATGCCGGCGGCGTAGCTCTCGAAACGCTCTTCGTTTTGGTTGTAGTGTGCGTCCGTATGCAGGCGCACGCTGTCGGTCAGGTTGCCGTGTGCGAAGGCCACCCAATCGGAGCGGTTGCGCGTGTATTCGCCGACACGCCCGTCAAGCATGACGTTGTCGTTGGTGAAGTAAAACTTCTGCCCGATACCCGCCCGAAACAGTTCCGCACCGTTTTTCGGGTTCAATAAGCGGCTCTGTACGGCAGTCGACAGGCTGTTGGCCGAATTGACTCGGTCGTAGCCGGAGTAAATGTTGTCGCGGAACAACTGGGCGTATTTGAAGCTGTTTTCCGACGTATCGAAATTAGGCAGGTTGCTTTGCGATTTGGTCGGAATATAGTTGTAAAACAGGCGCGGTTCGAGCGTTTGGATAAATGATTTGCCAAAAAACTCCGCATTACGTTCAAACGTCATACCGGAATCAACGCTGAACATCGGCAGGGTCAGGCTGGCATGCCGCCCCGCTTCGCCGTTGAAACTGTCCAAATCGTAACGGGCATAATGCAGGCTTGCTTTTGGACGGATATAGCCCCATTCGTTATGAAAGTCCCATTTTACAGACGGCGAAACAATCAAGCGGTTGCCGCTTTGTTTGCTGTCGTGGTCGAAACGGGTAAACTGCCCGAACAGGTTGATTTGGGCATTGCCGGTATTTTTGCTCCAGCTGGCCGACAGACGCGGCAGAATGGCATACGGCTCGTCTTTATAACCGTTTTCATTGGCCAGTGTTTGGTATTTCTGCGCCATCAGCGAGCTGCCGAACTGCCCGCCCCATATGCTGCGGTTGTAGTTCAACCATGCTTGGCGGTTGAGGTTGACGTTATCGGCAATATCGCCCTGACTGTAAAAATCACGGTAATAATCGTTGTCGGAAACATGATTGAAGTCCACACCGCCGCTCAAATGGTCGCTGAAAGTGTGGTTGTGCTGCCACAGCACTTGGGAGCGGTTGTTGCGGTCGCTCTTCTTATCATGCGGCATCCAGTTGCCTTCGAGTTTGCCGGAATACGCCGGCTCAAGATAGCGCACCTGCCCGCCCAAGCGCACGCCGCGCCTGCTGATGACACCGGGGGTAACGGTTGCATCGAGATTGGGCTTGAGGTTCAGATAATACGGCAGCGACAATTCGAAGCCGTCCGAACCGGTGGAGATGTTCGGCACGAGAAAACCGCTCTTACGGCTGCCGTTAAGCGGGAAATCCGCCCACGGCGTGTACAAAACGGGTACGCCGCCGAACACCAGCGCGGCATTTTTGGCCACACCGATTCCGCTTGCTTCGTCCGCCTCTACGCTTTTGGCTTTGATGTACCAAGACGCATCGCCCGGCGAACAGGTGTTGAATTTGGTATTGACCAGATGATACAGCCCCGGCCCTTTCATTTCTGCTTTTTCGCTGACGCTTTGCAGACGGCGGCCTTCGCGTTCGGTAGCCATGCGGACGTTTTCGCTGATGCCCGTGCGGTCGGTTAAGTTGTAAGTCAGCTCTTTACCGCTGACCACCGAGCCGTTTTGATACAGCTTGTATTGATCGCCTGCGGTAACAGTATCGCTGGCTTGGTCGTATTCCGCCCAATCCGCATTCAAGATTTCCTGATTGCGTTCGATAACCACATCGCCTTCGGCACGGACTTTGGCGATTGTACCGCCTTGCCCGTCGTCTTGGTTCTGACCCTGTATGTAATCAGCGGTTACACGGGTATAGTCGGGCGGCAGCGGGTCTTCGCCGCTGCGCATAATGTCTTCTCCCGCCTGCTCCCGCGCCAATGCGTGTGCTTGGGCGGCGACGGTTTCATCACTGCAAAACAAACAGGTTTCGCCCAGCGACAGTGCTTCTTCCCCGCCGGCAGGCAGATTTTCCGCCGTACTTTCCGCTGCGCTTTCTGCCGTATTTGCAGACGGCCTTTCGGCAACTTCGGCGGCTTTTTTTGCCTCTGCTTTGGCTTCGTCTGCAAACGCGGCGGTTTCTACCGGCACATAATCCGCCACATCGGGAACAAACGATGCTGCCTCCTGAGCCGCCGCAGCCGTACTGAAGCCGACGCTCAGGGCAAATACCAGAGGTTTGAGTGAAAATAAACGAGCCAAAGTTGCCCCTTAAAACGGTTTGCCAGTTAGAATAGCGTTTATTTTAACCTGAAAAATAACGAAACTGCTATGCAACGACAAATTGAATTGAAAAATTGGCTGGAAAGCGTTTACCCCGGCCGGCCTTTCGAGTTGAGTTTTGCGGCGGCCGATGCCGATTTCCGCCGCTATTTCCGCGCCGCTTTTGCAGACGGCCATACGGTGGTCTGTATGGACGCGCCGCCCGATAAGATGAGTGTTGCGCCGTATTTGAAAGTGCAGAAGCTGTTTGACATGGTGAATGTGCCGCAAGTTCTGCACGTTGACGAAACGTTGGGCTTTATGGTACTCAACGATTTGGGCAGCACGACTTTCCTGACCGCCATGCAGCAGGAAACTTCCGAAGCGGCACACAAAGCATTGCTGCTGGAAGCGGTTGACGAACTGGTCGAACTGCAGAAAGCCAGCCGCCCCGAAGTGCTGCCCGAATACGATTATGCCGTCATGCTGCGCGAAATCAATTTGTTCCCCGAATGGTTTGTAGCCAAAGAATTGGGTAAAACTTTGAATTTCAAACAACGCCAACTCTGGCAGCAAACTGTCGACACCCTGCTGCCGCCCCTGTTGGCGCAGCCCAAGGTATATGTCCACCGCGATTACATCGTGCGCAACCTGATGCTGCAAAACGGCCGCCCCGGGGTGCTCGATTTCCAAGATGCGCTTTACGGCCCGATTTCCTATGACTTGGTGTCATTGTTGCGCGATGCGTTTATCGAGTGGGAAGAGGAATTTGTTTTGGATTTGGTTATCCGCTACTGGGAAAAAGCACGCGCCGCCGGTTTGCCCGTGCCTGCCGAGTTCGACGAATTTTACCGCTGGTTCGAGTGGATGGGCGTGCAGCGGCATCTCAAAGTAGCCGGCATCTTCGCCCGTCTCTACTACCGCGACGGCAAAGACAAATACCGCCCCGAAATCCCGCGCTTTTTGAACTATCTGCGCCGCGCCTCCCGCCGCTACATCGACCTCGCACCGCTTTACGCACTCTTGGTCGAACTAGTGGGCGATGAGGATTTGGAAACGGGTTTTACGTTTTAATCCGAATTCCGGCTGAAAGGCCGTCTGCAAAATCACGTTTTTGCAGACGGCCTTTTATAGTCGAATAAAATAAGAATGAGACAAGGCAGCGAAGCCGCAGACAGTACACATAGTACGGCAAGGCAAAGCAACGCTGTATCATTCTTATTTTAAATGACTATAACGTCAAACCACAGCCTGATACCGCACCGGCGGCACAGCGCGGTTTATCCCTTTCCGTTACAACCAAACCGGCCGATACCTCTGATTTTTTAATTTGATTTGGTTCACTCTTTCCCATCGTGAAAACCAAAGCAGCCATGCGGTATATTTCAAGCACGCGGTTTTACAGACGGCATAAGCGTTTGTTTGCTGATTGGCGGTCATGGTAAAAAGGCCGTCTGTAAAATGCCCGATTTGCAGACGGCCTTTTAAGGTCAAGCCACAGCCTGATGCCGCACCGCCGTATCAGGCTTATTTAAAATGACTATATATTCTTGCCTAAATCGCTGTAATTGTTCACAATCCATGCCGTCTGCAAACAGCTTTTTTATTTACCGCACCGTATGGCTTTATTCTTTATCCGTCGCCCTGTATTTGCTTGGGTGTTATCGATTTTCATCACATTGGCGGGCGCGTTGTCTGTTTTCAAGCTGCCGCTGGAACAGTATCCCGATATTGCACCGCCGCAGGTTTCTGTGGTGGCGCGCTATACCGGCGCATCGGCGGAAACGGTCAATGACTCTGTGGCTCAAGTCATCGAGCAGCGCATGACCGGTTTGGACGGGCTGATGTACATGAGTTCGACTTCCGATTCTTCCGGCCTCTCGCGCACCACCATTACCTTTGAACCGGGCACGGACATCGATGTGGCACAGGTACAAGTGCAAAATGCGCTCCAGCAGGCATTGTCGCGCCTGCCCGAAGCGGTACAGCAGCGCGGCGTAACCGTTACGCGCGGCGGACAAGACAATCTGGTTACTTGGATGTTTTACACCGAAGACCCAAGCGTGCCGCGCGTGGCGGTAACGGACTACCTCTCCAGCAATCTGGTGGACGTACTGGGTCGAGTCGACGGCGTGGCGGAAGTACAGCTTTACGGCAGCCCTTATGCCATGAGAATCTGGCTCGATCCGCACAAGCTGGAGCAATACCGACTGATGCCGTCTGATGTCCGCGCTGCCTTAGACAGCCAAAACACGCAGGTATCCGCCGGCCAGCTCGGACAACTGCCTTCCGTGGAAAACCAAATGCTGAATGTGCCGATACGCGCGCGCAGCAAACTGCAAACGGTTGAGCAATTTGAAAATATTATTCTGAAAAGCGACGGCAGCGGCGCGGCGGTATTCTTGAAAGATGTGGCACGGGTGGAACTGGGCGCGGAAAGCAGCGATGTGAACACGCGCTTCAACGGACACACCGGCGGGGCATTGGGCATTATTCTGGCAGACGGTGCCAACGCTTTGGAAACGGCGGCGGCGGTTGAACAGAAAATCCGCGAGATTGAGCCGTCTTTCCCTTACGGCCTCAAAGCAGTTACCAGCCAAGACAGCGTACCGTTTGTGAAGGCTTCGCTGAAAGAAGTGCTGAAAACGCTGGCGGAGGCGGTGGTCTTGGTGGTGCTGGTGATGTATCTGTTTTTACAGAGCTGGCGCGCTACCCTGATTCCGGCAATCGCCGTACCGGTGGTGCTGATGGGAACGCTGGGGATTTTGGCGGTATCGGGCTACTCAATCAATATGCTGACCATGTTTGCGCTGGTACTGGCCATCGGCTTGCTGGTGGACGATGCGATTGTGGTGGTGGAAAATGTCGAGCGTGTGATGCACGACGAGGGTTTGGACGCGCCTGCCGCCACGGAAAAATCCATGCGGGAAATTTCTTCCGCGCTGGTAGGCGTAGGCTTGGTGCTGTCGGCGGTATTCGTACCGATGGCATTTTTCCCGGGTACGACCGGCGTGATTTACCGCCAATTTGCCGTTACCCTGATTGCAGCGATGGGCTTTTCGGTGATTGTTGCCTTAACCTTATCACCGGCTTTGTGCGCGCAGTTTTTAAAACCCAAAGCCCGCAACAAACCGGCCAAAGGGCTGTTTCGCGGGTTGTTTGCCGCATTCAACCATCGCTTTGATGCGCTTTCCGCCCGCTACGGTACGCTGTCGCACAAATTATTTGAGCGCGGCAGGCTGATGGCGGCGGCATTCTTGGCGGTTATCGCTGCTTGTGCCGTACTGTTCTACACATTACCGACTTCGTTTCTGCCCGAAGAAGATCAGGGATTTCTGCAAGTCAACGTTACTCTGCCGCCCGGTGCTACCGATGCCCGCTTGCGCGAAACGCTGGCACCCTTGGAACAATATTTCCACGACCAGCCCGAAGTCGCTACGGTGATGACGTTGACCGGCATTCGCGGCAATCAGGGTTTCGGCTTGCTGACCGTCCGCCTCAAGCCTTGGGAAGGGCGCAGTCCGGAACAATCCGCTGCCGCCCTCGAATCACGCGCCGCCCAAGCGTTCCGACAATATAAAAACGCTAAAATTTTTGTCAATATGCCGCCTGTTGTACGCGGTTTGGGCTCTGCCGGCGGGTTGAGCTTCGTATTGAAAGATACAGACGGCAAAGGTTATGATGAACTGAATGCGACCAAAGACCGCTTAATCGGACTGGCAGAACAAAGCAAGCTGATTCGCAGCGTCCGCGCCAACAACCAAGAACCGCGCAGCCAGTTGGTTGTAGAAGTAGATGACCGCGCCGCAGTTGCCCATCAAGTTGCGCTCGGCGATGTCAACACGCTTTTGTCTCACGCGCTCGGCGGTGCATACGTCAACGATTTTATCCACAACGGCCGTGTCAAACGCGTCTATATCCAAGCCGATGCGCCTTTCCGTATGCAGCCGCAAGACATCGGCCAATGGAAAGTGCGTAACGCACAAGGTGAAATGATACCTTTGTCTTCATTCAGCGCTTTACGCTGGGAAGTCGCCCCGCCGCAACTTATCCGTTTCTCCGGCAGTCTGGCCATGAATATGCAGGCTGCCGCCGCCGACGGCATCAGCTCGGGCGAGGCCATGGCAGAATTGCAGCGGCTGGTCGAAGCCCTGCCCCACGGCTATCAAATCGAATGGACGGGCGCATCTTTGCAGGAACAGCGCGCCGGCGCGCTCGCACCGCTGCTGTATGTATTGTCGGTATTATTCGTTTTCCTGTGTCTTGCCGCCTTGTATGAAAGCTGGAGTGTGCCGCTGGCTGTAATGTTGTCAGCGGTATCGGGCGTACTCGGCGCATTGCTGTTTACCGGTTTGCGCGGTTTGGAAAACGATGTATTTTTCCAAGTCGGCCTGCTCGCCACCATCGGGCTGGCTGCCAAAAATGCGATTTTGATTGTCGAATTTGCCGTACAACTGCAAGCGCGCGGACATTCGCTGCGGCAGGCTGCCGCCGAAGCCGCCCGTCTGCGGCTGCGCCCGATTGTGATGACTTCGCTGGCATTCGGCTTCGGTGTGATACCGCTGGCTTTGGGAACAGGGGCAGGAGCGGCTTCAAGGGTTGCCATCGGTACGGCAGTATTGGGCGGCACGGTGGTTTCTACCATTTTAGGCTTGTTGTTCGTACCATTGTTTTTTGTTTGGATACGCGCGTGGTTTGCACGGAAAAAAGCCGTTTGAAAAACCACTTCCAAGCTGCCAAACCCATAAAGGCCGTCTGCAAATTGAATTTTGCAGACGGCCTTATGTTTCCTTATACCTTACTACGCCTTATATAGTCGAATAAAATAAGAATGAGACAAGGCAGCGAAGCCGCAGACAGTACACATAGTACGGCAAGGCAAAGCAACGCTGTATCATTCTTATTTTAAATGACTATACCTTAACGATGTACCCGCTTCGATTAACATTTCGCTTGCTGGAACATCTGCCACACCGGCCGGCAAGATTCGGGCAACTCGGGGCATGCGCCCAGCACGCCTCCGGAAAAATCGTTCGGACGGTGGAAATCGCTGCCTGCCGAGGCCAGCAGACCATAACGCTCGGCAAGCAGCGCGTAGTTCAGGCGGTCGTTTTTGCTGCAGTTTCCGCTATGTACTTCAATCGCCGCTCCGCCTGCCGCCTTAAATTCTTCAAACAAATTGCGCTTGGCGGTGGCAGACAAGTCGTAGCGCATCGGGTGGGCAATCACGGCGATCCCGCCCGCTGCGGTAATGGCGGCCACGCATTCCGCCAAATCCGCCCACTCGTGCTTCACGGAACAGGATTTGCCGTCGCCGAGATATTTGGTAAACGCCTGCTGCTTGTTGCGGACATGACCTTCCTGAATTAAAAATTCGGCAATATGTGTCCGGCTGGCCATTTCAAGATTTGCCGCCAATGCCAGCGCGCCTTCGTATGCGCCGTTTATGCCTTTTTTCGCCAGCTTTGTGGCAATATTTTCCAGTCTTTGCAGACGGCCTTGCCGCACGCGAACCAGCAGGTTTTGCAGGCTTTCATTATGCTCGTCAAAATCCAAACCGACAATATGCACGGTTCTGCCGCGCCAAGTTACGGAAACTTCTACGCCGTTGACAAAAGCCAAACCCAAGCGTTCCGCTTCCGCACGCGCCTCGGCCAGCCCGCCCGTGTGGTCGTGATCGGTCAGAGACAACAGGGTGCAACCGTTGCTTTTTGCCAAGCGCACCACTTCTGCAGGCGGCAGCTTGCCGTCTGAAACCGTAGAATGGCAATGCAAATCTATCATTTACCGCTGAGCCTTACTGTTTCGACGGCAATTTCCGCCACATCGTCCGCGCTGTGCGGCAAAGCCAGCGACCGCGCATTTTCCGCCCATGCCAAGCATTTTTCCCTGTCCAGTCCGCCTAAAACTTCTGCCAGCCTTTCCGCCGTCAGCTGGGGCTGCGGCAGCAGCAGACCCGCCTGCGCATGAATCATAAACCGCGCATTGGCAGTTTGGTGGTCGTCCACCGCATGGGGATAAGGAACCAACAGCGCGCCCACACCCGCTGCCGTCAATTCTGCAATGGTCAATGCTCCGGCACGGCAAACCACCAAATCCGCATCACGATAGGCGGAAACCATATCGGTAATAAACTCGACACACTCCGCTTCAACGCCCAATTTGTCGTATTCCCCTTGGAGGCTGCCCAATTTATTGCGTCCGGACTGATGGTAAATTTGCGGACGCTGCGCCTCAGGCAGCAAGGCCAAGGCTTTCGGAAGTGTCTGGTTCAGAATATCCGCCCCCAAACTGCCCCCCATTACCAACACTTTCAGGCGGCCTGCCCTTCCGGCAAACCGCTCTGCCGGCGGCGGCAGGTTGGCAATATCCGCACGCACCGGATTTCCGACCAATCCGTTTTCATGATTAAATGCCTTCGGAAACGCATACAACACCCGCTCCGCCCAACGGGAAAGCTGCCTGTTGGACAAACCGGCCACAGCATTTTGCTCGTGAATCACAATCGGAACGCCCGACAGCTTGGCCGCCACACCGCCGGGGAAGGTGACGAAACCGCCAAACCCGATAACGCAGGCCACCCTGTGCTTTTTGATAATCCGAACCGCCTCGCGCACGGTTTTAAACAAGGTAAAAGGCAGCATCAGCTTACGCTTCAAGCCGTTGCCGCGCACGCCTTTAATCGCCAGCGTTTCCAACAAAATATCGTATTGGGGCACGATGCGTGTTTCCATCGCCCCCTCGCTGCCCAGCCAAATCACATGATGCCCCCGCGCACGCAAAGCGTCCGCCACAGCCAGCGCAGGAAAGATATGGCCGCCGGTACCGCCTGCCATCACCATAAAAGTCTTGCCGCTCATCGGTTTATTCCTCTACTTGGTAACCGCGCATCTTGCGGCGGTTTTCAAAATCAATCCGCAACAGCAGCGTCATGCACACCAGCATCACCAACGCCGCCGAACCTCCGTAAGACATCAGCGGCAGCGGCAGCCCTTTTGTCGGCAGCATACCGATGTTCACGCCGATGTTGAAAAAACTCTGAATGCCCAGCCAAACGGCAATACCGTTGGCCACATACGCGCTGAACGTCAATTCCAAATCCCTCGCCTGCTTGCCGATAGACAAGGCTCTCAAGACCAGCCAGCCGTAGCAAAATACCAGCAGCAGCATACCGAAAAAACCAAATTCTTCGCCGATAATCGCAAAGATGAAATCGGTATGCGCTTCAGGCAGATAGAAACGCTTTTCCAAACTTGCCCCCAAGCCCACACCGAACCACTCGCCGCGTGCAATCGCCATCAAAGAATGGGTCAGCTGATAGCCTTTATCCAGCGGGTCGCTCCACGGATCGAGAAAACCCGTTACCCGCGCCATACGGTAAGGAGCAGCCATAATCAGGGCGGCAATACCCAGCAACACCATACTCAGCATGACGCCGAAATACCGCCACGGAAACCCTGCCAAAAACAGCATGCCCGTCACAATCACCACCACCACGACTGCCGATCCCAAATCAGGCTGCAACAACATCAGCAAAACACCGAAACCGATCAGCGCACCGGGACGCAGAATTTTCGTCCACTTCTGCAACACTTCCGCTTTACGCATAAACAGGCTGGCCAGATACAGCACCGCCGCCAATTTGAACATTTCAGACGGCTGCACGTTGAACGGGCCGATATGCAGCCAGCGCGTTGCACCGTTGATTTCGCGCCCGAATCCCAGCACGGCCATCAACAACAGCAGGCACAGCACGAAATACCACGGCATCATGCGTTTCCACATATTCATGCTGACAAACGACAAACCGACGCAAGCCACCACGCCCAAGAAGATAAACAATGCCTGCCTTGTCAAAAAGAAATACGGATCGCCGCTGCCTGCCGCTGCATAGGCAATCGAAGCCGAATAAATCATCAGCAGACTAAACGCCGTCATCAAAGTCACCATCCACAGCAGCGACACATCGAATTTCTGTCCGCTGCGGACAATCGGACGGTCGAGCAACTGCGCCGCCCCCGTGCGGAACCGGCGGACGGGGCGGAGGTCGGAAAGTTGGGAAAAGATATTCATGGGTTGCTTTTATTCGTTTTTTATTTTGCAGACGGCCTTTGAGCGGTTATGCCGTCTGCAAAACCGCCGAAACGGGCATACAGACGGCTTCAAACACCTCACAACGCCTTAAACGCCTCGACAAACACTTCGGCGCGGTGGGCGTAACCTTTAAACATATCGAAGCTGGCACAGGCCGGGCTGAGCAAAACAATATCGCCCGCCTCTGCTTGGGCGTAGGCGGTTTGCACGGCCTCGTCCATACCGGCGCAATCGGTCAGTGCCACGCCGCAGCCTTCCAAATCGCGGCGGATTTGCGGCGCATCCGTGCCGATCAGCAGCACGCCTTTGGCCTTGCCTTTCAAGGCTTCGCGCAAAGGCGTGAAGTCCTGTCCTTTGCCCATGCCGCCGAGAATCACCCACAGCGGGCTTTGCAAACCGGCAATCGCGGCGGCGGTCGCCCCGACGTTGGTGCCTTTGCTGTCGTCGATAAAGGTAACGCCGTTTTTCTCGCCGACCTTTTCCACACGGTGCGGCAGGCCTTGGAAGGTTTTCACATGCGCCAGCAGCTCCTCCCTCGGCAGGCCGACGGCTTCGCACAGGGCAACGGCCGCCAGAACATTGGCGGCATTGTGCAGCCCCTGCAGCGGAATATCTGCCGCCGCAAGCAAATCGCTGCCGCCGTTTTTCAGACGGCCTGAAGCGCGGTCAAACCAATATTCGGCTTCGCGCTCCAACGAAAACCACTGCACATTGCGGCCGCTGCGTTTCATGGCGCGGCAGAATACGTCATCGGCATTCAATACCTGTACGCCTTCTCCGCGGAAAATTTTGTCTTTGGCGTGTGCATAATCCAGCAAATCGTCGTAGCGGTCGAGGTGGTCTTCGGAAATGTTCAACACTGTTGCCGCGCTCGGGCGCAGGCTTTCGGTGTTTTCAAGCTGGAAACTCGACAATTCCAACACCCATACATCGGCCTTCCTGCCGCCCCGCTGCAATTCGGCTTCCAACACGGGCGTGCCGATATTGCCTGCGACAACGGTATCGAGGCCGCATTTGATACACAGATAACCGACCAGGCTGGTGACGGTGGTTTTGCCGTTGCTGCCGGTGATGGCGATGACTTTGTCGCCGCGCCCTTCCAACACGCCCGCCAAAATCTCAATATCGCCGATGACGCGCCCGCCGCGCTGCTTAAACGCCTCAATTTCGGGCGTGCGCTCGGAAATGCCGGGACTCAGGGCGAGGATGTCGAAACCGTTGTCCAGTGCCTCTTTCAGACGGCCTGTATAGAAAACCAGCCCTTCGAACATTTTACCGATTTGCGATACGCGCTCTGCTTTCAATTCCGCATCGTAAGCGGAAACCTGCGCCCCTGCACGACGCAGAAACGCAATCATGGAGATGCCCGTACCGCCGAGGCCTGCAACTAAGATTTTTTTGTTTTGCCAATTCATTTTATTTAACCGTATCGGGTGCGGCATGAATCGTTTGCAGACGGCCTGCCGCTATCAAAGGCCGTCTGCAAAATCATGCCCTTATTCAAAAAAGCCTTCAATGCCGTATTCCGCCAATACCGCTTTTAATTCGGGTATCCGTGCTTCGGGCTTGCCCGCCATCGGCGGTTGCGGCGGCGGATAATCCGGTTCGTGCCGGTTGCGCATCCAGTCGCCCAAAGCAAACAGGCGGATTAAAACGGCTTCGGCGTAATCGGTTTGCACCGCCAATTCGCGCAAGGCTTGGGCGAAGCAGGCAATCCACTGGTTGCGCGTCTGCATATCCACTTCAAACGGCATATGCCGCTGACGCAGGCGCGGATGGCCGTGTGCCTCTTCATATAAAGGCGGCCCGCCGAGCCAGCCGCTTAAAAATTTAAACAGGCGGTCGCGGGCATAGTCCAAGGTTTCGCCGTGGGTTTGGCGCAGTTCGGCGTATTGCGGCTCCAAATCCATCAGGTCGTAAAAGCGGGTGACGATTTCGTCCACGCCCTTATCCGCACCGAGCAGATTGTAAAGAGTGGTCATTTTTCAGACGGCCTCTGTCTTCATCAAGACGGTGTTTGTCGGTTAACGCAATTTCAGGCTGCTCAAGCCGACCAGCACCAGCACGATTGTGATAATCCAAAACCGCACGACAACCTGCGTTTCTTTCCAGCCTTTTTGCTCGTAATGGTGGTGGATTGGCGCCATCAGGAAGATGCGTTTTTTAGTCCGCTTGTACCAACCGACCTGCAACATGACAGAAACGGCCTCCACGACAAACAAACCGCCCATGATGACCAACACAAATTCCTGACGGATAATCACCGCCACCGTACCCAATGCCGCGCCCAAAGCCAATGCGCCCACATCGCCCATAAATACTTGTGCGGGATAGGCATTGAACCATAAAAAGCCCAGACACGCACCACACATGGCGGCACAGAACACCACAACCTCGTTTGCGCCGCTGACATAAGGAAGCTGGAGATAGCGCGCAAATTCGGCGTGCCCCGTCGCATAAGCGAATACCGCCAAACCGCCGGCAACCAGCACCACGGGAAACGCAGCCAAGCCGTCCAAGCCGTCGGTCAGGTTGACCGCGTTGGACGTGCCGACGATGGTCAGGTAGCTCAATACCAAAAAGCCGAAAAATCCCAAAGGCAGGGCAATTTGTTTGAAAAACGGAACAATCAGAATATCGTTGGCACTGCCGCTGGCAAGGAAAAACAATGCCAAACCCGCACCGAGGGCAACGGCGGTCTGCCACACCATCTTGAAGCGCGCCGATACGCCGTTCGGGTCTTTATAAACGACTTTGCGCCAGTCGTCGTAAAAACCGAGTGCGCCGGTCGCCAGTAACACGCCCAATAAAATCCAAATATAAGGATTCGCCCAGTTGCCCCACAACAAGGTCGATACGGCAATCGCGGTCAGAATCAGCGAGCCGCCCATGGTCGGCGTACCGTTTTTCACCAAATGTGTCTGCGGCCCGTCGGTACGCACGGCTTGGCCGACTTTCAACGCGGTCAGCTTGCGGATGGTCCACGGCCCCAAAAGCAGAGAAAACGCCAATGCGGTCAATGCCGCCATGACCGCGCGGAATGTGGTGTACTGGAATACGTTCAGCGCGGAAAACCAGTCGCTGAAATGGGCAAGCCATAAAAACATAAAAGGTCTTTCTTTTTGGTTGTTATGTGTTTGGTTAAAAGCCGTCTGCAAACCCTGTATCGGATGGGGTTGCTTTCGACACGTTATACTTTTTGTGTTGAAAAATCGGAGGTATGATCGGCGGCAGTTGCTCAAGAGCAACCGTACTCAAGTTTATTCCGCCAGCTGCCAACAGTTATTTTTTCATATCTTTCTTCCCGAAAAATCCTGTTATACGCTCGGAAATCCTCTGCGCCTTTCCATAGGGATATGATAGAAAATTAATGCCCGCTCTGTATGCTTCCGCCTGCTGATTTTACAGACGGCCTTACTGTACCAGCAGTGCTTCGACCACTTCTTCCATCTTCATAAAGCGCGAACCTTTTACCAATATGTTCGCACCTTCGGGCAAATCGTGGCTCATCACTTGTACCAGAGGATCTTTATCAACAAACCACAAACCGGCCGCACCGAAAGTTTCCGCCGCTTCCACGCTGTTATCGCCGACAAAATAGGCAGATTCAATACCTTTGCCGCGTGCATATGCGCCGACTTCGGCGTGCATGGCGGCGGCTTCCGTTTCACCCAACTCGCCCATATCGCCCATCACAAACACGCGCGGGGCAGGCAGCGCGGCCAATACATCAATGGCGGCTTTCATGCTGTCGGGGTTGGCATTGTAGGTATCATCGATAACCGTTGCGCCTTTGATGCCTTGTTTGATTTGCAGACGGCCTTTGATGTTGCTGAAATCTTTGAGGCCGTCTGAAATCTGTTGCAAACTCAATCCGGCGGCGCGTGCCAGCGCGGCGGCGGCACAGGCATTGGCAACATTGTGGCGTCCCGGCACAGGCAGCACGGCTGCCGCGCGTTCATCGCCGCACACCAAATCAAATCCGCACGACAACGGTTCCAACACAATATGTTCGGCATGTACATCGCCGCGCTCCGCACCGAAAGTCTGCGTTTTCAGACGGCCTGCCGCCGCTTTGAAGGTGTCGGCATTCGCATCTTCCGCCGGAATCAGGGCGAGGCCGTCTGAAGACAGGCCTTCGTAAATTTCACTTTTCGCCTTGGCAATATCGCCCACACCGTCGAAGCCGCAGCCGACATGGGCGCGCAAGGCATTGTTGACCAGCGCCGCATCGGGGCGGGCGATTCGGGTCAATACCGATAATTCGCCGAAATGGTTCATTCCCATCTCAATCACGGCGTAGCGGTGTTTTTCGTTTAACTTCAACAGAGTGAGCGGCAGCCCGATGTGGTTGTTGAAATTACCCGCCGTCGCCAATACCGCTTCTCCGCCAAAGGCGTGGCGCAATACGCCCGACAGCATTTCCTTCACCGTGGTCTTGCCGCTGGAACCGGTAATGCCGAACACAAACGGGTTTACATTGTCGCGCCATGCCGCCGCCAGCGTTTGCAGCGCAGCCAAGGTATCGTCTACTTTCAGCGTACCTGCCAAACCTGCACAGTCTTCACGCGACACTACTGCCGCCAGCGCACCGCGCGCCAACACGTCTCCAACAAAATCATGCGCGTCAAACCGCTCACCCGCCAATGCAAAAAACACATCACCGGCCTGAATATCGCGGCTGTCGGTCACAATGCGGTTTACCGCGTGATTTGCAGACGGCATGGGCAGATTGAGGGTTTGGCAGATGAAGGCGAGATCTAGGGGTTTCATAATGGGTTTCGTTTATATTACTTTTAAATCAAGGAAATATGCACGACAACATTTCATCGCGCATATCCGTTTATTCACGCAAATCTAGGCTGTGCGGCAAATCTGTCTCAACCATCAATCCGTCTCGACAATCAAACGGACAAGCGCAGCAATAACCGCTTAAACAAAGCAACTGTTCCCAATATTGCCGCTTTGGGCTGCTTAACTGCTTTCAGGCTGTTTCCGACAATCGGCAAGCTGCTGTGCCACCGTTCCGCTCACACCCTTCCTGCTTTTGCAGACGGCTTATCGGTTTTGGTCTATCAAAGGATAAGGATTGACTGCGCCGCCGAGGGTCGGATACACGCCGTAATGCAGGTGCGGCTGAGTGCGTTTGGCGTTGCCGGTGTTGCCGACCGTGCCGATTTTCTGCCCTGCTTTGACTTTTTCATACAGGCGGACGCGTATGCTGTCGAGGTGTGCATAATAATGCCATGCGCCCGCGCCCTGTATGCCGACGACTTTACCGCCGAGTTTGTTTTTGCCGGCTTTGGTCACGATGCCGTCTGTGGTGCTGCGTACTGCCGTGCCTTTCTTGGCAAAAATATCGACGCCTTCGTGTTTGCGTCCGCCGCTGCGGGCGGCCTGCCAAGTGTCTTGGAAATACTGCCCGCGCACGGGATTGGGCAGACTCATCATTTCCGGCGGAGCGGCGTTGCGTAATTGGTTGATTTCGGCATGAGGGCGTTTGGGTGTACCACAACCGGACAGCAATATGAGAAAAATACCGGAAAATACGGTAACAATCAGATTTTTCTTCATATTTATCCCTATTTGCAGCAACCATACCGAAGTATCTTGACCCGCATTGGATTTGCAGACGGCCTTTTCAAGCGTTTAGGCCGTCTGCTTTTTTAATCGGCCAGTGCTAAGTTACTGTAACAACCCATGCGTACTTTCTTACATGGTTGCGAGGCGCTATTTAGCCTCTTTCTTTTGCTGCTCTGTTTTTAAAATCACTTGATACTGCTCCATTGCAACTCTGAAGTCGGTATCGGCAGCTTCCGCATCGCCTGCTTGGAAAGCAGTTTCCGCACGGCCGAAATGCTCTTCGGCCGTTTTCCATTGCTCGGGATAGTTCTCGGCATACTTTTCGGCGTAGGAGCGGTTGTCCATCACTAAATGGCGCAGTCCGTGCAAGGTGTATTGCGGATTGACGCTGTGGCTGGTTTTATCGAATTTGAATGTACCGTCTTCGGCGGTAGTTTGTGCGGTTTGCGGTAAACCTTTGCCCTCTCCGCCGCAGGCTGCCAATACGAAGGCTGCCAATACGAAGGCTGCCAGCACTAAGGCAACAGGGGATTTCCATTTGCTCACGCCTTATCTCTTTCTGCCAACGCGCGTTCGGCAATTTCAAAATCGGAAAAGTGGTGTTTTACGCCTTTGATGTCCTGATAGGTTTCATGGCCTTTGCCTGCAATCAGGATAATGTCGTGCGAAGCGGCGTTTGCCACAGCATATTCGATGGCGGCTTTCCGGTCGCTTTCGATTTTTTCGGGATTGGGTACGGCCGGCAGAATATCGTTAATGATGTCTTGCGGCTCTTCCAGCCGGGGGTTGTCGCTGGTCACAACGACTTTGTCCGCGCCTGCTGCCGCCGCTGCACCCATCAACGGGCGTTTGCCCCGGTCGCGGTTGCCGCCGCAGCCGAATACGCACCACAAATCCGCACCCTCGGGCTTGATTTCCTGCAAGGTGGACAATGCTTTTTCCAAAGCATCCGAAGTGTGGGCGTAGTCCACTACCACCAGCGGCTTGCCTTCGTTCATCATACAGTCCATGCGGCCGGTTGCCGGACGGATTTGCGCCAATGCTTCCAATACTTTATCCAAAGGATAACCTTCGGCACACAACACGCCGACACAGGCGGCAAGGTTTTGTGCGTTAAACCGGCCAAGCAGACGGGTTTTGCATTCGCCCCTGCCCCACGGTGTTTCCAAAACAACTTTCATGCCATCTGAAGATGCGGCAAATCCGGCAATACGAATGGCTGCCGTTTCTCCGAAACCATAACCGTACACAGCCAAATCAGGGCACTCTTTTTGCAGACGGCCTGCCAATGCCGAACCGTATTCGTCGTCAACATTGATGACTGCATTTTTCAAGCCGTTCCAATAAAACAGCCGTGCTTTGATTTCGCCGTAGGCCGCCATCGTGCCGTGATAATCCAGATGATCCCGGGTCAGATTGGTGAATACGGCCGTCTGAAAAGGTACGCCGTTGACCCGGCATTGATCCAAACCATGACTGGATACTTCCATGGCGGCAGAGGTTGCGCCCTGCTGCTTGAAACGGTGCAGCAGGGTCTGTACGGTGACCGGATCGGGCGTGGTATGGCTGGTTTCTTCCAGTTGCCCCCAAAAGCCGTTACCGACCGTACCGATAACGGCGCACTTCCCGCCCAGCAAATCGGCGGCCTGAGCAAGCCATTGCGTGATGGAAGTTTTACCGTTGGTTCCGGTAACACCCCAGATTTTCAGGCCGTCTGCAATATTGTTGTAAACTTGCGCTGCCAAAATGCCTGCACGGTGTTTTAAATCACGGATGCCTTGATTGGGAACCGCCCAATCTTCATTCCAAACGAAACTGCCGTCATCGTCCCAAAATACAAAAGCCGCGCCATTTTGAATGGCAGCCGGAATATAGCTGCGGCCGTCTGCATATTCGCCTTGGCAGGCAATGAAAATATCGCCGTTTTGAATCCGGCGGCTGTCCGAAAGCAACAACCGCCCTGCTGCGTTTTCACACAGCAGAGCAGGCAAATCGGTTTCAGCCAAAGGACATAATTTGCTGAACATTGGTTTTCCCAAATCGATAATATGTTGCAGTAATGCTTGGCAGCCGTTATTTCGTTGAATTTGCTGCCACGTTTGTCAGCGGTTTGGTCGGTGATACGCCCAAAACATTCAAGCTGCCCGACATTACGTCTTTAAATAAAGGACCTGCCACCGCACCGCCGTAATAACCGTTGGCACTCGGCTCGTCTATGCTGACCGCCACAATCACCCGCGGGTTTTTGGCCGGCGCGAAACCGACAAACGAAGCCACATACTTACCGGAGTTATAACTGCGGTTGATTAGTTTTTTTGCCGTACCGGTTTTGGCGGCAACATCAAAACCCTCTACCGCACCTGCCGTACCCGTACCGCCTGTTTCGGTAACCGCCACCATCATTTCCCGAACCTTACGGGCGGTTTCAGGCTTGATGACCTGTTGGCCTTTCGGCGCGACGGCCTGCTTTTCAAAGCTGACCGGCAGCAGCTTGCCGTCTGTTGTCAGCACCGTGTAGGCACGCGCCATCTGCAGCAGGCTCAACTGCAAGCCGTAGCCGTAAGACATGGTTGCCTGCTCAATCGGCTGCCATTTCCGCCAGCTTCTCAACAAACCGGCCGTTTCACCCGGGAAACCGGAATGCATTTTCACGCCGATGCCGATTTGATGGTAAAAATCGTACATTTCCTGCGGCTTGAACATGGCGGACAATTTGCTCGTACCGACGTTGGACGATTTCTGCATGATGCCGCGCAAATCCAAAGTAGGATACAGATGGGTATCTTTTACCGTGGCCGTACCGATTTTATAAGGCATGGTACCGAACACATCTGTCGGCGACACTTTGCCCGAATCCAATGCTTTGGCAATAATAAACGGCTTGATGATCGAACCCGGTTCAATCATATCGGTTACCGCACGGTTGCGGCGCTGTTCGCTTTTCGCTTTACCCGGCTCGTTCGGATCATAAGCGGGGCTGTTTACCAAAGCCAGAATTTCTCCGGTTTGTGCATCCAACACCACCACCGTACCGGCTTTGGCTTTATGATGGCTAACAGCTTTATTCAACTCTTCGTAAGCCAGCGTTTGAATGCGTTGATCCAAAGAAAGCACCATGTCATGGCCGTTTTTCGGATCTTTATTGCGCGGGGAGTCCAAGCCATCCACGATATTGCCTTTTTTATCGCGTAACACGACTTTCGCACCATCTTCACCGCGCAGACTTTCTTCACGCGAACGCTCCAAACCTTCTTGGCCGACACCGTCGATATTGGTAAAGCCGATAATATGGGCAAACAGATTACCCATAGGATAATGGCGTTTCAGCTCTTTTTGGAAGCCCAAACCCTTGATGTCCAAAGCAGCAATCTCTTCAGCTTTTGCCGGACTCAACTGGCGTTTGAGATAAACAAAATTCCGGTCTTTCCTGCCCAAACGCTCACGCAGAGTTTCTTCCGACACACCGGTAATTTCCGACAGCTTCAAAAACTGTTCAGCAGTCGGCACTGTTTCCATCGCAGACGGATCGGCATACAGGGATTCGGTAGGTGCGCTCAAAGCCAAAGTTGCCCCATTGCGGTCGGTAATCGTACCGCGCATGGCAGGCAGGGTCAGCGTACGGACAAGACGCTGGTCACCCTGATTTTTCAAAAACTCATGCTGGGTCGTCTGCAAATACATACCGCGTACCAGCAGCGCACCAAACGCAACCGCCATCAAGCCCAAAATCAAACAGATACGCCCATCACTGGTGATGGGTCTTTTGACTTTGGACTGCTTGGGCAGCATTTGCGGTTTATATTCGTTCTTAATCAACATGATTTTCTCTTCGGCGGAGTATCCGAGTAAGCAGCTTACTCCATAACTTATTTATACTTATTAAAACACCTGAATTTGCGCGCCGGGCAGCCCGACATCCTTAGGATAACGGCCCCGTCTGCCCTGTTGTACGACCGGCTTTTCAATAATAAAGAACAAAACAACGCCATATTCCTGATTCTTGATTACTGCCTGCCGCATAAGCGGTTATTTTCCGCGCTCGACCATAACCGTATTGTGTGCTGCCGGAGGTTTCAGCTTCTGCTTTTCCGCTGCAACCTTAATCAGCTTGTGGTTGGCCAGACGCGCCTGCTCCAGCTTCAAGCGGGAAAAATCTTCCTCCAGCTTGATTTCCTGCTTTTGCGCCTTATCCAACTCAATAAAATGCTGGCGGGACTGATTTTGCACCGTAACCACAAAAAAGCCCGATACAAATGCAGCCAGCAATAAGATAATGTTTAATTTAGTCATCTTGTTGTTTTTCAGACGGCCTTATCGCCTGCCAAAGCCGTCTGCCTGCTTATTCTGCTGCAAACTCGCCGCCCGTACGCTCCGCAACCCTCAACACCGCACTCCGCGCCCGCGGATTCGCGGCAATTTCCGTGCTGCTCGGCTTGACGGCCTTACCAACCAATGCTAACGGCGGTTGAGGCAAATCGGTCTCTTTAACAGCCGCCCAGCGCGGCAGCGGCGCATGTTGGGAATGCTTCTTCATAAACTGCTTGACGATGCGGTCTTCCAAAGAATGAAACGCAATCACCACCAAACGCCCCCCTTGCTTCAAACGGCGCGCCACCTGCGGCAATACTGCCTCTACCTCTTCGAGCTCACGGTTAATAAAGATGCGAACTGCTTGGAAGGTACGTGTCGCCGGATCTTGGCCGCGCTCGCGAGTACGGACGTTTTGCGCCACGAGCTGCGCCAGCTTGCGGGTTGTATCAATGGGCTGTTCTTGCCGTTGCGCCACAATGGCGCGCGCAATCTGGCGACTAAACCGCTCTTCACCATAATTCTTGATTACCTCGTGTAATTCCTGCTCGCCGGCAACGGCAATCCATTCGGCTGCCGACATTCCGCGCGTGGGATCCATACGCATATCCAGCGGCGCATCAAAACGGAAACTGAATCCGCGCCCGCCTTCGTCAATCTGCGGCGAAGAAATACCCAAATCAAACAATGCACCGTCGATTTCACCGATACCCAGACTATCCAAAGCCGTCTGAAAAGTAGCGAAACCGTCATGCACCACACTCACGCGCTTATCACGGGCAGCCAATTCCTGCGCCACCGCAACAGCCTGCGGATCTTTGTCGAACACCACCAAACGCCCCTGCGCGCCCAAACGCGACAGAATCAGACGGGAATGCCCTCCCCTTCCGAACGTACCGTCAACGTACACGCCGTCTGCTTTGAGTGCCAACGCATCAACGCCCTCATTCAGCAAAACGGTGATATGTTGGTAAGTTTCGTTCGTGCTCACAGCTGCAAATCCGTTTGGCTTAATTGGAACGCCAGCTCGTCGGCATCGGCATCGAGTGCCTGATTCATCTCATGCTCCCAATGTTCGCGACCCCACAGCTCCATGCGGTTTGCCCGCCCCACCAGCGTTACTTCTTTTTCAAAATCGACACGGCGGCGCAGGTTTGCAGGCAGCAGCACGCGCCCGGCACTGTCCCACTCCAGCGTATCGGCATTGTGCAGCAACAGATTCTGATAGCGCTGCAACATTGGATTGCCCGCCGTTTTCAATGCCAAAAGCTGCTGGGACACCCGCTCCCACTCGGCTTCGGGATACATCAGTATCTTTTGGCGCGAATCCAGCGTCACCACGACAGCAGGCGTATAACGGCGCAGCAAAAGCTCGCGGAATTTGGCAGGAATCGCCAACCGACCTTTGCTGTCTATACTCAATTCATGAGAACCGCCAAACACACCGTACCCTTTAAACAATCGTGGAAACAAAAATCCGATTTGATATGAAATTCGGAGCAGCAGATGACACTTTCACCCACTTTACCCCACTATCCGACACTATAAAAAATTTTACTTATTCGGTCAAATCATGCCGTCTGAAAAACCGACAACCAAACCTTGAAAAATGTTCTTTAAATACAATGATATAAACAATTAACCCTACAATACGCAAGGATTAAAAATCCAATATCCCACACTTCAAATACCATATCTTGTATTTAAACTACAAAAAACATACCAGATATTGTGTTCAAGCCACTTATCCGGCAGCCATTCCGTTCACGTTATAATATGCGGGAAAATCCTTAATTTTTACATTATCTAACAGTCATGAAACCCCAAATCCCCACACCTTCCGACGATGCGCTGGCCACAAGCCGTGCGCTAAAACAGCTCATCGCTGCCGAAATCGAACGCACAGGCCAGCCGATGGCTTTTTCCCGTTTCATGGAGTTGGCACTGTACGCCCCCAAATACGGCTACTACACCGGCGGCAGCAGCAAAATCGGAGCGCACGGGGATTTCATTACCGCCCCTACCCTATCGCCGCTGTTTGGCAAAACTTTGGCCAAACAGCTTGCCGCACTGCTGCCGCAAACCGCCGGAAGCCTTTACGAGTTTGGTGCCGGAACGGGCGACTTGGCCGCCGTTTTGCTGGAACAGCTTGCAGACGGCCTTCACCATTACTACATCATCGAAGTATCGCCCGAACTTGCCGCCCGCCAGCGCGAACAAATCGCCAAACGGGTTTCGCCCGAACTCGCGCAAAAAGTGGTGCATTTGCCCACCCTTCCCGATGCGTTTGACGGCATCATCATCGGCAACGAGGTTTTAGATGCCATGCCGGTCGAGCTGGTTTGCCGCCAAAACGGTTCGTTTTCCCGAATATGCGTCGGCCTGCAAAACGGAGAATTCATCCAAACATCAGAACTGCTTACCGACCCAAACCTGCTGCACGGCGCGGCACAATATTTCCCCGAAACCGAGCCTTACACCAGCGAACTGCACCCTGCCCAATACGCCCTCCTCCGCACAATCGCTGAGCGTTTGACACGCGGCGCGGCAATCCTGATCGATTACGGCTTCGATGCTGCCCAGTATTACCACCCGCAGCGCAACAGCGGCACGCTGATCGGCCATTACCGCCACCACACCGTACACGATCCCTTTTTCCACGTCGGGCTGACCGACTTAACCGCCCACATCAACTTTACCGACATTGCCCAAGCCGGTACCGACGGCGGTTTGGACTTAATCGGCTACACCACCCAAGCCCATTTCCTGCTCAACCTCGGCATTACCGACTGTCTGGCACAAAGCGGCGCCGCCGGCTCCGCAGCGTATTTGCGCGAAGCTGCCGCGGTACAGCAACTCATCAACCAACACGAAATGGGCGAGTTGTTTAAAGTCATCGCTTTCGGGCGCGGCATCGACATCGATTGGCAGGGCTTTGCTTTTGGCGATATGTGCCACAAACTGTAAAAAAGGCCGTCTGCAAAATCCGCCCTATCCGTTTTGCAGACGGCCTTTTGCCGTTTAGTTAATATTTTTTCTATTTAAAATCAAAATATAAACAGATTAACTGCAAATAACCCTTGCCATCTGTTCAAAAAAACATATAATAGCGACTTCACGAAACGGCGAATTAGCTCAGTCGGTTAGAGCAGAGGAATCATAATCCTTGTGTCCGGGGTTCGAGTCCCTGATTCGCCACCAAGGGGGTATAGCTCAGTTGGTAGAGCGCTTGCATGGCATGCAAGAGGTCAGCGGTTCGATCCCGCTTACCTCCACCAAGATTCAAAAAAGTCCTTACTTCGGTAAGGACTTTTTGTTTTATCCGCTTTTCCTCATGATGGCCGAAATGCCGTATTTGCAGACGGCCTCTGCACCTGAAAATAATCATTTCATACATCATGATACCGCGTTACTGCACTTGCTCGCCGCCTGCGGTTTTGCTGCGGTGTTTCGCTTTGCCCTATCCGACTGTATAACGGAACGGCATAAACAAAAAAGCCGACAGCAGCAAACATCTTGCCGACGGCCGATACCGTTATGCTCCGAGTTTGTTCCGCTCCCCGCCGCTTTTCGTGGCAACCGCCCTAAAGCCGTCTCAAACCCGATAACGGCAAACTTTGTTACAATACCGTTTTTCTTATAGACAGGTTATCCGATGACCGAATCCCGTTCCGGCACACTGCGCCAAATTTTTTCGCGCCGTATGCTGATCTGCATTTTCACCGGCTTTACTTCCGGTCTGCCGCTGTATTTCCTCATCAACCTGATTCCCGCATGGCTGCGCAGCGAACACATTGATTTGAAAACCATCGGCCTGTTTGCCCTGATTGGTTTGCCGTTTACTTGGAAATTCGTCTGGTCGCCGCTGATGGATGCGGTGCGCCTACCCCTGCTCGGCCGCCGGCGCGGTTGGATGCTGGTAACGCAAGTCTGCCTGCTGGCTTCCTTGGCCGCCTATGCCTTTCTGAATCCGCACCGGCATATGGCCGTGATTATGGCTTTATCCTTTGTGGTCGCCTTTTTCTCCGCCAGCCAAGACATCGTACTGGACGCATTCCGCCGCGAAATCCTACCCGACAACGAACTGGGTTTGGGCAACGCCATCCACGTCAACGCCTACCGCATTGCCGCGCTCGTACCCGGTTCGCTGAGTCTGGTTTTGGCAGACATCATGCCTTGGCAGAATGTTTTCGTGATTACCGCGCTGTTTATGATTCCCGGCCTACTGATGACGCTTTTTTTGGCACGCGAACCGGAATTGCCGCCGCAGGCTCCGCGTACCTTGCAGCAAACCATCGTCGAGCCGTTTCAAGAATTTTTCACCCGCAAAGGCGTGCGGCAGGCACTGATGGTGCTGGCGTTTATCTTCTTCTACAAACTCGGCGACAGCATGGCCACCGCGCTGGCCACACCGTTTTATCTTGACATGGGCTTCAGCAAAACCGACATCGGTCTGATTGCCAAAAACGCCGGATTATGGCCGGCAGTGGTTTTCGGCATCATCGGCGGCATCTGGATGCTGAAGCTGGGCATCAACAAAGCCTTATGGCTCTTCGGCGTGGTTCAGTGGGTAACGATTTTGGGCTTTGTCTGGCTGGCAAGCTACCAGCATTTTGATACCATCGGCATGAACGAACGCATTATGCTGGCGGTTGTTATCGGTGCAGAGGCAGTCGGTGTCGGTTTGGGCACGGCAGCTTTCGTGGCGTATATGGCGCGGGAAACCAATCCTGCCTTTACCGCCACGCAGTTGGCTCTGTTTACCAGTCTCTCCGCTGTGCCGCGCACGTTTATCAACGCCACGACCGGCTACTTGATCGAATGGCTGGGTTATGTCGATTTCTTCTGGCTGTGTTTCATACTCGCCGCCCCCGGAATGCTGCTGCTGTTCAAAGTCGCGCCGTGGCACGGTGAAAAGCAGAATACAACTCAAACCGCCGTTTAAGAGATATAGTCATTTAAAATAAGAATGATACAGCGTTGCTTTGCCTTGCCGTACTATGTGTACTGTCTGCGGCTTCGCTGCCTTGTCTCATTCTTATTTTATTCGACTATATTTGCTTGATAAGCTGCACAAAAGCCGTCTGCAAATCCTGACATATGGATTTGCAGACGGCTTTATCATTGCATCGTTATCAAACACGGAACAATACGGCGTTGCCGTAACTTGCTCCAAGAAAACCTGACCCCACCAATCCGCCAGCCGCCCCGCTTTCTACTGTTGCAGCTTTGTTGTTTTGTTTCACCCCGGATTATCCGACTCTATCCGTCATGCTCAACGGCAATGTCCATGCCGCCGAACAGCAAAACTTACAACAAATTTTTATGCAAAACGGCAACAGGATTTGTTGCTGCCCTGCCGCGTTTATTCAATGCCCAAGCGTTCCATACGGTAACGCATGGAGCGGAAACTGATGCCCAACAGCTTGGCTGCCTGTGTGCGGTTATAGCGCGTTTGTTGCAATATTTGGCGGATAATATCGCGCTCCACCTCGTCCAAATAATCCTGTATCTGCATGGTACGCGGATCAAAAGCCTGCAAACAGCCTGCCGAAGCCACGCTTTCTGCCGTACAAACCAACGACGGCCGCTCTGCGGTTTCCGATTCCGACTGTCGGTCTGCAGAATGTGCAGACGGCATTTGGATTTGCAAATCGTCCAACTGAATCACATCTCCCACCGCCAAAGCAACGGCGCGTTCCAAAATATTTTCCAGCTCGCGGAAATTGCCCGGATAGCTGTAATGCCGCAACGCGTCCTGCGCTTTCGGGCTAAGCGTATAACGGCGGTTCTTACAATGTTTATGCAGCAGGTAGGTAATCAACGCGTCCATGTCTTCGCGCATTTCGCGCAACGGCGGCATTTGGACGGACACGACATTCAAGCGGTAATACAGGTCTTGACGGAATGCGCCGCTTTCCACCAAGGCTTCAAGATTTTTATGGGTGGCGCAGATAATCCGCACATCGACAGCGGTTTCCTGTGCATCACCAATACGGCGGACGGCTTTTTCCTGAATGGCGCGCAACAATTTAACCTGCATGGCCAGCGGCAAATCGGCCACTTCGTCCAAAAACAGCGTGCCGCCGTCTGCATATTGGAAAAAACCGCTGCGGTCTTGATCGGCTCCGGTAAAGCTGCCTTTTTTATAACCGAAAAACTCGCTTTCCATCAGATTTTCGGGAATCGCACCGCAGTTGACGGCAACAAACGGCTTGCCTGCGCGTTCGGACAGCTCGTGTATGGTTCGCGCCGCCTGCTCTTTGCCCGTACCCGATTCGCCTGCGATATAAACGGGAACATTGCTGCCTGCCAAACGCCGGATTAAATGGCGGGCTTCCACCATCTGCGGAGAACCGCCCAACAATCTGGGCATATCCGCTTCTCCGCCGACTTGCGGCTTGCCGGCAATGCTTTCCGGTTCGGACGGCACATCGTTTTTTTCCTGAACCATGCCGTCTGCAAACAACGGCATGGTATTCTGCGGCGGCGTTTCTGCTGCGGGTTGAGGTGCAGACGGCTCTGCCGGCGCGCGCGGCGGTGCGGTTTCGTTGTTTTCATTAACGCTGATGGCAGATTTGACCAGCGAGCGCAGTTGGGAAAGGGTTATCGGTTTTTGCAGGTAGTCGAACGCGCCGGCTTTCAAAGCTTCTACTGCCTGATCGGCATTGCCGAACGCGGTAATCACGGCAATCGGCGTATCCAGCATCAATTCGTTCAAATACTGCACGACTTCCAAGCCCGAACCGTCGGGCATACGCATATCGGTCAGCACCAGCGAATAACGGTTGCCTGCCAGCTTACTTTTGGCTTCTTCTACGCCGACGGCCGTATCGACTTGCAAACCCATTTTCATCAGGGTCATTTCCATCAGGTCGCGGATATCCGCTTCGTCGTCTACCACCAATACCGGCTGTTGCAATCTACTCATTACTCTCTTTCGGCAAAATCAGTTCAAATCCGTTCATTTCCGGGCGGTACTGCAACTGCCCGAAATTGGCATGTGCCAGCTCCAGCGCCACATACAGCCCCAAACCCGTTCCGCTTTTTTTGTCTGTGGTAAAAAAAGGATCGAAAAGACGGCTGCGGTTTTCCACCGGCACGCCTTGTCCGTTGTCCGATACCACGATGGAAATATGCGAATAGCCGCTCGGGCGCATCAGCACCGTTACCGCATTCTCATCTTGACGGCTGTGCTTCCAAGCATTGTTGCACAAGTTCCACATGATTTGCTGCAAATGCATAACATCGGCAACGGCGGTCAAATTGTTGCCGTCCATTCTCATGTGGATACAGCCGACGGCTTGCGGATTGTTCAGGACAAACTCCTGCTTGAAGGATAACCAGAACTTCATCAGGTTGACCGCCTCCCTTTTGAAGCCGTCCCGCTTGTTCATCATCGACACTTCTTCCAGCATTTTATCGATACGGCGGATATTGCTGTCGATGATGCCGTACAGTTTACACTTCACCCCGTCTTCTTCGCCCTCTTGCAGCAAATCGCTGGCATGGCGTATGGCAGACATCGGATTGCGGATTTCATGCGCCAGATTGGACGTAAGCTGCCCCAACGAGGCCAGCTTGGTGGACATTGCTTCAGCCGCCACTTCGCGCAATGAGCGGATATACAGAATCAGAAATTCGCCCTCTTCCTGAATCAGCGGCACGGCGCGCACGTGCATAACCTGCTGGGCAACACGGATATCGGTTTCAAACGACTTTTCGGGAAACACATGCCACCGCTGTACCAGCTCCGAAAACGCCGTTTCATGAAAGCCGACCATCATGGCCGGAAAATATACTTTTGCTTTGCGGTTGAAAAACCAGACCTGCTGCGCCGCATCAATAACCACCACAGCTTCCTGCACACTGTTGATGACCATGCGGTTGACCCCGCTCAACTGGTTTACCGCCTGCTGGCTGTGTTCGGCAGACTCATTGGCTTCCTTCAAATGTCCGGTCACAAAAGAAATTAAAAACGCCACCAAATAGGCCGCACCAATCAGTATCACCGCCCGCAATACCTGATCGGTATACCATTCGAGCGGATTGAAGCGGATACCCTCCCCCAAAAGCAGGTTGAACACAATCAGCATGGCGGTATAGCTGGCATACAGCATGGGATAACGCCCGTAACTGAGCAGGCAGGAAGTGGCCACAAACGGCAACACCAAAATCCCCAAACCCGTTTCCAAGCCGCCGACCACATATACCAACAGCATCATCATGCTGATGTCGACAGCGGCACTGGCATTAGGCAGATCCAAACTCTGCAACTGCCAGTCGGGGCGAAAAATTGTCAGGAAAATCAAAAAAGTGTAGAGCAAGACCCAGCTGTAAAACTCAACACTGGGAAAATTGAAATTGTCGGGATTGAGTGCAGAGTCGGTGGAAAGCAGTTGGAAAATCAGCAGCGGCAGCACAATGGCGATACGGGCGATATTGACCAAGCCCGGAATTTTGCCGCGCTGCGCCTCCCAACTTTGTTGTCTGAACGAATATCCGCCCATGATTTCCGCCTCCGAAACGAGCTACATATGCCGTCTGCATTTTCAGACAGCCGCTATATACCGCACCGCAGATTGGTTAAAAATATAGTCATTTAAAATAAGAATGATACAGCGTTGCTTTGCCTTGCCGTACTATGTGTACTGTCTGCGGCTTCGCTGCCTTGTCTCATTCTTATTTTATTCGACTATACATCAACAATAATGACATCATATACAAAAAAACACCCTGCCACCGCAAGCGCATCAAACAACTTTTGCCGGCCGTGTACCACCACAGGCTTGTTCTCCGTTTGCTTTATCCTAACGCACTGCCCGCCCGAAACAGGCCGTCTGCAAATTCGACAGGTTGTGCAGTAATGGGATTTTGCAGACGGCCTTGCATGATGAAAAAACATCTGTTGTATTGCTGCAACCTGATTCATGCTGCCTGCATGACGCGCAAGCCGGTGCGTGCGGTACGGCTCGAAACTTATCCTCTGATTAAAAGGCCGTCTGAAAAGTTCAGACGGCCTTTTCTTCTGCCATATTATACTTGAATGTATTACCTTTGGTGATGGCGATACGGTTTGTCGTCAGTCAAACAAGCCTTTCAAACGGCCGGACAACTCCAAAGCCTTACCCTTGCGCCCGCGCTTGCCTTCGATATCGATGATTTCCACCGTATTCTTGTGTGCCGCACCGCGTTTGCCCACGCTTTCCAGCGTGATGGTCGGCTCGGTAGTCGTGCTGACGCTGATCATGTCTTCGCCCTCTGCCAAGCTGATAAACTGCAAGCCGCGCCCTTTTGCCATCACTTTCAACTCGTTCAACGTAAACGCCAAGGCACGGTTCTCGCCGGTAACCGCCACGACTTTGCAGTCGGGGTTGATGAGGGAGGAGACATAAACATTCACAGGCGGCAGTACGGTTTCGCTTTCGTCCAAAGCCATCACAACCTTGCCTGCTTTGATGCGGCTGACCATGTCGCCGAGTTTGGCGATGAAACCGTAGCCTCCGCTGTTGCTCAGCAGATAGTGCCGGTCGGGCAGGCCGGTCATCATGGCCACCACATGCGCGCCGTTTTGCAATTCGATTAAGGACGAAACCGGCACGCCGTCGCCTCTGCCGCCCGGAATTTCTGCCGCATCGAGGGTGTAGGTGCGGCCTTTGGAATCGAGCACCACCACCGGCCACACGGTGCGCCCTTCCAATACCTGCTTCAGGCCGTCGCCTTCTTTAAATGTGGTTTGCCCCAAGTCCAAATTATGGCCGACACGGCTGCGGATCCAGCCTTTGTTCGACAAAATCAGCGTAACCGGCTCGTCGGCGGTGGTTTGCGTGAGGGAGGCGCGGTCGGCTTCTTCCACCAGCGTGCGGCGTTCGTCGCCAAACTGCTTCATATCGGCAGTCATTTCTTTGATAATCAGCTTTTTCTTTTCACCCTCGTCCGACAGTAAAGTATTCAGACGACCTTGCTCTTCCTGAAGTTCGGCCAGTTCTTTTTCCAGCTTGAAGCCTTCCAGCCGCGCCAGTTGGCGCAGGCGGATTTCCAGAATGTCTTCGGCTTGGATTTCGCTCAGGCCGAACGCCGCCATCAGGTCGGCTTTCGGCTCGTCGCTTTCGCGGATGACGCGGATTACTTCGTCGATGTGCAGAAAGGCTTTCAGACGGCCTTCCAAGATATGCAGGCGTTTTTCCACTTGGGAGAGGCGGAATTGCAGACGGCGGGTAACGGTGGTCACGCGGAAATCCAGCCATTCCTGCAAAATGGTTTTCAGGTTTTTCTGCGCGGGGCGGTTGTCCAAACCCATCATCACCAAGTTCACCGAAACATTGCCTTCCAGCGAGGTTTGCGCCATCAGCGTGTTCATAAACGCTTCCGGCTCGATGCGGCTGGATTTCGGCTCGAATACGAGACGCACGGGGTGTTCGCCGTCACTTTCGTCGCGTACTTTTTCAATTAAATCCAACATCAGTTTTTTGGTGTTGAGCTGGTCTTGGTTGAGCTGTTTTTTGCCCGCTTTCGGCTTAGGATTGGTTTGCTCTTCGATTTCGGCCAGAATTTTTTGCGCGCTGGTGTTCGGTGGCAGCTCGGTAACAATCACGCGCCATTGGCCGCGTGCCAGTTTTTCGGTTTCATAACGCGCCCGAACGCGCACGCTGCCCTTGCCGCTTTCGTACATCTGGCGCAAGTCGTCGGACGGGGTGATGATTTGGCCGCCGCCGGCAAAATCCGGAGCGGGAATGTAGGCCAGCAAATCGGCGGTTTCCAAATTGGGCTTTTTCAGCAGCGCAATGGCGGCTTGGGTGACTTCGGTGAGGTTGTGCGGCGGAATTTCCGTCGCCATGCCCACGGCAATGCCCGATGCGCCGTTGAGCAGCACCATCGGCAACCGCGCGGGCAACGCAACCGGCTCTTCAAACGCGCCGTCGTAGTTCGGTACAAAATCCACCGTGCCCTGATTGATTTCGGATAACAGCAGCTCCGCAATCGGCGTTAAGCGTGCCTCGGTATAACGCATCGCCGCCGCGCCGTCGCCGTCCCTCGAGCCGAAGTTGCCGATGCCGTCGATTAAGGGATAACGCAGCGTGAAATCCTGCGCCATGCGCACCATTGCCTCATAGGCCGAACTGTCGCCGTGCGGATGGTATTTGCCCAAAATTTCGCCGACCACGCGCGCCGACTTCACCGGTTTGGCACCCGCCGTCAAACCCATATCGCGCATGGCGTACAGAATCCGCCGCTGCACCGGCTTCTGGCCGTCTGAAACTTCGGGCAGGGCGCGGCCTTTGACCACGCTCATGGCGTATTCGAGATAGGCGCGTTCGGCATATTGGCCGAGCAGCAGGTAATCTTCGCCGATGGCGGCGGGAGCGGGAGTAGCGGGAATATCGTTCATGTAAGGCGGGAAATACAAATAAAAAAGAATGGGGCATATTGTAAAGCAAAACAGGGGATTTCGCTCAACTTGCGGCGTTCTCGCTATCGCCTGACCACACGGAAGCAAACGAGGTAGTAACACCCAAAACCAGACAGGGTGGCCGATTTTCTGCTTAGGCCGTTCGGCTGCTCCATCTTTGTGCAGGGCGCAGGCAAGGCCGTATGATGCCGTATCAAACAACCATAAAATCCAAAGGCCGTCTGCAAATGTCCGCACCCAAATTGGGTATGCAAACATTTTGCAGACGGCCTTGAAGGTTTGAAACAATCCGGTTTCGCTTATCCTTCAAACTTTTTGAACACCAAAGTACCGTTGGTGCCGCCGAAGCCGAAAGAATTGGAAATGGCGACATCGATTTTCACGTCGCGCGCTTCGTTGGCGCAGTAGTCCAAATCGCAACCGGCTTCAATGTCTTGCTCGAAGATGTTGATAGTTGGCGGTGATTTTTGGTTGTGAACCGCCAATACGCTATATACAGCTTCCACGCCGCCGGCCGCACCCAGCAGGTGTCCGGTCATGGATTTGGTGGAGTTGACCACTACATTTGCAGCATGCTCGCCCAAAGCGCGTTTTAATGCTTTGGTTTCGTTGGCATCGCCTAGCGGTGTGGACGTGCCGTGTGCATTGACATAATCCACATCGGCCGCGTTCAATCCGGCATCTTTCAGGGCGCGGGTTACTGCCAGTGCCGGCCCTTCTTCGTTTGGCGCGGTAATGTGGTAAGCATCGGAACTCATGCCGAAGCCGACCAGCTCGGCGTAAATTTTCGCCCCGCGTTTTTTGGCGTGTTCCAACTCTTCCAACACCAGCACGCCCGCGCCTTCGCCGATAACGAAGCCGTCGCGGTCTTTGTCCCACGGACGGGAAGCGGTAGCCGGATCGTCGTTGCGTGTGGAAAGTGCCTTCATGGCGGCGAAACCGCCCACGCTCAACATATTAATCGTACCTTCCGCACCGCCGGCAACCATCACGTCGGCATCGCCGTATTTAATCAGACGGGCCGCATCACCGATGGAGTGTGCGCCGGTGGTACACGCGGAAACCATACCGTAGGAAGGGCCGCGATAGCCTTTGAGAATGGTGACATGGCCGGCAATCAGGTTAATCAGCGAGCCGGGAATGAAAAACGGGTTGATTTTGCGCGATCCGCCTTCTTGTACCGCAATGCCAGTGGCTTCAATGCTGGGCATACCGCCGATACCGGAGCCGATGTTCACGCCGACTCGGTCTTTATCCAAATCGGGCGTATCGTCCAAACCGGCATCGGAAATGGCCTGCAGGGCAGCAGCCAAGCCGTAGTGGATAAACACATCCATGCGGCGGGCTTCTTTGGCGCTGATGTATTGACCGATGTCAAAACCGCGTACTTCGCCTGCGATTTGGCTGTTGATTTCAGATGCGTCAAAGCGGGTAATTAAACCGATGCCGCTTTTGCCTGCGAGCAGGTTGCTCCATGCTTCGGCGACGTCGTTGCCGACCGGTGATACTTGGCCAAGACCTGTAATGACTACTCTTCTCTGACTCATGATAATCTCGCTAGTAGATGGGACAATGTCTCAATCGGACAATGCCGTCTGAATATTCCGACCCTGCCCTGTTGGGCATACTGTCGGAAAACAAACCGAATGGCGGCAAAAAGCAACACAGCCGTCTGAAAATCTGCCGCGACCAAATAAGGTAAAAGCCTCTGTTTGCTTATGATGCAGCAGAGGCTGATATACTTTACCGTTTACCGCTGAAAATTAGCCGTTGTGGGCGTTGATGTAATCGATAGCCAGTTGTACGGTAGTGATTTTTTCGGCATCTTCATCAGGGATTTCGCAACCGAATGCTTCTTCCAAAGCCATTACCAGCTCAACGGTATCCAAAGAATCCGCGCCCAAGTCGTCTTGGAAAGAGGACTCGTTTTTCACTTCGGCTTCATCTACGCCCAGTTGTTCAGCAACAATTTTTTTAACTTGTTGTTCGATGTTTGACATGTCAGTCGTTCCTTATATGCCTTACGGCGGGTTTAGAAAAAGGTAATCGGTGCTATTTTACCGAATCGGATTAGAGTTTTCCATCTAAAAATGTGTTTTTTGCACATCCGCACGGCAACTCCCGTTACTCGGCATATTAGCACAGGGCGATTTTATCCCACAAGCAGCTTTTTGTTTTTATTTATTATCAGATACTTGCATAGCAAAAATCAGAAACATTCGCTGTTTTGCAGACGGCCTTGCACGTCTTTTCCACTGCACAAACTCCCTTTCCGGCCCGCTCTTCGGTTAAAATACACACAAAATCCTCAAGGAAACATCATGGAAGCCACCGTCTATCTGGAAGACAACGAATACATCGCCTTGTGCGACCTGCTGAAACTTGCCGGCCTTGCCGAAAGCGGCGGTCAGGCGAAAGCCTTTATTGCCGAAGGTTTGGTTTTCCGCAACGGTGAGGTTGAGACACGAAAAACCGCTAAAATCCGCGGCGGCGAAGTGATTGAATTTGACGGTGCACGCTTGGACATTGCCGATGGATACGACCCTGAAGAATAAAGCGGAAACCCTGTTGGGCGAAACGCTGCTGGACGAACCCGTCCGCCCCGAAAGTTGGGAATGCTGCGGCAGCGACTGCGGCGATGCCTGTATCCAAACCATCTATTGGGACGAAAAAGCCCGTTACGATGCCCAGCAAAAACGCCTGCAGGCTTTACTGCCGTCTGCAGACGACGCATAAGACTGCCCGCGCAGTCCGGCAGATACATTGCCGCCTTGCCGAAGCCGTCTGCAAATTGCCGCATGAAAGGCAGATTTTGCAGACGGCCTTTCTGCCCAAACAGCCGCCTTGCGCCGTTTTCACCCCTCAAACTTCATTCCGCTGCCAAACGGTTTTCTGTGCAAACACCTGTTTATTGTCGGTAAACTTCACGCTTTCCAACACCAACGCCCACACATCGCTTTTCATGGCGCGGGCAACAGGGTGCGCTTGGTAAAACAGCGCACACGCGGTTTTTCGCTCCGCTTCATCTTCAATGATTTCCGCCCGCGCCTGAAATTGGATACCGCGGATTTGCGCCAAGCTCTTCGGCTGCCCCGCCACCGTCCCGGCAATACGCGGATTGGCCGACATCAGCACCCCATGGCGCGTGGTGCGCGAAGTCAGCACAATCAGCCTTCCCGCCTGCAAATCCGGCACATAAAAACAACACGCGCTCCAAATATCGCCCTCATGCGCCGCCGCCAAGCTGACCACATGATTTTGGCGGAAAAACGCAGCGATATGATCAGGTATCGGATTCATCACCACTCCCCTTCGGCAAAACCGTTATTTTACGCCCGATTTCGCCCGAGCCGCCCCATTGCCGTTGTTTTTCTCATTTTCAACGCGCTTTCCGGCAAAAGAAAATACGGTAAAATATAGTCGAATAAAATAAGAATGAGACAAGGCAGCGAAGCCGCAGACAGTACACATAGTACGGCAAGGCAAAGCAACGCTGTATCATTCTTATTTTAAATGACTATAACTTCAAACCCATTACCGCACACGCCGACCATGAAACGCCCTGCCCCACAGCACCGCAACCGCGGCTTCAGCCTGATTCAGCTTCTGGCGGCAACCGCCGTCTTAGCCGTTCTTGCCGCTACCGCCCTGCCCGCTTACGACCGCCATATCCGCGACAGCCGTTTGCGCGAGGCACAAGCCGCCCTGCTGGAAAATACCCAATATTTGGAAAAATACTATCTGCAAAACGGCCGCATCCGCAGAAATACAGCCAACTGGCCGGATCTGCCGCTGACACAGACCGACACATTCTGCATCCGCTTCAGCAGTCAGGCGCGCGGACAAACCGAAAACCGCGAAGGCAAATTCACCCTCAAAGCCGTCGCCTTCGACAAAAACCGCGAACCGCGCGTATTGAAAATCAACGAATCTCTGACCACCCTTATCTGCCAAAGTTCCGACAGCCGCTGCGACGACGGGCTGCCCCACTTCCCCGGCAATTCGGACAATGATAAAGAATGCACGGTCTTCCAGCATTAATCCGCCCATCGCAAAGGCCGTCTGCAAAACGAAATGTGCAGACGGCCTTTTATACTCGGATAACAAAAAATAAAACAAAACAGTACAACCGCCCACCATACGGACAGTACAGACGGCAGACGTACCGCTCCCGAACTCGGCCAGTTCCTCTCTTTGAAGAAAACACCGTATCAGGCAATATTTAATAACCGTTGTCTGCCACAAGCAGACAGAGCAAAGCGTGCAACAGCCCTTTTTCAACAGCCTGCATCAACACCGCGCCGACATTTGAAAACGGCAATATCAATCCAGCGACCGCAAACAGGAAACCAAATCTACCGTATCGCGCCGATTTTATCCTGCACAGCCGCCTGCCTGCCCGAACAAAAATAAAACCGCTTTGGCATATAATCCAAAGCGGTTTTGTAATATGGTCGGAATGAGAGGATTCGAACCTCCGACCCCTTCGTCCCGAACGAAGTGCGCTACCGGGCTGCGCTACATTCCGAATAAGCGAGTATTATAAACCCTGTTTTCCCCGTTTGGCAAGCTGTTTGCACACAAAAGCCGTCTGCAAATGCCAACACCGCCCAACGCTCAACCGCACCGGCACAGCCGCTGCCAATACAGCTTTGCAACAAAGCAACATGGCGAAGTCGTGCGGCAGCCGTTTTCGGCGGTATGCTCACCATATCGTGATGGGAAAAAATGAAACGTTTGTCGGGTAAGTTTGTCGGATAAAGCAAACCGATGGCGGCAAGGACTTTGCGCTTGACGAGTTATTTTGGGGCGTCTGAAGAGCGGTCGACCAAGCATTCAAGACAAAACTGCACGGCATAAAGGGCTTTCTGGTAAGTGGCGTTATCGGTAAAGGTCAGATAGCTACGCATCATGCGTGGGCTAATGCCGATAAGTTCGGCAACTTCACGCCGGGTTAAGCCAGTTTTTTCAATCAGATCACGCAAATAATCGGGGTTTAGATTGTAACGGGTTTGGGCGTTTGGTTTCATCAAGCCTTCCAAAAAGCCCCGCATGGGTGCTTGGCGTTGTTTAAAAATCCACGGCACAAATATAGCGAAGGCGGCAGCAATTTCGGCAATTTCGGCAAAAACCACAATCGCCAAAGATAATATCCGGTTTCCTTGCGTGCCCATATTTGGAAACCGCAAACCTATTTCCAAGTCAGCGCCAAATCATAAAGTGCTTTCTTACTTTCGCCGGTAATTTTCGCCGCCAAATCCGCCGCCTGTTTGGTCGGCAGCTCGGCCGCCAGAACCTTCATCACCTGCTGCGCTTCTTCGGGCAGTCCGCTGTGCTTTTCCTTACGGGCGGGGTGGAGGATGAGCACCATTTCCCCGCGCGTTTGGTTGCTGTCGTTTTGCAAGGCCGTCTGTACTTCGGCCACGCTGCCGCTTAAAAAAGTTTCAAACGTCTTGCTGATTTCGCGTGCCAACACAATTTCGCGATCGGGAAAACGCGCCGCCATCTCCGCAAGCGATGCCTCGATACGGTGCGGCGTTTCAAACATCACAACCGGATAATCCGCCTCTTCCCATTTTTCAAACAATTTTTGGCGTTCGCCCGATTTCGGCGGCAGAAAACCGTTGAAATAAAAGTCCGGTTCGGCCACGCCCGCCACGCTCAACGCACCCATTACCGCACTCGCTCCCACAACCGGCACCACTTTAAATCCCGCTTCGCGCACGCGTGCGGCAAGTTTCGCCCCCGGATCGCACACGGCCGGCGTACCCGCATCGGACACCTGCGCCACCATCAGGCCGTCTGCAAGATAAGCGGTGATTTTGTCGGCCATCTGCTGCTCGTTGTGTTCGCGCACGCTCACCAGCTTGGCCTGTATGCCGTAGGCACTCAGAAGCTGCGCGGTCACGCGCGTATCTTCGGCGCACACGATGTCGGCACTTTCCAACACCGCCAACGCGCGCAGGGTAATGTCGGCCAAATTGCCGATGGGTGTGGCGACAACGTATAATGTTTGCGGTGCAAGGCTGTCGCAGGCTTTTTGATAGTGTTTCTGTATCATGGGTTTGAGGCCGTCTGAAAAAATAGAAAATCATTATACACGGGAAAAAATATGCGTTTGAACCACAAACAGGGCGAAGCGGGGGAAAATGCGGCGTTATCGTTTTTGGAATCGCAAGGCTGCAAACTGCTGGCACGCAACTGGCATTGCACCTACGGTGAAATCGACCTGATTGTCAAAACCGGCGGTATGATTTTGTTTGTTGAAGTAAAATACCGCAAAAATAGCGGTTTCGGCGGAGCCGCATACAGCATTTCCCCGTCCAAATTATTGAAATTGCAACGAAGTGTAGAGTATTATCTGCAACAACACGGCCTGAGCAACGCACCGTGCCGCTTGGACGCGGTGCTGATTCAGGGAAACAGTACCCCGGTTTGGGTGCAAAACATCACAGGTTGATTAAATCCATGACCACATTGCAAGCGCGGGCAGCCGCGCATTTCGAAGAGAGCATCAAGGCCAAGCAACAGGCGGCGGAAGTGCTGGCCGAGCCTACCGCACAGGCCGCACAACTGATGCTGGAATGCCTGATGAACGACGGCAAAATCCTCATCTGCGGCAACGGCGGTTCGGCTGCCGACGCGCAACATTTCGCCGCCGAAATGACCGGCCGTTTTGAGAAAGAACGCATGGAACTGGCGGCGGTCGCACTGACCACCGACACCTCCGCCCTCACCGCCATCGGCAACGACTACGGTTTCGAGCACATTTTCAGCAAACAGGTCCGCGCACTCGGCCGCGCCGGCGACATATTGGTCGGCATCTCCACCTCCGGCAATTCCGGCAACGTCATCGAAGCCGTCAAAGCGGCACACGAACGCGATATGCACGTTGTCGCCCTGACCGGCCGCGACGGCGGCAAAATCGCCGCGATGCTGAAAGACAGCGACGTGCTGTTGAACGTCCCCCACCCGCGCACCGCCCGCATTCAGGAAATCCATATCCTGCTGATACACGCCCTGTGCGACTGTATCGATTCCACACTGCTGGAAGGTTTCTGACCCTCTCTTTTGCAGACGGCCTTTCCAAACAGCAAAAGCCGTCTGCAATCTTGTTTTCACCCTCCGGAAGGACTGTTATGAAAATCAAGCAATATGCCAAACCCCTTCTCACCGCCGCCGTATTGTCCCTGACCCTCAGCGGCTGCGTCAGCGCACTCATCGGCGGAGCCGCCGCCGGTACCAAATCCGCCATCGACCGGCGCACCACCGGCGCACAGGCCGACGACAACGTCATGGCATTGCGTGTAGAAACCACCGCGCTGTCCTACCTGAAACAAAACAATCAAATCACAGGATACACGCCGAAAATCAACGTTGTCAGCTACAACCGCCGTCTGCTGTTGCTCGGCCAGGTTGCCAGCGAAGGCGAAAAACAATTTGTCGAACAAGTTGCCCGTTCCCAACAGGCAGCCGAGGGCGTTTACAACTACATTACCGTAGCCACCTCCGCCCGTTCGTTCGGCAACATCAGTGCCGACACATGGAGCACGTCCAAAGTGCGCGCCTCGCTGTTGGGCATCAACCCCGCCACCCAAGCGCGTACCAAAATCGTTACCTACGACAACGTAACCTATGTAATGGGCATTCTGACACCCGAGGAACAAGCCGCCGTTACACATAAAGTCAGCACCACCCTCGGTGTACAGAAAGTCGTTACCCTGTACCAAAACTACACCGCCCAATAACCGAAACGCACCAGCCGTTGAACACCGCCGCCAAAGCGCCGCAGCGGAAGTTTGACGGCTGCTGCACCAAACCGCCCGTATCTGCCATTTTACAGACGGCATACCGGCTGCCGAACCCCACGGATACCGTTTTATGTCCCAATCTTTCCGCCTCAAACCCAAACACCTGATTACCCTGACACTCGGCATCTGCCTGATAGCCGTCATCGCCCTGATTGTCGGTATTTTCAACACCTTCAAACCCCGCAGCGAAGCGCGCACGGCTCAAGAACCGACCCGCTCCCCCGAACCGAACCGCGTAGAAGTTTGGAAACCCGAAGGCTCGACCCGTCAAGGCACCATCGTACTCAACCCCGAAAGCGGCCAGTCCCGACCGGCAACCCGACCCGCAGCCGCCCCGGCAAATTCAGAGCGCACGGAATCTGCCGAACCCGCTCCAAGCTGCACCCAACCGCGCCCGCAACCCCGCCGGCCGGTTGAAAACAGCGATAACGATACGGCATACGAACCGCCTGCCCGCACCGCTCCGGCACGCGAACCCAAACCCGAACCCCGTGCCGAACGCCCCGTACCCCCGAAACCACAAGCCGACAGCAAACCCGCTGCCGCACCGCAGCCCAAACAAGCTGCCCAACCCAAACCCCAGCAACACAAAGAAGTCATTGACAACTTATTTTAACCCTCCCCCTTTTCAGACGGCCGAAGCCGTCTGAAAACCACAAGGAAACCCATGGACACAGTCATCATCAAAACCCCCGAAGAAATCGAAAAAATGCGCGAACTCGGCCGTCTTGCCGCCGAAGCACTCGACTACATCGGACAATTCGTCAAACCCGGAGTAACCACCAACGAGCTGGACAAACTCATCTACGACTACCATACCGAAGTACAAGGTGGCTACCCCGCACCACTCCACTACGGCAATCCGCCCTACCCCAAATCCTGCTGCACATCCGTCAACCACGTTATCTGCCACGGCATTCCCGATGATAAACCGCTCAAAGAAGGCGACATCATCAACATCGACGTAACCATCAAAAAAGACGGATTTCACGGCGATTCCAGCCGAATGTTTGCCGTCGGCAAAATCAGCCCCATTGCCCAACGCCTGATTGACGTGACCCACGCCTCCATGATGGCGGGTATCGAAGCCGTCAAACCCGGCGCAACCCTCGGCGACATCGGCCACGCCTGCCAAACCGTTGCCGAAAACGCCGGCTATTCGGTTGTGCAGGAATTTTGCGGACACGGCATCGGCCGCGGCTTCCACGAAGCACCTCAAGTCGTTCACTACGGCAAAAAAGGTCAAGGCATGGTCTTAAAACCCGGCATGATTTTCACCATCGAGCCGATGATCAACCAAGGCAAACGCCACTTGCGGATTTTGGCAGACGGCTGGACAGTCGTTACCAAAGACCGCTCCCTCTCCGCTCAATGGGAACACGAAGTTCTCGTTACCGAAACCGGCTACGAAATCCTAACCGTCAGCCCCGCTACCGGTAAGCCTTGATTTCAATATAAAAAACATTGAAGGCCGTCTGCAAAACGGTTGGACCGGTCTTACCCGCCAAACCGTTTTGCAGACGGCCTTCAATAACATCTTGGCACTTGACACACCGCCATTCCAACTCCTTAGCGGCTTCAAGATTCTGACCGCTGTCTGAATTTGCCTGCCTTGCACATCTGCCCGAACCCGTTTCCCACTTCCCCCGCTTCTATGAGTCTGCCTTATCCGGCTGACTTACCCCATGCACCTTGCAGGCATCTCATCATTAATCCTTCTGATTTCCATTTTGATAAATTTTGTTTCACTGTGTAAAAATTCGCCTAGCACCCTTGCATAATTAACATCAAACCATTGAAAAACTTTAATTATTGAAATTTTTATACCCACACAGACAATCCGGAAATACCGTAAAAATACGGCAAACCGGCCGCATTTATCCTATACTTAAAGAAAAATGCCCGATACCAATATCCGTTACCCCTACTCCGTTTTCGGGCCGGCACGGTGAAACAGAATAAGTCGCATAAGAGCCGAAACGAGCCGCATATTGCTTCATTTTGTTTCACCCGCAAACATGATGTGTATGTTTGCCCAACAGAAGGAATATTTCATGAAATCTTTTGACAAAATAGACAATATCCGCGAAATCCGTAAAAAACTGGGACTGAACCAAATCGATTTTTGGAACAAAATCGGTGTTACCCAATCCGGAGGTTCCCGCTACGAATCCGGCCGCAATATGCCCAAACCCGTTCGCGAACTGCTGCGTTTGGTACACATCGAACAGGTCGACTTGGCAAAAGTCAGCCGCGATGATTTGGCCGTTGCCGCCTTATTGAAAGAGCGCAATCCCGAGTTGTACGCCGAGCTGAAAAAAGAGGCCAAAAGCGGGAAAAAATAATCTCATGCCGTCTGCAAATCGGTTTTCACGGTTCGTTTGCAGACGGCATTTCCATATTCTCCATACCCGTAAACACCAAACCGATACCCCGACAGCACCGCCCGCATACTGCCGCCATCGGAAAACCGCATCAGCCCGCCCGTATGCAAACAAGCCGTCTGAAACCCTTTCTCCGCATTTTCAGACGGCCTTTTTGCGTTATAATGCTGTCAGATTTTTTCAAACATTCAATATCAAACCCACCATGCTAGACAAATACAATCCCGCCGAAATCGAAACCAAACATTACGCAAACTGGCAAGAAAAAGGCTATTTCCAGCCGCATATGGACGCTTCGCAAGAATCGTTCTCCATTCAGCTTCCGCCGCCGAACGTCACCGGCACGCTGCACATGGGTCATGCCTTCAACCAAACGATTATGGACGGCCTCACCCGCTACTACCGCATGAAAGGCCGCAACACGGCTTGGATTCCGGGCACCGACCACGCAGGCATCGCCACGCAGATTGTGGTGGAACGCCAATTGGGCGAGCAAGGCGTGTCGCGTCATGATTTGGGTCGCGAAGCGTTTTTGGCGAAAGTGTGGGAATGGAAGGAGCAATCCGGCGGCACGATTACGCAGCAAATGCGCCGCGTGGGCTGCTCCGCCGACTGGACGCGCGAGTATTTCACCATGGACGACACCCGCGCCGAAGTGGTGACCGAAGTCTTCGTACGCCTGTTTGAGCAGGGTTTGATTTACCGCGGCAAGCGTTTGGTGAACTGGGATCCCGTGCTCGGAACCGCCGTTTCCGATTTGGAAGTGGAAAGCGTGGAAGAGCAAGGCTCGATGTGGCACATCCGCTATCCGCTGGCCGACAATCCTTCAGACGGCCTGATTGTGGCGACCACCCGCCCCGAAACCCTGCTGGGCGACGTGGCGGTGGCGGTACACCCCGAAGACGAACGCTACGCGCATTTAATCGGCAAAGAATTGCTGCTGCCGCTGACCGGCCGCAAAATCCCCGTGATTGCCGACGAATATGTGGAAAAAGACTTCGGCACCGGCTGCGTGAAAATCACCCCCGCGCACGATTTCAACGACTACGAAGTCGGCAAACGCCACGACACGCTGCTGGTCAATGTGTTTGATTTGACGGCCAAAGTACTGGCACAGGCCGAAGTGTTCAACTTCCAAGGCAAAGCGCAACAAGGCTTTGCCCTGCCCGAAGCCTATGCCGGCCTCGACCGTTTCGCCGCCCGCAAGCAAATGGTGGCCGATTTGGAGGCGCAGGGCTTGCTGGCAGCCGTGAAACCGCACACGCTGATGACCCCGAAAGGCGACCGCACCGGCTCCGTCATCGAACCGATGCTGACCAGCCAATGGTTTGTCGCCATGAGCGCGAAACCCGACGGCGGCGAACCGGAAAGCGAATTTAAAGGATTGAGCCTGTCTGAAAAAGCCAAAAAAGCGGTGGACAGCGGCGCGGTGAAATTCATTCCCGAAAACTGGGTCAATACCTACAACCAATGGATGAACAACATCCAAGACTGGTGTATTTCGCGCCAACTGTGGTGGGGACACCAAATCCCTGCATGGTACGACGAAAACGGCAACGTATTCGTCGCCCGCAGCGAAGCCGAAGCGCAAAAACTTTCAGGCAGCCAAAACCTCACCCGCGATGAAGACGTACTCGACACCTGGTTCTCCTCCGCGCTGGTGCCGTTTTCCACTTTGGGTTGGCCGTCTGAAACCGAAGAACTCAAAGCCTTCCTGCCGAGCAATGTATTGGTAACCGGCTACGAAATCATCTTCTTCTGGGTGGCGCGCATGATTATGATGACCACCCACTTCACCGGCAAAGTGCCGTTTAAAGACGTGTACATCCACGGCATGGTGCGCGACCACGAAGGCAAGAAAATGTCCAAATCCGAGGGCAACGTCATCGACCCCGTGGATTTGATTGACGGCATCGACTTGGAGCAGCTGCTGGTCAAACGCACCACCGGCCTGCGCCGCCCCGAAAAAGCCCCGCAAGTGGTGGAAGCCACCAAAAAACTCTTCCCCGAAGGCATTCCCGTATTCGGTGCCGACGCACTGCGCTTCACCATGGCGAGCTACGCCAGCCTCGGCCGCAGCATCAACTTCGACTTCAAACGCGCCGAAGGCTACCGCAACTTCTGCAACAAATTGTGGAACGCCACCAATTTCGTACTGATGAACGTGGAAGAAAAAGACTGCGGCCAAGACGAAACCCAGCCGCTGGCCTATACCTTCGCCGACCAATGGATTATCGGCCGCCTGCAGCAAACCGAAGCCGCCGTTACCGAAGCCTTCGACACCTACCGCTTCGATTTGGCCGCGCAAACCCTGTACGAATTTGTGTGGAACGACTTCTGCGACTGGTACATCGAGCTGGCCAAAGTACAGCTGCAAACCGGCTGCCCGACCACCCAGCGCACCACCCGCCGCACCCTCGTGCGCGTGCTCGAAGTCATCCTGCGCCTGCTGCACCCGATTATGCCCTTCATCACCGAAGAGCTGTGGCAGACCGTGGCACCTTTGGCCAACGCCAAACGCACCGGCAGCATCATGCTCGCCGCATGGCCGGTTGCCGATACCGAAAAAATCGTTCAGACGGCCTTCGACCAAATGGCCGCGCTGCAAGACTTAATCGGAGCCGTACGCAACCTGCGCGGCGAAATGGGCATCGCGCCGAACGTGAAAGCCCCGCTGTTTGTCGAAGGCAGCGAAGATCTGGTCGGACTGCTGAAATACCTGCCGTCCATGACCCGCCTCACCGAAGCCAACATCGTCGGCAAACTGCCCGAAAACGAAGACGCACCCGTTGCCGTGTGCAACGGCGCAAGGCTGATGCTGAAAGTGGAAATCGACAAAGCCGCCGAAACCGCCCGCCTCACCAAAGAAGCGGAAAAACTGCAAAAAGCTTTGGACAAACTCAACGCCAAACTCTCCAAACCCGGCTATACCGAAAAAGCCCCCGCGCATCTGGTGGAAAAAGACCGCGCAGAACTGGCGGAATTGGAAGACAAAATGGCGAAAGTGCAAACCCAACTGGCGAAGTTGAAAGACTAAACCGGGAAGTTTGAAAACGCTGAAAAAGGCCGTCTGCAAATTAGACAGTTCCATTTGCAGACGGCCTTTTTTATATATAGTCGAATAAAATAAGAATGAGACAAGGCAGCGAAGCCGCAGACAGTACACATAGTACGGCAAGGCAAAGCAACGCTGTATCATTCTTATTTTAAATGACTATATAACTTTTAAAAACAAAATGATACAGCCTTGCTTGGGCGTACTGCCTGCCGCCCTGCCGTATTTTGCCGCTACATGATGCGGAATGGTGCAGACGGCTACACAATCCGCGCCATCAGCAAATCGTGCATATTGAGTGCGCCGATAAGCATACCGTTGCCGTCTGCAACCAGCAACCCGTTGATGTGGCTTGCCTGCATCAGCTTCAGGGCTTCGGTGGCGAGTTTGTCGGCGGTAATGGTTTTCGGGTTGGTGTGCATGATGTCATTGACGGTCAGTCCGGCGAACGTGTCGCGCTGTTGGAACAGGCGGCGCAGGTCGCCGTCGGTAAACACACCTTGCAGACGGCCTTCGCCATCGGTTACGGCCAACATACCCAGTCCTTTTTCGCTCATGAGTACAATGGCTTCTTTCAGCGGTGTACCGCTTGGGACGGCAGGCAGGGCTTCGCCGCTGTGCATGATGTCGGCAACGCGCAGCAGCAGGCGTTTGCCGAGGCTGCCTGCGGGGTGGCTCAATGCAAAGTCGTCCGGTGTAAACTGGCGGGCTCTCAATAAAGCTACGGCAAGTGCGTCGCCCAATGCCATCACTGCCGTGGTGCTGGAAGTCGGGGCGAGGCCGAACGGGCAGGCTTCTTTGGAAACGGCGGCAGTAATGTGTATATCGGCGTGCCGCGCCATGGTTGATTCGGGGCGCGCGGTAATGCAGATCAGGGTGATGTTTTTCCGTTTGAGCGCGGGCATAATCGCCAACACTTCGTCACTTTCGCCTGAGTTTGAAATCGCCAAAACAACATCGTTGTCCACTATCATGCCCAAATCGCCGTGTGCGGCTTCTGCGGGGTGGACGAAAAATGCAGGTGTTCCTGTTGAAGCCATGGTTGCGGCGATTTTATGCCCGACGTGCCCTGATTTGCCGATACCGGTAATGACGACACGGCCGGTGCAACCCAATAAGGCTTGTGTGGCGCGGACAAAGCTGTCGTCAAGATTGCGGGCGATTTCCTGCAGGGCTTCTGCTTCGGTATGCAGAACATCGCGCGCCCACGGCAGATAGCATTCGGTGTTATTCATCATTGTTTCCCTAAATGTAATTGGTGCGCCGGATTGTTTGCGCTGTTCAAGGTTGCCAAATCGGGGTAGTATATTCTTACTCAACACAAAAAGGATTCAGAGATGACTATTTTATCGGACGTTAAAGCATTAGGACAACAAATCTGGTTGGACAATCTGTCGCGTTCGCTGGTTCAAAGCGGCGAGCTGGCACAAATGCTGGAGCAGGGCGTGTGCGGCGTTACTTCCAATCCGGCTATTTTCCAAAAGGCTTTTGCCGGAGACGCGCTGTATGCCGATGAAATCGCGGCTCTGAAACAACAAGACTTAACGCCGAAACAGCGTTACGAAATCATGGCGGTTGCCGATGTGCAGGCAGCCTGCGATGTTTGCTCGGGCGAATACCAAGCAAACGGCGGAAAAACCGGTTTCGTCAGCCTCGAAGTATCGCCCGAACTGTCGAAAGACGCGGCCGGCACGGTTGCCGAAGCCAAACGGCTGCACGCGGCCATCAACCGCCAAAATGTGATGATTAAAGTCCCCGCCACCGACGAAGGAGTGGAAGCATTGGAGCAGTTGGTTGCAGACGGCATTTCCGTCAACCTGACCCTGCTGTTCTCGCGCAAGCAAACGCTGAAAGCCTACGCCGCCTACCAACGCGGTATTGCCAAGCGCATCGCCGCAGGTTTGCCGGCGGACAATCTCCAAGTCGTTGCCAGCTTCTTTATTTCGCGCGTGGACGGCGCACTCGACACCACCCTGCCCGAGCACCTGCAAGGCAAAACCGCCATTGCCTTGGCAAAAGCCGCTTATCAAGATTGGGCAGCATTCTTCGACAGCGCGGAATTTGCCGCCCTTGCTGAAAAAGGCGCAAACCGCGTGCAGCTCTTATGGGCTTCCACCGGCGTGAAAAATCCCACTTATCCCGATACGCTGTATGTGGACAGCTTAATCGGCAAACACACCGTCAACACCGTACCCGATGCCACGCTGAAAGCCTTTATCGACCACGGCACGGCCAAAGCCACGCTGACGGAAAACATGGAGCAGGAATATGCCCGACTGGCGGAAGTGGAACAGCTCGGCATCGATGTCGAAGCCTTGGCCGTCCGCCTGCAGGAAGACGGTTTGAAACAGTTTGAAGAAGCGTTTGAGAAGCTGCTTGCTCCGTTGGCTGAATGATTTGATTGAGAAACCGTCAAGGCCGTCTGCAAATTTTGCAGACGGCCTTTTTACGTTTGAAACCGAATCAACCGGCAGCAACAGATTGTCGTTTGCTTGGAAAACCCAACACCCGTCTGCCGCATATTCCGCTGTTCAAGTTGAAACAACCGCCAACCCGCCGCAATACCCCTGCTCCTGCAAAACCGTTCCGACTGCCTGACCGTCAATGTTATAGTCGAATAAAATAAGAATGAGACAAGGCAGCGAAGCCGCAGACAGTACACATAGTACGGCAAGGCAAAGCAACGCTGTATCATTCTTATTTTAAATGACTATATTTCACTTGAATCAGTTTATCTTTAATGAATGTGTAATGCGAACGCATTCTCTGCCGGGTTTCCTGATTGAAATCAGCGGCAAAAAGCATTGTATGAAGCCATGCCAAGCGATAAACGGCAATTTCATGTTTACTCCTTGAGTGTACGTTTTATTTGGTATTCAAAATGTCAGCACGATTCCAAACAAACCGCCAACACCATAAAATACAGACGGCATGAAATCCCTTTCATGCCGTCTGCAAAATGAAATAACCGTTTGATTAACGCTTGTTTTTCGCCTGACAATCCGCGCATACGCCGTACATATACAGCGCGTGATCGACAATGCGGTAGCCGTTTTCTTCGGCAATTTTATCTTGCAACGCTTCAATTTCAGGATTGTGAAACTCTGTAACCATGCCGCATTTTACGCAGACGATGTGGTCGTGGTGGTCGCCCTTATCCAGCTCATATACCGCCTTGCCGGTTTCAAAGTGGTGGCGTTGCAGAATACCCGCCTGTTCAAACTGGGTCAGCACCCGGTAAATCGTTGCCACACCGATTTCAACACCTTCTTCCAACAAAATGCGGTACACATCTTCCGCACTCAAATGTTCCTCGGAATGGGTTTCAAACAAATCCAGAATTTTCAGGCGCGGGCCGGTTACCTTCAAACCGCTGTCTTTCAACTGTGCAATGTTGTTGAAATTATTTTCCATAATATTCAATACCCCTGTGGTCTAATAACCGTTATAATACGCACTTTTAGTCCGCTTGCACACTATAAAGCGATAGCGCGGCTCAATAAAATACCGCCATTTCATTGTGTGAAGTCGGGTAAAAAATTCCTATGCAGATGATTATCGTTTGCTTTTTAAATATATTCAAGCGATGATATGCTTTTTCTGCCGATACCCTCAAGAAAGGTATGCCCGTGAACAAAACCTTATGCCTCGCCCTTGCCGTGCTGTTGGGCGTTTCCGCCTGCACCGCCGAACGCGTATCGCTGTTCCCCTCTTACAAGCTGAAAGTCATTCAAGGCAACGAATTAGACCCGCGCGCCGTTGTATCTCTGCAACCGGGCGTGAGCCGCGACCAAGTCCAACTGCTGCTGGGTACGCCGCTGCTGCGCGATGCCTTCCATGCCGACCGCTGGGACTACACCTTCAACACCGGCCGCAACGGCATTCTGAACGGCCAAAGCAACCTGACGGTTTACTTTAAAGACGATGCCTTAATCAAAGCAGAGGGCGATGCCGTTCAAAAATCCATCGACGCACTGCAAAACGGACAATACTACTCCATCAGTTCCGACACCAAGCCGTCTGCAAAAACCTCCCTGTGGCAGCGGATATTCCCGCGCGACAGCAAAACTTCAGACTAAACGGACGGGTTTCCCGCCTGCCGGCAACAAAGCGGCCGGAACTTTACCATTCAAATCCAAGGATACGACATGACAGCATTAAAAGTCGCCATTGCCGGCGCAAACGGCCGCATGGGGCGCGTACTGGTTGAAGCCGTCAGCCAACACCCCGACACCGTCCTAAGCGGTGCAATCGAACATTCCGGCTCGGAAGCGTTAGGCTTGGACGCAGGCTTTTCCCTCGGCTTGAAAACCGGCATCACCATCAGCGACGATGTAGATGCGGTATTGGCGCAAAGCGACGTACTGATTGACTTTACCCGCCCCGAGCCGACCTTGAAGCACCTGCAAAAATGTGTCGAACGCGGCGTAAACATCGTTATCGGCACCACCGGTTTCGACGATGCAGGCAAAGCCGCCATTCAAGCCGCCGCAGAAAAAACCGGCGTAGTATTCGCCGCCAACTTCAGCGTCGGCGTCAACCTGACCTTCCACATTCTCGACACCGTTGCCCGCGTACTGAACGAAGGTTACGACATCGAAATCATCGAAGGCCACCACCGTCACAAAGTCGATGCTCCCAGCGGCACCGCCTTACGCATGGGCGAAGTCATCGCCGGCGCACTCGGCCGCGACCTCAAACAATGCGCGGTTTACGGCCGCGAAGGACATACCGGCCCCCGCGACCCGTCAACCATCGGCTTTGCCACCGTCCGCGCAGGCGACATTGTCGGCGACCACACCGCCCTGTTTGCCACCGACGGCGAGCGTGTAGAAATCACCCACAAAGCCAGCAGCCGCATGACCTTCGCCTCCGGCGCAGTCCGCGCGGCAGTTTGGGCAAACGGCAAACACGGCCTGTTTGATATGCAGGACGTACTCGGCCTGAAAGCCTGACGGCCGCCGTTCCACCCCGAATCTCCACCTCAAGCCGTCTGCAAATCCCCATTTTGCAGACGGCTTTTCCCATCTGCCGCCCACCTCGCTCTTGAACAAACTGCCGATTTCGCTTAAAATACGTTGCTTCTGCGGTATAGCGGTTACGCCATACCGGAAAAGCACGCAATACCGCCATAACGGCAGTACGGCGTGTTTTTTTTGGCCCACATTCCCCAAAGGCCGTCTGAATTTGCCGACACATCTTTCAGACGGCCTCACTCACAAATATCAGGTAAGACAGGAATCCCATCATGACCACACCGGCACTTCTCGTCCTCGCTGACGGCAGCGTATTTCACGGCACATCCATCGGTTACAACGGCTCAACCTCCGGCGAAGTCGTGTTCAACACCTCCATGACCGGCTATCAGGAAATCCTGACCGACCCGTCTTACTGCAAACAAATCGTTACCCTGACCTACCCGCACATCGGCAACACCGGCACCAACGGCGAAGACGTGGAAAGCCGCGCCGTTTACGCCGCCGGCCTGATTATCCGCGACCTGCCGCTCCTGCACAGCAACTTCCGAGCGTCCGAAAGCCTGCAAGAATATCTGGTACGCAACCAAACCGTGGCCATCGCCGACATCGATACCCGCCGCCTTACCCGCATCCTGCGCGACAAAGGCGCGCAAGCCGGCGCGATTCTGACCGGCGCGGATGCCACCGAAGAAAAAGCACAGGAATTAATCGCCGCATTCGGCAGCATGGTCGGCAAAGATTTGGCCAAAGAAGTGAGCTGCACCGAAAGCTACGAATGGAACGAGGGCGAATGGAAATTGGGTAAAGGCTTTACCACGCCTGCCGAACAGCCCTTCCATGTCGTCGCCTACGATTTCGGCGTAAAAACCAACATCCTGCGTATGCTGGCCGAGCGCGGCTGCCGCCTGACCATCGTACCGGCGCAAACGCCTGCCAAAGACGTATTGGCCATGAACCCGGACGGCGTGTTCCTCTCCAACGGCCCAGGCGACCCCGAGCCTTGCGACTACGCCATTGCCGCCATCCGCGAACTGCTGGAAAGCAAAAAACCGCTGTTCGGCATCTGCTTGGGACACCAACTCCTCGGCCTCGCCGTGGGCGCGAAAACCAGCAAAATGCCGTTCGGCCACCACGGTGCCAACCATCCGGTGCAGGATTTGGACAGCAAACAAGTGATGATTACCAGCCAAAACCACGGCTTCCAAGTCGATGCGGATACCCTGCCCGCCAATGTGAAAGTCACCCACAAATCGCTGTTTGACGGCTCGCTGCAAGGCATCGAGCTCACCGACCGCGTAGCTTTCTCGTTCCAAGGACACCCCGAAGCCAGCCCCGGCCCGCACGATGTCGCCTATCTGTTTGATAAGTTTATCGACAGCATGAAAGCGGCCAAACAGGCGTAAGGCTGCAATTTGCAGACGGCCTTAAATAGGGAAAAGGCCGTCTGCAAACTGAAAGGTAACCATAACAATCTGCACAACCTGTCTGCAGATTGGCTTTCTCAAGCCACAACACCTTTTCTCCGCCCAACCTGTTGGTTTTAACAGATAACAATATTATTTTTTAATTAAAAAGGCAGACATTTCTTATAAAAAATTTAAGAAAAAACTGCTGCAGTAAAGTGTTTTGCCCCAACCGGCCAGTACAAACGCAATCTCGAAGAAAATTTTTCTTTTGTTATCTTTAATCACTCAGAATTTTTTAAATCAGTTTCTTAAAGAGACCCCACCATGCCTAAACGTACCGACCTAAAATCCATCTTAATCATCGGCGCCGGCCCCATCGTTATCGGCCAAGCCTGCGAATTCGACTATTCCGGCGCGCAGGCGTGCAAAGCCTTGCGTGAGGAAGGTTATAAAGTGATTCTGGTGAACTCCAACCCTGCCACGATTATGACCGACCCGGATATGGCCGACGTGACCTACATCGAGCCGATTATGTGGCAGACCGTTGAGAAGATTATCGCCAAAGAACGCCCCGATGCGGTGCTGCCGACCATGGGCGGCCAAACCGCGCTCAACTGTGCGCTGGATTTGGCGCGCAACGGCGTGCTGGCGAAGTATAACGTCGAGCTGATCGGCGCGACGGAAGACGCGATCGACAAAGCCGAAGACCGCGGCCGCTTTAAAGAGGCGATGGAAAAAATCGGCCTTTCCTGCCCGAAATCTTTCGTGTGCCACACCATGAACGAAGCCTTGGCGGCGCAGGAGCAGGTGGGCTTCCCGACGCTAATCCGTCCGTCTTTCACCATGGGCGGTTCGGGCGGCGGCATTGCCTACAACAAAGACGAATTTTTGGCGATTTGCGAACGCGGTTTCGATGCGTCGCCCACCCACGAGCTTTTAATCGAGCAATCGGTACTCGGCTGGAAAGAGTATGAGATGGAAGTGGTGCGCGATAAAAACGACAACTGCATCATCATCTGCTCCATCGAAAACTTCGACCCGATGGGCGTGCACACCGGCGACTCGATTACCGTCGCCCCCGCGCAAACGCTCACCGACAAAGAATACCAAATCATGCGCAACGCCTCTTTGGCGGTATTGCGCGAAATCGGCGTGGACACCGGCGGCTCGAACGTGCAGTTTGCCGTCAATCCTGCCAACGGCGAGATGATTGTCATCGAGATGAACCCGCGCGTATCGCGTTCTTCCGCGCTGGCTTCCAAAGCCACAGGCTTCCCGATTGCCAAAGTAGCGGCGAAACTGGCGGTGGGCTTTACGCTCGACGAGTTGAAAAACGACATCACCGGCGGCCGCACGCCCGCATCGTTCGAGCCTTCCATCGACTATGTGATTACCAAAATCCCGCGTTTCGCCTTTGAAAAATTCCCTGCCGCCGACGACCGCCTGACCACGCAGATGAAATCCGTGGGCGAAGTGATGGCGGTGGGGCGCACCATTCAGGAATCATTCCAAAAAGCCCTGCGCGGTTTGGAAACCGGATTGTGCGGCTTCAATCCCCGCTCGTCCGACAAAGCCGAAATCCGCCGCGAACTCGCCAACCCCGGCCCCGAGCGCATGCTGTATGTCGCCGACGCTTTCCGCGCCGGTTTCAGCGCGGAGGAAATCCATGAAATCTGCGCCATCGATCCGTGGTTTTTGGCGCAAATCGAAGACTTGGTGCGGGAAGAGCAAAAAGTTTCAGACGGCACTTTGCAGGATTTGGACTACGCCGCCTTACGCCGTCTGAAACGCAAAGGCTTTTCAGACAAGCGTTTGGCGCAACTGCTGAATTTGAGCGAAAAAGAAGTGCGCGCCCACCGCTACGCGCTGAAGCTGCACCCCGTGTACAAACGCGTCGACACCTGCGCCGCCGAATTCGACACCGACACCGCCTATCTGTATTCGACTTACGAAGAAGAATGCGAAGCAAGGCCGTCTGCAAATAAAAAAGTGATGATTCTCGGCGGCGGCCCCAACCGCATCGGCCAAGGCATCGAGTTTGACTACTGCTGCGTACACGCCGCCCTCGCCCTGCGCGAAAGCGGTTTTGAAACCATCATGGTCAACTGCAACCCCGAAACCGTATCCACCGACTTCGACACTTCCGACCGCCTCTACTTCGAGCCGCTGACGCTGGAAGACGTGCTCGAAATCGTGCGCACCGAAAACCCGTGGGGCGTGATTGTGCATTACGGCGGACAAACCCCGCTCAAACTCGCCAACGCGCTGGTGGAAAACGGCGTGAACATCATCGGCACCTCCGCCGACTCCATCGATGCTGCCGAAGACCGCGAACGCTTCCAAAAAGTATTGAACGACCTCGGCCTGCGCCAGCCGCCCAACCGCACTGCCCGCAACGAAGAAGAAGCCCTTGTTCTGGCAGAAGAAATCGGCTATCCGCTGGTAGTGCGTCCGTCGTACGTACTCGGCGGCCGCGCCATGCAGGTAGTACACTCGCAAGAGCAGCTCAAAACCTATATGCGCGAAGCCGTGCAGGTTTCCGAAGACAGCCCCGTGCTGCTCGACTTCTTCCTCAACAATGCGATTGAAGTCGATGTGGACTGCGTTTCAGACGGCAAAGAAGTCGTTATCGGCGGCATCATGCAGCACGTCGAACAGGCCGGCATCCACTCCGGCGACTCCGGCTGCTCGCTGCCGCCCTACTCGCTGAGCGGAGAAATCCAAGACGAAATCCGCCGCCAAACCAAAGCCATGGCATACGCGCTGAACGTCGTCGGCCTGATGAACGTACAATTTGCCGTACAAGACGGCGTAGTGTTCGTACTCGAAGTCAACCCGCGCGCCTCGCGTACCGTACCGTTCGTCTCCAAAGCCACCGGCATACCGCTGGCCAAAGTCGGCGCACGCGCCATGGCTGGCATTCCGCTGAAAGAACAAGGCATTGAAAAAGAAGTCGTTCCCGATTTCTACGCCGTCAAAGAAGCCGTGTTCCCGTTTATCAAATTCCCCGGCGTGGATACCATCCTCGGCCCGGAAATGCGCTCCACCGGCGAAGTGATGGGCGTGGGCGCGACCTTCGGCGAAGCCTATCTGAAAGCCCAGCTCGGCGCGGGCGAACGCCTGCCCGCATCCGGCAAAGTCTTCCTCGCCGTGCGCGACGAAGACAAACCGCTGCTGCTGAAAACCGCCAAAAACTTCCAAGCCCTGGGCTACGAAGTGGTGGCCACCCGAGGCACCGCAGCCTACCTGAAAGAGCAGGGTCTGGAAAACACCGCCGTAATCAATAAAGTACTGGAAGGCCGTCCGCACATCGTCGACGCCATCAAAAACGGTGAAATCGCACTGGTGGTCAACACCGTAACCTCCGACGCGCAATCCATCGCCGACAGCCACAGCATCCGCCGCAGCGCACTCACCCAGCGCGTGCCGCAATACACCACCATCGCCGGCGGCGAAGCCATGAGCGAAGGTGCGAAAAGCCTGAACGCACTGGGCGTGTACAGCGTGCAGGAACTGCACGGCCGTCTGAAAAAATAATCGGTCGGGCAGGTAACAAAGGCCGTCTGCAAAATCCAATTTGCAGACGGCCTTTCATTATTTACTCGGGATAATACATTAATTCTCTTAAATTCTACCCCCATATGCCTGACGGCAGATTTCAGAAATATCCTCCGCACTATGCAGCCGGAAAACAAAAACGGGATTGCCCGTCAAGCACAAACAGCCCGAGACCTTTATAAAAAACAGGAAACGAGCCAAAACTGATTGTAGGGGCGGGTTTTGCACCCGCCTGAAAATCGAATACCTTGAAAGTTACCACTTCAAAAAAACCAAGCAAACGGGCGGGTGTAAAACCCGCCCTGCAATCCCTTGTCATGAATTTTGCAAAGGCCTCAGCCCGACGGCTTCCTGCACGCGGCTATAAGTCTTGATAATCGACCAACATATATTTGGCGGTAACGCCCTTATCGGCATCCCCTTCGTCGCTCATCAGCAGCAGATACGGTTTGCCGTTGATTGTAACCGAATCCATGGCCTCGACATTGACCATATGCCTCAAATTGGGCAGGGAAACATGATCCGGCTCATCTTCCGGATTACCGCTCCACCGCCAAAGCGTCGAATACTTGTCGCCGTTTTCGTCTTTCACTTCATTGGTAATCAAAAATGCTTTCAATACCGGATCATAGTTGAGCGAGCGGATACCGCCGCCGGAAATAGGGATAACCGCGGCATCGGCAAAAACCGGATCGGCACCTTCGGCAAACATCTGCCCGGGGTTGCTGATGTAAAGCACCAGTGCCTTTTCGTTCAACTCCGGATCGCGGAAGCCCAGCAGCAGCCGGTTTTTGACCGGATCAAAAGCCATTCCTTCGATATTGACATCTCTGAACGAGATTTCCGCATCGGTACGCGCTGCAATCAGTTTGTGCAGATTTTCATCCGACTCCAATCTTTCGGTCAGCTTATCGTAACTGCCCAGCCCGATGACATTTGAGCCTTGGATTTTAAAGCGCAGCAGACGCTCCCGGTCAGACTTGCGTTCGCCCTGCTTGTTGCGCGAATGGGAGGTCAGCGCATATATAAAACCGTCGTTGTCGCGCGCCAGCGACTCCAAATCACTGATTTTCTGCTTGAATCCCCGGACAATACGCGTATCCAGCGCCTTATCCTCCACAAATCTGCCTTCTTTGTCCACGCTGATAATACTGAAAGCATGTGCCGCTTCGTCCTCGGCAACCAGAATCCTGCCGTCCGGAAGCTGCTGTACGGCAGAAGGCTCATACACGTCCTGCATCATATTCAGGCCCACCGCCTGCATTTCGGCAGCATTGTTTTTTTGAGGAGCAACCAGACCGGGGATACTTTTCACGCTGACAAATGCCACCAGCGAAAGCAGCAGCCCCCAACGGAATACCGTATAAGAAAGATTCAGGTATTTGAATTGTTTGTTGGCCATCAGTCCGAGCCAATAAAGGTGGTCGCTCATTTTTTGGTACATCTCCTTCCGGTCGGACATGGTTTCCAACATCATTTCCCAAAACTGCTGCTTGGTAATTTTGACCCGGTCTTCGTAGATCAGCACATTCGGCGTTTTATCGAAAAAACGGCTGTCGCGGTGGAAAATGCGTTCCCGCCAATCACCGAGCTTGGCTTTGCGCTGCATGACATCCTTCATCCACGCCCGCGCAGCTTGGATTTTACCGATACGCTCCGGCGAAGCGGAAAGCAGTGCGAAAATAATCGAGGCGGTTGCCGTCAGGATAAACACCGTTGCCGGCAGCAAAAACTCCGGCGAAGACGAAAAGATAAACGCCCCCGAAATCATCAGCGCCGACACGATAAAACCATTGAGCGAAATCATAATATTGGCCTTGGTGGCCGCAAGTGCCAACAGCTCCATTTCCGAGCGCACCGCATTGCGGAACATGGTTTCCACGCCCTTGTTCGTGCCGATTTCCGGTGTTTTTCTACTTCTCTTGACCCGTTTTTTATTTTTCGGCTTATTTGCTTTGGACACAGCTTCCGCAACAGGCAAATCTGCCCCTTCCCTGTCGGTTTGGTCAAACTTTTCCGATTGCGGGTCTAAATCATTTTGGTTCATATCAAACTTACTTTCAGCTCCGGCCAGTATTTGTCCACACCTGCCAGATTATTAATAAATACATGAATTTAAATAATATTCAACTGTTTAAAATCAAAAGTTGAGCATTTTACCGTTCACCCAATCGACAGACGATACCAAATTTATGACATTACAGTTTTTTACAAAATTTCCGTCTGCAAAATAAAAATTTGCAGACGGCCTTACCATTCAAATCTTGAACCAATTCCATTAAACTAAACCTTTTCCAACCTTTTCACTGCTCACGCTTATATGTCCCCTACATCTCCCCCCTACACAGGACGTTTCGCGCCCAGTCCTACCGGTTTGTTGCACATCGGTTCGCTGCTGACCGCGCTGGCTTCATATGCCGATGCACGGGCCAACGGCGGTCGGTGGCTGGTCCGCATGGAAGACCTTGATCCACCGCGTGAGATGGCGGGTGCGGCCGATGAGATTTTACGGACTTTGGAAGCGTTTGGTTTTGAGTGGGACGGGGAAACGGTTTATCAGAGCCGGCGCGATGAAGTATATCGGGCGGCCTTAGGCCGTCTGCAAAATGCAGGGCTTGCTTATCCCTGCTATTGCAGTCGTAAGGACTGGCAGGCCGCTGCCGTGAGCGGGGCTGACGGGTTTGTGTACAACGGCCGCTGCCGTCTGCCGTCGCAAAGACCGTCCGACAATGGGAAAGCTCCGGCTTGGCGCTTGCGCGTAGCCGATGAAATTGTTGGTTTTACAGACGGCATTGTCGGCGGATATGCTCAAAATCTGGAGCGTGATATTGGTGATTTTGTATTGTTGCGTGCCGATGGTTTTTGGGCGTACCAACTGGCGGTGGTGGCAGACGATGCGGATCAGGGGGTCACGCATATTGTGCGCGGACAGGATTTGCTGGTTTCTACGCCGCGCCAGATTTATCTGCAACGCTGTTTGGGCGTACCCACACCGCAATACGCGCATCTGCCGCTGCTGACCAACCGTTTGGGGCAGAAATGGTCCAAGCAGACTTTGGCTCCTGCTTTGGATTTGAGCCGCCGCGAAGCCTTGCTGCGCGAAGTGTCGGCATACCTCAACCTGCCTGCCGCACCAGAGGTTTCTCATCCGCGGGCGTTGCTGGATTGGGCGGTGGCACACTGGCGGCTGGCGGCGGTGCCGAAACAGGCGATATGTACGGAAAGTTCTATTTGATACGGTGTTCCTGCTCCGGTTCCAAATGAGGTTGAAGCCATTTCATGCCGTCTGCGTTTTGCCGTTTTGTTCCAAACGGAATGGATTTGCTGAAACAACCGTTTCCATTTATAGTCGAATAAAATAAGAATGAGACAAGGCAGCGAAGCCGCAGACAGTACACATAGTACGGCAAGGCAAAGCAACGCTGTATCATTCTTATTTTAAATGACTATAAGTGGAGATACGGTGCAGCAATGCTGTATCAAACGAATGGGCAACAATATCTATTCTGATGATGAAAACGAAAAGCAAAGGCCGTCTGCAAATTGTGGTTTTGCAGACGGCCTTTGTTGTTTTTATACTCAAATCAATCCGCTCGGATTGGTTTGAAAAGTCGATAAATCAATGATTAAAACATACTGCGGCCGCTGACGGTTTTTTCCGGCACGGCTTGGATAACGTCCCAATGCTCGACGATTTTACCGTTTTCGTCCAAACGGAAAATATCCACTACGGCTTCCCCGCGGTCGTTTTTATCCATTTTGCTGTGGACGTGCAGCCACACCAAATCGCCGTCTGCCGCCACACGCTTGATTTCGGCGTGCGAGGCGGGATGTTCTTTCAAAAACGGGGCGAACGCATCGATAAATGCCCGACCGCCGTCGGCTACGTCCGGATTGTGCTGCAGATATTCCGCACCGACGTATTGTTCCGTTGCCTCTTTTACTTTGTGTTGGTTGAACGCCATTTCGTAAAATGCCAATACATTGGCTTTGTTGCGCTCGGTTTGGCTTTGTACCGCCGCACCGGTTTCGGCAGCGGACGGAACCGTAGCTGTTTGAGCCGGGGAACACGCAGCCAAAACCAAGGCTGCAACGAGGGTTAAAGCGGTTTTTTTAATCATATCGTATTCTTTCTGTCATTCAAGTAAACGAAGGATTGGGCCGTCTGAAACCTATCCTTGTCTGCCGGACGGCGTATTTTTATTTCAAATTTAAAATCAAACGGCTTCTGCCACGGTAAAACGCTCGAACAGATGACCTTTGCGTTCGGCATCGTCCACAATCGCACAAGCCAGATCGGGCGCGGAGATGTTGGCAAGTTCGCTGCCGGTAAACAGCACCTCGTTACTGCCTGTGCGGTAGCTGCCGCTGCGGGTGTCGATGTCGCCCTCAAAAGCAGGCGGCGGGCAGATAAACGACCAGTTCACATCGCGGCGTTGCTGCAAATCCTTCAGCCAGTTGCGCGCGGCATTCGCACCGTCGTAAATCTCTTTCGGAAACTCGGGCGTATCAATCAGTTGCACACCCGGCTCGATATACAGGCTGCCCGCTCCGCCGACTGCCAACAGATAAGGTACTTCCGCCGCTTTCGCCGCTTCGGTAATCGCCGCCGCACCTTTGGCAAAGTCCGCACCGCCGTTCGGATTGTCCCAACCGCCGTTAAACGCGCTGACCACCGCATCGAATCCTTTGAGCTGCTCCGCAAAGTCCGGCGCATTGACATCAAATGCGACTGCCCTGATATTGCCGCCCTGCTGCACTTTGTCCGCATTACGAGCGAACCCCGTTACCTCATGTCCGCGTGCCGCAGCCTCTTTCACGACCGCCTTACCTACCGTACCTGTTGCACCGATTACTGCGATTTTCATGTTTGTCTCCTTTTCCGGCATGATGCCGTATTGATTTGCAGTCGAATAAAATACGAATGAGACAAGGCGGCAAAATCGCAGACAGTACGGATAGTACGGGTCGGCGGACTGGCTGCTTCGGCAGCTTAGTCAAGCCCCTTCTTTGAGCAAGGTGCCGCAACGCTGTATCATTCATATTTCAGATGACTTATAGATGCGCTCATTGTAAGGCCGTCCGAAATACTTGATAAGCCCTGTTTTACTGTTTATATTATTAAGTAAAACTACATAATAGGCCGTCTGAAATGCAAGACATCAAACCCCTGCTGGTTTTTGCCGCCGTATTGGAACACGGCAGCATGAACGCCGCCGCCGCTGCGTTGGGCATGACTCCCTCTGCCGTCAGCCAACACATCAACCGGCTCGAATCGGTACACGGCATCAAACTGCTCAACCGCAGCACGCGCCGCCTTACGCCCACCGATGCCGGACAAACCTTGGGCGGATACTGCCGCCGGCTCAGCCGCACACTTTCCGACACCCATGCTGCCATAGGCGCATTGAAAACCGAGCCGGCCGGCGACCTGCATATTTCCCTGACCTCTTCCGTTATCGACTGTCCTGCTTTTCAGACGGCCTTAATGCGGCTGCAAAACGAATTTCCGCGCATCCGCCCCGTTTTGCATTTCAACGATGCATTAGATGATTTGCACAGCAGCCGTTTCGACCTCGCCATACGCGGCGGCGACCGTGCGCTCGACGACCCCGGCTTGGTGGCACGCCATCTGACAACATGGCATTTCCAAATCTGCGCCAGCCCAAGCTATCTGGCACGACACCCGCCGATTACCCGTCCCGAACAGCTCCGCACCCACCACTGGCTGTATTTCGGTACGCCCCACATCACCCTGCACAAAAACAGCGAAAGCCGCCTGATCGACCTTTCCACAGGCATACACTGCAACCAAATCGCCGCCGTCCGCAGCCTGACCGTTGCCGGCATCGGGCTTTCCTGCCAAGTCAGCGGCGAAATCGGTGCGCTGCTGGCGCAAGGCCGTCTGCAAACCGTGCTGCCCGATTGGATGCTGCCCGCGGTCAACCTCTATCTGGTCACACCCTACCGCGTGCAGTCCGCCAAAACCGAAGCCGCCGTCCGCATCATCCAAGAAAGTTTCGCGCAGGAGGCCGTCTGAATGGAGACACCCGAACCGATGCAGCCAAACTGGTGCGTTTATCTGATACTGTGCCGGAACGGCTCGCTCTACTGCGGCATCAGCAACCGCCCCGCCGAACGCCTGTCCGCCCACCGGCAGGGCAAAGGCGCGAAATACACCCGCACCCACCCTCCGCTTGCCATGCGAATCGTTTCAGACGGCATGGACAAAAGCACCGCCTTAAAACGCGAGGCAGAAGTGAAAAAGCTGGCAACAGACAAAAAACGGGATTTGTGGGCAGCCGCCGAAGCAAACGAAATAAAGGCCGTCTGAAACCTGAATTTGCAGACGGCCTTTGCCTTATGCTTCTTCTAAAATTTCCAATACGCCGCGACCAATCCTGCGGGCATAGTTGATGTCGTTCAGCAGCGAGGAAGTCTGCCAGCCGTTCAGCTCGTTATTCCTCAATTTCACCATCACGCGTCCGCGGAAGGTTTCCAATGTTTCGGTGTGTACCGAAAGCTGGTTGGTTTTTTCCCTTCTGGCTTCCCCGTGCTCCATATCATAAATCCGGTGAAACAGGTTCAGGGTTTTGAAAACATGGCGGCGCAAACGCAGGTAATCGCGGGCGGCAGCACTGTCGGGCTGTGCCAGATACTGCTGCATATTTTTCTGCAAATGTTTGCTTTCTTTGACAATTTCCACCACCCGCCAAGCAGCGGCATAACTCTTGGCCAGTTGCTGCTGCTGTTCTTCATCTTCCAAATCGAGTTTGCCGCTAAAATCAAGAATCGCGCTGTACAGCGGCTTGACATGCCATTCGTACAGTTCCGGCGCGTCCAGCGGCAGCGGCGTTTGCGGCTGCGGTAAATTTTTGCCTTCGGGGTCGCTGCCTTCATATAAAGTTTGTGGCGGAATATACAAGGCGCGGCAAACGGCTTCGACGCTGATTTCGGCAAGATGGCGCGTTTCCTGCGCCAGCGCGAGCAGCGCGGTATCGGTGGCGCGCAAGACGTTGTCGTTGAGATAGCGCGGTTTGACCGGCTCCGGTTTTTCCCTGCCTGCTGAGGTCAGTTCCGCTTCGGCCGGCTTATCGGGAATCCAACGCAGCAAGAGTGCAGCAAGGCGTTCCTGCTGCTTCCAGAATACGGTTACCCCCAACAGGTTGAATAAGGTATGAAACAGGGCAAGCTGCATCAACGGGCTCAAGCCCCACCACTCTCCGGGTTTCAAAACAATCTGCGTCAGCGGCCACCACAATATCAGCGACAATACTGCGGTTACGATGTTGAACACCACGTGCGCCAAGGCCAACCGTTTACCGTTGCGGTCACCGCCCAGCATGCCCACCAACGCGGTTGTGGCACTGCTGCCGACGTTCGATCCGACAGCAATGGCAAACGACTGCATCAGGCTCACCTGCCCCCCGGCCAATGCCGCCAGCGTCAGAATCAGCGTAGCGTGTGAAGATTGCAGCACCACGGTCAGCAACAGCCCGACGGTAAAGAAAATCAACGGCTCTGCCCAACCCCCGACTTGGCTTTTGCTGAAATCCATGTCCGCGCCAAACGCCTGAAAACCTTCTTTAATCGCATCCACACCGAGAAAAATCAAAGCAATCCCGACCAATACGCGCCCGACAGCCTTAATCTTGCTGTTGAAAAAGCTCATCAGAATGCCGAACACCAGCATGGGCACGGCCACAGGGCTGAGACTCACGCTTTTGCCTACCGCCGCCAGCAGCCAAATACCGCTGGTTGCCCCCAAGTTCGTGCCCAAAATAATCGCGATACCGCCTGCCAGCGCAATCATGCCGGTACTCAAAAAAGCGATGGTCAGCAGCGACACCAGCGTACTGGATTGCAGCACAAATGTCGCCCCCATGCCGAACAACGCCCCTTTCAGCGGCGTGGTGGTGGACTTCTCCATCCAGCGCGACAGTTTGCCGCCTGCGACGCTGTGCAGGCCGTCTTCGATACACTGCATACCGAATAAAAATAACGCCAAACCATAACACAACTGCAACCAAGACGGACTGTACGCAAAACTTACCGCCAAGGCCACCAGCGGCAGCAGGAGCAGATAGCGGAGGTATCGGGTATTCATGTTTCTGCCTTTTTGAGAATTGTTATTTTTTGAATGTTGAATACCGCCAAAGATAACATAAGTTACCATTTGATGACACAAACATCACAAAGGCCGTCTGCAAAATACGGCTTGCCAAAATTACAGACGGCCTTTTAATAAAAAAAGCTGATTGTAATTTTATTACCTACTGAAATACAAGCACTTTGTTAGTTAAATTGTTAACAATACAATCTTGACAAACTTTAAGCATTCCTTTAATTTTTGCAAACATTGTCAACAATAAAAGTTGGAGAAGCTTATGTTACACAAATCCTCTACCTTGCTTGGTGCCGCTCTGATGGGTGTTTTGGCCTTAAGCGGCTGCAACAAAGGCACAACCGAAGTCGGCGAGCCCAAGAAACCCGAATGTATCGCCCCTGCCAAACCGGGCGGCGGTTTCGACCTGACCTGCAAACTGGCGCAAAGCGGCCTGAAAGACACCGGCCTCTTGTCCAAACCGATGCGCGTAACCTATATGCCGGGCGGTGTGGGCGCGGTGGCGTATAACAAAATCGTTGCCAACGATCCGGCAAACAATGATGCGATTATTGCCTTTTCCACCGGCTCGCTGCTGAATTTGGCGCAAGGAAAGTTCGGCAAATACACGGAAAAAGACGTAAGCTGGCTGGCAGCCGTGGGTACGGATTACGGTATGGTAGCGGTTAACGCCGATTCGCCGCTGAAAAACCTGCAAGACTTGGTCGACGCGATGAAGAAAGATCCTAAATCCATCAGCTTCGGTGCTGGCGGCAGCGTAGGCGGTCAAGACTGGATGCAAACCGCGATGGTGGCGAAAGCTGCCGGTGTCAATCCGAGAGATATGGCCTATGTCGCACTTGAGGGCGGCGGGGAAGTAACTACTGCCGTCTTGGGCAACCATGTCAGCGTAATCAGTAGCGGCATAGCTGAAGCTTCCTCTCATATCGAATCGGGCAAAATCCGCGTATTGGCGGTGTTCGCTCCCGACCGTTTGGAAGGCAAATTCAACGATATTCCTACCGCCAAAGAGCAAGGTTTTGACGTAGAGTGGCCGATTATCCGCGGTTACTATATGGGCCCGAAAGTCAGCGAAGAATCTTACCAATGGTGGAAAACCCAATTTGACACCATGCTGAAGGATCAAAAATTTGCTGAAATTCGCGCCAACCGCGATTTGTTGCCGTTCTCTATGACCGGCGAAGAATTGCAGCAGTATGTGATTAAAACCACCGATGAAATGCGTAAGCTTTCTCAAGAGTTTGAGTTGAACAATCAATAATATGGACGAGGGGTAAAACAGCAGCCCTGTCGAGCAACCGGAATCCGTAGCCCTTTATTTCCGCATTAAGCAGTCATAATGGAGTCTTTCGGCTTTCAGTCGGGTTGATGTTCTAAATCAAATAGGTAAATACTTATCCCAAACTCATATCAACAATAAAGCGTTTGCAGACGGCCTGTTGCACGGCAATCAGGCCGTCTGCAAATTTAAAACAAAAGTTGCTCAACCCTCTTCTATTCGGAGATTCATGTCATGAACTTGGAACGATATTTTTCCGGCCTGCTGTTTACGGCAGCCATCTTCCTGCTCTATCTGGCATGGGGCTATACTGCACCGATTGCCTACGATCCTTTAGGACCTCGTCCTTATCCGGTATTACTTCTGTCGCTGTTGGCGGTATGCTGCCTGTATCTGGCGGTGCGCCCTATCCGCGAAACCGTTGATTTGGGCTATACGCCGCCGCTGTTGAAAAAACTCGGCATCTGCCTGCTGGCGCTGCTGATGTACGGTGTGGTATTCGAACTGCTCGGTTTTCCGCTGGCAACGGCGGCGATGGCGTTTGTGGTCGGCAAACTGTTTGGCGGCAGCCCGTTTGCCAGCGCGATTTCGGGTATTGTTTTGGGTGTGGGGCTGTACCTGCTGTTCGACATCCTGCTTGATGTACCGCTGCCCGTCGGTACTTTCGGATAAGGAATACGCATGGACACTTTAAACTTTTTGATGAGCGGTTTTGCGGTGGCTTTGGAGCCGCAAAACCTGATGTTGGCGCTCTTCGGCGCATTCTTGGGCACCATCGTCGGCATGCTGCCGGGCTTGGGGCCGATTAACGGCGTAGCGATTCTGCTGCCCTTTGCCTATGCCTTGGGGCTGCCGCCCGAATCGGCGCTGATTCTTTTGGCTGCGGTTTATCTGGGCTGCGAATACGGCGGTCGGATTTCGGCGATTTTGATTAACGTACCCGGCGATGCGGCGGCGATTATGTCCACGCTCGACGGTTATCCGCTGGCCAAGCAGGGTAAAGCGGGCATCGCGCTTTCATTGTCTGCCGTCAGCTCCTTTACCGGCAGTACCATCGCCACGGTAGGCGTGGTACTGTTTGCGCCGTTGTTGGCAAACTGGGCGGTAGCTTTCGGCCCTGCCGAATACTTCGCACTGATGGTGTTTGCCATTACCTGCTTGAGCGGTTTGGTTGGCGACCAGCCCGTCAAAACCGCGGTTGCCGCGCTCATCGGTTTGGGACTCGCCACGGTAGGCGTGGACGCGGTTACCGGCGTGTACCGTTTTACCTTTGACTCGGTCAATCTTTCAGACGGCATCCAGTTTACCACCATCGTTATCGGCTTTTTCAGTATCAGCGAAATTCTGATTATGCTGGAGCATACCGAAAAAGGACAAAAAGCACTGGAACAGGGCAAACGTGCTTTGTTTAACCTGAAAGAGTTCCTGTTCAGCTTCGGCACGATGGTTCGCAGCGGCGTGGTCGGCTTTGTGGTCGGTATCCTGCCCGGCGCGGGTGCCACCATCGCCAGTGCGATGACCTACACCAACGAGAAAAAACTTGCCGGCAAAGACGGCAAATTCGGTGAAGGCGACTTGCGCGGTATTGCCGCACCCGAAGCAGCCAACAATGCTTCCGCCTGCGGCTCGTTTATTCCGATGCTGACGCTGGGCGTACCCGGTTCGGGCACCACCGCCGTGATGATGGGTGCGCTGACGCTCTACAACATCACGCCCGGCCCGCAGCTTTTCAACGAGCAGCCCGACATCGTTTGGGGTCTGATTGCCTCACTGTTTATCGGCAACATTATCCTGCTGCTGCTGAATATCCCGCTGGTCGGACTGTTTGCCCGTATGCTCAATACGCCGAACTACATTCTGATTCCCGCCATTGCCGCCGTGAGCTTTGTCGGCGTGTATGCGATTCACAGCACCACGTTCGACCTGATTCTGATGGTTGGTTTGGGCGTACTGGGTTATTTCCTGCGTAAGCTCAACTTCCCGCTCTCCGCGCTGATTTTGGGTTATGTTTTGGGCGAGCTGATGGAATCCAGCCTGCGCCGTGCATTGTCGATTTCACAAGGCGATTTGGGCATTCTGTTTGAAGGACCGATTACCAAAGTATTGTGGGTATTGGCTGTGGTTATGGTGCTGCTGCCGGTGTTCCGCTGGCTGCGCCGCCGCAAACAAACCGCCTGATACCGTACCTGACAGCCGCTTTTGCGGCTGTTTTTTATAGTCATTTAAAATAAGAATGATACAGCGTTGCTTTGCCTTGCCGTACTATGTGTACTGTCTGCGGCTTCGCTGCCTTGTCTCATTCTTATTTTATTCGACTATATCGCCGGATAAGACACAAGGCGTGGCGTTTGCCCGTCATACCGCTTCTCCGCCATTTGTTCATTTTGCAGACGGCCTTTTGCAACAAAATTGTTTAAAATGAAAAACGGTACAACATAAACCGCACCTTGCTGCCTTGTATCTTTCTTATCTGCCTCGCTATACTTTCCCATGCCGTCTGTAAAATACCCTACCCCGCTTGAATGCCGATGATGAAACATATTTTCCTTACCCTCGCCGGCTTTACCGCCGTTTTTTGCGGCGCATTGCTGGCAAACAGGCTCGGCTTGCCGATTCCGTGGCTGCTCGGTCCGCTGTTGACCAGTGCCGCACTCAGCATCAACGGCATTACCATCCGCACCTTGCCCGGCGGCAGGCAGGCGGGCTTGGCGGTTATCGGAATGTCGCTCGGCCTCTACTTTACCCCGCAGATGATTGCCCTGATTGCCGAACATTGGCTGTGGCTCATAATCGGCATGGCGTTTGCGCTGGTACTGACTCTTTTAGGAACGCTGCTGATTCACCGTTTCACCGATGAAGACTTCACCACCGCATGGTTTTCCTCCGCTGTCGGTGGGGCAAGCGAAATGGCGGTGCTGGCGGCGCAAAACGGCGCGCGTGTCGATAAAGTAGTTGCCGCACATTCATTGCGGGTATTGCTGGTTGTGACCATTGTGCCGTTTTTCTACCAATTCCAAGGCTATCACGGCTTGGACAATGGCGCGGCAACCATCAATCCTGCCGTCCACCCCGTCGGCCTGTTGCTGTTGGCGGCGTGGTGCGGCGGATTCGGCTGGCTGTTTTTACGGCGCGGCTGGTCGAACCCGTGGACATTCGGCCCGCTGCTGGCCGCCATCATGCTGACGGCAGCGGGTATCCACCTCTCCGCTGTACCGAAAGAATTGTCCGCCGCCGGGCAACTGCTCATCGGCTGGACTTTGGGCACAAAATTCGCACCCGATTTTTTCCGCACCGCCCCGCGCCTGCTTGCCGTAACCGCCGTCAGCGTCTGCATCGGGCTGCTGCTGACTTGGGGGCTTGCTCTGCTGCTTGCTCCCGTATCCGGCATTGCCCTGCCGACTTTGGGTTTGGGGTTTGCACCCGGCGGCGTGGCAGAGATGACGATTACCGCCAAAGTGCTGCAACTGGGTGTGCCGCTGGTTACCGCGTTCCACGTTGCCCGCATGATTACCATCGTCGGCGCGGCAAGCTGGCTGTACCGGCTGTTTGCCAAACGCTTCAGCAAATAACCCTGTCTGATGCCGTCTGCATTTTTGCCCCGGCATAAAATAAAGTTTCAGACAGCATGATTTTCCGCTACCATAATGCTGAAGAGCTTACGGAACTTTTTCCCATGAACCATACCCAAAAACTCCAAGCCGGCATTGCCGAAATGGGCTTGGACATCACCACTGAGCAGCAATCCAAACTGCTGGATTATGTCGAACTGCTGAAAAAGTGGAACAAAACCTACAATCTTACCGCCCTGCGCGACGAACGGCTGATAATCAGCCACCACCTGCTCGACAGCCTGACCCTTCTGCCTTATATCGGCGAAGCGCGAACCATGCTCGATGTCGGCTCGGGCGGCGGGCAGCCCGGCATTCCTGCCGCCATCTGCCGTCCCGACGTGCACATCACCCTGCTCGATGCCAACACCAAAAAAACCTCGTTTCTGCAGCAAGCCGTTATCGAACTGGGCTTGAAAAACGTACGCGTCATCAGCGGCAGGGTGGAAGCCTTACAGAACTATCAGGCAGAGCTGATTACCAGCCGCGCCTTTGCCGAGCTTGCCGATTTTGTCGGTTGGACGGCGCACCTGCTGGCCGAGGGCGGACGCTGGGCGGCGATGAAAGGGGTATATCCTGAAGAGGAAATCCTCCGCCTGCCCGACTTTGTCGAAGTGGAAAAAACGGAAGCATTATCCGTACCGCAACTCGATGCCGAACGGCACATGGTGTTGTTGCGGAAAAAACAACCTTAACCGTACCGCCGTTTTCCGATTTTGCAGACGGCATACCGCATGAAACCGTTGTCCGATTGCCGCTGTTGGCACACTCCTACAGGCATTCCGAACAACCGCCGCATACGCCCTGCCGTCTGTAAAAACAGTATCGTCGGATAACGCAGAATGAAAACAAAACCGCAACGCTGCAAACCATACAAACCGTACGGATTGTCGGCTGCTCCGGCAGCTTGGCAAGCCCCGCTTTGAGTAAGGCGCAGCAACGCCGTATCCGTATTGAATAACCGTACCACAGCGTTTGCGCCGCCGTTCAAATCCACCGATTACCCCATTTTCCTGACCATGACCCGACCCCTGACCATTGCCATCTGTGTAGGCGAAGCCTCCGGCGACCTCTTGGGCGCACACTTAATCCGTGCCATCAAAACACGCCGCCCCGATGCCGAGTTTGTCGGTATCGGCGGCGAGCGCATGAAAGCTGAAGGTTTTCACAGCCTGTACGACCAAGAAAAACTTGCCGTGCGCGGCTTTGTAGAAGTTGTGCGCCGCCTGCCCGAAATCCTCAAAATCCGCAAAGGCATTATCCGCGACCTGACCGCCCTACGCCCCGATGTCTTTGTCGGCATCGATGCGCCCGATTTCAATCTCGGCGTGGCGGAAAAGCTGAAAAAAGCCGGCATTCCGACCATTCATTACGTCAGCCCTTCCGTATGGGCGTGGCGGCCGGAGCGCGTAAACACCATCGTCCATCAGGTTAACCGCGTATTATGTCTCTTTCCTATGGAGCCGCAGTTGTACATCAACGCAGGCGGCAAGGCAGAATTTGTCGGACACCCTATGGCGCAAACCATGCCGCTGGAAGACGATAAAACCGCCGCCCGCGCCAAACTCGGTATCAACCCGCCGTCCGCACTGTTTGCCATTCTGCCCGGCAGCCAAATCCGCGAAGTCGACAGCATGGCACCCGTCTTTTTGCAGACGGCCTTACTGCTGCTGAAACGCTACCCCGACGCGCAATTTATCCTGCCCACCGCCACCGAAGCCACGCGCCAACGCATCGGCGAAATCTTGGCACGCCCCGAATTTGCCAAACTGCCGCTGACCTTGGTCCACAAACAAGCCGATACCGTCTGCACCGCCGCCGATGTCGTCATGGTAACCAGTGGCACCGCCACGCTCGAAGTTGCACTGTGCAAACGTCCTATGGTCATCAGCTATAAGATTTCCGCGCTGACCTACGCCTATGTCAAACGCAAAGTCAATGTTCAGCACGTCGGCCTGCCCAATATCCTGCTGGAAAAATCCGCCGTACCCGAACTGCTGCAACACGATGCCGTACCTGAAAAACTCGCAGCCGCCGTTGCCGACTGGTACGACCACCCCGAAAAAATCGCGGCCGTCCAACAAGATTTCCGCCAACTACACCTGCTGTTGAAAAAAGACACCGCCGCTTTGGCGGCACAAGCGGTATTGGAAGAAGCAAAAGCCGTCTGAATACAGCGGCCGACCGCCCGAGCAAACCGAGTTTTCAAGCAAAAAACCCCCAACTGCTTTAAATATTCGCTCCGAACTTTGTTTGACAGCACATTGCCGCTTGAGCCGCCACGCCGATACCGCAACACCAGCATCACGATGTCGGCATTGCGCCCGAACAATATGCTCGGCACACAGCATGAAACCAAGCGGCAAAACCGCACGGATAATACGGAGCAACGGGCAGTCTTCTCCGACAGCTTGGTTCAGCCCTCTTTGGGCAAAGCACCGCAACGCCGTATCATTCCGTGTTCAAAAACCATCATTCGGCACCACCCAACCGACACATCATTTTGCAGACGGCCTGTACCAATCTTAAACAAGGCCGTCTGCAGTTTTACCAACTTTCCGTCCTTATTCCGCTATGACTCCGTTCCTTACTGCCGGCGTTGATGAAGCCGGACGCGGGCCACTGGTCGGCAGCGTCTTTGCCGCCGCCGTTATCCTGCCCGAACACTACGACTTGCCCGGCCTGACCGACTCTAAAAAACTCAGCGAAAAAAAACGCGACCGTCTGGCCGCCATGATTAAAGAACAAGCCCTTGCATGGCATATCGCCCATGCCGACCCGCAGGAAATCGCCGAACTCAATATCCTGCACGCCACCATGCTGGCCATGACCCGCGCTGTGCAAGGATTGGCGGTTGCGCCGCACAAGGTGTGGATAGACGGCAACCGCGTGCCGAAAGATTTGGGTGTGGCAGCCGAAGCAGTAGTGAAGGGCGACAGCAAAATCATCGAAATTTCCGCCGCTTCCGTTCTCGCCAAAACCGCCCGCGATGCGGAAATGTACGCACTGGCCGAGCGTTATCCGCAATACGGATTTGAAAAACACAAAGGCTACGGCACCGCCCAACACCTCGCCGCGCTGCAACAATACGGCGTACTGCCCGAACACCGTCGGAATTTCGCACCGGTCAAAAACCTGTTGGCACAAGGCAGGCTGTTTGAATAAATCCGCACCTCGCAGGCCGTCTGCAAAATGCTTTGACAAGCGGTTATTCGGTTGAGCATATGCTGAAACCCGCCGCAAGCCCAAGATTTGCCTGCACGGTATTTTGCAGACGGCCTTTGGCGTTTTGACTCGGCAAATCAGGCGACCGCACACGGAGTTCAAGCAAACATCAATCCACCTTTATTTGAATTTTTCCGCTTCACACCGCGTATGCGAAACGCCTCCAATAAGAAGTAACGGCGGCCTGACACAGCATGAAACAAAGCAACAAAACCACAAACGCGGCAAGGTGCCGCCACTCCGTATCATTCCACATGAAACAACCATATTCGGTTTAGGCGGTATCAAGCGCGGAAACGCCGCCGCATTTTTTGTGCAATGACGATAACCGCTGCAGGAGCGTGGGTTACACCCGCCCGTGAATATCCGCGCCGGTGCAAGATTTATAGTCGAATAAAATAAGAATGATACAGCGTTGCTTTGCCTTGTCGTACTATGTGTACTGTCTGCGGCTTCGCTGCCTTGTCTCATTCTTATTTTATTCGACTATATTTAGCGATTCCAATCATGGCGCCGCCGAAACACACTATCGCGAGCTGACCGATTTTGTCTTGCTCGACACCGCTGTCGGCGCAGCAGAAATCAAAGCGGTTTTAGGGCGGCAGCTCTCGTTTATCGCCACATTAATCCGCCTGCCGGACGGCGACAAACTTCTCAAAGCCCTGAAAGCAAAAGCGGAACGCCATACTGACGCAGTTTGAACAAAAGGCCGTCTGCAAAACGGCTGTAATACCTGTTTTGCAGACGGCCTGCGTCCAATCATCAATCTATTTTCAGGCTTTACCGACCCGCTGCAACAATTCGTCGGCCAAGCTCAAATAGGCTTTTGTGCCTTTTGCCGCCGGATCGTAGGCCAGCGCGGGCATACCGTGACTGGGGGCTTCGGCAAGGCGGATATTGCGCGGAATGGTGGTTTCAAACAGCAAATCGCCGAAATGGTTGCGGAGCTGTTCGCTGACTTCTACCACCAAGCGGCTGCGGCTGTCGTACAGAGTACGCACAATGCCGGTGATGTCGAGTTTGGGGTTGATGGCTTGGCGGATTTTGCGCACGGTGGCAATCAAATCGGAAATGCCTTCGAGGGCGTAATATTCGCACAACATCGGCACAATCACGCCGTTGGCGGCAACCAAGCCGTTGAGCGTCAGCAGGGTCAGCGAAGGCGGGCAGTCAATCAGTACGAAATCGTAATCGTTTTCTACTGCCTGCAAGGCATTTTTCAAACGGATTTCGCGGGCGATTTCCTGCACCAATTCGATTTCCGCGCCCGACAATGCGCGGTTTGCGCCCAACACGTCGTAACCGCCGCATTCGCTGCGGACGGCAGCGGTTTTGATGTCGGCATCGCCCAATACGACTTGGTACACACCCTCTTCCAAACTCGCTTTGTCTATGCCGCTGCCGGTGGTGGCGTTGCCCTGCGGGTCCAGATCGATAACGAGCACGCGCTGTCCGCGCCGGGCAAGGGAAGCGGCAAGATTGACGGTAGTAGTGGTTTTGCCGACGCCGCCTTTTTGGTTGGCCACGGCGATGATTTGTGCGCTCATATCTGCTTAGGAAAATAATTGGGAACCGGACGGAATTGTACCGTTATTTGTCTGAAATGGGTAGAAAAGCCGTCTGCAAAACGGTGTTCGGACGGCTTGGAACATCAGCGGATAATGCCTCGGGTCGAGCGTTTGAAGAAATCGGCAAACAAAGCCGTTTCCGGAGCTTCCGCCTCCAATTTGGCGATTTCCTGCTTGGCTTCTTCAAACGACAATCCTTTGCGGTACAGCAGTTTGTAAGCGTTTAAAACCGCTTGGATAGACGGCTTGTCGAAACCCCGCCGCTTCATGCCTTCGATATTGATGCCCACCGGCCCGGCGTGGTTGCCCTGCGCCATCACATACGGTGGTACGTCTTGTGCAACGGCCGAACAGCCGCCAATCATGGCATGCGCGCCGACAATGCTGAATTGGTGAATGGCCGACATACCGCCGACAATGACAAAATCGTCCAGCTCGACGTGCCCGGCCAGCGTAGCATTGTTTGCCAAAATACAGCGGTTTCCGACACGGCAGTCGTGGGCAACGTGTGCATTAATCATCAACAGGTTGTCATCACCCACCCGGGTAATGCCACCGCCCTGCACCGTTCCCCGATGAATGGTAACGTGTTCGCGGATTTGGTTGCGGCTGCCGATAACGGTTCGGGTCGGTTCGCCACGGTATTTGAGGTCTTGGTTGACCTCGCCAATGCTGGCAAACTGGTAAATGCGGTTGCCTTCGCCGATTTCGGTGATGCCGTTGATGATGACGTGCGGGCCAATTTCGGTATCCGCACCGATTTTGACATCGGGGCCGATGATGCTGTACGCACCGACCTTCACGCTTTCATGCAGCTCGGCTTTGGAATCGATGATGGCGGTTGGGTGAATCAGGGTCATGGTATTTCCTTTTAAGATTCCTAACAATCAAAAGGGATCAATATGGTCACAAATGGCAACAACATTGTCACCAAACTGTTCGAATAGCGCAGCGGTATCAATATTCATATAGTCCAACAAGCCGACCAATGAACGGTAAATTTCCCGGGCATACTCTGTACTTTTCGCATTTCCTTTAAAACAAATAGGTTCATGATGGGCCAATCGGTTACGAAACCTGTTGATTTTAGACAGCTCATCAAATATCCATTTTTGGTTGTATGCCCGACTTGGAGTGGATTTAGGCTTATTCGGAAACACTTTCAGCAATACTTTTCCTGTTGCTTCAAATTGGCCGCCCTTACCTCCGGCAAACAAATAACGCCAAAACCCGAATCCCAACTCTGCTACCAATTTATCATGCGGGATATTGCCTTTGCTTGCCAAAACATCTCTAATCAATTTTGCCGAGTCACCCGCTTTCCCTTGTAGAAAACAACCTTGGTAAGGCAAAGACGGATCAGTCTTTGGTTGGATACTGTTATACAGCCAGTTGCTATCCGACATCCCGACTACCAGGCATCTGTCGATTTTATTTCGCAATGCAATCTCAAAAACAGAAACAAGGCTGAACAACTCCCGAGAGAGCAATAAATTTAGCCGATATAAATCGGGAGCTGATTCTTCTCCTACTGCATGCTTGTATCTTTGCATTCTCTGTTCTGAAAAAACAGTGCAACAACTCTGATAATCCATACTGTTCGATATTTGACGTACCGGAGTTTTTATCGGATAATAGAATCCACTAATCCCCACTATGTCCCTGAGGCAACTCAAACTGGTGGGTTTTCCTTTATAAGGCCGTCTGTATTTTGCAGACGGCCTTGCGCTTTTTATTCAGGCGCAACAATGCGTTTGGCACACATAATCACGGCTTCGACGGCAACTTGTCCGTCCACTTTGGCAACTGCTTGGAACTTGCCGATACCGCGTTTGAAAGTCAGCAGTTCGACTTCGTAAGTGAGCCGGTCGCCGGGAATCACTTGGCGTTTGAAGCGGGCATCATCAATGCCGGCAAAGAAGAAAAATTCGTTCTCTTCACGGCCGCCGTTGCTCAAAATGGCCAATGCGCCGCAAGCCTGCGCCATGCCTTCGATAATCAGCACGCCGGGCATAATCGGCAAATCGGGAAAGTGGCCTTGAAACTGCGGCTCGTTCATGCTGACGTTTTTAATTGCCGTCAGGCTTTTCATGGATTCAAACGCGGTAATGCGGTCAATCAGCATGAACGGGAAGCGGTGGGGAATCAGGTGATGAATGTCTTTGGCTTCAATCGGTAATTTGAATTCCATGGTGGTGTTCCTTTATTTTTGGTTTTTCAGACGGCTTTTGCCGTCTGAAAATGCTGTGAAGCGACAACGGGAATACGGCGGTATCGTTGTGCCGTTTCCCTACTCTGCGCCGTTTGAACCGGTAAGCAGTTTTTCCAACTGTTTGATGCGTTTGTTCATCTCGCTCAAATGGCGGATATGTACGGCATTTTTCGCCCATTCTTTATGGGTCTGCATGGGGTAGAGGCTGGCGATGTGCTGCCCGCTCTCTTTGATGCTGTGGGTAATGCACGTTCCGCCGCCGATATTGGTTTTGTCGGCGATTTCGATATGGCCTACCGTGCCGACACCGCCGCCGATGATACAGTAGCTGCCGATGGTCGTGCTGCCGGAAATACCGGCTTGGGCGGCAATAACGGTATGTGCGCCGATGGTGCAGTTGTGCCCGATTTGCACTTGGTTGTCGATTTTCGTACCGGTGCCGATAACGGTATCGCTCATTGCGCCGCGGTCGATATTGCTGTTTGAACCGATTTCTACATCGTCTCCAAGCGTTACGCCGCCGGTCTGCGGGATTTTAAACCATGACGCTCCGGCAAATGCCAAGCCGAAGCCGTCTGCACCGATGACTGCGCCGCTGTGGATTTCTACGCGGTTGCCGAGTGTGCAGCCGTAATAGACAACGGCGTTGGGGTGCAGCACAACTTCGTTACCGAGTTTGCAGTCATGCTCAACCACCGCGCCTGCCAAAATGCGGCAGCCTTCGCCCAGTATGGTATTTGCGCCGATGTAGGCGTGTGCGCCGATTTCGCAGCTTGCGGGGACGGTTGCAGACGGCTCGACAACGGCAGTTTGATGAATCCCTGCCGCTGCTTTGACCACCGGAGAAAACAAACGGGCAACTTTGGCGAAATAGAGATAGGGATCGGCTGCCACAATCAGATTGCGTCCGGCAAACTCGCCGGCTGCTTTTTCAGAAACGATAACCGCGCCGGCGCTGCTGCCGTGTACGTCGGCTTTGTATTTCGGATTGGCCAAAAAACTGATGTGCTGCGCCTGAGCATGGCTCAAAGGTTGGACGGCGGTTACGGTGATGTCTTCGCCGCGCCATTCGCCGCCCAGCTCGGCGGTAATTTGGGATAAAGTGTATGAGGTCATGTTTTTGCTTTCGGGGCGCATTGCCGGCGGGATTTTCCAACATGAAATGCCGTCTGCAAATCAGGCATACCGAGAAATGCTGTCTCTACCTGATCGGCAGAGGGATTGCTGCCTGCCGGTAAGGCAAAGTCAGCGTGCGTTCAATGCTTTAATCACGCTGTCGGTAATATCGTATTTGCTGTTGACGTAAATCACGTCTTGCAAAATCACATCGTAACCTTCGCGTTTTGCCAAATCGACAATCACACGGTTGGCATTTTGCTGGAGGGCGGCAAATTCTTCGTTGCGGCGCAGATTGTAATCTTCGGCAAATGCGGATTGCTCGCGGCGGAAGCGTTGCGCCAACTCGCTCCATTGTTTGGCGGCCTGCTCACGCGCGCTGCCTTGCAGTTTGCCGCCGCTCAATTTCTGTTCCAAATCCATGCCTTGCTGTTGGAGCTTGTGCAGCGCCTTTTGACGGTCGACAAATTCTTTATCCAAAGTCGCTTGGATACCGCGCGCCTGATCGGATTCGAGATAGATACGCTCGGTATTGATGAAGCCGATTTTCTGTACGGCGCCGTCTGCCGCTGCCTGAGCAGTCAGGCCGAAGCCCAATACGGCGGCGGCAGCAGTGTGGATAAAGGGGGAAACGTATTTCATAATGATTCCTTGCATGCTGATCTGCCGTCTGCAAATCAAGCCTTTCAGCCCGATTTGCAGACGGCATAGCACATTAGAATGTCGTACCCAACTGGAATTGGAAGCGTTGGATTTCGTCGGTCGGTTTTTTCTTCAGCGGGTAAGCGTAGCTGAATTTCATCGGACCTACCGGCGAGAGCCATGTTACCGCTGCACCGGCCGAATAGCGCAACTCTTCCTTGAAGGTTGATTTGTGGGTTTTTCCTAAGCCGTAAACATTTTGTATGGTTTGACCATCGTTACGGTAGGTATCGCTCGAGTTATTATCATATGTTTTGCCGTCCCACACGCTGCCGGCATCGGCAAACAAGCTCAAACGGACGGAACGCGAATCTTTGATACCCGGCATCGGGAACATCAGCTCTGCCGATACGTTGGCTTTCTTGTTGCCGCCGTAGCTGATGCGCGAGCCTTCTTCGTCATACACTTTAGGACCGAGCGTACCGCTTTCGTAACCGCGCACCGAGCCTAAGCCGCCGCCGTAGAAGTTTTCAAAGAACGGCATTTCTTTGGTACTGCCGTAGCCGTTACCGTAGCCAACTTCGCCACCCAACATCAGCGTGAAGTTTTTGGAAAGCGGGAAGAACCATCTTTGGTTGTGGGTCAGGGTATAATATTTCAATTCACTGCCCGGCAAGGCGATTTCGCCGTTTACTCCGGCAATATAACCGCGTGTCGGCCACAATGCGCTGTCGGTTTTATTGCGTCCCCAGCCGATGGTACCTTTGTACAGCATGCCCGACCATTTGCCGTATTGGCTGCCGGTGTGGTCTTCCATAAATTCGCGGTAGCGTTTCGGCGCACTCGCGTAAGTGTTTACGGTCATGTGTTCTGCCGCCAAACCGAAATTAACGCGGTCATATTCGGTAATCGGCACACCCATACGCAAGCCCGCGCCGATGGTTTGGGTTTTGTATTGGCGCGAACTGGACGATGCTTTGCGCGGGTCGTATTTTCTGCCGTAGATGTCGTAACCCAAGCTCACGCCGTCCGGAGTGAAATACGGGTCGGTAAACGACAGCGAGCCGTTCAGCGTGGTTTTACTGCGGGATACGCGGGCAGATACGGATTTGCCCGTACCGAACAGGTTGTCCTGCGCCACACCTGCGGCCACGACAATACCGGTATCTTGAACCCAACCTGCGCTCAAATCAATCGAACCGGTCGAGCGTTCGCTCAAGCTCATGTCTAAATTAACTTGGTCCGGCGTACCCGGAATCGGTTTGGCATCAAATTGGACGTTGTCGAAATAGCCCAACAGCTCCACGCGCTCTTTCGAGCGTTGCAGCTTGGAAATATCATAAGGCGCGGCTTCCATTTGGCGCAATTCGCGGCGCACCACTTCGTCACGGGTTTTGTTGTTGCCGGTAATGTTGATTTCGTTTACATACACTTTACGGCCCGGCTCGACGTGCAGGGCGAAATCCACTGTTTTGGTTTCGGGATTCGGCATGGGCTGCACGTTGATTTCGCTGAAGGCATAGCCTGCCGAACCCATGCGGTTCTGTACTGCCTCGAGTGCGGTCAGCATTTGCGAACGCTCGTACCACTTGCCTTCTTTCATTTTCAGCAGTTTGTACAAATCTTCTTTCGGTACTTCGCGCGTGTCGCCTTCGATGGTTACTTTGCCCCAGCGGAAACGGTCGCCTTCGTCCACCGCCACTTTAATGGTTTGCTTGGTTTTATCTTCGTTGGTTTGTACGTCGGTATCTAAAATCCGGAAATTGAAATAACCGTTGTTTTGATAAAACTCATTGATGCGCTGCATATCCTGCGCGAACTTCTGTTCGTTAAACTGGTTGCTGCGCGTCAGCCAAGTAAACATACCGCCATCGCTCAAGGTCATTTGTTTTTTCAGACGGCGGTCGGAATAATGTTGGTTGCCGTCAAACTCAATGTCGGTGATTTTGGTGGAAGGGCCTTCTTCGATGGCTACGTCGATTGCCACACGGTTGCGCGCCAATTTGGTTACGGTCGGCGTAATCTCAACCGATTGCTTGCCGCGGCTGATGTACTCTTCACGCAAACCGGCCACAGCCTGATTCAGCGTTGCCTGATTGAAATACTGTGATTGCGCCAAGCCGAATGCTTCAAGGTTTTTCTTAATGGCATCGTTTTGCAGGATTTTGCCGCCGGTAATGTTCAGGGAGCTGACGGTCGGACGTTCGACCACCGTCAGCAACACTTGATTACCCAGCGTTTCAACGCGTACATCGTCAAAAAAACCGGTCGCATACAGATTTTTGATGATTTCCTGACTGCGGCTGTCGTTGAAGTTGTCGCCGACTTTGACCGGCAGATAGCTGAACACGGTACTCGGTTCGGTACGTTGCAAACCTTCTACACGGATGTCCTGAATGGTAAAGTCTGCCAATGCCGGCAGAGACAGTCCCATTACCATCAAGGCAGAAGCAAGCTGTTTCAATTTCATAAAATTATCCAAACAAACGGTTAATATCATTAAAGAAAGCCACCATCATCAGCAGCATCATGGCAGCAAGGCCGAAGCGCAAGCCGATTGCCTGCACCCGTTCGCTAAGCGGCTTTCCGCGTATCCATTCGGCGGTATAGTACACCAAGTGTCCGCCGTCCAACACCGGAATCGGCAGCAGGTTCAGCACGCCCAAGCTGATGCTGACCAATGCCAGAAATTCCAAATAACTCTGCAAACCCATTGCGGCGGTTTGTCCGGCGGCATCGGCTATCGTCAACGGGCCGGAAACGTGGCTGAGCGAGGCATTGCCTGTAATCAGTTTGCCGAAAAAGCGCACGGTCATCATGGCGTAGCCGGTCATTCTGTCCCAGCCCATCGCAAATGCTTCGCCGACTGTCGGGCGGTATTCGTGGCGGACTTGTTTTGCCCACTCTTCGTCCATAGCGGGTGCAACACCCGCCCTGCCGATGAGTGTGCCGTCTGCAAGTTCCTGCGTATCCGGCCGCAAGCCGGTTGACAGCATGGTGCCGTCGCGCTCATAAGCGATTTCGATTTTTTTGCCCGGGCTGCTGCGGAACAGTTGCGTCCATTGCGTCCAATCGTCCAGCGGCTCGCCGTCCGCGCCCACCAGCCTGTCTCCCGCCTGCAATCCTGCTTTGGCGGCCGGACTGCCTTCCAAAACAGAGCCTAATCGGGTGGTTATTTTAAAAGGCAGCAGGCCGATGTTGGCTTGGTTTTTCGCAACTTTACCTGCTTCCGGCGTGCCGGCCGCATCAATCACGCGCACCGCCTCGCTGCCTGATTCGGTCTGAACCGCTACATTTACCTTGCCTGCTTCGAGATTCAGCACGATTTCGGTTTGGGCATCGCCCCAGTCCCGCACGGCTGTGCCGTTGACGCTTTGAATGCGGTCGCCTGCTTCAAAACCTGCTTTGGCCGCAATGCTCGATGGTGTTACCGTACCGACATACGGGCGGATTTCGGTCACGCCGAACGAAAAACTCAAGCCGTACAGCAATACCGCCAAAGCCAGATTGGTCAGCGGGCCGGCCGCGACAATGGCTATGCGTTTGGCCGGATGTTGTTTGTCGAAGGCATACGGCAGATCTTCTTCGGCCACATTGCCTTCGCGCGTATCCACCATTTTCACATAGCCGCCCAGCGGAACCGGCGCCAGACACCACTCGGTATCGCCGCGTTTTTTGGTGTAAAAGGGTTTGCCGAACCCGACGGAAAAGCGTACGACTTTTACGCCGCACCAACGTGCGACGATGTAATGGCCGAATTCGTGCAGGCTGACTAAAATCAGAATGGCAACGATAAAGGCGAAAAACGTGGTCAAAGCACACTCCAAAGATGATATGCAGCCGTTTGCAGACGGCCTTTATGGTTTGAGGCCGTCTGCAAATCCTGCTGAACGGCGGCATTTTAAAGTAGAAAGACTAATCTTCACAATACGGCGGTACGGAGCTGCTGCCGTCTATGCGGAAAATACAGCGGCATACCGTTACCGCATCAAAAATTTTTCACAGCAGGCATTTAGCAATACACAGCAACAGCCCATCAGCCCTGCGACAAACGCGCCGCAAACGCCTGCGCCCTTGTCCGTGTTTCCGCATCTTGCGCCAGCAATGATTCAATACTGCCCGAGCCGTCTGCAAAATCTTGTTCCAAACAGTACGCCACGACTTTGGCAATGTCGGTAAACTTAATCTGCCCGTTTAAAAATGCGGCAACCGCGATTTCATTGGCGGCATTCAATACACACGGCGCACTGCCGCCCGAACGCATGGCTTCGTAGGCAAGCTGCAAACATGGAAAACGTTTGAAATCGGGCGTTTGGAACGTCAGCGCGGAGAGTTTGCCGAAATCGAGCGCGCCCACGCCTGAAGCAATCCGCTCCGGCAGCCCCAAGCAGTACGCAATCGGTGTCCGCATATCGGGATTGCCCATCTGCGACAGTACTGAACCATCAAGATAACGCACCATGCTGTGCACCACCGATTGCGGGTGAATCACCACTTCCAGCTTTTCGGGCGGACAGTTGAACAGCCAATGCGCTTCAATCAGCTCCAGACCTTTATTCATCATGCTGGCGGAGTCCACCGAAATTTTCTGCCCCATGCTCCAATTCGGATGTTTGACTGCTTGGGCGGGCGTGATGCTGTCGAAGGCCGCCAAATCGGTATTCAAAAACGGGCCGCCCGATGCGGTCAGGATAATCGACTGAATACCGTGTGCGTCCAAATTGCCCGCATAATCACGCGGCAACACTTGGAAAACGGCGTTATGCTCGCTGTCTACCGGCAAAACGGTTGCTCCGTTGGCGGCAGCGGTTTCCATAAACAGCGCGCCGGATACCACCAAAGTTTCTTTGTTGGCCAGATAAATGGTTTTGCCGTTCTGCGCCGCTGCCATCGCCGAAGGCAGCCCCGCCGCCCCGACAATCGCACACATCACACCGTCCACTTCCGCGGCCGAGGCAACATCAATCAAAGCCTGTGCGCCGTACAGCACTTCCGTACGGCAATTCGCATTTTGCAGACGGCCTGCCAACTCCGCCGCACACCCTGCATCGGCTACCACGGCAAATTTAGGCGCAAACTGTATACATTGTTCGGCCAGCCTGCCGACTTGGCGGTGTCCTGCCAACGCGAAGATTTCAAATTTATCAGGGTGGCGCGACACTACATCAAGCGTACTTACACCGATGCTGCCGGTACTGCCGAGTATGGTAAGAACTTGTCGGGTCATGATTTTTGTCTTAATGCCGTCTGCAAATTTACGGTGTTCCACGCAGCGGGATACAAACTGCTTGATTTGCCGTTTTGCACCGCATTTCCGTTTGCAGCCCGTTTTGCAGACGGCCTTTTTTCAAAAAACGGGAAAATATTCCGGATATTTAAATTGTATTAATCTGTATCTGCCGGGCAGCCCGCTCAAAACAAGGCCTGCACCGCCGCATAAACGCTCAACACGGCAATCAGCGAATCCACACGGTCAAACACTCCGCCATGCCCGGACAAAAGGTTGCCGCTGTCTTTCAGACCTGCCGCACGCTTCAGCCAACTTTCCAGCAAATCGCCGCACACGCTGACCGCAGTCAATATCAAACCGATGAAAACGGTGGCTATCCAGCCGGTATCGAAACCCAACCAGCCTGCACTGCGAACCAAAGTCAGATACACAACCACGCACACCGCTCCGCCGATAACACCTTCCCAGCTTTTACCCGGGCTGATGGCCGGGGCGAGTTTTTTCTTGCCGAACGCCTTACCGCTGAAGTAAGCAAAAATATCGGCCACCCATACCAAGCCCATTACCGCCAGCAACGGCAGTGCAGCTTCGGTATCGGGGCGCAAGCCCACCAGCGCAAACCAAAACGGCATCATCAGCAACCAACCGACCGCATAAGTCTGCCAGCCGCCTTTAAGCGTCCATTTATTTTTCAACCACAACGGCATGACCAGCAGCCAGAACACCAACACCACCCACCATATCCAAGCAGGCAGCGTCCAACCGCCGGTATAAGCAGCCAACATAAACAATGCGCCGGCCGCCAAATAATGATTGGTTTGCCGTTTGTCCAAACCGCCCATACGGGCATATTCCCATAACGCCGTCAAAGCAATCAGCGCGGAAAATACCGCCCACAACCAAGACGGGGCGTAAAACAGCATACCCAACATCAAGGGCAGCAGCCACAAAGCCGTAACAATCCTTTGTTTCAACATGATTATCCCCTTTGCTGCTCAATCGGAAGCTGTTCCGAAGTACGCCCGAAACGACGCTCGCGGCTGCGGAACGAAGCAAATGCCGCATCCAATGCCGCATCATCGAAATCCGGCCACAACGTATCGGTAAAATACAGCTCCGCATACGCCATCTGCCACAACAGAAAATTACTGATACGGGTTTCGCCGCCGGTACGGATAAACAAATCAGGCTCCGGCGCATCGCCCAACATCAGATAGTGGTTTAATGCCTCTTCACTGATTGCTTCCGCACCTTCCGCAAGCAGCCTGTTGGCCGCCTGCAAAATATCCCAGCGGCCGCCATAATCGGCAGCAATACTCAACGTCAAGCCGGTATTTTCCGCCGTCAGCTTTTCCGCCGCCTCGATACCGGCAACGATTTCCGGACTGAATCTTTCCCTGCTGCCGATAATCCGCAAACGCATATTGTGCTCGTGCAAACGCTGCACCTGCTTTTCCAATGCCTGCAAAAACAAGCCCATCAGAAAAGACACCTCGCCTGCCGGCCGCCGCCAGTTTTCCGTTGAAAAAGCGAATACAGTCAGGTATTGCACCCCTTTTTCCACGCAATAGCGAACCATATTTTCCAGCGTGTCCAAACCACGCTTGTGCCCCATCACGCGGGGCAGAAAACGCTTTTTCGCCCAGCGGCCGTTACCGTCCATAATCACGGCAATATGGCGCGGCACCTGAGTATGCGCCAAAATCGTCTGCGTACTGCTTTTCATATCCGCCTCACGAAAACCACCGCCATTGTCCATACCGGCACAAACAGCGGAAATCCGGAAACTTTCAGTAAAATCCGACACGGCAAGCAGGGAAAAAGCCAAAACAGCCCGCCCTGCCCGCATCAGCAGCAAGGCGGAAGATACCCGCCCTGCTTTGTTCAGACGGCATTAAATCGCCATCAAATCTTCTTCTTTTGCCGCCAGAATTTTATCTGCTTCAGCAATGTATTTGTCGGTCAGCTTCTGAACCGCCTCTTCGCCGCGGCGCGCCTCATCTTCAGACACTTCTTTGTCTTTCAACAATTTTTTAATATGATCGTTGGCATCACGGCGTACATTGCGGATAGAAACCCGACCCTCCTCAGCTTCGCTACGCACCACTTTAATCAAATCTTTACGGCGCTCTTCAGTCAGCATCGGCATAGGCACGCGAATCAAATCACCTACCGCAGCAGGATTCAGACCCAGATTGGAATCACGAATCGCTTTCTCGATTTTGGCCGCCATATTGCTTTCAAACGGTTTCACACCGATGGTACGCGCATCCAGCAGCGTAACATTCGCCACTTGGCTGACCGGCACTTCGCTGCCCCAGTACTCGACATTTACCTGATCCAGCAAGCCGGTATGGGCGCGGCCGGTACGGACTTTAGACAGGTTTTCTTTCAATACTTCCAGCGAGCGTTGCATTTTGCTTTCGGCGGTTTTTTGGATATCGCTAATCATTGTTTTGTTCTCAACTATTAAAATCAATAAGATAGGCTGAAAAGCCGTCTGAATATGCCGTTTGCAGACGGCATAAGGGATAGGTTAACTCTGAATAGTACCGTTATTACGCCGTTCCGACAAGCCAAACGGCTTGAACGACTTTGTTTTTCAAGCCTTATTTGCCGGAAAAAAGCCGTCTGCAAATACAGACGGCTTTTTTTAATCTACGAAATACCGAATATTAACAATGCACCAGCGTACCTTCGTCCGCCCCGGTGATTACGCGTTTGAGCGAACCTTCTTTGGCAATGCCGAACACCACGATGTTCAGCTTGCGCTCGCGGCACAGGGCAAATGCGGTGGCATCCATGACTTTCAGGTTTTTGTTCAGGGCTTCGTCGAAAGTGATGGTTTCGTAGCGGGTGGCCGACGGGTCTTTTTTCGGATCGGCAGTGTACACGCCGTCAACATTGGTGGCTTTCAGCATGACATCGCAATTCATTTCCGCTCCGCGCAAGGCGGCGGCGGTATCGGTGGTGAAGAACGGATTACCCGTACCGGCGGCGAAAATCACGACTTTGCCTTCTTCCAGATATTGAATGGCTTTCGGACGGGCATAGGTTTCGGCGATTTGCTGCATGGACAATGCGGATTGGACGCGGGCTTTGATGCCCAATGATTCGAATGCGTCTTTCAAAGCCAGTGCATTCATCACGGTGGCCATCATGCCCATGTAGTCGGCGGTGGCGCGGTCCATGCTGCCTGCCTGTGCGGATACGCCGCGGAAGATGTTGCCACCGCCCACCACAACTGCAACCTGCACGCCCATTTCAACGATTTCTTTGATTTCGCCAACCGTCTGCACGATGGTGTCGTGATTGATGCCGAACGGGTCGGAACCCATCAGGGATTCGCCGGAAAGTTTCAATAATACGCGTTTGTATTTGATTTGCTGTGTCATGAGATACCTTGCTTTCTTTGCGGTTGGGTTGTGGTTCGGGTGCCTTCTGCGGTTGGTGCGTGTCGGAAATGCCCCGCACGTTTTTACAGACGGCATAATCATGCGGTTATATTGTGTATCGGCCGTCGGAACTGAAAAAACAAAACAGTCTGTCAAATGGTACGGCCGAATACGGAGAAACAAGCCAATGCTGCGGCAGTTGCCGTTTCTTCAGATGATGACGGCCAAACTTATCTTCATCAAACAGTATAAGTTTAGCAACCATACGGCTTTTTGTGTACGCAACTTGCGCGGCAGGCGAAGTGTTTTTTCCAAAAAAAGCACCCTGATTCAGACGGCGAATCGGGTGCTTTCTCTCATGGCGTCAATTACACTTTGGCAGCAGCAGCTACTTCGGCAGCGTAATCCACTTCTTTTTTCTCGATACCGTCGCCCACTTTGTAGCGTACGAACGATACCACTTCCGCGCCGTTTTCTTTCAGGAATTGGGCAACGGTTTGATCAGGATTCATGACGAATGCTTGGCCGTTCAGGGTAACTTCTGCCAAGAATTTCTTAATGCGGCCTTCTACCATTTTGGCAGCGATTTCGGCAGGTTTGCCGGATTCGATGGCTTGTTGGGTGTAGATGTGGCGTTCTTTTTCAACCAATTCGGCATCCACTTGGTCTTCGGATACGCATTGCGGCTTGGCGGCAACGATGTGCATACCGACTTTGCGTGCCACATCTTCCGCGCCTTTATATTCGACCAATACGCCTTCGGTAGCCAGTGCGCCGTGGATGTAGGCAACCAGACTGTTAGCAGTTTCAATTACTTGGAAACGGCGTACAGACATATTTTCGCCCAATTTTGCGATGATGGCTTTGCGTTCTGCTTCAACCAATTCGCTCAATGCTTCGATGCTTGCCGGTTTTTTCTCGGCAGCGGTTTTGGCAACGAAGTTGGCAAATTCTACGAAGCCTGCGTCTTTAGCAACGAAGTCGGTTTCGCAGTTTACTTCTACCAAAGCGCCGGTATTGCCTTCAATAGCAAATGCCAATACGCCTTCGGCAGCTTGGCGGCCAGCCAGTTTGCTGGCTTTGTTGCCTGATTTGATGCGCAGGATTTCTTCGGCTTTGTCGAAGTTGCCTTCTGCTTCAACCAGTGCTTTTTTACATTCCATCATGCCCAGACCGGTCGCGGCGCGCAGGTCGGCAACCATTTTTGCAGTAATTTCTGCCATGTCAAACTCCTTAAATATTCGGAACGGTACGGCTCTTGCCATACCCTGAAACGGGATATTGCCGTCTGAAAACGGGATTCCGCCAAACGGCGGCTTCCTTCCGGAACAGTTGTTTTTGCAGACGGCATCTGCCTTAAAAAAGGGGCGTGCAGCCCCTTGGAATTACTCGGCTGCGGCTTGGGCAGCGGCAACAGTTTCCTGCAAGGCTTGGTTTTTGCCTTCCAGTACGGCATCGGCGATACCGCGGCAGTACAGGCGGATGGCTTTGGCAGAGTCATCGTTGCCCGGAATCACGTATTTCACACCATCAGGGCTGTTGTTGGTATCGACAACGGCAATCACGGGGATACCCAATTTGGCAGCCTCAACCAGCGTACCGTGCTGGTAACCGGTATCGATGACGAAAATCGCATCAGGCAGACCTTTCATGTTTTTGATACCGCCCAAAGAACGCTCCAGTTTTTCTACTTCGCGTTGCATTTCCAGAATTTCTTTTTTGCCGAAACCGCTTTCAGCAGCGTTTTCCAGCGCTACTGTTTTTTCTTCCAAGCGTTTGATGGATTGTTTTACGGTTTTGTAGTTGGTCAGCATGCCGCCCAACCAGCGGTGATCGACGAAAGGCATACCGGCGCGGGTAGCTTCTTCGCGGATGATTTCACGCGCTTGGCGTTTGGTACCGACAAACAATACGGTACCTTTGTTGGCAACCAGACGACGAACGGCTTCTTGCGCGTCTTGGAACATCGGCAGGGTTTTTTCCAAGTTTACGATATGGATTTTGTTGCGCGCGCCGAAAATGTATTGTTCCATTTTCGGGTTCCAGAAACGGGTTTGGTGACCGAAGTGAACACCGGCTTCAATCATCTGACGCATGGTAATTTGAGACATTTTATTTCCTTAAATTGAAAGGGTTAGGAGCACACATTCATTCGCATAGAACTTGATTCGTCAAGCACCCTTCGGCGAAAGTGGGCATAGTTTTACAAATAAACAAATGCTTTGAAAAGCAAAGCCGGAGAATTATATAGGATTGGCGGACATTTGGCAATTTATGCCGTCTGCAAAATACATTTTTTCAGTCTGTTTTGTCCTGCGAGCGCTGCTGTTCTGCGGCTTCTTCCGCTTTCATGCGCTTGTTGCGGTGGCGGACAAGCACCACCCACGAAACAAACACGGTCGGCAAAACCGCCCAAAACACCAGATACACCAGCATTCTTACCCAATCGGGCTGGGCGGCGGCAAACATCACTGCCACAAACAGATAACCGATTGCTACGATATGCCACATACTCCGCTCCCGACAAATGCTTTATAATCTTGTTATTCTACACGAAATTCCAAGGCCGTCCGAACATGAGCCAGCAGCAGAAAAACGAACTGCGCCACCGGTTGCGCCGCGCCCGCAGCGATATGTCCGCCGCAGAACGGGAAAATGCAACCCGCACCATCAACCGCCTGCTCAAACGCTGCATTAAAAAAGGCGGCAGAATCGGTATCTATTGGCCGATAGGCAAGGAGCTTTGTCTTGACGGGTTTGTCCGCTCCGCTGTCCGACGCGGTGCCAAGCTCTACCTGCCCTATATCGAACCGCACAGCAAAAGATTGTGGTTTACGCCTTATTTTGCAGACAGCACACAGCAGCCCGAACGCAAACGGGGCGCGTCCAAATTGTATATTCCGCAATTTTCCGGCAAGAAAATCAGGGTGCATGATTTGGATTTGCTGCTGGTACCGATAGTCGGTATCGACAAACAGGGCTACCGGCTGGGGCAGGCCGGCGGCTTTTATGATGTCTCGCTTGCGGCTGCCAGATACCGTCTGCCGGTCTTCACGCTGGGCGTGGGCTTTGCCTGCCAGCTCGTTGAAAGCCTGCCGCGCGAAGCACACGATATTCCGCTGAACGGCTTCGTTTCCGAACGCGGCGCATTACGGTTCCGCAGCAAAAGCAGGGAAACGATATGGCGACACCCAAGCAATTGATACCAAACCGCAACCTGTCGAACCGATATGCGGAAAATCCGTTTCCATGATTAATCAGGCCGTCTGCAAAATGCCACTTTCCCAAAATGCAGACGGCATTCAGCCATAAAACACCATGTCTCCAGCTTTTAACATCACCGTTATCACACCACCCGACTATCCGCACGTCCGCGTATTCGACGAATTGGTCGGCCAGCTTCACTATTCGCTGAAAACACTCGGCTACCCTTCCGAAATCACCGCAAGCACCATTTATTCCGACCGCATCAACATTGTTTTCGGTATTCATTTGCTGCCGCCCGAACAAATTGCCAAACTTCCTCCCTCCACCATCATCATGAATACCGAACAATTGGAAGCAATGCAAAACGGAGATAACGCCCGGCGGCAGTGGTTCGATACCATCATGGCGGCCGCGCGCCGGTTTCCGACATGGGATTACGACAGCCGCAACATCGAATTTCTCCACAACCACGGTATCCGAGCCATATTATGGGAGCTGGGACACCAGCCCGAACTCGCCCGAATCCGCCACATCGACAACCCCGATGTCGATGTTCTGTTTTACGGCGGCATCAACACACGCCGCCGCCACATTCTGAACGCGCTGATCGAACAAGGTTTGCAAGTCAAATGGCTGTTTGGCGTTTACGGTTCGGAGCGCGACGCATGGATTGCCCGCAGCAAAATCGTTTTGAACCTGCACGCTTACGATACGCACATCTTTGAAATCGTCCGCTGCTCCTATCTGATGAGCAACGGCGTATGCGTGGTCAGCGAAGTCAACGACACCACCAGCATCGCGCCGCAATACCGCAACGGCATCGTTGCCGCACCCTATGAAAAACTGGTAGAAACCTGCACTGCGCTGGCACACTGCGAGCCGTTATACCGCCACTGCCGCCGCGTTGCCTTCGATACGTTCAGCCGTCTGCCGCAATCCGCATTCACCCGCGCCGCATTACAAAAAACCTTCAAGCATATCGGCTGATTGCGCCATCGCTGCCCGAAGGCCGTCTGCAAATATCGGATAAGCGCACACAATCCTATCCGCTGCCCTCTGCCCCTTGTATTCTGCCGAACGGCGCAGGTCTGTCTGATATTCGAACAACAGCGAACAAGACAAGGCAGCCAAGCCGCAGGCAGCACAGGGCAGCAGATTTGCTGTTTTGGCAGCTTGGTCAAGCCCTTCTTTGAGCAAACGAAGCCGCCGTATCATTCCATGTCAAATGACGATATTATCAAACTCAAACCGCCAACCCGAACCCGTCAGTCCGTTATGAACCGATTTCCACCCGCACCGCCCGTTTTATCGTTTAACCAAGTCCGCCTCGAACCGCTCGCACCCGAACACGAAGCCGGACTGATTGCCGCCGTGCGCGACGGAGAACTCTGGAAACTGGCGGTAACCACCGCACCCGCGCCCGAGCAAGTTGCCGCCTATATTCAGACGGCCTTAAGCACGCGCACGGCATTTGCCGTTATCGACGAGTGCAGCGGAAAAATTGTCGGCACCACCGCGTTTTACGATACCGACCCCGACGTACCGCGCCTGTACATCGGCTACACATGGTACGCGCAATCCGCACAGCGCACCCGCATCAACACCTCCTGTAAAATCCTGCTGCTGGATTACGCTTTCGATACTTTAAACTGCCAAGCAGTCGGCTGGCATACCGATATTCTCAACACCGCCTCACAGCGCGCCATCGAACGCTTGGGCGCGCAACGCGACGGTATTCTGCGCCGCGACCGCAAACGCAAAGACGGCAGTCTGCGCGATACCGTAGTATACAGCCTGCTGCGGGAAGAATGGCCGTCTGCAAAATCCGCCCTGCTCTCACGTTTGCACGCTTACTCCGAAACGGGCGATATTGCCGTGCAATCTTGAAGCTGCCGCCGTCCGTACCCATATCTGATAAAATATAGTCGAATAAAATAAGAATGAGACAAGGCAGCGAAGCCGCAGACAGTACACATAGTACGGCAAGGCAAAGCAACGCTGTATCATTCTTATTTTAAATGACTATACTGTTTTCGCTTTCTACTCCGAAGGATATCCCATGCAACACTTTTCATACGCCACCACCCACCGACACACCTGCAACAAAGCCTTATATGTTGCCATGGCCTTGCTGTTCGGCTCGTTCGGCGTACACAAATTCTGCGCCGGCCGCGTATGGATGGGTTTGTTTTATGCCGTATTCAGTTGGACGTTTATTCCCGGCATCATCGGCATTATCGAAGGCATTTGGGCCGCATTCAAACCGACCGATTCGCTGGGCGCGATTGTGGTTTAACCCGACAAAACACCGCTTTTTTTCCTGTCAAAATACGTTTGTTTATAATTTAATAATTATTTTTACAACAGCGTAAAATGCTTGCCAAATAAGGTCGTCTGAATATTTCAGACGGCTTTTTCCGTATTAATTCATGTTAAATCGAATACAAAATCTTTGCATTTCTCGCCAAAATCTACTAAATTCACATACATTAACTTTTAAAAAATCCGCACCGCATTCCGACGGTGCAGCCGCGCTTCAACCGAATAATCATAAAAGGCAGCCACTTGCCTAAATCTTTAAGGAGTAAAACCATGGCAAACGCAACTGATGTCATATTGGTTGGCGGAGGAATGATGAGCGCCACACTGGGCGTGCTACTGCGGGAACTCGAACCCTCTTGGGAAATCACCATCATCGAACGCTTGAGCGATGTCGCCCTCGAATCCACCAGCCCGTGGAACAACGCGGGTACCGGCCATTCCGCCCTGTGCGAATTGAACTACGCTCCTCTGGGTGCAGACGGCACAGTCAACCCCGAACGCTCGCTGGGCATTGCCGAGCAGTTCCACATCAGCCGCCAATTCTGGGCTTCCCTCGTCAACGAAGGCAAGCTGGCAAACAATTCCTTCATCAGCAGCGTGCCGCATATGTCGCTGGTGATGAATGCCGACCACTGCGACTACCTGAAAAAACGCTACGAAGCCTTCAAAACGCAAAAGCTGTTTGAAAAAATGGAATTCTCCACCGACCGCAACAAAATCGCGGAGTGGGCGCCCCTGACCATGGCAGGGCGCAACGAAAGCCAGCCGGTTGCCGCCAACTATTCCGCCGAAGGTACGGATGTCGATTTCGGCAACCTGACCCGCCAAATGGTCAAATATCTGGTCGACAGCGGCGTTCGCGTCGAATTCAACCGCCATGTTGAAAACATTACCCGCGAAGCAGACGGCGCATGGACGCTGAAAACCACCAACACCCAAGACAACACCCTGCCGCTGACTTTCCGCAGCCGCTTCGTCTTCTTGGGTGCGGGCGGCGGCGCGCTTACCCTGCTGCAAAAATCCAAAATTCCCGAAGGCCGAGGCTACGGCGGCTTCCCGGTATCCGGTTTGTTCTTCCGTACCCAAAACGAAGAAATCTCCGCGCAACACAACGCCAAAGTTTACGGCCAAGCCTCGGTCGGCGCACCGCCGATGTCCGTACCCCATTTGGACACCCGCCATGTGGACGGCAAACGCTACCTGATGTTCGGCCCGTATGCCGGTTTCAAACCGAACTTCCTCAAGCAAGGTTCGCTGATGGATTTGCCGATGTCTATCCACCGCGGCAACCTGATGCCGATGTTGCGCGCCAGCCTCGACAATATGCCGCTGACCAAATACCTGCTCGGCGAGCTGCGTAAAACCAAAGACGAACGCATGGCTTCGCTGCTTGAGTACTACCCGCAGGCAAATCCCGACGATTGGGAGCTGATTACCGCCGGACAACGCGTACAAGTCATCAAAAAAGACGACAAAAAAGGCGGTGTGCTGCAATTCGGTACCGAGCTGGTTACCCACGAAGACGGTTCGCTGGCCGCCCTTTTGGGTGCTTCGCCGGGCGCTTCCACAGCCGTTCCGCTGATGATCAAGCTGATGCACCAATGCTTCCCCGAGCGCGCCTCCTCATGGGAAAGCCGCCTGAAAGAACTGGTTCCGGGCTACGGCGTGAAACTTAACGACAATCCCGAACTGGCGGAAGAAATCATCAGCCATACCGCAAAAGTGCTGAATATCCACCACTAAAAGCCGTCTGCAAAACAGCGTATTCCTGCTTCAGGGAATACGCTGTTTTTTATATTCTTCGGATACACAAACCACCGCACAGGCAACCATACCGGAAATGCCGTCTGTTAGCCTATTTTAATAGATTCTAACGCCCCGCCCGATTTGCAGACGGCCTGTTCGCAAAAATCCGCCCGAGCGCAACACTCGGTAACAATCCGCCAAGCGCATTTACGTCCGACACACACGCATTAACGGCCGCCGCCGTTACCATTACCCCGTCCTATCCCATCAACTTTTGCAAGGAAAAACCATGATGAAAAAATACTTCGCCATTGCCGCAGCTTCGCTGATTGGTCTGGCCGGTATCGCCGCCGCCGCCGAAAACATGGCACACCACAACGCCCGCAGCGACAAAGCAGAACGCGCCATGCACAAAAAAGGCGAATTACCGCGCGACCTGCAAGCCTTAAACCTGAACAGCAAACAAAAAGCCGACATCCAAAAAATCATCGAAACCCACCGTGCGGACACAAAACGCGACCGCACATCAAACGAAGCATTCCGCGCCGAGTTTCGTAAAAAAATGCAGGAATACCGCGCCGCAGAGCAACAGCTCATCAGCGCCAAAACGTTCGATGAAACTGCCGCCCGCCGCATGATTGCCGAACACAACCAACACCACACCGATAAAGAAGTCCAACGCCTGAAAACCCGACACGCCGTTTTCCAAGTGCTGACTCCGAGCCAGCAGAAGCAATGGCTGGACAATCAAAACAAACGTATGGAAAAACGCGGCAAAAAACCGCACCAAAACGAAAACCACTCCCGCAAAACTGCCCCACAGCAGTAAATGCCAAGCGAAAGGCCGTCTGCAAAACCGACTGCAAACCCGTCAGGGATTGTGCAAGGATTTTGCAGACGGCCTTTGCGCTGTTTGCAGCATACCGGCCGCAAGCAGATCAACCGTTCACTGACTGCGCCGACACGCCGCTTCTTACGCTTGCGCGTCTTACCCGAATATCTGTCGGACAGCTTAGACAGATTACCGCCGTACAACACAAACCGTACAAACTTGCCGCTTCAGCCGTCTGTATTTTGAGCCGAACGCGGCAACTGCCCTACTTGCCTGATACGGCCCTATCAAACAACGCATTTCAAATACCGAAAGCCCGCATAGCGTTTGCCCGCGCCGCTAATCGCCGCTTAAGGCCGTCTGCATTTTTACCGCCGATTCACTATCCAGCCGTTCCCGTGCCAAATCCAGAGTTGCCTGCGCCCAAGCCCGATAACGCGCCTGCTCTTCCTGATTCATCGCCGCCAGATGTGCGGCCACCGTACAATCGTCGCCGCGCACAATCGGGCCGGTCAATGCCTGCAACGGCGTAAGGTGTTCCAAATTGGCAACCGTCTGCCTCATCAGCCCGCACACCAGCTCGCGGGACATCGATTCCGGAAAATCCAGCGGCGCAAGCAGATTCTGTGCATACGCCGCCAACGCAACACTGAAATTTGAAGCCGCCGACAATGCGGCGTGATAGCGCGCCTTATGTTCGGACGGCAACACCACCGCCCGCAGCTCCAGCGCGTCTGCCAACTGTTGCAAAACCGCCAACGCCTGCGCCGATTCTGCTTCCAAGGCGCAAATATTGCCGCGCAGATTGTCCACTGCATAAGCAACATCGGCAAAAGCAAATACGGGATGCAGACTGCCCGTCTGTGCACCATACAAAGCGGCTGCGGCAAGCGCGGCTGCCGTTTTCGCACCACTCATATGCAACACCAGCGTGCCTGCAGACAATGCCCCCGACCGCGCCAAACTTTCGGCAGCGGCCTCAATCGCATTGTCCGGCGTCGCAATAATCACGACATCGGCCCGCGGTAATGCGGTAAAATCACGAACCACCGCCGCACCGAAAGCCCCTGATGGTAAGGAGCGGCTGACAATATGGGAAAGCTGCCAATCGGAATGTGCGCCAAGCAGCGCGGCAAGAGTCTGCCCGACCCTGCCCGCTCCGACAATATGCAATATTTTTTTCATTTCAGACGGCCCAAACGGATTGAATAGCGTAGATTAACACGGTAAACTTATACCATTAAAAATTTTTATTATTTCCGCACCATGAAATCCGCTTTCGACGTAAAATCTTCCCGTCTTGAAACGCTCGCCATCTGCCTGCACACCGCCGATTTAACCGAATTGGAAGAAACCTTGCGGCAGCGTACCGAGCAGTATCGCGATTTGGAAATCATGCCGTTTGTGCTGGACGTGGAAGATTTTGCCCAACCCGATGATTTGGACATACCGGCCGTTGTCTCATTATGCGCCCGTTACGGCATTCAAATCCTCGGCTTGCGCCACAGCAGCGAAACATGGGCGGAAGCGGCCTCACGCTGTCATTTGGTGTTCAGCAGCGGCGACAAACCTGCCGAAGCCGCCGCCCTGCCGAAACCCGTACAAGAACCCCAGCCCGTATCGGCAACCGTAATCAGCAATCCTACCGTACTGATCAGTACGCCCGTGCGTACCGGGCAGCAGGTTTATGCCGAAAACGGTGATTTGATTGTTACCGGCATTGTCAGCCAAGGAGCTGAGCTGATTGCAGACGGCAATATCCATATTTACGCCCCCATGCGCGGACGTGCGCTGGCCGGTGCGAAAGGCGATACCAATGCGCGGATTTTTATCCATTCCATGCAGGCGGAATTGGTATCCGTTGCCGGCATCTACCGCAATTTTGAAGACGACCTGCCCGGCCACCTGCATAAAAAACCGGTACAGGTTTCATTACAGGACAACAGGCTGGTCATCAGCGCCATCGGCGACGAATAAAGCCTGTCCGCCGTCCGGCAGCACCGTTCCGCACGGCAACCCTTATTCCAACCATACCTTATCCTCCAATATCCGTATCTGAAAAGGAAACATTGTGGCAAAAATCATTGTAGTAACTTCAGGCAAAGGCGGCGTGGGCAAAACCACTACCAGCGCCAGTATCGCAACCGGCTTGGCTCTGCGCGGCCACAAAACCGCCGTTATCGACTTCGACGTAGGCCTGCGCAACCTCGACCTGATTATGGGCTGCGAACGCCGCGTCGTTTACGATTTAATCAACGTCATTCAGGGCGAAGCCACGCTCAACCAAGCCCTGATTAAAGACAAAAACTGCGAAAACCTCTTTATCCTGCCTGCTTCGCAAACCCGCGACAAAGACGCTCTGACCCGCGAAGGCGTAGAAAAAGTGATGAAGGAACTGTCCGGCAAAAAGCACAACTTCGAATACATCGTCTGCGACTCGCCGGCCGGTATCGAACAGGGCGCGCTGATGGCGCTGTACTTTGCCGACGAAGCCATCGTTACCACCAATCCAGAAGTTTCCAGCGTTCGCGACTCCGACCGCATTTTGGGCATTCTGCAAAGCAAATCGCGTAAAGCAGAACAAGGAGACAGCGTAAAAGAACACCTGCTGATTACCCGCTATTCACCCGAACGTGTTGCCAAAGGCGAAATGCTGTCGGTACAAGACATCTGCGACATTCTGCGTATCCCGCTGCTGGGTGTCATTCCCGAATCTCAAAACGTCCTGCAAGCCTCCAATGCCGGCGAACCGGTTATCCACCAGCAAGACGCTGCGGCAGCCGAAGCCTATAAAGACGTGATTGCCCGATTGCTGGGCGAAAACCGCGAAATGCGTTTCCTTGAGGCCGAGAAAAAAGGCTTCTTCAAGCGTTTGTTCGGAGGTTAAGCCATGTCATTGTTAGATATTCTGTTCGGACGCAAACCCAAAACCGCCGATGTCGCCCGCGACCGCCTGCAAATCATCATTACACAAGAGCGTGCCAACGAAAACGGCAACGGCGCACCCGATTACCTGCCGACCCTGCGTAAAGAACTGCTGGAAGTCCTCTCCAAATATGTCAAAGTATCGCTGGAAGACATTCGCATTTCCCAAGAAAAACAGGACGGCATGGACGTACTCGAACTGAACATTACCCTGCCGGAACAAAAACCGGAAGAGAAAAAGGCCTAAGCCATGACGCTGACCGAATTGCGCTATATTGTTGCCGTGGCGCAGGAACGTCATTTCGGACGCGCCGCGCGCCGCTGCTTCGTGAGCCAGCCCACCCTTTCCATCGCCATCAAAAAGTTGGAAGAGGAATTGCAGGTCTCGCTGTTTGACCGCAGCAGCAACGACATCATTACCACAGACGCGGGCGAGCGCATTGTTGCCCAAGCCCGCCGCGTACTGGAAGAAGCCGACTTAATCAAACATCTGGCCAACGAGGAGCAAAACGAGTTGGAAGGCCCGTTCAAACTCGGCCTGATTTTCACCGTTGCCCCTTATCTTCTTCCCAAGCTGATTGTATCGTTGCGCGAAACCGCACCAAAAATGCCGTTAATGCTCGAAGAGAATTACACCCACATTCTCACCGAATCGCTCAAACGCGGCGATTTGGACGCCATTGTCGTAGCCGAACCCTTCCAAGAACCGGGTATCGTAACCGAGCCTTTATACGACGAACCCTTCTTCGTGATTGTACCCAAAGGCCACCACTTTGAAGAACTGGACTCCGTTACTGCCCAAATGCTCTCGGAAGAGCAGGTATTGCTGCTGACCGAAGGCAACTGTATGCGCGACCAAGTGTTATCCAGTTGCTCCGAGCTGGCCGCCAAGCAGAAAATCCACGGTCTGACCAACACTCTGCAAGGCAGCTCCATCAACACCATACGCCACATGGTTGCCAGCGGCTTGGCCATCAGCGTGATGCCCGCCACCGCGCTGACCGAAAACGACCATATGCTGTTCAGCATCATACCGTTTGAAGCACCCGTTCCCCAACGGCGTGTTGTGTTGGCATACCGCCGCAACTTCGTCCGTCCGAAAGCCCTCACCGCCCTACGCTCCGCTATTCAGCACTCCCAGCTCAACGGCGTGAGCTTTGTGGACAACGACTAAACGGTTCAACGTATCAGCAAGGCCGTCTGCAAATAAGATTTTGCAGACGGCCTTTTCTCCATCTCCTCCCCCATTCCGCACGGCGACAGCAGCCGCAACATGAATATTTTGAATAAAAACCAAAAAAAATACGCAAAAGCCTTTACTTTTTTTACAGACGGCGTTAAAACACTTGCTACCCCATTTCAGAATACACAATCTTCACTAGGAGCACAGAATGAAAGTAGGTTTTGTTGGCTGGCGCGGCATGGTCGGCTCAGTATTGATGCAGCGTATGCAGGAAGAAAACGATTTCTCCCACATTCCCGAAGCGGTTTTCTTCACCACCTCTAATGTCGGCGGTACTGCGCCCGATTTCGGACAAGCCGCAAAAACCCTGCTGGATGCCAACGACATTGCCGAACTCGGCAAAATGGACATTATTGTTACCTGTCAAGGTGGCGACTATACCAAATCCGTGTTCCAACCGCTGCGCGATTCCGGCTGGAACGGCTATTGGATTGATGCGGCATCTTCCCTGCGTATGGCAGACGATGCCCTCATCGTTTTAGATCCGGTAAACCGCAACGTCATTGATGCCGGCCTGAAAAACGGCGTGAAAAACTACATCGGCGGCAACTGCACCGTATCCTTAATGCTGATGGCCTTAGGCGGTTTATTCCAAAACGACTTGGTCGAATGGGCAACCAGCATGACCTACCAAGCCGCATCCGGTGCGGGTGCGAAAAACATGCGCGAGCTGATTAACGGCATGGGCGCGATTCACGCACAAGTAGCCGACGAGCTTGCCGACCCTGCCAGTGCGATTCTCGACATCGACCGTAAAGTCTCCGACTTCCTACGCAGCGAAGACTACCCGAAAGCCAATTTCGGCGTACCGCTGGCAGGCAGCTTGATTCCGTGGATTGACGTGGACTTGGGCAACGGCCAATCCAAAGAAGAGTGGAAAGGCGGCGTAGAAACCAACAAAATCCTCGGCCGCAGTGATAATCCGACCGTTATCGACGGCTTATGCGTACGCGTCGGTGCCATGCGATGCCACAGCCAAGCCATCACGCTGAAGCTGAAAAAAGATTTGCCGGTAGAAGAAATCGAAGCCATTTTGGCAGGCGCAAACGACTGGGTAAAAGTTGTGCCGAACCAAAAAGAAGCCAGTATGGCCGACCTCACCCCCGCCGCCGTTACCGGCACGCTGACCGTACCCGTCGGCCGCATCCGCAAACTGGGCATGGGTGGCGAATACATCAGCGCATTTACCGTTGGCGACCAACTCTTGTGGGGTGCTGCCGAACCGTTGCGCCGTGTATTGCGTATCATCTTGGGCAGCTTGTAACAACAGCAAACACATAAAAAGGCCGTCTGCATTTTTGCAGACGGCCTTTTTGCTTATTTTGCCCTATTCGGACAGGTAAATTATTTACCCTTCTCTTTATCCAGCTTGCGACTGTAAATCACCGAGGTCAGCACCGACGCGCCCAATGCGCCGAATACGACGGACAATGAAATGGCAATCGGGATATGCACCCAATGCATAATCAGCATTTTCACGCCGATAAAGCTCAACACGAACGACAGGCCGTATTTCAGGAAAACAAAGCGGTCGGCAACGTCTGCCAGCAGGAAATACATGGCACGCAAGCCCAAAATGGCAAAAATGTTGGAAGTCATCACGATAAACGGGTCGGTGGTTACAGCGAAGACGGCGGGGATACTGTCCACAGCGAAAATCACATCGCTCAGTTCGACCATTACCAGCACCAGAAAGAGCGGTGTAGCCATACGCTTGCCGTTTTCGACGGTGAAGAATTTTTCGCCGTCCAACTCTTTGCTGACATGGATATGTTTTTTCAACCAGTTTAATAATTTATTGTCGTTCAGGTTTTCGTCTTCATCATCGCCGCCGGATTTAATCATATGGATACCGGTGTAGAGCAGGAAAGCGCCGAAAAGGTAGAGAATCCACTCAAACTGCTGCACCAATGCTGCACCGATAAAAATCATCACCGCACGCAGCACAATCGCGCCGAGTACACCATAGAGCAACACGCGGTGTTGGTATTGCGGCGGTACTTTGAAGTAGCTGAAAATCATCAGGAACACGAAAATATTGTCCACCGCCAATGATTTTTCCAACACATAGCCGGTGAAAAATTCCAACACTTTCTCTTTGGCGACAACGGCACCGTAAGCCGGATTCCCCGCCAGCTCGAAATACAGCCATGCGGCGAAACCGCAGGACACGGCAATCCACACGCACGTCCACGCCAACGCTTCTTTCACGCTGACCTTGTGCGCGCCGGTTTTCTTCAGCGACAGCATATCGATTGCTATCATGATTAAAACCGCGATAAAAAACACGCCGTAAAACAGCGGCGTGCCGACTGAAGGATGTTCGACCATCAAAAATTTCCTCTTTTAGATTGGCGATATTGATATTTGCAGACGGCATTCTAACACGGCGCAATAAGGCCGTCTGAAAATATCGGGTTTTCAATCAGATAAAAACGGTAAAACGCCGTTACCATACCAAATAAAACATCGCCTTGGCGAAAAACACAATCAGCACCATATGCACCAGCACCGCCGCATGAATGTATTTCGACCAGCCCGCCGTCATCGTACCGCGAGTCATCTTCGTTACCGCCACGGCAAAATGCGCCAACACGCTGAACGCCAGCAATATCTTCCACAGCAGCATTATGCCGAACGGCGATTCAAACGGCTGGTGCAGCACAGGTACATAACGCGCCCACACCATTACCAAACCCGAAGCAAACAAAGCAAGTACCACCGGCGGCATTACCCGCACGGCACGGTAAGACATGGCTTTTTCCACCTCGCGCCTCGCCTCCCGCGACACCCGTTTGGAGTGCAGCACCGACAATACCAATACCTCAAAAAACACACCGCCCACAAAAGCAATCGCACAAAAAAGATGTACGATATGCGCCACCGCATAAATATTCATCATTAATTTCCATATCCGTACCGGCCGCCGGCGCAACCACACGTTGCACCACCCCGCCGAAGAGCATTAAGTGTACCACAGCCCTATTTTAAACTCTCTTTACCCTTTGCATAGATTATTAAACATTGTTTAATGCGATACTGAAAACAATCCTAACCCACTCAACATGGAGAACAAGATGAAAACCATCACCAAAACTTTCGCCCTGATTGCCTTGGCAGCTTCCCTGAGTGCCTGTTCCAACATGAGCACCTCCCAACGCAATGCTGCAACCGGCGCAGTCATCGGCGGTGTTGCCGGCAACCTGATTGGCGGTGATACCGGTTCAACCTTGGGTGGCGCGGCACTCGGCGGCGTTATCGGCAGCCAAGTCAACAAATAAACCGTTGTCCGCACCATTGCGGATACAACTTTACCGGCAGCTCCAATCCCGACCATGAGGATAAGGGCTGCCGGTATTGCTTTCATCTGCCCTTCAGCAACAGCAAAGGCCGTCTGCAAAACAACCCGACCATTTCATTCCGGTCATTTGCAGACGGCCTTTTAACACCCCACCGACCGCTTGGCAAACATTCAAAATCAAACAGACTGCCGGTTCAAACAATAATTCATTTTAAAACATTTTTCCCCAACAACCGCCCTTATCGGCTGAAAAAACCATTGTACGGATTATGTTGAGATTTTCCCAAAAATAGAATAAGATAACTACAAAACGAAAAGCTGGAACATTATCATTAAAACAAACCGGCACATAACCGCAGGCAGCCCGCTTTTCTTTTCATGCCTTTTCAGACGGCATCTTACTCAAAGTCTTCTTGCCAACGCTTCAACTGTCAGCCCTTACACTGGAGAATCACCATGGCACACCAATCCAAACATGCCTCCATCAACATCAGCCTGATTCAGGCGCGCGAAGCGTTGATGACCCAATTCCGCCCCATTCTGAACCAAGCCAACATCACCGACCAACAATGGCGCATTATCCGTCTGCTTGCAGAAAACGGCACGTTGGATTTCCAAGACTTGGCGACCCAAGCCTGCATTCTCCGCCCCAGCCTGACCGGTATCCTGACCCGCTTGGAAAAAGCCGGATTAGTCGTCCGCCTGAAACCTTCCAACGACCAACGCCGCGTTTACCTCAAACTGACCGGAGAAGGAGAAAAACTTTATGAAACCATCGGCAGCAAAGTGGACGAACGCTACGATGTCATCGAGTCCGTATTCTCCAAAGAAAAACTGGACGAACTGAAAGCCCTGCTGTCCCAGCTCGCCGCCATCGAACAGTCGCTCCAATAAAAATAAAACAATATGACTGCCCCGACACACACACTCAAACCCGCATTCCGCGACGCGATGGCCTCGTGCGCCGCCGGCGTACACGTCATTACCACTGATGGCGAAGCAGGCCGTTACGGCATTACCATGACCGCCGTTACCTCGGTAACCGACGAACCGCCAACCGTCATGCTCTGCATCAACCGCGAAGCAGCCATTATCCCTATCCTGACTGCCAACCGCGATTTGTGTATCAATACCCTTTCAGACGGCCAGCAAGACATTGCCGAACATTTTGCCGGCATGACCAATCTGTCTCCGGAAGAACGCTTTGAATACCATATCTGGCATCGCGGTCAAAACGGCCAACTGGAAGTAGAAGGCGCATTAGCCCATTTGCACGGCAGTATTACCGATTATCGTGAAGTCGGTACGCATTACGTTTTCTTTGTCGAGATGAACGAAATCAAAGTCAACGATACGCACCCGCCCGCACTGCTGTATTTCCGCAGAGCATTTCGCTATTTGGAATAAAATATTGGAACCCCATGACAAAGGCCGTCTGCAAATCCATGCAGACGGCCTTTGTGCTGTACCCCATTATCGCCACCCATCAATTTATGCTTCGGCAACAGCCTTTACGCCATCATCGGGCAAGCACCGTTTGAACATATCATCAAATCACGCAAAATGAGGAAGAAAAACACAACCGCAGTGCAAGCAAGCAATACGATAAAGCACTACAACACCTTATTAAGTCAACCAAAATGCCTAGGGTTCAGACATTGCATCATCAGAAGCCTGCCGTATCACTAAACCTGATAAATGGCCGTCTGCAAATTTCTTGGTTATCGTTGTTTAACAACCATGATACAGCGTTGCCGCCCTTCTCCCAAAAAGGGTTTGAGCAAGCGGCGGAAGCAGTAAGTCTGCCAATCCGCACCATCGTCGAATCAGAATGAATGGGACAGGACGGCAAAACCTCAGACCATATAAATTGGTACAGCAATGCCGCATTATTTTTATTCCGGATAACTATATCTGTACCATTTGCTGCTTTGCTGCCCCGTATGATTCAACCATACAAATATAGTAATTTAAAAATAAAACAGTACAATTTTGATTTATTTTGAGTAAAAAATGGCATATTCAATAGATTTGCGGGAAAAAGCATTGAACCATTACAAGCAGTGTAATAACGCCAGCCAAACAGCCAAGACCTACGGCATATCAAGAAATACACTCTATCTTTGGATACAACTGGAAAAGCAAACAGGCAGCCTGAAACATCAAGTGAAAGGACAAAATGCTGCCAAGCTGGATACAGAAAAACTCAAACAATATGTCGGTCAGAATCCTGATGCCCATTTACATGAAATCGCCCAAGTGTTTAACTGCACAGCCCAAGCTGTTTTTTATGCACTCAAAAAGCTGGGTATCACACGTAAAAAAAGACCACCACTTACAGAGAACAAGACCCTTCGAAAGTAGCGCATTATTTAGCCCGATTAGCTCAATTTTCGGATTATCAACCGGTTTATTTGGACGAAACAGGATTCGATACCTATTTCTTTCGCCCCTATGCCCGCAGCCCCAAAGGGCAAATGGTTAAAACTAAGATAAGTGGGAAGAAATATCAACGGTTGTCATTGGTTGCTGCACAAATCGGGCAAAAACTGATTGCACCCATGGTTTATCAAAACACCATGACCAGTACTTTTTTTGAAGCATGGTTTGAAACCATGCTGTTACCTGATTTGCCACCAAAATCATTGATTATTTTAGATAATGCAAGATTTCACAGAATAAGTATTTTGCAAGAGATGGCACATCGTTACGGACATGAAATTCTACCGCTTGCACCTTATTCTCCCGAATTGAATCCGATAGAGAAAACATGGGCAAATATTAAAAAATATATGCGTTCGGTTTTACCCGGTTCAGATAATTTTACTGCTGCATTAATGTCCTATTTTTATTTTAATTAACTATAAAAAAGCACGGTATAACACCGTGCTTTTTTGACAGTAAAACTTACTTGTTTTTTTGCGAACGAAGATAATCCAAGGTTTTGAGCTGGGCGATGGCCGCAGCCAAAGCCGCATGTGCTTTGGCCAGAGATTCATCATCTGCGGCTTTGGAAATACGAGCCTCTGCGGCTTTTTTCACTTCCTCTGCACGCGCCTGATCCATTTCCTCACTGCGGACAGCTACGTCTGCCAATACAGTAATTTTATCAGGCTGTACCTCTAACAAGCCGCCGGAAACAGCAACCAGCAGCTCTTCGGTCTCGCCCGGCACAGTCAAACGCAATGCACCGGGACGTACCAAACTCATGATCGGCTCGTGTCGCGGATAAATACCAAGCTCACCTTGTACAGTCGGAACCACTACGAAACTGGCTTCTCCTGAATAAATGTTTTGCTCGCTACTTACCACTTCAACTTGCATGACGCTCATGCCGACCTCCTTAGTTTAAGGTTTTCGCTTTCTCGGCCGCTTCTTCGATACCGCCCACCATATAGAACGCTTGCTCCGGCAGGTGGTCGTACTCACCATTCAAGATGGCTTTAAAACCGGCGATGGTATCGCGCAGCGGTACATATTTGCCCGGAGAACCGGTAAATACTTCGGCAACGTGGAACGGTTGTGACAGGAAGCGTTGGATTTTACGCGCACGCATTACAGTCAGTTTGTCTTCATCAGACAACTCGTCCATACCCAGAATGGCGATGATGTCGCGCAATTCTTTGTATTTTTGCAGAGTTGACTGTACGCCGCGGGCAACGTCATAGTGCTCTTGACCCAAAACCATAGGATCAAGCTGACGTGAAGTAGAGTCCAGCGGATCCACTGCCGGGTAAATACCCAAAGAAGCAATATCACGGCTCAATACGACGGTTGCATCCAAGTGAGCGAAAGTGGTTGCCGGAGACGGGTCGGTTAAGTCGTCCGCCGGTACATATACGGCTTGGATAGAGGTAATCGAACCGGTTTGGGTAGAGGTAATACGCTCTTGCAAGCGACCCATTTCCTCTGCCAATGTCGGCTGATAACCTACTGCAGACGGCATACGGCCCAACAATGCTGATACTTCGGTACCGGCCAGTGTGTAGCGGTAAATGTTGTCCACGAAGAACAATACGTCACGACCTTTGCCGTTTTCGTCTTTTTCGTCACGGAAGTATTCGGCCATAGTCAGGCCGGTCAAAGCCACGCGCAAGCGGTTGCCCGGCGGCTCATTCATCTGACCGTACACCATGGCTACTTTATCCAACACGTTGGAATCTTTCATCTCGTGGTAGAAGTCGTTACCTTCGCGGGTACGTTCACCTACACCGGCAAACACAGACAGACCGCTGTGTGCTTTGGCGATGTTGTTGATCAATTCCATCATGTTTACGGTTTTGCCCACACCGGCACCGCCGAACAGACCTACTTTACCGCCTTTTGCAAACGGACACAGCAAGTCGATTACTTTAATACCGGTTTCCAACAACTCGGTAGCTGATGACAATTCATCAAACTTCGGTGCGGCTTGGTGAATAGCACGTTTCTCTTCGGTAGCAACCGGACCGGCTTCATCAACCGGATTGCCCAATACGTCCATAATACGACCCAAAGTCGCTTTACCGACAGGAACGGCAATCGGAGAACCGGTATTGCTCACAGACAAACCCCGTTTCAGGCCGTCTGAACTACCCATTGCAATGGTACGTACCACACCGTCGCCCAGAAGTTGTTGTACTTCCAAAGTCAGACCGGTGTCGTCCAATTTCAGGGCATCGTAAACGTGAGGAATGGCATCGCGTGGAAACTCCACATCCACTACTGCACCAATAACTTGTACGATTTTGCCTTGGCTCATTATCGTATCCTATTTTCTGTACAGTTTCAGACGGCTTAAACGGCCGCTGCACCTGCAACAATTTCTGACAATTCTGTGGTAATCGCAGCTTGACGCGATTTGTTATATACCAAACGCAGCTCTTTGATGGCATTGCCGGCATTGTCAGTAGCGGCCTTCATCGCTACCATACGCGCGGCTTGTTCTGATGCCATGTTATCGGCTAATGCTTGATAAACCACAGATTCCAAATAGCGGCGAACCAGATATTCCAATACGGCGACAGGACTTGGCTCATAACGGTACTCCCAATTCATATCGGAGTCTCCGTTTACCTCGTCAATTACATTTTGACCAATAGGCAGCAGCACTTCCATACGCGGTTCTTGGCGCATGGTATTGACAAATCCCGAATACACCAAGTGAATCACATCTAGTTCATGCTTTCCGTAGCGTTGGAAAATCTCGGTCAGCGGTCCGACCAGCATTTCCATTTTCGGGGTATCACCCAAATTGGTTACGCTGGCAACCACATTCAGACCAATGCTTTGGCACGCAGCCAAACCTTTGCTGCCCAGGCATACTATTTCGACTTGAACGCCTTGTTCCTGGTACTCTTGAACTTGCGCCAAAAATTTCTTCAATACGTTGGCATTCAAGCCACCACACAAACCCTTATCCGAGGTAATCAGGATAAAGCCTGCCCGACGCACCTCACGGTGCGGCTCGAGCAGTTTGATACCGTGGTCAGTATGTGTTTGTGCCAGATGGCTCATAACCAAACGTACTTTTTCGGCGTATGGACGCGCCAAACGCATCCGCTCCTGAGTCTTCCGCATTTTAGAGGTCGACACCATCTGCATCGCTTTAGTGATCTTTTGCGTATTTTGAACACTACGGATTTTGGTGAGAATCTCTTTCCCTACTGCCATTTCAGACTCCTTTCATTTCAAAGCTTATGCTTGGTAAGCATAAGAAGATTTGAAAGACTTCATGGCTTCGGCTAATGCTTTCTCGCTTTCATCAGACATCGCTCCTGAAGCATTGATTGCTTCCAAAACAGCGGGCTGCTGAGTGCGGACATAGCTCAAGAATTCCGCCTCAAAAGCCAATGCTTTGGAAACCGGAACATCTTCATAAGAACCGTTGTTGATCGCCCACAGAGTCAATGCCATTTCAGCAGTATTCAAGGTACTGAATTGTTTTTGCTTCATCAATTCGGTAACCACTTCACCATGCTGCAACTGCTTGCGTGTTGCTTCGTCCAAGTCGGAAGCAAATTGCGAGAAGGCAGCCAATTCGCGATATTGTGCCAAGGCCAAACGGATACCGCCACCCAGTTTTTTGATGACTTTGGTTTGTGCCGCACCACCTACGCGCGATACGGAAATACCCGCATTGATTGCAGGGCGGATACCGGCGTTAAACAAGTCGGTTTCCAAGAAAATCTGGCCGTCTGTAATCGAGATTACGTTGGTCGGTACAAACGCAGAAACGTCACCTGCCTGAGTTTCAATAATCGGCAACGCGGTCAGTGAACCGGTTTTACCTTTTACTTCACCGTTGGTCAGTTTTTCTACTTCGTCTTCATTGATGCGTGCTGCACGTTCCAGCAAACGGGAGTGCAGATAGAACACATCGCCCGGGTAGGCTTCACGACCCGGCGGACGGCGCAGCAGCAAAGAAATCTGACGGTAAGCTACGGCTTGTTTGGACAAGTCGTCGTAAACAATCAATGCATCTTCACCGCGGTCGCGGAAAAACTCACCCATGGTACAACCGGCATAAGGAGCGATATATTGCAGCGCAGCAGCTTCCGAAGCCGTTGCGGCAACAACGATAGTATGCTCCATTGCGCCATACTCTTCCAATTTGCGTACTACATTGGCAATAGAAGAGGCTTTTTGGCCGACTGCAACATAAATACAAATTACGCCAGTACCTTTTTGGTTGACAATAGCGTCCAACGCCACTGCTGTCTTACCGGTTTGACGGTCACCAATAATCAGCTCACGCTGACCACGGCCGACAGGAACCATAGAGTCGATTGCCTTGATACCGGTCTGCATCGGTTGGTCAACCGATTTACGGGCAATCACACCCGGAGCAATTTTTTCAATCGGAGCGGTTTTGCCGGCATTAATCGGGCCTTTTCCGTCAATCGGACGACCCAAGGCATCTACTACGCGGCCAACCAATTCACGGCCGACCGGCACTTCCAAGATACGGCCGGTACAGGTAACCGTATCACCTTCCTTGATGTGTTCGTATTCGCCCAACACCACGGCACCAACGGAGTCTCGCTCCAAGTTCATCGCCAAGCCGAAAGTGTTACCGGGGAATTCGAGCATCTCACCTTGCATTGCGTCTGACAAGCCATGAATACGCACAATGCCGTCTGTTACGGAGATAACCGTACCTTGTGTACGCACCTCTGCATTGACAGACAGATTTTCGATTTTGGCTTTAATCAAATCGCTAATTTCAGCAGGATTAAGCTGCATGAAAACTCTCCTAATTCGTCATAGTCGTGTACAGGGCATTCAATTTTGCCTGTACAGACAAATCCCAAACCTGATCACCCACTTCCACTTTCAAGCCTCCTATCAATTCAGGATCAACTTGCGTGGTTACTGCCAAATCACTGTCGAAACGCTCTTTAAGTGTTGCAGTTACTTCCTCCAACTGCTGGGGAGTCAATGCGTATGCACTATAAATTACAGCGGATTTGGTATTATTGAGTGCCAAGGCCAAGTCTTGATATTGCACATAAATTTCCGGCAAAACAGACAAACGCTTCTGCTCGGCCAAAACGGTGACAAAATTTGTCAACTCGCCCTGTTCCAAGCCGACCAAAGCAGCCAATGCCTTCGCTTTTTCGGAAGCATCGGTTTCAGGCTGCTCAACCAGCGCACGCACTTTAGGGTCTTGCATTACTGCTGCCAGCTCTTTCAGTCCGCCCAACCAAGACTTGATTTGGTTTTTTTCCTGTGCCACACCGAATAATGCTTTCGCATAAGGTCTGGCAATCGTTGCGAACTCTGCCATATTTTACAGCTCCTGTTTCAGGTTGCTGAGCAGCGCTGCATGTTTGGACGCATCCACTTCGCTACGCAAAATTGCTTCAGCACCTTTTACCGCCAACGAGGCAACCTGCTCGCGTAAAACTTCACGCGCCCGGTTGATTTCCTGATCAACATCGGCTTTTGCCTGCGCTGTAATACGAGCTGCTTCGTTAGAAGCCTGTTCTTTGGCCTCCTCAACAATTTTAGCAGCACGCTTTTCGGCGTTGGCAACCATTTCGGCTACCTGACTACGCCCTTCGGCCAAGAGTTCTGCAACTTTCTTCTCTGCCTGCTCAAAGTCGCTTTTACCGCGCTCGGCGGCAGCCAAGCCTTCGGCGACTTTTGCGGCGCGCTCGTCCAACGCTTTTGCAATCGGCGGCCACACAAATTTCATGGTAAACCAAACCAGACCGAAAAAGACGATGATCTGCGCAAATAAGGTCGCATTGATATTCACTTTACTTAACCTTCGTATTAGGGTTAATCAAACAAACGCATACGCGTCTGTATCGAAACAGTTGTCTGTTCGGATTAGCCTGCAAACGGGTTAACAAAGGCGAACAGCAGAGCAATAGCCACACCAATCAAGAATGCGGCATCAATCAGACCGGCAATCAGGAACAGTTTGGTTTGCAGCGGGCCAATCAGTTCAGGCTGACGTGCAGAAGATTCCAAATATTTAGAACCAACCATGGCGATACCGATAGAAGCACCCAAAGCACCCAAGGCTACAATCAGACCACAAGCGATAGCAATCAAACCCATTTTAAAACTCCTTAAAGAAACAAAGGTTAAAAACTACATTAAAAAGAACTACTCAAACTACTTGAAAAGAAAGGTATGCACTATAGATCAAAAACTAGTGCGCGTCATGCGCCTGACCGATATAGACAAACGCCAATGCCATGAAGATGAAGGCCTGCAGGGTAATAACCAAGATATGGAAAATTGCCCAAGCCAAACCTGCAAGGATGTGGAATACGAACAAAATCGGATCCATCACACCCACACTGCCCGAAGCTGCCCAAGCACCGCCCAACAGAGCAATCAGCAAGAACACCAGTTCGCCGGCATACATATTGCCGAACAACCGCATACCGTGCGATACGGTTTTAGACAGAAACTCCACCAAGTTCAACAGAAAGTTGGCCGGTGCCAACTTGCCACCAAACGGGGCGCTGAACATTTCATGCATCCAGCCGCCGAAACCTTTGATTTTGATGTTGTAGTAAATACAGATAATCAGAACGCCGATTGCCAATGCCAGAGTCGTGTTCAAATCCGCAGTCGGAACAACACGCAACAAGGCATGATGGTTGCCTGTCATCTGTTGCCAAATCCACGGCAGCAAATCTACCGGCAGCAAGTCCATCGCGTTCATCAGGAAAATCCACACAAACAGCGTCAGACCCAGCGGTGCAACCGCTTTGCGCGACTGCTCGTTATGCACGATACTCTTACACATATCGTCCACAAATTCATAGAGGATTTCCACAGCAGCCTGAAAACGACCCGGAACACCCGAGGTAGCGGCTTTGGCACCACGCCACAACAAAAAGCTGCCCAACACACCCAGCACCACAGCAAAGAAAATTGCATCGAGGTTGATGAACGAGAAGTCAGCAATATTTTTCAGGCCTTGGCCTTGAGTAACGTCCGACAAACTGGTCAAGCTCTGCAAGTGGTGCTTGATGTAGTCGGCAGCGGTCATTGATTCACCTGCCATAATCTTTAACTCTCAACAATACTAAAAAAACCAGATGGCTGACCCCTAATAATCCGCAGAAAAACGGTAGGAATGCCAGTGAATCATGCCAAACCGCAAACACGGCCAGCATCAACACCAGCGACAGCGTTATTTTTAAAACTTCTCCGACGACCATCATTCTGCTTCGCAGGTACGGATTGTTTTTGAAAAGTTTTAAAAGTAAAACTGCTATAAGGGTAGGAATAAGATAGGTTAAGCCGCCTGCCAGAGCAGACCAAAAGCCCCGCCCTCCGGCAAACAAGGCACTCAAAATGGAAATGGCGAACAGAACACCGGCTTGGGAAATTAAAATCCGCGTCATAACTGATAAGAAAACCGGCCGCCATTATCGGGCGTGGCAACTATAATAAAGAAGCTGCCGAACGTCAAGCCGAAATGTTAACCTGTGTGAAGCATTACTTTGATTATACGGGTATTTCTTTACGGCTTTGAAAACAATCTTTCCGCCGTTTTGCTTTTTACGCGGATTTTAACACAAACTACATTTTGTTACAGTATTATCTGTATAAAAATCATGGCTTTTTTCTGTTTTCGCGGCGCGGTTTTTCATTGTATAAAACAATCTGATTGATTTACATCAACTTTTAACCACAATGCCGTCTGAATTTGCAGACGGCATTGTGTACCGATATTGCGGGAAAAGCATCATTTAGTCGCAAAATTCCAACATCTCACGCTTGATAATCGATGCCCAACTGCTTGAGCAGGTAATCGAAAGTCTCCGGCGTATCAAAATGCAGTACGATTTTGCCTTTTTTCTGATTAGTGGTTTTGACTTCGGCATTCACACCCAGTTTTTCGGTCAGCACATCATTCAAACGACGAATATCGGGGCTGACGGTTTTCTTTTCTTCCGGCTGTTTTGCCAACTGGGCCAACTGACTTCTGCGTTCCACTTCCCGCACGGACCAGCCGTTTTTGACTGCTTTTTGCGCCAATTCGAGCTGCTCCACCACCGGCAGGGTCAGCAATGCGCGCGCGTGTCCCATTTCCAGATGGCGCTGGTACAGCATTTCCTGCACAGGCTCGGGCAGGCTCAGCAGGCGCAGGCTGTTGGAAATCGCACTGCGGCTTTTACCGACGGCCTTTGCAATGGTTTCATGCGTCAATCCGAATTCGTCTGCCAAACGCTTTAACCCTTGCGCTTCTTCGATCGGATTCAGGTTTTCACGCTGGAGGTTTTCAATCAGGCCCATCGCCAACGCGGTTTCATCACTGATGGTTTTGACCACCACGGGAATCTCGGTCAATCCGGCCAACTGGGACGCGCGCCAGCGACGTTCTCCGGCAATCAGCTCGTATTGCGACAAGCCGTGTTCCCGAACGATAACCGGCTGGATAACGCCTTGCGCCCTAATCGAATCCGCCAGCTCCTGCAATGCGGCATCGTCCATCTGCACCCGCGCCTGATAGCGGCCGGGTTGAATGTCCGCAATGGCTACTGTTGTCAGCCGATCGCTGCTGCTGTTGTCCACGCCGTTGGAAATCAGAGAGTCCAAACCGCGGCCCAAACCGCCTCTTGCTTTTGCCATATTGTTTTCCTTATCTTTTCATTTCGTTGACGCTGCGTTTCAGACGGCGTAATCATTAACCGTATATTTTATCGGATATTGCCGCGTGCGTGTTGGCAATTCATTATCGTCCGCTCCGTACCCGCAGGCTGTGCAGAAGAACGTTTGCGGAGAAGTTCGCACCAATTTGCCGTTCATCTACTATAATGGGCATTTTGCAGACGGCATTTACGGGATATTTCATGACAAAACGCATCATCATCGGCATCAGCGGCGCCAGCGGTTTCCAATACGGTTACGAAGCCTTGCGCCTGCTGCACCGTATCGGCGGTATTGAAACGCATTTGGTGGTTTCCAAAGGTGCGGAAATGACCCGCGCCTTGGAAACGCCGTACAGCAAAGAGGCCGTCTGCACTTTGGCCGATGTCGTCCATTCCGTCGGCAACTTGGGCGCGGCGGTGGCCAGCGGTTCGTTTAAAACCATGGGTATGTTGGTCGCGCCCTGCTCCATGCGTTCTCTGGCGGCGATTGCCAACGGCTACGGCGACAATCTGCTGACCCGCGCCGCCGATGTCGTACTGAAAGAACGCCGCCGTTTGGTATTGATGGTGCGCGAAACCCCGCTGAATTTGGCACATCTCGACAATATGCGCCGCGTTACCGAAATGGGCGGCATCATTTTTCCGCCCGTTCCCGCGTTTTACCACAAGCCGCAAAGTGTAGAAGAAATTGTTACCCACAGCGTCGGCCGTGCTTTGGAGCTGTTTGACATCGACATTCCGCACCTGCCGCACTGGGGGCTGCACGGCAAAACGGAAACCAGCACCGAAATCGGCTGACACCACCAAGCAACGCCGACCTGCTCCGCCATGCCTGACAACATTAGCCGGCCGAATGCAGCCAAGCCGCCCTACTCCCAAACGGCAATCCAAGCACCCTGCAGCCGCTTGAGGGAGAAGGCTCATCATACTTAACAACATTTTCTGCCGTACAAACGCCGAAAACCCAAACAAAAGGCCGTCTGTAAAACAGGCCGTACCGCACAATCATGCGTACTGCCCGTTTTGCAGACGGCCTTTCTCCGCAATCTTACCAAATGCGGGCGGCAACCGATTCCAATACAGACTTGATTTCCGCACCCAAACGGCGGCTCAACAGCCTGCCCAGCTCATCTTTCGGCGTATAATCCACCAACTCCGGCGCTTTGACCACATCGCGCGATACGCTGTAAATATTGCCGAAATCATCAATCAAACCAATCTCTTTCGCTTCCAAACCCGTATAGATTCTGCCGCTGAACACATCAGGATTTTCCTTGTCTTTCAAGCGCTCACCCCTGCCGGTTTTCACCGCTTTGATAAACTCGCCGTGAATATCTCCGAGCATGGTTTCCCAAATACGGGTCTGCTCCGGCGTTTCCGGCGTAAACGGATCGCCCATGCCTTTATTGCTGCCGGCAGTTTTCAGACGGCGTTTCACCCCGACTTTCTCCATCAGCTCCGTTACATCGAAACTGCCACCAATCACGCCGATACTGCCGATGATACTGGAAGGGTCGGCGTAAATCTTGTCTGCCGCCGCCGCAATATAATAGCAGCCCGAAGCACACATATCTTCCGCCACCACATACACCGGCACTTTCGGATACTTCGCTTTCAGCAAGCGGATTTCGTTGAACGCAGTATTGGATACCACCGGCGAACCTCCCGGGCTGTTGGCACGGATAATAATCGCCTTGGCATTGCCGCTTTCATACGCCGCCTTCATGCTGTCGCGCAACATTTTCACTTGGTCGTCATAGCCGCCGCCGATGGTGCCGCTCAACTCGATCACCGCCGTATGCGCGCCTGCCGTCTGCAAACTGCCTTTACTGCCGCTGTTTACGCCGATCAAAAACGCCAGAAACGCCAAAAAGCCGACCACGCGCCAAAGATTACGCCAAAAGCGTGCGCGGCGGCGGTCTTTATAAACTTCAAGCAGCACCTCGCGCAAGGTATCCCGCTCCCATTGCGGACTGTCGGTACCTGCCGGTTGGCTTTCATTTTCGCTGCGGATTTTGTATGACATCAGCAAAACTTTCTTGTAAATGTAAAATTCAAACCATTAAACAAACATATTGTATAACAAACCGCCACACGGCAGATACCTCAAGCACCCGTATGGCTGCGGTTTGCCGTCATCGCCAACGCCGTCTCCACCGCCACTTTCAAGCTGCCCGAATCCGCCCTGCCCGTTGCCGCCAAATCCAATGCTGTGCCGTGATCGACCGAAGTCCGCACAAATGGCAGTCCCAGCGTCACATTCACACCCTTGCCGAACGAAGCATATTTCAATACCGGCAAGCCTTGATCGTGATACATCGCCAACACCGCGTCCGCGTCTTTCAGCATAAACGGCTGAAACAGCGTATCGGCAGGATACGGGCCGCGTACATCTATCCCCTCTTCCCTCAGACCGGCCAGAGCGGGCATCAGCACGTCTATCTCTTCATGCCCCAAATGTCCGCCCTCTCCGGCATGAGGATTCAAACCCGCCATCAAAATAACCGGCTTTGCGATACCGAATTTATCCCGTAAATCCGCATACAAAATCCGTACAACCGACTCCACCAACGGCCGGTTCACCGCCGCGGCAACGTCTTTCAAAGGCAGGTGCGTCGTCACCAAGGCCACGCGCAAACCGCCGCCCGCCAGCATCATCACCACTTGTTCTGTACCGCTCTTTTCCGCCAGATATTCGGTGTGTCCGCTGAAAAAACCGTCCTCCGGCAAGCCATCGTTGATGACTCCTTTATGCAGCGGTGCCGTAATCATTGCTTCAAAAATGCCGTCTGCAATACCGCGATACGCCGTGTCCAGCAACTCCAACACATAAGCCGCATTGGCAGGGTTCAGCTGCCCCGCTTCGCAAGGCGCGCGCAACGGAATATGCAGCACTTCCAATTCCCCCGCAGCCGCCGAATATGCAGACGGCCTTTCCGGGTCGAAATCCAACAGTTTTATCTTCTTGCCCAACTGCCGCGCACGCTCGCCCAACAATTCCTTGTCCCCCAGCACCACCGTGCGGCACGGCAGTCCGGCAAACGCCAAATCCAAACAAATATCCGGCCCGATGCCCGCAGGCTCGCCGGAAGTTACCGCAAAAACAGGAAAACCCATGTCGGCAGTCCTTATCCGTTATCAACCTGTTCAGATTAAAACAAAGCACCCGCCGCGTCCATCTTTTCCGTGTCAAAGCATAGAAAGGCCGTCTGAAAAAGTGTAAAATATTGTTTGTCTGTTACCCCTCGGCCTTTCCAGGCTTATTACCATGGACCTTCCCAGTTCGATAACCGTCCGAAACACCTTTTCTACCCAAACTCACTAACCCCGCCGCAATGCCCTACCGCATCAGGCGGGCGGAGCATTTATGAGCCTCGAACCAGAAAAACAGGTTGATGCCCCCGCGGCCGCAGCGGAAAACGAAAGCGACGTAGAACGCATCGCCGCCGATTTCGACCGTATCCACGCCCTCTGCGAAATCCTCGAACCGGCATTCCCGCAAATCGAAGCGGGAACACCCATCGAAGACGAAACCCTCCGCGTCAAATTTACCGAACTCTCCTCGCTCCTGGCCGAGCTGCACCCCGCCGACGTTGCGGCAGTGTTGGAGTCGCTGCCCCCGCGCGAACGCAATATCGTATGGCTGCTGGTCGCACCGGAAGACGACGGCGAAGTGTTGCTGGAAGTATCCGATTCGGTGCGCGAATCGCTCATCGAGTCGATGGACAAAGACGAGCTTTTGGCCGCCGTCGACGATTTGGATGCGGACGAACTGGCGGAGCTGGCCGACGACCTGCCGCACCAAGTCGTTTACGAAGCACTGCAAACACGCGACGAAGAAGAGCGCGCGCAAGTTCAGGCGGCGATGTCTTACGAAGACCACCAAGTCGGCGCGATTATGGACTTCGAATTGGTCAGCATCCGTGCCGATGTCGCCTGCGAAGTGGTACTGCGCTATCTGCGCCGCTTCGACAGCCTGCCCGACCATACCGACAAAATTTTCGTAGTCGATGAAAACGACGTATTGCAGGGTGTTTTGCCGATTCGCAAATTATTAGTTGCCGATCCGGAAGAATTGGTGGAAAACGTGATGTCCACCGAAGTGGTACGCTTCCGCCCCGAAGACGATGCGGAAGAGGCGGCACAGGCATTTGAGCGTTACGACTTGGTTACCGCACCCGTCATTGACGGCAACAAAAAACTCATCGGCCGCATCACCATCGACGAAATCGTAGACGTGATTCGGGAAGAATCCGAAGCCGACATGTTGAACATGGCCGGTTTGCAGGAAGAAGAAGACCTGTTCGCACCGATTTGGGACTCGGTAAAAAACCGCTGGATGTGGCTCGCCATCAACCTCTGCACCGCTTTTCTCGCCAGCCGCGTCATCGGCGCGTTTGAAGGCAGCATCGAAAAAATCGTCGCACTCGCCGCCCTGATGCCGATTGTCGCCGGCATCGGCGGCAACTCGGGCAACCAGACCATCACCATGATTGTGCGCGCCATGGCTTCCGGCCAGATTACCGACGCGCAGGCATGGCGGCTGCTGAAAAAAGAAGTCGGCGTAGCACTGGCCAACGGCGTGATTTGGGGCAGCGTGATGGGATTGGTGGCTTGGCTGCTTTATGGCAGTTTCGGCATCGGCCTCGTCATGGTCGCCGCCATGACGCTCAACCTGCTGCTCGCCGCCGTGATGGGTGTCATGATTCCTACCCTGCTGGAAAAAAACGGCCGCGACCCCGCACTCGGCAGCTCGGTATTGATTACCGCCGTTACCGACTCCGGCGGATTTTTGATTTTCTTGGGATTGGCAACGGTGTTTCTGCTGTAAACGCGCGTCAGGCCGTCTGAAGGATTGGATTGGCAACCCAACCCGCGCGACGCATTGTCCGCCGCCAACACTGAAAAGACCGTCTGCATATTCATTTTACAGACGGCCTTTTCAACCAATTCAAAGCACATAGCATGCGGCCCGCCGCACGACGATTCGGCTGCCGCAGCCAAAACAGTTTCAGACGGCCTTACCGTTCTTTACCGTCCTTTCCGACACGATGAAACCCTCTGTCTTAGCGGGGCCATTCGCCGTTTCCGCCCACGTCGGCTGCAACTGCCGATACAGGATACCGCCGCGCGGCACCCGGGTATAACAGACAGCGGAAACCGGCAATCCTTTCACTGCCTGTCGCAGGCATGAAAAAGGCCGTCTGCAAAATGAAAATAAATTTGCAGACGGCCTTTTATAGTCGAATAAAATAAGAATGAGACAAGGCAGCGAAGCCGCAGACAGTACACATAGTACGGCAAGGCAAAGCAACGCTGTATCATTCTTATTTTAAATGACTATATCAATCAATTCAAAAATTTATCATTACAGATAGAATTTTTCCAATACTTTCAGATTCTCATCCAATTTATACACCAGCGGCTGGCCGGTCGGAATTTCCAAGCCCATGATGTCTTCATCGGAGATGCCCTCGATGTGTTTGGCCAAAGCACGCAGCGAGTTGCCGTGCGCCGCCACCAAAACGCGTTTGCCGCTCAAAATGGCCGGGGCGATTTGGTCTTCCCAGAAAGGCAGTACGCGCTCCAGCGTGACTTTCAGGTTTTCGCCGTCCGGCACGACATCGCTCGGCAGATGGGCATAGCGGCGGTCGTTGTGGGCGGAAAACTCATCGTCTTTATCGAGCAGCGGCGGCAGGGTGTCGTAGCTGCGGCGCCAGATATGCACTTGCTCGTCGCCGTATTTTTCCGCAGTTTGTTTTTTATCCAAACCTTGCAGCTGGCCGTAGTGGCGTTCGTTCAAACGCCATGTTTTGATTTGGGGTACAAACAATTGGTCGGATTCTTCCAACACGATGTTGCAGGTTTTGATGGCGCGGGTCAAAACGGAAGTAAAGGCGATGTCGAACTCATAACCTTTTTCTTTCAGCTTTTTGCCTGCGGCGGCGGCCTCCGCCAAACCTTGTTCGCTCAATTTCACATCGCGCCAGCCTGTAAACAGGTTTTTCGCATTCCATTCGCTTTGTCCGTGGCGGATAAATACCAACTCCATAACGTCTCCAATCCAATGTAAACGGTTCAAACATTCGACTACATTTATAACATATTTTAGCGGTTGCTTGGGCAGTATTTCCGCGGAAATTTAATCCGGCAAAAAAGGCCGTCTGCAAAACGGCCTTTTTCATTCACTCCGTTTTGCAGACGGCCTTGACGTGTTTTACTGCCCGCGCTCATACCGCCCGGGCAGCTCCAACCCGATTAAATGCCGCGCAACAATTCGTTTACGCTGGTTTTGGCGCGGGTTTGCGCGTCCACTTTTTTCACAATCACAGCACAGTACAGGCTGTGGCTGCCGTCTTTGGAAGGCATGGAACCTGACACCACCACCGAGCCGGCCGGTACGCGGCCTTGGTAGATTTCGCCGGTTTCGCGGTCGAGGATTTTGGTGGATTGGCCGATGAACACGCCCATCGAAATCACGCTGCCTTCTTCCACGATTACGCCTTCCACGATTTCCGAACGCGCACCGATGAAGCAGTTGTCTTCAATAATGGTCGGGCTGGCCTGCAGCGGTTCCAATACGCCGCCGATGCCCACGCCGCCGCTCAAATGCACGTTTTTACCGATTTGCGCGCAAGAGCCGACAGTCGCCCAAGTATCCACCATCGCGCCTTCGTCCACATACGCGCCGATGTTTACATAAGAAGGCATCAGCACCACGTTTTTGCCGACAAAACTGCCGCGGCGCGCCACCGCACCGGGTACGGCGCGGAAACCGGCGGCTTGAAATTCGGCTTCAGACCAATCGGCGAATTTGGTCGGCACTTTGTCGAAATATTTGTTGACACCATCGTCCAAAACTTCGTTGTCCTGAATGCGGAACGACAGCAATACGGCTTTTTTCGCCCACTCGTTTACTTTCCATTCGCCCACGCCCAAACGCTCGGCCACGCGCAGTTCGCCCGAATCCAAGCGGCGCAGGGTTTCCAACACGGCTTCTTTCACTTCGGGGGTAACGCTGGTCGGGGTAATTTCGGCGCGGTTTTCAAACGCAGTTTCGATGATTTGTTGCAAAGACATTACGGATTTCCTTATGAAAACAATCAAATCGCCGTTTTGCAGACGGCATAAGCAGCAAATACCGCGTATTGTGCCATGTAACGCCGCCGCCGTCAGCTATTTGCAGTATAGCAAACGCAAATAAAGCCCGCAGCGCACAAAGCCAATGGAAAGGCCGTCTGCAAAACCGCCGTTTCACCGCGCAACAGCCATCAGCCCTGTTTGGCGACAGCCTCGCCGTGTTCGGCCTTACGCTCGGCGGAATACTCCTCCTGCACGCGCTGGCGGAAACGCATACCGGCCGCATGGTAAAACGGACGCGGCGAAAACTGGCGCGACACTTGAGAAGCAAAAATCGAAGCCACCAACATCCAAAACAACAGATTCTGACCGCCCGTCATTTCCATCATCACCACGCTGGCGGTAATCGGCGATTGAGTAGCCGCTGCCAAAAACGCCGCCATACAAACCAGCACCAAAACATTCACGCCCACTTCCAATTTCGCCAACGAAGCAATATGCTCGCCCAGCATCGCACCGATGGTCAGCGCAGGCGTAAAAATACCGCCCGGAATACCCGCCCAATACGACAATATCGTCGCAAACCATTTCGCCACCGCCACACCGTCCGGCGCATCATACATACGCCGCAGCGCACCCGAAGCCTCATCATAGCCCGTACCGAACGTCTGCCCCTGATAAAGCGTACCCAAAGCCGCCAGAATCACCCCGATAACCGCCGCCAGCATAATCGGATGACGGCGCATCCAGCCGCGCCAACGCTCGGGCGCATAAGCCGCCGCGCCCTTATACAGCATACGCGCAAACAAGCCGCCGCTGATTCCGCAAACCAAACCCGCCACCAGCACCCACATCAGCATATGCTCCAATGCCTGCCCGTGGAAGCCCGAAAAATGCGGGTTGTTGCCCTGAATCGCCACTTGGATAAAACCGGCCGCCAATACGCCCAACAAAATCTGCCGCTCCCAGCGCAACATCACGCCGCGCCCCAGCTCCTCGATGGCAAACACCACGCCCGCCAGCGGCGCATTAAACGCCGCCGCCAAACCGCCTGCCGCGCCTGCCGCCATCAAATCGTTTTCCTGCATACCTTTAAACGCGAGATTGTGTTTCTTGCACCATGCGCCCCAAGCGGTCATCACCGCCGCACCGACTTGAACAGACGGCCCTTCCCTGCCGATCGACGCACCGGCGAGCATACCGAGAAACGTCAGCGGAATTTTCAGCAAGGTTTGCCCCAGCGAAATCAAACGGGTTTTCTGCGCCCCGTAAGGCAGCGACAGCGAAGCCAGCACCTGCGGAATACCGCTGCCCGAAGTATAAGGCGCGTATTTCCGCGTCAGCCACACAATCAGCGGCAGCCCCAGCGGCAGAGCCACCCAAGCGAACCACGGAAACTTCTGCACCCATTTGGCGTTCAGCATCAACGCGTAATCCGCCATGTGTGCAAACAGCAGCGCCACCAAAGCCACCAGCGCAGAGCCGGCCAGCAGAAACAAAAAAGCCACTGTTTTGCGCGACAGCCGCTGCGTCTGCTTAATCTTGTGTGCGATACGGGTAGCAAAAGATCTCGAGGCCATAAGCAATCTTGAAGATATATGAAAAATAATGCCGTTATTATATTCCGATTTAATGAAAATTTAAAAAAGCCGTCTGCATTTTTACAGACGGCTTTTTGCGGTTCGGGGCGCGGCTCAACTGCGGTAGTCGGCGTTTATCGAAACGTATTCGTGCGAGAAATCGCAGGTATAGACGGTGGCTTCGGCGTTGCCGCGCGCCAAGTCGATGCGTACGGTGATTTCGTCTTGGTTCATGACAGCCTGCCCCTGTTCTTCGGTATAGCCTGCGGCGCGGCCGCCGAGTTCGGCAACCAAAACTTCATCGAGCCACATTTTCAGCTTGTCGGTATCGAGGTCTGCAATGCCGGCATAGCCGATGGCGGCCAGCAGCCTGCCGAGATTGGGATCGGAGGCGAAAAATGCGGTTTTCACCAGCGGCGAGCGGGCAACGGCATAGGCGGTTTGGCGGGCTTCTTCGCGGCTTTTTGCGCCTGATACGTTGATGGTGATGAATTTGGTCGCGCCTTCGCCGTCGCGGACGATGGCTTGCGCCAGCTCCAGCGCGAGGCTGCCGAGCAGGGCTTTAAGTTGGGCATAGCGCGGATCGGCGATGTTGTCGATTTCGCTTTGGCCGCATTTGCCGGTGGCGATGATGACGAAGCTGTCGTTGGTGCTGGTATCGCCGTCAACGGTGATGGCGTTGAAGGTGGAATCAGCGATTTCTTGGGTCATCAGTTGCAATACGGGCTGGGATACGTTGGCATCGCAAACGATGAAGCCGAGCATGGTCGCCATGTTGGGGTGTATCATGCCGCTGCCTTTGGCAATGCCTGTGGCGCGTACGGTATGGTGTTCGCCGATTTTTCCTTGGCGGCTGGCGGCTTTGGGTATGGTGTCGGTGGTCATGATGGCGCGGGCGGCTTCGCTCCAGTCGGCAAGACGTACTTCCGGCAGGGCAGCGATGATTTTGCCGGCGGGCAGCGGTTCTAAAATCACGCCGGTGGAAAACGGCAAGACCTGCGTGGTTCGGCAGCCGACTTGTTTGGCGGCAGCGGCGCAGACTTCTACTGCATCGGCACGCCCCTGCGCGCCTGTTCCGGCGTTGGCGTTGCCGGTGTTGACGACTAATGCGCGTACGCCGTCTTCGTCAAACAGGTGCGATTTGGAGATATGGACGGGGGCGGCACAAAAGCGGTTTTGCGTGAAGACTGCACCGACGGTGTTTTTGCCGTTTAATACCATCAGAGTGAGGTCGTCGTGATTCGGCTTTTTGATGCCTGCCTGCCCGACATATACTTGTACGCCGTCGATGTGCAGCAGCTCTTCGGCGGTTTTGGCGGTTAGGTTGACTGCCATGTTGCAACTCCTTTTGTAGGTTTGTATGGTGTAGGGTGCGGTTTTGCAGACGGCTTTTGCGGTAAGGCCGTCTGCAAAAACGGGGTCAGATGTTTAAAATAGGCAGCAGCAGCGGCATTAATACGGCTGTCAGGATGCCGTTGAACACCAGCCCCAAGCTGGCATAGGCTGCCATGCGGCGGCTGCGCTCGAAGGAAACGGCGATGCCCATTGCATGAGATGCCGTACCCAGCGACATTCCGATGGACGAAGGCATGGTAACCGTACCCGATTTCAGCATTTTGTAGCCCGCAAGCTGACCGACCAAGCCGGCAATAATCACGGTGGCAGCAGTAATCGGGGGCAGACCGCCGATGGATTCGGTGATTTCGATGGCTATCGGGTTGGTTACGGATTTGGAGGCAAGAGAAAGGACGACTTCGCGCTCCGCACCCAGCCATTTGGCAAAATACATACCGGTGATGATGCCGGTTACACTGCCTGCAAGCTGCGATACTAAAATCGGCATCCATTGGCTACGGATTTTCTGCCAGTTTTGATACAGCGGTACCGCCAGCACGACAACGGCGGGTTTCAGCCAGAAGTCGATAAACTGCGCGGCTTCGTGGTAGGTTTCGTAGGCAATGCCGAACAGCTTGAGATAGGCAATCAGAACCACGGTGCTGATGAGTACGGGATTGCACAGGATATGCCCTGTGCGGCTGCGGATAATCTGCGCCAAGCCGTACACCGCCAGCGTGAGAAACAGCAAAACGCTGGGCATTTGCATAAGCTCTGCCATTATTTCAACCCCCTTACCCATTCGTGTACTTTGCCGGTTACCAGCAGCACGCAGACGGTGCTTAATGCGGTGGCGGTGAGAATCGAAAACCAATCGCGGGCAATCAGATCGAGATAGCTGATGATGGCCACGCAGGGCGGCACGAGAAACAGGGTAAGGTTTGCCATCAGCGCGTCTGCAAGCTGGCGTATCCATTCGAGTTTTACCCAGCCTGCCTGCAAAGCGGCAAACAATACGCCCATGCCGAGAATACTGCCGGGCAGTTTCAAACCGGTCAGCAGCACCGCCGCCTCACCGATGGCGAGACAGCCGAGGATAATCAGCAGCGCGCGCAATATATTCATGATGTGTGTTCCTTTTGCAGCCGTTTGCAGACGGCCTTCTCCTGACGGAATGCGGTTTGAGCGTTCCGTTTAGGCAATCATAACGCGCCAAAGGCCGTCTGAAAAGGCGAAATGGGAAAAAGCCGTCTGCTGTTCCGAATATTCGGGATTTGCAGACGGCTTTTTCAAACAAGCAGACAAATTAAAACGGGGTATTGGAAACGCCGGCAGCTTTGGCTGCTTTAGCTTGGGCGCGTTCGTCAAGAAAGTGGCGGCGCGCTTGAAGCCGCCATGCCGTCAGAATACCCATCACAGCAGCAATGAGAAAACTGCCGCCGGCTATCCGTAGCAGACTTTTTTCAAAATGGTGAAATAACGGATTACCGGTCGGCAGCCGGCTTTGATGATTTATAGTCGAATAAAATAAGAATGAGACAAGGCAGCGAAGCCGCAGACAGTACACATAGTACGGCAAGGCAAAGCAACGCTGTATCATTCTTATTTTAAATGACTATATCAAGCCCTAAAACACCGATGATAAAGCCATAAACAGCAACAAGCAAAGCGACAACTGCACCGAATGCAAAAATTAAGAATGCAATTAAATACGGCAAAATAAAAAACATTGCAACTGCAAGCACTATCCACGCCATTGCCGCCCTTCGGTATCATTGAAGATGTGGATTTTATGATTCCAAAAAGATAGAAATATTGCTATGCAGTCCTACCATAACGGTACAGGCAACACCTTCGGCAACATTCGCATAAGTATTGTCTCTACGCACTCTATCTTCTTTCACCAACCATATTTTGAGCGCAAATATAACGGCTTATTCAACCCACTGCACAACTTCTTCCACCGGTTTGCGGGCTTTGCGGCTGATGTCTTTGGCGCGGTAGCCGAAAGTCACCATGGTTGCTACGCCCCATTCTGCCGGGTCGAAAATACCGGCTTCTGCCAGCAGGCGGTTGACGGCTTCGTATTCAAAACCTTCAATCGGGCAGGAGTCGATGCCGATGAGTGCCGCGCCGGTCATCATGTTGCCCAATGCAATGTAGGTCTGCTTCGCCGCCCAGTCAAACAGGGTTTGTTCGTTTTCCGCCTGCTTCATGTCGTTGACTTGGAATTTCTTGTACACCGCCAGCCCCGCTTCCAGCTTGTCGCCCGACAAACCGCGCCGCACCAGCACATCGCGCATAAATTCGCTGTCGTAACGGGCGTTTTTCTTCGCCAGTATCACCACCAGATGGCTGCAATCGTCCAACTGGGCGGCAACGCCCCAACCGATGGGCTTGATGGCTGCGCGCAAGGCTTGGTCTTGAATCACGATGAATTTCCACGGCTCCGATCCGACCGAGCTGGGCGACAGTCTGCCCAATTCCAGAATGTAGTCGATGTCTTCGCGGCTGATTTTGCGGCTGCCGTCGTAGTGGCGGCAGGCGGTGCGGAAGTGGAATGCGTCTAAAACGTCTTGTTTGGATACGCTCATGGTTTATCCTTTCAAATGTGGTTCGGCAACGGGTTGGCCGATGGCGGTACACGCCCCGCCACGCTTCACCAAGGCCGTCTGCAATTCGGTAGGCTTGCTTTTCTCTGCCATGCAAGCGGTAATATTCTGTTTATACGGAAAAGCATACCGGCACGCAAGTATGACTGTGCCGATGTTGGGCGGATACGGCGTTACCGTTCTGTCAAATGTTGCCGTATCCTTGCTGTGTTACAGGCTGTGTTACAGATAAGCGCGTTCGTAGCTTGCCGGTACAAACTGCACCGGTGCGGCATCCGCGGCATAACGGTTGTATTGTGCATTCAGCAGCCAATGCGGATCGCGCAGCATACCGCGTCCGACGGCAACCAAATCGGCATCGCCGTTTGCCAGCACGAAATCCGCCACCGCCGCATCGTCCAGCATACCGACGGCGATGGTCGGCAGACCTGTTGCCTGCTTCACCGCGCGCGCAAACGGTACTTGGTAGCCTGCACTGAATACCGGCGTGTGGTCGGGGTGCAGTTTGCCGTCGCCGCCGCCGCTGACGTGCATCACGTCCGCACCCGCCGCCGCATAGCGTTTGGCTATTTCCAAGCCGTAATCCAAGTCATAGCCGCCTTCGGCATATTCTTGGGCGGAAATCCGTACAATCAGCGGCATTGCAGACGGCATCACGGCTTTGGCCGCTTTGATGACCTGCTCGCCGAACAGCATTTTGTCCTGTCCGTATTCGTCGGTACGCTTGTTGGTGCGCGGTGCGTGAAACTGATGAATCAGATAGCCGTGTGCGCCGTGGATTTCGACCGCATCGAAACCGGCTTCTACCGCACGCTTGACGGCATTTTGAAACGCCTGCACCAAGGCTCTGACTTCTTCGGTGCTGATGTCTTTCGGCGTTTGAAACTGCCATGCTCCGGCTTCTTCGCCGTTTTCATAAGCAATCGGCGAGGGGGCAACCACATGGTCGTGTCCCAAACCTTTGCGGCCGGCATGACCGATTTGAACGGCAATTTTGCTGCCGTACCGGTGCACGGAATCGACGATTTTTTTCAATGCGTCACGCTGTTCGTCATTCCACAAACCCAAGCATTTCGGTGTAATTCTGCCATTGGGCGCGACATTGGTCATTTCTACGATAATCAAACCTGCGCCGCCGACGGCACGAGCGGTGTAATGCACAAAATGCCAGTCGTTCGGCATACCGTCCTGTGCCTGATACTGACACATCGGTGGCATCACCACGCGGTTTTTCAGTTCGAGGTTTTTAATGGTGCAGGGAGTGTTCAGGAAGCGTAATTTTGCCATGCTTTTTCCTTTTCATTATCAGGTTATCGTTTTATTATAGCCGAGGTGCGTGTTAAAAAACGCTATCGCAGAAAGGCTTGGCTTTCCGCTCTGCCGCCCTCATAATGTCGTTTTCCCCTTAGAATAGGAATGCTGTGATGAGCGAACAGGATTTTGATTTGGATAATTTGGACACGCTGCTGGAAGACTTCGATGGCGTGGCGGTGGAAGGCGGCGTGGACGCGGAAAACGAAGACGACAACTGCATCGGCGGCGCGTGTAAAATCTGAACGGCGGTACGCTTTGCACCGCGCGGATATGCTGCCGCAAACGGCGTTTTGTCCCTGTTTTGCAGACGGCCTTTTATGCCATGAATGTTAACGAACAACACCCTTACCGTGCTTTTACGCTGGCGGCAGCTCTGTTTGCCCTGCCGCTGGCCATGCTGCTGTTTGAAACCGTAACCGTTTGGTTGCGAAAGCAATCCGGCCTGTGGCTGGAGCGGACGACGGAAGGAATCACGCCGTCTGCAAATTGGACTGACGGTACGGTATGGTTTGTCATCACGGTTCTCGCGCTGTTTGCCCTGCTGCTGGGCGGCGGTTTGGGCAAACTGGCACGCAATAAGATGATGCGCCGCCGTTTCCGCTATATTTTGTTTCTCTGCGGGGCGGCTGCGTGTGCGGCTTCCTTTCTCGCCGCCGTTCTGCTGGGCGTACTGGGCGAAGCGGCACTGGGCGGCCATGCACAGACGGCTGTGTTTTACTATACCGCCGCCATCGGTATGCTTGCCGCGCTGCTGCTGCCCAAGCAGTTGACGCGCGCGCCTGAGCAGACCATCACGTTTCACAAACCCAAACGCTGAAACCGCCGCGCCTGCCGCCAAATCTATCCGATGTGCAGGCTTTTGTTATAAAATCGCTTTTCTTTCTTTATCCAACGGAAATCCGCCATGAGTGCCGAAAAACCGCAAAACGTCGATGCCGCCGAAATCGCCAAGTTCAGCCAGATTGCCGATAAATGGTGGGACAAATCCGGCGAATTCAAACCGCTGCACGACATCAATCCGCTGCGTTTGGACTATATCGACCGTATGGCGCGGCTGCACGGCAAGCGTGTTTTAGATGTAGGCTGCGGCGGCGGCATTCTTGCCGAAAGCATGGCCAAACGCGGTGCGGCAGAGGTAACGGGCATTGATATGGCGGAAAAATCGCTGGCCACGGCAACCGCCCACGCAGCGGCGGAACAAGTCGGCAATATTGCCTACCGCTGTGTGCGCGTGGAAGATTTGGCGGCGGAAATGCCGCACAGCTTCGATGTCGTAACCTGCATGGAAATGATGGAACACGTTCCCGACCCCGCCGCCATCGTCCGCGCCTGCGCCGAATTGGTCAAACCCGACGGCATGGTGTTTTTCTCCACCATCAACCGCAATCCGAAATCCTATCTGCATTTGATTGTCGGCGCGGAATATGTGCTGAACTTCGTTCCCAAAGGCACGCACGACTGGCAGAAATTCATTACACCCGCCGAGCTGGCGCGTATGTGCCGCCAAGCCGGTTTGGACGTAACCGACAGCAAAGGCTTGAAATACAATTTGCTCACCAAACAATATTCCGTCAGCGACAATACCGATACCAACTATATGATTGCCTGCCGCCCCGCTTAATCCGATAGCGGCAGAACATCGGCAAAAGGCCGTCTGCAAATATGCACGCATTACCTGCATATTTGCAGACGGCCTTATTAGTTTTATTCATTCAAATTTGAAAATTTTGAAATTGCCAATTACAGACGGCTTTTATATAGTCGAATAAAATAAGAATGAGACAAGGCAGCGAAGCCGCAGACAGTACACATAGTACGGCAAGGCAAAGCAACGCTGTATCATTCTTATTTTAAATGACTATAGTTTGCATTAACATTTCCATGCGAAATTTAACAAACCTGCAAACCATTATCCCATCGTCGGACAACAACCGATCAAACAAGGCAGCACAGCCGCAAACCGTACAGATAGTACGAATCAGCGAACCGGCTGCGCCAACGGCCCGGCCAAGCTCCCGCTTTTGGGCAAGGCGCGGCAACGCCGTATCATCTGATGTTGAACGACGATAAAGCCGCACGGCAACAGGCTGCCCGCCGCACTGCTGCTTTGCGCCAAGCCATCAAAGGAACGACCATGCCCACGCTTATCCGCCCCCTGACCGCTGCCCTGCTTGCCGCGCTGCCGTTTGCCGCAGCCGCCGACACCGGACAAACCGCCGAAAATACAGACGGCTTTTTGAACACGCCGTTTTTCCAAGACGGCAAACTCAGCATTACCCACCGCAATTTCTATTTCAACCGCGACTTCCGCGACGGCGGGGCAAACCCGTTCGGCACCAACTGGGGCAAACCCCTTGCCGAGCGCAACGGCGAACGCAACGAATGGGCGCACGGTATTATCGTTGACGCGCAATCGGGCTTTACTTCGGGCAAAATCGGCTTCGGCGCGGAAGTCAAAGGCTTGGCGGGTATCCGTCTCGACAGCTCCGGCGCGCGTACCGGCACGGGGCTGATTCCCTACACCAACGGTGCAGACGGCAAGCCCGAACGCCTTTGGGGCAGCATCGGCGGCGCAGTAAAAGCCAAAATCGGCGAAACCGTAATCAAAGCCGGTAATTCGCTCACGCCCGCCAACCCGATTCTGCACACCGCCGATGTGCGCCTGCTGCCCGTAACCGCCACCGGCATTGCTTTGGAAAGCAAGGATTTCGACAAACTCAATCTGCAGGCCGGTACATTTACCCATGTCCGCGCCCAAGAATCGACCAACCACGACGACCGTTTCAGCACCGACCAAAACGGCAATGCCCAAGTCAAGCGTATCAGCTATGTCGGCGGACGCTACACATGGCAGCCGCACACTTGGGCGCAGGTGTACGCAGGTGAGCTGAAAGACCACTTCAACCAATACCACGCCCAAGCTAACCACCGCTGGCAGTTTGACGGCGGCAGCTATTTCAATGTCAACGCCGCAGGCTATTACAACCGCGACAGCGGTGCGGAAAAAGCCGGCCCCGTCAACACCAAACTTGCCGCGCTGACCGCCACCTACGGCAACGATACCCATGCGCTGACTCTGGGTATCCAGCGCGTATTCGGCGACGACCCGCTCGACTACGCCGCCACGCGCACCATCGGCAGCCTTGCCCGCTACCCTAATGCCGGCTGGGTAACGCAGTTTTCAGAAGCCAATGAAAAATCATGGCAGGTACGCTACGACTTGGATTTCAAAAAACTCGGCGCACCGGGTCTGGCGTTGATGGGTCGCTACATCAAAGGCTACGGCATGGACAACAGCAAAGGTAACGATTACTACCGCAAGCTGCGCGGCAACTATACCTACCAAGCCGGCGACAAACATTGGGAGCGCAACATCGAAGCCAAATACACCGTACAAAGCGGCAAAGCCAAAGGGCTGAACCTGCGCGTGCGCCAAACCTCGATGCGTACTTCCGGCACATACCGCTACGGCAATATCGACGAAGTGCGCGTGATTGCCGAATATCCGTGGTCGCTGTAATACCGGCAGCCGCACGAAATAATCGGATAACACAAAATGCAACCAAGCGGCCACGCCGTATCATTTTGTGTGAAACCACCCTGAAAAGGCCGTCTGCAAATCGGATTTTGCAGACGGCCTTTTTGAACCAAGCATAATATAGTCGAATAAAATAAGAATGAGACAAGGCAGCGAAGCCGCAGACAGTACACATAGTACGGCAAGGCAAAGCAACGCCGTATCATTCTTATTTTAAATGACTATAATACAGTACGCGGCCGGAGCGGAACAGCAAGCCGCCGCTCCATACGCACCCGTCTGCCTACTGCAAAAACGGATTAAACTCCCGCTCGTGCCCGATGGTCGTCATCCGCCCGTGTCCCGCAATCACACGGGTTTGCGGCGGCAACACCAGCAGCTTGGAGCGGATATTGGTAATCAGGTCTTCATGATTGCCGCGCGGAAAATCCGTTCTGCCGATGGTTTCGTAAAACAATACATCTCCGGCAATCAGCAAATCCGCCTCCGCGCAATAAAACACCACCTGCCCGGGCGTGTGGCCGGGAATGTGCAACACATCAAAACGGTACGCGCCCACTTCCAACACTTCGCCCTCTTCCAGCCAACGTGTCGGCTCGAACGCAGGCGATACGGGGAAACCGTAACCGGCGGTTACCTCCGGCAGCGACTGCAATAAAAACTCATCATCACGGTGCGGCCCGATAACCGGCACATCGCAATGCTTCAGCAGCTCCACCACACCGCCCGCATGGTCGAGATGTCCGTGCGTCAGCCAAATGCCGCGCAGATTCACCCCGCGCCGCTCGATTTCCGCCAGCAAATGCGGCACATCACCGCCGACATCGGTCAACACCGCATCGCCGCTTTCATCGTCCCACAACAGCGTACAGTTTTGGCGGAACGGCGTGACCGCGATTATTTCAAATTGTAAGGCCATAATATCTTTCCATCATTCGGATAACGAAACCCGACCCTTACCGCAGCCGCTGTTCCGCTATACAATAAAAGCCGTCTGCAATTTCGGAGTTCGGGGAAATGAACCGTATCATACCGCTTTTGACCGCCTGTTTCATCACTTCCGCAGCATGGGGGGCAGATTTGCTGCTGGCCAAAGAATACCGAAACCAAAACATCGCAGGCTGGGCAATGAGCGAAAAGCTGGACGGCGTACGCGCCTATTGGGACGGCAAACGGCTCATCAGCAGGCAGGGTTACGCCTTCACACCGCCGTCAGGCTTTACCGCCCACTTTCCCCCTTACCCGCTGGACGGCGAGCTGTACAGCAAACGCGGGCAGTTCGAGCAGATTTCCGCCGCCGTCCGCAGCGCAGACGGCAATTGGCAAGGCATCAGGCTGCACGTTTTCGACGTACCCCAAGCCGACGGCAACCTCTATCGGCGTTTGTCCGTACTGCAACGCTGGCTGGAACGGCACCCGAACGCACCCATCAGCATGATTCCGCAAATCCGCGTTCGCAACACCCGACACGCCCATGACTTTCTCAAACACATCGAAAAACAAGGCGGCGAAGGCGTAATGCTCAGAAATCCGGAAGCACCCTACACCGCAGGGCGCAGCAACAACCTGCTGAAACTCAAAAACGCGCACGATGCCGAATGCACCGTTACCCGCCACTACCCCGGCAAAGGCAGAAACAGCGGCAGACTCGGCGCAATCGGCTGCAAAAACGAAACCGGGGAATTTCGTATCGGCAGCGGCTTCAAAGACAAAGACCGCGACAATCCGCCCCCCATCGGCGCAACCGTTACCTACCGCTACCGTGGTTTTACCCAAAAAGGCACGCCGCGTTTCGCCACCTTCGTCCGCATACGGAACGAGCGATAGCACAATCGGCGTACATTGCTGTGCTGCTGCCTTATCCCGTGCGGCTTTGCCGACCATTGTTGCCAATACCGTTATTTGCAGACGGCATTAAATATGCCAACACGATTAAAACACCGCACAAAGCAGACGGCTTAGGCCGCCATTACCGTAAAGTCGGGAAACGTATTTCAAGACGTAGAACAAATACCGCTATCGAATGCTTTAATAAACCGTTGTAAATTTATAGTCGAATAAAATAAGAATGAGACAAGGCAGCGAAGCCGCAGACAGTACACATAGTACGGCAAGGCAAAGCAACGCTGTATCATTCTTATTTTAAATGACTATAAAAGCCCTTTTCAGGGCTGTTACACTTTGGAAAACCAAAAATTTTTGCGCGGCGGCCTGTTGCACGGCAATGACGAAAACAGCAAAAAGTGTACACGCCTGATACATATTACTTCGACAGCGCAATCTTGGAGATACTGAACAAAGAACTGAGCACTGCACAGGGTACACAGAGAAAAGAGACCGCAAACAAGCCAACCGCTTGCCCGTATAACAAAAACCGCCGGGTGAAGCCCAGCGGTTTTATTCTTTTGCAGGTCAAAAGAGCACAAAAAGAATCCTTTAAAATCTTGAGCAGTCCGGCAAAAGTGGTGTTTTCAAAGGTATTTTTTAGAAACAAAAGAAAAACGCCTTGATAATCAAGGCGGGAGCAAGATTCAAAATTGTAGATTAAATTATTGTTTTTAATTTATATTTTTTAGTTTGATTTTTTAAATACCCCCAAAAATACCCCCTTTTTGCAAAAGTCAGGCGGTTTTTTTGGTGGATTGTTGTATTTTTAGCCTATCCCGTTTGGTCTCGTTCTATCCCGCATAATCCCCGAATATTTTTTATTCCGTGGTGGGATTTTTGCTTGTTTGGCGGGCGGCGGTCAAGTGGCGGGGTATTGAAACGGGCAAGGCGGGGAAAAATGGAAAAAATGTATATAAGGGCGAAAAAAACGGCGGGTACAGCGGGTACGCGGGTACACTTTGGTTAAATTATTGTTTTTAAATGGTTAAACTGTACCCGTTGATGCGTTTGTCATTGGGTACAATGGGGAATGCTGCGGGTACACTTCCATAAGCCATTGTTTTTAAAGGTGTACCCGCGTACCCGTTGGTGTACCCGCTGTTTTAGGGGGTAGCGGGTACACTTTTTATTATATAAATCATAGTGTTAGTTAAAGTGTACCCGCGTACCCGCTGATTTTGCGTTTTATCGCGCGTATACGCTTTTTTCAATTCAACAATAAGCCTATTTTTTGCTTGATTGTTTCCTATTTGTTGATAATAATAGCGGTGTTCGCTTGAACGCTCCTTGTGGTTAAAAAAAGGCCGCCTGATTTGCTATCGGGCGGCCTTTATGCTGCTTGCTTGCGGGCTAGTCGTTGTCTGTGTCGTCTTCGGGCGGTTCTACCCCTACCAAGACGTAAAAGCGGCCTTTTCCGCGTTTTTTATGCTTCCAGCGGTTATCTTTTCCACGCATAAGCCAGCCTATGCCGTGTAAGACGGTGCAGGCTTTGGCTGTGTCGGCGTTGTTGATGACTTCGCTTTCAAACACGGGCGGGATTATCCAGTATTCATCAATGTCCGCCATACTGGCGGCATGGTATTGCGCGGGGCGTTTGTAGCCCGCATGGTCTCGGTCGGTGTAGTCGGTGTTCCAGTTTGCAAAGCGGGCGGTATCGGCAAAGCGTGCCATAAATGCGGCGGCGGCTTCGATAATGCGGCGGTCTTCATACTTGCCCGCGCCGTTCAAGCTGTACCAATCATCAAAGCATTGCTTCACGCCTGCCATTCCGACACCAACGGCAAGCCCTGTTATGTCGGCGGCCAGTTCCAGCGCGGCGGCGACTAATGCGAAGCGGCGGGAAACGCGGGCGGCTTGGCTGTTTAAATCGGGCAGGGTTGCTAAGAATGCGTCAAAGGCCGTCTGTATGGCTTGGCGGTCGGTTTGTTGCAGCTTGGCTATCCATGCTCGGCCTGCTGCGCCGTGGTATTGCGCCGCTGCTGCTTGCAGGTGGTCGGATAAGACTGCGCCGTTTTGGTGGCCGTGTAAGGTGTCGTAAATGCCGTATCGGGTGGCGGCGGGGATAGATGGAAGCCTTACGGCCTGCCCTGCTTCCCATTTTTCGCCTGTGCGCTCCATGTAGGCTTGCAGGCTGTATTCCCCTGTGGATAGCAGTAAGACGCGCCATTCCTGCGCGGTGCGGTTGCCGCCGTCTTTTGCGCCCTGAATCTTGCTTTTGCCGTTGATGACCGAATAGGCGGTTTTGCTGATGGTTTTGGGGTGGGCTTCGCCGATTTCGTCCAACACTAATAAGCCGTCATTGCGGGCAAGGGCGGCATTTGAAAAGCCTAAATCCGTACCGCGCCATGCCATTTTCAGGGCGGCGGGGTTGCCCCATACGCTCAAGCCGACAAGGGCGGCGGTGGTTTTGCCATCGGAACTGTCGCCGTAGAGATGAAAGCCGCCGTTTTGCTCGTTCAGGATTGCCAGCAGGGGCGCGGCTAGGGCGGTGCCTATGGCTAGGCACAGGCGGCTGTTGCCCGCTGCTTTGGCGGCGATTTCGCGCTGCCAGTCTTCAAGGCTGCCCGATACGGTGTAGGCGGCCTGTTGACTGGTGTCGCCATTGTAGATTACGCGGGCGGCTTTGTTGTCGGTATCGGCGGGCTGTAGGGCTTCGCCGTTTGGCAGGATATACGCGCCGTTTATCCAGCCTGCTTTATCGGTTACGGTGTAAGGGGTGGTTGCGCCGTCTGCTTGTAGGTAGTCGGAAAGCAGCTCACGCGCCCGCCGCCCGCTTTTGATGGCTAAGCCGTGGCTTTGCAGCCGCTGCCAGCATTGGGGCGTTCCGATTTCGGCCATTGCCAGCGCGGCGGTTTTGCTTTGGCGGGTGTAGCTGTCCCGCCATTTGATGATGCGGTAATGGTTGCCTGCGCCGTCAATGCCGCGTCCGATAAGCTCTATCGGGTCGGATAAGCGAAGCGGCGGCTTTTCGGTTACGTTGCCGTCTCGGTCTGCTTCGATGGCGATGTAGTACACGCCGCTGGATTTGCACTCAAAATAGGGTTTCAGGCTTACGGGTTCAAATTCGGCCAGCTTGGCGGCGGCGGCCTTGTCGAGTGTGATGGTCGTCATGATATTTCCCCTGTTTTACGGGCGTTCAGTTCGTCCAATGCGTCATGCCCTGCGCTTTCGGGCTGCCATATCCGCGCCGCTATGCCTGTTTTAACGGCTCTTACGGATAAATCGCGGGCGGCTTTCATGCCCGTGTTGCTGTGGTCGTGGTCGGCGCAAATAAACAGCTCTTTCACGCTCGGCGGCCATTGCAGGGATTTCATGCCGTGTGCGCTCAATGCGGCGATGGCGGGGATTTGGAAAAGCTCCATTGCGGCTAGGGCGGTTTCTATGCCCTCTGCCACAATCAGGCGGCCTTGCGTATCGGGGGCGGCAAGGTGTACCGCCGCGCCCGTCAATGCGCCTGCGTGGCGGCTTTGCATTTTTTTTGCGGGCAAAGGCTCGTCCGTATCGGGGTAAACGGCTTGCAGCTTGCCGATACGGCTGTCTGAATATTGCAGGTAGGTTTTATGCAGGCCTTGCAGGTTGCCCGCCGTGTCGGTTACGGCGGCCAGCATGGCAGGGTGGTTGCCAAGAAACAATGCGCCTGCTTCCGCGCCGTTGTGCCGCTGCGCCGTCCAATACGGCAGGGCGGCATGAAAGCAGATATTGGCCGCGCTGCTGATGATTTCGGGGGATATGCCCCGCGCTTGCAGGTATCGGGCGGCGGGGCTGCCTGTAAGGGGCTGCGCCTGCTGCCATAGCGCGGCTAAGGCCGCCTGCTTGTCGGTAACAGGCGCGGGCTGGGCGGCAGGCGGTATGCGCGGGGTGGGGCGGGCTGCGCCCGTATCGGCGGCATAGCCAAGTAAGGCGGCTACTTCGTTTACGGCGCGGGCAAAGTCGTAGCCGAATACAAGCATAAGCAAATCAAAGCCGCTGCCTCCGTCTGGCGTGCATTGGTTGCAGATAAAGCCGCCGCCGCTTCGGTGGTCGGTGTAGCGGTAGCGGTCGCGCCCGCCGCAATAGGGGCATGGCTGGTGTTTGCGGGTGTTCAGGTATTCGGCGGGTATGCCTAAGGCGGCGTGTATTTCAGGCCAGCGGCCATAGGCGGCGGCTTTGATGTCGTTCAGGTCGTATGTTTTGCGGGTCATGTTTATTTTCCTAAGGGTTCGTACACAACGCCGCCCATCGGGTCGGCTTCCCATGCTTCCAGCGTATCGGCAAGCTGGCGGGCTTCGCGGGCGGTGTAAACGGTGTAGCCGTCTGCGGTATGTTCGCGGGCGGCGGCGGTATCGGGGCAGGATTGCAGCGATAAGGCGGCGGCCAGAAAAAAGCAGGCGGTCAGGTAGTGGCGGATTTTCAGCGTTTTCACGGGGTTTGTCCTTTCGGGCAGGGCTTACCCTATCCCCTGCTCCAAACGCGCTTTTAGGGCGGTCAGGGGTCGGTCAGAAACGGGATTTGCAGGGAATAGGGTTGCAGCCTGCCAGCCTGTGCCGTTTCGGGCATAGGCGGGCGGGTTTCTGATAGGGGGATTTAAGACGGTTCGCGGCGGTAGTCAATCGCCTGTTCCAACAGTTCGCTGGAGAATGAAATGGTGTTGAACAGCCGCTCTTCGCGCTTGTCTTGCCCGCGTGAATACGTGGCAAAGGCGGCCAGCATATCAATTACGCGCTCGATTTGCAGGCAGGCGGCTTCATTCAGCAAAAAGCCGTCATAGATTGAAATACATTGCGGGATTTCGGAATCTCGGAATGCGGTCAGATTATCGGTTTCGGGGAATTTTTGAGAAGTAGAAATGTGATTTTGCATGATGATTTTACCTTTTCACTGGGTTTCAAACCCCGCTCCGCGCTGTCAAACGCGGGGGCGGGAAACAAAAGGCGGGTTGACAGACTAGTCCAGTGTACTAGCGGGCATAAAGCCCCCCGCCCCCGTTTCCCATAGAAAAAGGCAAAATAAGGGGAATGCAGATATAAAAATACCGCCGGGCAATCTCGGCTATCGGGTAGCTCTGTTGCTCGCTGCGGCATATCTGCCACTGGTGTTCGGGCTGTCAAACCCGATTGCCCGATTTAGGGCAATGCGGATATTCTGCGCCCGTGTTGCGGGGTTTGTCAAGCGGGATTAGCAGTAGTTTGCATTAACTGATTGACTTGTCGGCGATAATTGTTGTTGCTCGCTATCTATTACGCCAGATAAATCTTTGATTGCGGCTTCCAGCTCGTCCAACTCCGCCCGCAAATCGGCGGCGCGTTCGGTCAGGTCGGCGATTTTTTCGCGGCGTTCGGCTACGCTCGGCAGGTCTTCATTGCCCCATTCGTGGCCGCTTTGGTCGATGACTTCCATAATGCGGGCGTGTACCGTTTCGGGCATCAGCCAGCAAAGGGCGCGGCGCATATTGCGGGTGTCTTCGGTGTTGTTTAAAACGTCTGCGCTTGTGTTATTGAAAATCCAGCGCGGATATTTCCCGCCTATGCAAAAATCCAAACTTTTCATGCCGATGGCATTGACGGCGGTATCTCTTGAAGAATGCGGGTTAAACATGGCTTTGCTCATGTTTTTTGTGTACTCCGCCGCTTCATTCCTGATGTTTTGCATTAAAAGCGCGGAAAAATCGGCTTTGGACACAGGCATATCTTGCAGGCGGCGGATTTCGGCGTTTACCTGCGTCAATTCCGCCTGCTTTTCGGCGTGCTGCTGCTTGATTTTGGCGGCTTGGCCTTTGATGTCGGTCAAGATGTTTTTTACTGCGGTTGTCATGGTGTGTCCTTTCGGGTCAATAGTGGGTTTGATGGATGCAGGCTCTTACGGCATTTTCATAGCTGCCGCCATATTGCCGCTGATAGGCTTGTGCCAAACGGTGCAGCTTGTGGGCTTCGCCCTCCTGTGGGCTTCCGCTCTCTGAAAAGTCGGAAATGCCCGCTACAAGGCTGCCGCCGCCAAGCACCATATGCGCGGCCTGCTCATAACTCACGCCATGCAGGGCGGCATAGGCGGTTACACGCTCGTGGTCGTTTTGCGGCTCGCTGAAGTCGATAAATTCCCGCGTGAATATCAGGTAGTCCGCTTCGGCGTTTTCGCTGAAATTGAGTGCTTCCATATTTTTCAGCGATGGATTGTTCAAAAATGCAACGTGGTCTAATACAAAGTTTTTCATCTTGGTAAAGCCCGCCGATACTGCCCGCAATGCCCCCGATTTGACTTTGCCAAACAGCTCGGGGGTAACGTATGCGTGTGCAAAGATTTTGCCGTTCGCATATTCCAGCCTTTCCACAAAGCCAAGCGGTTTAAAACTTCTACGCGCATTCGGCGGCGGGTGGCCGATATACAGCGGCGCGGTATCGCCCGCTCCCTTCCCCTTGCGTTGGTTGTATTCTTCAACGGTTTTCTGCAACAGGCTTTCGGGGTAAACGGCTGTGCGCCCGTTATTGTCTCTGTGCGTTCCACTCTCAAAAATCTGAAAGCGTTTAAGTGTCAGGCTCATGCTTTTTTCTCCTTGATGATTTTGTAAATGCTCTGTACGGAAAGGCCGTATTTGCGGGCAAGCTCTCCAGTAGAAAAATTGCCGCTTTCCCAATCGCTCAAAATGGCAAGCCGCCGCTCTTCGGCGTTTAATTTGGCCTGATTTTTAAAATAAACCAACTGCCCGCCAAACTCTGCCGCTACGCCGTCCGATACGGCTACGCTTGCGGCGGCGATTACGTTTGGTTTAATGTCGAAACGCTGTAAAACCGCCGTGCATTTTTCGGCAATGCAGCTTAAAACTTCTTCGCTTCCGATGGTGGATTTAGCCATGTCAAACCCCTGTTTCAATGTTGATGGTTTCGCCAGCCGGGATAATCTCCAAGCCGTCAATCGGTTTTGCTTGCAGCGTGTCGATTTCTTGCAGAATGGCGGCTTTGTTGATTTCTTCGCGGCTGTAAATCCAGCGGCTCAAGCGGCGGCGTTTGATGGCTTTGATGATTTCTTCGGGATTGCCCGTTACTTTCACGCTGGGGCGGCCTTTGCGCCATTTGATACAGGCTGCGCCGATTTTGGCGGTCTGGCCTTTGCCGCCCGTCAATTCGGCCTTGTGGGCTTCGGCGTAAACCTTGATACGGGTTTCCAGCTCTTCCAACGCGGCGGTATCGGCGGCGGTTTCTGCCTGATATTTCTCTTTCAGCGCGGCGGTTTTATCTGCCAGTTTGGTAGCGGCCTTGTCCAGTTTGCGGCTCAATGCGCCGTATTCTTTCACGGCGGCGGCAATGTCAAATCCGATGGCGGTCATGCTGTTTCCTTTCTGTTTGCTGCCAGTTTTTCAATGTAGGCGTTGATTTCACTCTCCAGCCAGCCCGTTACATTCGGGGAAACCTTGAACGGGCGGGGAAATTCGGGGTCGTATCGGCGGTTTTTCGGGTTGGTTTTGTACCAAACGGCGGCGGTGGAAATGCTCAACCGTTTGGCTACTTCGCTTACCCGCAAAACCTCGTTTCTTTCCATTTTGGTTGTCTCCGTTTCTTTGTGTTATGCAGGGCTAGAGATTAACGGGCGGGGTTTAAAACAGGCTTTTAAAGCCGTTTAAAAAAATGATTTGAACAAACGGGCGTTTTTTTGATGAATTTCCCCAATATTGCAACGGCGTTGCAAAAATAACGGGCGCAAAAAAACCGACAAAGCGCGTTTGCTTTGTCGGTGGTTTGGTTTTCAGACGGCCTGACCCGCCCGCTCAATCTCCGCTATTGCGGTCTGATAGCGTTCTTTCAAAAATGCGGAATACCATTTCATCATTTCGCGCCGCTGTGGCAGGTATTCGGTGCGGTGGTATGCCGCCCTGACTTTGTTACGCTCAACGTGAGCAAGCTGCCGTTCGATAACGTCAGGGTCGAAGTCGTTTTCATTGAGTACATCTGTTGCTAGGCTTCGGAAACCGTGGGGAGTGGCAATATCCCGATAGCCAAGCCGCGCCATTGCATAGCTTAGGGCGTTTTCGCTCATGGGGCGGGTTTCGTCATTGCGCCCTGTAAACAAATAGCGGCAATGCCCTGTAAGCGGCTTCAGTTCTGCCAGTATCTCTAAAGCCCAATCGGTCAACGGCACAATATGCGGGGCTTTCATTTTCATTTTTTCGGCAGGTATGCGCCATTCACGCGCTTCAAAGTCAAAATCAGCCCATTCGGCGCGGCGCAATTCTCCCGCTCTGACAAACGTCAACATGATAAACAGCATGGCAAGACGGGTTACAGGGCGTATGCCGCCGTCTGAAAGCAGGCGGCGGTAAAACTCTGTGATTTCCCCCTGTGGTAAGGCGGGCATATGCTTCACGGGCGGGGTTTTGATTTGTCCGACAAGCGGCAAGGCGGGGTTATTGGTCGTCCGCTCCGTCAAAACGGCATAATTGAAAACGGCCTTTGTTTTTTGCAGCACAATACGGGCGGTTTCAAAATTGCCCGCGCCTGTAATGCTTTCAATCATGGCTTTTATTTGCCCTACCCTGATTTCCGTTATCGGCTCTTTGCCGATGGCAGGCAAAATCAGCCGCTCGAATAACGCCCATATCCGCGCCGCATTGGTGGGCTGCCAGCTTGCCCGCTGGTGTTGATACCATTCAGCGGCAAGGTGGGAAAAGGTATTCTGTAACGCCGCTTGCCGCTCACGCTTGGCGGTTTGTTTGGCGGCGGCGGGGTCGATGCCTGCTGCCAGATTGCGGCGGGCGTTTTCTGCTGCTTCGCGGGCTTCTACCAACGACACGGCGGGGTATTTGCCGATTGATAGCAGCTTCTCTTTGCCGTCTATGCGGTATTTCAGCCGCCATAACTTGCCGCCAGCAGGGGTAACGGCTAAATGCAGGCCGCCGCCGTCTGCCAGCTTATAGGGCTTGTCGGCTGGCTTGGCGTTCTTTATTTGTCGGTCGTTTAATGGCATTTGGGGGTATTTTTTCGGGGGTATTTGGTCGATACCCCCGATAATACCCCCTAAAAATGGTTGCTTCAATACAACGGCATTAGACGGCGTTAGACGATACGGGCGGGAAATGAAAAAGGGGAAATGGTCGGAAAGCCTTACTGGCTGGGCGTTTGGTTTATGGCGTTAGACGGTATCAGACGAAAAAAAGGCCGCTATTTTTAGCGGCCTTTTCGTTGTGTGGTTGCGGGAGCAGGATTCGAACCTACGACCTTCGGGTTATGAGCCCGACGAGCTACCATGCTGCTCCATCCCGCGTCAGAGAATGTAACTATACGGCTTTTAAAATCCGATGTCAAGCGTTTTTATAAAAAATCTGTTCCGTCTTGGCAAGCCGCGATAAAAACGCGCAAAAAAAAGCCTGCTGCGGGCAGGCTTTTTGGAAAAATGCGGCAAACCGCTTAATCAAACAAGTCTTTCAGTTTGTCCAAAAACGACTGTTTGCGCGGGGTTTGGCTGCGGTCGAGGCCGGTGGAGATTTTTTCAAATTCTTCCAGCAGCTCTTTTTGGCGGTCGGTCAGATTGACCGGCGTTTCCACCACGACATGACAGTATAAGTCGCCTACCGCGCTGGAGCGTAAGGATTTGATGCCTTTGCCTTTTACGCGCATACGGCGGCCGTTTTGGGTTTCTTTCGGGATATTCAGTTTGACTTTTCCGTCCAAAGTCGGCACTTCCACATCGCCGCCCAAAGCTGCCACGGCGAAGCTGATGGGCAGTTCGCAATGCAGATCCAAACCGTCGCGCTCGAAAATTTTATGGTCTTTTACGCGCACGTTGACATACAAATCGCCTGCCGGTGCGCCGTGCTGGCCCGGCTCGCCTTCGCCGCTCAAGCGGATACGTTGGCCGTCGTCGATGCCTGCCGGAATGTTTACTTCAACGGTTTTGCTGGTTTTGGTGCGGCCTTCGCCACGACATTTCACGCAAGGCTCTTTGATTTCTTTGCCGGAGCCGTGACAGCTCGGACAAGTCTGCTGCATTTGGAAAATCGCTTGGCGGATGTGTACCGTACCCGAACCGTGGCAGGTGGAACAAGTGGTTGGAGATGTACCGGGTTTTGCGCCGCTGCCGTGGCAGACATCGCATTCTTCGTAAGTCGGAATTGTAATGCGCTTTTTGATGCCTTTGGCTGCTTCTTCCAAGGTAACCTCTACGCCGACCTGCAAGTCTGCGCCCTGATAGTTCGGCTGTCTGCCACCGCCCGCCGCACCGCCGAACATCTGGCTGAAAATGTCGCCGAAATCGAAGCCTTGTGCGCCGCCGAAGCCGCCGCCGAAACCTCCGAAGCCGCCCGCACCGCCACCCATGCCCTGCTCGAAAGCGGCATGGCCGAACTGGTCGTAAGCGGCACGTTTTTCTTTGTCGGAAAGGGTGTCGTAGGCTTTTTGTACTTCTTTAAACTTCTCTTCCGCTTCCTTGTTGTCGGGATTGCGGTCGGGGTGGTATTTCATCGCCAGTTTGCGGTAGGCTTTTTTGATTTCATCATCGCTCGCGCTTTTCGCCACGCCCAGCGTTTCGTAAAAGTCTTTGTTGCTCATGGTTTGTATTGTGATGTTCAGTGAAATGGAAATTGTTGGGGAAATATGGGCATAAACGGCAAAACTCAAGTGGTTGGCAACAGCATAGTCGAATAAAATAAGAATGAGACAAGGCAGCGAAGCCGCAGACAGTACACATAGTACGGCAAGGCAAAGCAACGCAGTATCATTCTTATTTTAAATGACTATAACTTCACGCTTTATGCCGTCTGCAAAAACAAGCCGGCATTTTGCAGACGGCATAAAAGCGCGCATAATGTAAATCTGCACTTCAAGCGACTACATTTCTTTGACAAACCTTAACTCTTACCCTAATATGCAGCCCGTTATCGGGCGGATATGCCGGTCGGATTGATAATTTTAGTCCGAAATCAGGCTTTTCTGCATTGTGTTACCCACTTTTAGAGAGAATACTATGGAATGGGAATTTAACGGTTATTACACCTTGATTGCCGCCACGCTGGTATTGCTGTTGGGCAAATGGCTGGTCAGCAAAATCCGCTTTCTGCGCGATTTCAATATCCCCGAGCCTGTGGCAGGCGGTTTGATTGCGGCAGTTATCCTGTTCGCGCTGCATCAGATGTACGGCGTGAGCTTCAAATTCGAGAAGCCGCTGCAAGACGCGTTTATGCTGATTTTCTTTACTTCCATCGGTTTGAGTGCCGACTTCTCGCGCCTGCGTGCGGGCGGCTTCCCGCTGGTTTTGTTTACCGTTATCGTCAGCGCGTTCATTCTGATTCAAAATGCTGTCGGCGCAGGTTTGGCATCGGTACTGGGCTTGGATCCTCTGATTGGTTTGATGACCGGCTCGATTACTCTGACGGGCGGCCACGGTACGGCCGGCGCATGGGGTCCGATTTTTGAGAAGGAACACGGTGTTGTCGGTGCAACCGGCTTGGGTATGGCTGCGGCAACTTTCGGTCTGGTCTTCGGCGGCCTCATCGGCGGCCCGGTTGCCCGCCGTCTGATTAATCGTCAAAACCGCAAACCTGTGGCTCAAGCTGCGGCGGACAACGATGTTTCCGACAGCAGCACCAACGACGTTTTTGAAAAAGCCGGCCGTACCCGCCTGATTACAGCGGATTCCGCCATCGAAACGCTGGCGATGTTTGCCGCCAGTATCGCATTCGGTCAAATCATGGATATGGTGGATGCCGAATATTTCCCTTCTTACCTGAACCTGCCTAAATTCGTATGGTGTCTGTTCGGCGGTGTGATTCTGCGTAACATTTTGACTCTGGTGTTCAAAATGAATATGTTCGACCGCGCCATCGACGTATTCGGCAACGCTTCCCTGTCGCTCTTCTTGGCCATGGCGCTGCTGAACCTGAAACTGTGGGAGCTGGCAGGCTTGGCCGGTCCGGTAACCGTAATCCTGTTGGCGCAAGTTGTGGTGATGATGCTGTACGCGACTTTCGTTACCTACATCGCAATGGGTCGCGACTACGATGCGGCGGTATTGTCTGCCGGCCACTGCGGCTTCGGCTTGGGCGCAACGCCGACTGCGGTTGCCAATATGCAATCCGTTACCAACACTTTCGGTTCTTCGCACAAAGCCTTCCTGATTGTACCGTTGGTAGGGGCGTTTTTCGTCGACATCATCAATGCACTGATTTTGTCGGGTTTCGTAAACTTCCTCAAATAACCGTACAGACAAGCTGAAAATACTTGCCAAAGCACCTGCAACGCCTTATCGTTACAGGTGCTTTTTTATTATCGTCATACCCGACACTCAAAATAAGCGCGATACGGGCATACTGCCTTATCCCGCTCTGATTTCCTGCCGGCTCAAGATTATGCCGTCTGCAAATCCGGCTGATAACCGTTTGAAACCGCATATCGCGGCAGTTTGAAGGAGAAACTTATGCATCCGAAACTGCTTGCCGCCGCTCTGCTCCCACTTCTGCTGCTGGGTGCGTGCCGCGGCGAAAAGCCCGAACAAAACCAACCCGCACTGGCTTGCGACCACCCCAACGCCGTACAAAACGTGCGCGACCACATCATCGGCACACTCACCCGTGAAGCCAAAGCCTTTGCCCGCAACGACAACCGTAAATTTGTCGATGCCGACAAAATCATTGCCGCCGCCACCCAGCTTACCGTCCGTCTGGATCAGGCAAAAGCCGTGCGAGACGGCAATAAGATGTTGTGCCAAGCCGGTTTGAGCGTACATATCCCCAGCGACATCGCCGCCGCCGCAGAAAGCGGCAGCCCGCTCATCTACGGACAAACCGCCATACGCGAGCTGGTAGAACAAAAAATCATGGGCAGCAATCTCGATTTTGACGGCTCAACTTTCCGCACCGTTTTACGCTACACCCCGAAATCAGACGGCGGTATCGCCTTTCAAGACAATGCCATCGAGCAAACCGCGCAAACGCTGTCGGTTGCCCTGCTGCCTTACGGGGTGAAAAGCATCGTCGTGATTGACGGTCAGGCAGTCAGCAAAGAAGAAGCAGTCAAACGCCTGTCGGCGGAGCAATTCCCCGAACCGCCTGCTGCCGATCCCGAAGATATTTTAGAGAACAATGCCGCCAGCCAAGCCGAGGGCGTACCGGCTGCAACGGAATTTGACGAGGAAACGGAAGTTCTCGTCCCCAACAGCGGCGACACCCCTGATATTCCGGCCGTAGCGCAAAGCGAATTGGACAACGCGCGTACTCAAAACCAACACGCCGAAGCCGACATTACCCGCATTTGGCACAAAATGGAACGTGGCGTACAGCAAAATATGATTGACGAACAGCGCGCATGGTTACACAAGAAACAGCAAGACTGTCTGCGCGCTTCTGCCGTTGCCGACAATCCTGCTCAGGCCGAATACCTGCAACTGCAATGCGATACGCGCATGACCCGCGAACGCATGCAATACCTGCGCGGTTACGTTATCGAATAAGCGCCGTTTTGCAGACGGCCTAATCAGACGGCAATGCACCGCCCGCACATTCCGGTGTTCCGGCAGCACATTGCCGTCTGCTTTTTTGATATGGTCGTCCAACACGGAATCAAACGGAGTGGCGGACTTGCTGCTTCAACAGTTGCGCCAAGCCCTCTCTGGGCAAAACGCAGCAAGGTCGCATCATTTTACGCGAACGGCTGCATCTTTATTGCCGCCGCACCCGCCGCTAATGTTTGCCCGACCGCCAAATCGACCACATAATCCACAAGCTGTTGGCAAACGCCAGCAGATAGCCGATAAACCCAATCAGTTTCGGCCCGGTCTCAATACTCATCACAATAGACGAGCCGATGATGAGCGCGGCGGTTACGATACCCATCGTCAGGCGGTTGGTGGCGCGGTCCAACTGGTGCCCGAACTGGTCGAACCTTTTAAAATCAAGGGTAATGCCCATCTGCCCTTTTTGCAGACGGCGGCTCAGACGGAACACGCTCTGCGGCAGCTCGTCCGCCGCCTGAAGCAGCGTATGCAGGTGCATTTTGCTCTTGCGGGCAAGCTGCTTGGGCGAAGTCCGCTCTTGAAAAGCGTCCAATACAATCGGCTTTGCCCGTTCCAGCAACTCGATTTTACCGTCCAACCGCTTCACCACGCCCTCCAGCGTAATCAGCGTTTTAAACAGCATCACCAAATCTCCCGGCAGCGTCAGACTGTGGCGGCGCATGATTTGGGTAATGTCGTTGATGACTTGGCTGATACGCAAATCGCGCACCGGCGTGTGTTCGTAGTTCAGCAGCATTTCCAACACATCTGCTCCGAGCAGGTTTTCATCGGGCAAGTCGCCCTCCGCCCAGTTGCTCAATACATACTGCATGGTAAATTGGTCTTTGTTGGCCAGCGCGGTCAGCAGCTCGACAATCTCACGCCGGCGCGTACTGCTGAGGTGGCCGACCAAACCGAAATCAATCAGCGTAATCCGTCCGTCACCGTTCACAAAAATATTGCCCGGGTGCGGATCGGCGTGGAAAAAACCCTGCTTCAAAATCATGGTAAACAGCGTATCGGTAATCCGTTCCGCCAGCCGCGCGCGCATTGCAGACGGCATTTCATCAATATCGATGTTTTTCAGCAGCGTATCGCCGATATGCTCCTGAACCAGAATCTGACGGTTGGAAATTTCCGGATAAACCGTCGGAATATGGATAAACTCATGCCCCTCGAAAGTCTGCCCGAACCGCTGCATATAACGCAACTCTACCGACAAATCGGTTTCCTTTGCCAAACTACGGGCAAAATACTGCACCATCTGCACCGGCTGGTAGCGGCGCGTTTCCGGAATCTCCGACTCAATCAGGCTGGCAAGATGGTTCAAAATCCGCAAATCCGCCTGAATCACCGGCTCAATGTCGGGGCGTTTGATTTTAACCGCCACCGTCTCCCCGCTGACCAACACCGCCTGATGCACCTGTGCGATAGATGCGCTGCCGACCGGCCGGGGGTTGATGTATCGGAAGACTTCCCCTACCGGCCTGCCCAGTTGCGATTCGACCAGCGTTTCAATATCGCCGAACGGAATCGGCGCAACATTGCTTTGCAGCCGCTCAAATTCCTCAATCCATTCCGCGCTGAAAATATCCACCCGCGTCGACAACACCTGCCCCAACTTGATAAACGTCGGACCCAGCTCCTCAAAAGCCATACGGAAGCGGCGCGGCGTACTCAAATAACGGCTCTTCGGGTCTGCCTGCGTTTTATCGCCCTGATGCACCGGCTTGATGCGCTGCACAAAACTGCCCAGCCCGTGCTTGGTCAGAATGGTCATAATCTCGCGCATCCGCGACAAATCGCGCAAGGCCAGCAAAGTCGGAATCATCATGAGAAGCACTCTTTATAAAAATATTGAAAATCAAACCATTAACGCAATCTAACCATTGCTTTTTTGCCAAATCGGCCGTTTTTTATATACAATCGGCCTGATAAAAGAAAGTTACAGCATAACATACAGTGCAATCAAATAAGAACCGCGCGCACCGCCGCTTTTTTATTTGATTGCACCGTTATTTGCAGGCGCAACAGCCGTCTGCACGGAATCAGATATGAACAAGATTTTCCGGCCGGCAGCCATTCTGTCGGCACTCTGCCTGCTCTTTGCAGGCGGTTTTGCCTATGCCGACGAGCTGGAAAACCTGCTCAACCGGCAAAACGACCGCCAGCAGATTTTACGGCTGTTTGACAACGGTACAACAACCTCCCCCGCCCCGAAAAAAGCCGTTGCCCAAAAAATAAGCGTATCCCCCCCTTCCCCGCAGCCCGACAACAACGGCAATGCCGACGAACTGATCCGCAGCGCCATGGGACTGCTCGGCGTTGCCTACCGCTACGGCGGCACATCGGCCGCAACCGGTTTCGACTGTAGCGGTTTCATGCAACACATTTTCCGCCGCAGCATGGGCATGACCCTGCCGCGCACTTCCGCCGAACAAGCCAAGCTGGGAACGCACGTTGACCGCAGCGATTTACAGCCCGGAGACATGGTGTTTTTCCGCACCATGGGACGCGGGCGCATTTCCCACGTCGGCCTCTATATCGGCAACAACCGCTTTATCCACGCGCCCCGCACCGGTAAGACCATTGAAATCACCAGTTTGAGCAACAAATACTGGGGTTCCAAATACGCCTTCGGCCGCCGCGTTAAAAAACATGATTCCGCCCGATTCGTCAATTAAGGAAACCGCATGAGTATGCCTGAAATGCCCAAATGGTACAGCGACGACGGACAAATCGTCTCCTGCACCGAAAAAGTCAAAGTCATGACCGAAAACATGACCGAACTCTACCAGCTTGCCCAAGATGCTTTTGAAGACGCGCTCCTGATGGGTTGCGGCGAAGCGCAACTGCGCGAATACCTGCAGGCACTGGTTGCCGGTGTGGAAAACCCCTACCGTCCGCTAAACAACCGCTGATTCCGCCCGACCAAGCCGTCTGCAAAATACCAACAGTTAACACATTTCGCGTCCGTGCATTTTGCAGACGGCATTTGCGGCGGCAAATCAGGTATAATCGCACTGAATTGTTTACCATAAAGCCGTTTCCGACAGGCAGATACGGTATCTGCCGAACCGCAGCAGCCTGCCGGCAACGGTCATGCCGTCTGCATTTTGCCGTTTTACGAAGCGGCCGTATGCAGCAACCGCCGTTTTCCCGTTCCGATTTCCTAAGGAAGCCCACATGATTAATCCCATTTCCGCCCTTTCTCCGCTAGACGGCCGCTATGCCAAATCCGCTGAAGCCCTGCGTCCGATTTTCTCGGAATACGGTCTGATGAAAGCCCGTGTCAAAGTCGAATTAAACTGGCTCAAAGCCTTGGCTGCCGAACCGAAAATCGCCGAAGTACCGGCGTTTGGCGATGCGACCATTGCCGAAATCGACAAAGTGATTGCCGGATTCTCATTAGAAGACGCGGCGGCGGTTAAGGCCATCGAAGCCACCACCAACCACGATGTGAAAGCCATCGAATACTGGCTGAAAGAGCGTTTCGCAGGCGTACCGGAAGTAGCCGCCGTCAGCGAGTTTATCCATTTCGCCTGCACCAGCGAAGACATCAACAACCTTTCCCACGCCCTGATGCTGCAAGAGGCGCGTGAAACCGTGCTGCTGCCGAAGCTGGGCGAAATCACCGCCAAACTCACCGAAATGGCGCACGAATTGGCTGCCGTGCCGATGATGAGCCGCACCCACGGCCAACCGGCCACGCCGACCACGCTGGGCAAAGAAATCGCCAACGTGGTTTACCGTTTGCAGCGTCAGGCCAAGCATCTGGCGGCACAGGAATTTTTAGGCAAAATCAACGGCGCGGTAGGCAACTACAACGCCCACATGACCGCCTACCCCGATGTCGATTGGGAAGCGCACTGCCGCCGTTTCGTCGAAACCTCGCTCGGTTTGACCTTCAACCCCTACACCATTCAAATCGAACCGCACGACTACATGGCGGAGTTTTTCCAAACCCTCAGCCGCATCAATACCATTCTGATCGACTTCAACCGCGACGTTTGGGGCTACATTTCTTTGGGCTACTTCAAGCAGAAAGTCAAAGCGGGCGAAGTCGGTTCGTCCACCATGCCGCACAAAGTCAACCCGATTGACTTTGAAAACTCCGAAGGCAACTTGGGCATGGCCAACGCCGTATTGGGCTTTTTATCCGAAAAACTGCCGGTTTCCCGCTGGCAGCGCGATCTGACCGACAGCACCGTGTTACGCAACATGGGCGTGGGCGTGGGCTACGCGGTATTAGGTTTCGCCGCCCACCTGCGCGGCCTGAACAAACTCGAACCGAATCCGGCCGCACTCGCCGCCGATTTGGACGCGACTTGGGAATTGCTCGCCGAGCCGATTCAAACCGTAATGCGCCGCTACGGTGTCGCCAATCCGTATGAAAAACTGAAAGACCTCACGCGCGGCAAAGACGGCATCACGCCGGAAGTGTTGAAAGTATTCGTCGATTCGCTGGAAATTCCGGCGGAAGCCAAAGCGCAACTGTTGGCACTGACCCCCGCATTGTATGTAGGCAAAGCCGAAGAATTGGCCAAGCGGATTTAAACCGTGAAACAGGCCGTCTGCAATTTCCACCCTGTATTTTGCAGACGGCCTTTCCGCACACCATAAGAAAGGACAAGCCATGAAACGCCTGTTGACCGTTGCCGCCGCTTCACTGCTTGCGGCATCCGTGTACGCCGACGCTGCCGACGACGCGCTGTTGGGCGCACAATCCGCCTACCGCGCCGCCTTGAAAGCGCAAACCGACAACGACAGCAAAATCATTTATCTGCAAACCGAGCTGAACAATGCCCAAGCGCGGCTGACACAAGCCCAAGCCGACATCAGCCGTCTGCAAGGCGAACTGCAAAACGCCCAAGCCGTGAAAACCCAACAGGCAAGCGTATTGCAACAGGCCGGCGAACGCTTGGACTCTGCATGGAATGCGGTGTATGGTGTCGGCGGGACGCGCGCGGGGCAATAACTTCGGATAAAACAAAAAAGGTCTGAACGGACATTTTTGACATATAGTCGAATAAAATAAGAATGAGACAAGGCAGCGAAGCCGCAGACAGTACACATAGTACGGCAAGGCAAAGCAACGCTGTATCATTCTTATTTTAAATGACTATACAACCGCCCGAAAATTGAATAAACATCTTGAAAGTGACTACTTCAAAGCCCAAGCAAGCAGGCGGGTGTAAAACCCGTCCCTACAAGCCCTTGCAATGAATTTTGAAAAGTCTCAGGCCGTCTGTAAAATACCGCTTCATTTTGCAGACGGCCTTTTTTTGCCATACGCTTGCAGGCAAGCGCGCAAAAAGCAACAACGGGCAACAAGCCATCGGACACAGCTTAAATCTATGCGCCGCTGCGCCTTGCCCATCAAGCACAGCCGCCGCTCCATATTGTCTGAAGTTTTGCCGCCTTGTCTCATGCCGTGTTGCTCATATCGGCAAGCAACCCTTTATCGGAAGTTTTCCGTTTTACCCCTCCTGCGCCACCGGCTCTTCAGTTGGGTTTAAAGCCAGATAACACGGCTCGAGCTGGCGGGCAATCAGGCTCAACTGCTGCCACAAAACGCTGCCTTGGCGGTTGTCGGGAATATCGGCGTACAGGGCTTCCAAGTCTTCTCGCACGGCGGACAAGGCCGTCTGAAAAGTCTGCCCGTCCCATTCCGGCATGGCTTTCAGCAACTCTGCAATGCGGTGCGCGGTATGGTAAAACTGTTCGGTAAACGCTTCACCGCAATCCTGCGCCATATGGTTGCGGTATGCGCCGAGCGCGGAGATGTAGCCCATCAGCGCATAACTGTGTTTGAGCAGGGTAAAGCCGTCTGCAATCTGGCTGCCGTATTTTTTCGGCTCGCTGCTCATTTCCGACAGGCTGCTGGACAGGGCGGCAATGCGTTCGTGTGCCTGACGGCGCACGGTACGGTAACTGACATCATCGCGGCTGCCGTGTTGCAACTGTTCCAAAATTTTATCGAGGTATGCACCGTTGCCGCCGAGGGCTTTGGCTGCGGTCAGCTTCAAGGTCAGGTAACGCCAATCCGGCCACAGATACGATACCGCCGCCCATGCCAAGACCGAACCGATAACGGTATCGATAATCCGAACCGGCAGCGCGCTGTACACGTCCAAGCCGGCCAGCGAGAAGCTGGTCAGCGCCTGAATGGTAATGAAAAAGGTGGAAAAGCTATATTTGTAGGAACGGCTCATGAAAAACAGCGTGGTGCTGGCAATCACAATCCACAGTTTGGTTTCCACCGAAGGCGTGAAATACGGCACGAGCGAACCGACCACCACGCCGAGTACCGTACCGCCGATACGCTGGTACACGCGGCTTTTGGTGGCCGCATAGTTCGGCTGGCACACAAACAGCGCGGTCAACAGAATCCAGTAGCCGAGGTGGAGGTGCAGCATTTCGACAATCAGGCAGGCAGCGGCCACGACAACCGACAGTCGCACGGCATGGCGGAACACGGCCGACTCAAAATTAAGCTGGCTTTTCACGTTCTGCCAAGCATACCGCCAACCGCTGCCTTCCATGCCGGCGATACGGCTGGCTTCGGATTCGTTTTCCAAATCGCGGTGGCTGACGTTTTCAAGCTGCTGGAGCTGGTGATCGACCGTAGAAAGATTATGCAGCAACTGCTGGATATGGTGCACATCGCGGTTGCGGATATGGCCGTCTGCATACAGGCGCAGCGACTCGCGGCAGCCTTGCATCGCCCGCCCCAAACGCTTGCTGTAAGTATAATTTTTACCGCCGGTCAGCGCGGCGGCGACATTCCGGCACGCCTGCCCCTGCATTTCCAGCAGGCGGTGGATACGGAAAATCAAATCGGTATTTTTGAGTTTGTCGGAAAGTTCGGCATAATCGACATGCGCCGAACTGATGCGCTCGTGAATATCCTGCGCGGTAAAGTAATAGCGCAGCATACGGGCGGTACGGGGGTGGCGGTGCTGCCCGCGCAAGCGGTAAAACAGCGCGGCACGGCATTGGTTGAACGCGGCAATCACGCCGGTATTTTTCATGGCCAAGTCAATTTGGCGGTTGCCCAGCCAAGCAGCCTCGTCCGGATCGAAAAAATCGGCTTTGGCATCGAAATATTCACCCAGCGCTTCATAGGCTTTCGCCATACTTTCCTGTACGGGGCGGTTGGGAAAAAGTATGTGGAACACCAGCGTACACGCACTGTACAGCAGCGTGCCGAGCAAAATCATCACCGGATTGGTCAGCCAAAATGTTTCGGGGGTGTAGGTGAGCGATGTATAAGTGGCCACCGCCAGCGCGCCGAATGCAAAGGTGCGGTAACGCAAGCCAATTGCCCCCAAAATGGTAAAGCCGAACGTCATCGCAGTCATTGCGGCAATAAACGGCAAACCCGTTCCCAACGTGCTTTGCGCGGTAAGCGATGCAACGGTAAACAGAAACACCGTGATAATGATGTTTTTCAGACGGCCTGTCAGACGGTTATCCAAATCCACCAAACCGCCGGCGATAATCCCCAACACCAGCGGCATCGCCAAAGCAGGCACGTCAAACCGCCAAACCAAAGTTGCAGCAATAAACACGCTGGCCAATACGGGCAGCGAGGTCAGCAGCAGGGGTTTGAGCGGAGGCGTTTTCATATTGTCGGGCAAATCATTACAAAACAAACGGAATTTTAACAGCAAATGCGACAGTACCGCACGTTTTGTGCCGCCGTTTGCCGTCCGAACAGCCAAAGGCCGTCTGCAAAACCGCCTTCCGCACAACATTCCGGAAACAGTTTTGCAGACGGCCCAAATCCGCAAAAATTATTGTTTGGCCGCCCATTCCGCAGGCGTGGCGGCGGTACTGATGGACAGCGCATGCAGTTCGTTGCTGGCGAGTTTTTCCTTCAAACCGTCTTTAATCAGGCGGTGGCGCGCCAGCCGAGCCTTTCCCTCGAATGCGGACGAAACAATCACCGCAAAAAAGTGGTGGCCGTCGCCCTCCACTTCCACATATTCACACGGCGCAACGCCTTCGATCAACGCTTTGACTTGTTCGGTGGTCAGCATAATGAGTCCCTTTGTTCAAACGATAAAACCGCGCTCATTATACCGAATAATGCCGCATACGGAATGTTCCGCCCCCGTTTTGCAGACGGCCTTGCTGCCCCGCCCGTGCAACTTTTGCCGCCCACCTTGGCAAACGACTGCTGTAAGCGGTGCAGAGTAGGGTAAAATCGGCATTCCGAAAGCAAACGCGGCATCATGCCCCGAACACAGAAAGCAGAGCAATGAACATTACCGTATTGGCCGTCGGCACCAAAATGCCGCGCTGGGTGGACGAAGCCGTAGGAGAATATGCCAAACGCTTCGGCAGAGACATCCACTACACCCTGAAAGAAATCAAACCCGAAAAACGCGGTGCCGGCACCAATGCCGCCCAAGGCATGGCGGCCGAAGAAAAACGCATACTCGAAGCCCTGCCTTCGGGCGCGTATCTGGTGGTATTGGACGAGCGCGGCAAAGCGCCCACTTCGGTAGAGCTGGCAGCGCATCTGAAACAATGGCAGCAAAACGGCGAACACGTCTGCTTCGTCATCGGCGGTGCAGACGGCATGACGGATTATCTAAAACAGCAGGCGCGCATGATGATGCGCCTCTCCAGCCTGACCCTGCCGCACGGCATGGTGCGCGTCCTGCTCACCGAACAACTCTACCGCGCCGTATCAATTCTGCACAACCACCCCTACCACCGCGAATAAACACCGAAAGGCCGTCTGCAAATCCGAAAAATGCAGACGGCCTTTTCTCCGCTTTCGCCAAACTCAAGCCAATCCGGCAAGAAAATCAGGCAGCTCCGACAAATCATTCAAAACCGCCAAATGCAGCGAACCCCGAAGCTGCTCCACCGTATGCGCGCCGGTACTGACCGCAACGGCAGGCGCGCCGGCATTGGCCGCCATATCCAAATCATGCGTCGTATCGCCGACCACCAAAGTTTCCGAAGGCATCAGCCCCAGCTCGTCACACAGCTTAAACACCATATCCGGCGCAGGTTTGGAAGGCTGCTCGCTGGCACAGGCCGTTGCCAGCCAAAACCCTGCCGTCTGCGTTTGCGCGATGGCCTTGTCCAGCCCCGTGCGCCCTTTTCCGGTGGCAACAGCCAGCCAATACCCCTGCTCTTTCAAAGTTTGCAAACAGGGAATTGCGCTGTCAAACAAGCGCATATTGCGGTTATTCGGGTTCAGATAATGTGCCGCATACGTTTCCGCCAACTCCTCATAAAGATGCTCGCCCAAGTCGGGAGCAAGACGGCGGATAATGCTTGGCAGGTTGTAGCCGATAAGCGGACGGATTTCATCAGCAGCAGGCACAGGCAGGCCGCACGCTTTGAAACTCTCCTGAAAAGTCGCAATAATCGGGCTGGTCGTATCGGCAAGCGTACCGTCCCAATCAAAAATAACAAGTTTGGGCTGCATATCATTTCCTATATTGTTTCCGCCGCACCGCCTTAAAATACGGCAAATACAGCATATCCGCACAACACGGCAAACCGCTTGCTTCGGCAGCGGTTTCACTCTAACATTATA